>CAZWMT010000003.1:0-38731 GCA_964635055.1 uncultured Microthrixaceae bacterium | reverse complement strand
TGCTCGACGACGACGGCTCCGGTGACGCCACGCTCCCGAACACGGCGACGTTCACCGGGCTCGAGGCCGGCACCCGGTACGTGGTGACCCAGGACCAGGTGGACGGCTACGGCGAGCGCACCCTCACCTGCACGAGCGGCGAGGTGGAGCTGCACCGGTTGCGGGTGACGCTGGTGCTGCAGGCGGGCGAGCAGGTGACGTGCACCTTCGTGATCACGTCGACCTCGTTGGTCATCAACCACGACAGCGCGCCGAACGACCCGCAGGACTTCTCCTACGAGGTGTGCCTCGACCCCGACCACTGCCAGACGTTGACCGTCGACGACGACGGCTCCAGTGACACCACCTTGTCCAGCCAGGCGGCGCTGCGGGCCCTGGCCGAGGGCACGTACACCATCACGCAGGGCGCGGTGGGGCGCTGGGGCCTGGCCACCTTGTCGTGCACCAGCGGTGAGGTCGACCTCGCCCACCGCCGGGCCACGATCGAGCTCACCCGTGGCGAGCAGGCGACGTGCACGTTCGTCACCCAGCAGACCGCCCTGATCATCGTGCAGGACACGTCGCCCAACGCCGCCCAGGACTTCGGCTTCGACGTGTGCGGAGGCCCTGATCCGTGCGTGCACCGAGATCTCGACGACGACTCGAACAGCACCCTGTCCCGGACCACGACCGTCGGGCCGCTCGAGCCGGGCAGCTACACGGTGACCCAGGCGGTGGTGGCGGCGTACGGGCTGACGGGCCTCACCTGCACGGGGGGCGAGACCGACCTCGCCAACCGGCGAGCCACGGTGGAGCTGGACCTGGGCGAGCAGGTGACCTGCACGTTCGTCGACAAGTCCACCACGCTCACGATCCAGCTCGACACGTCACCGAACGACGCCCAGGACTTCCTCTTCAACGGGTGTGGGCCCATCTCCTGCCAGAGCTTCTCGCTCGACGACGACTCGAACGCCACCCTGCCGAGCTCGCTCGTGTTCCCCGACCTCGCCGCCGGCACCTACGACATCACCCAGGTCACGTTCCCCACTGGTTGGTCCTTCACGCGCCTGACGTGCACGTCGACCGAGGGCATCGACCTGGTCAACCGCCGTGTGTTCGTGAACCTGTCGCCGGGCGAGCAGACCACCTGTACGTTCACGAACTCGTTGAACGCGATCACGGTGGTGGAGGACACCGTGGCCAACGCTCCGCGCGACGTGGGCTTCACCTTCTGCCCGACCGACGCCGGGCCGTGCACCTCGTTCACGCTGGACGACGACACCGACGCCACGTTGTCGAACTACCGGACCTTCTCTGCCCTGACCCCCGGGAGGTACACGGTCACCCAGGACGCGGTGGACGACTGGGTGGTGACCACGATCAGCTGCGACACCGGCGAGAGCATCGACCTCGGGGCGCGCCGGGCCACGGTCGAGCTGGCGAGCGGCGACCAGACGGTCTGCACGTTCCAGAACCGCACCCCGTCGGTCGCGATCGTCCACGACGCGACACCGGACAGTGGCATCAACGTGACCTACACGTTCTGCAGCGTCGCCACCTCGGTGTGCTCGACGGCCATCCTCGACGACGACACGAACGCCACGCGCTCCAACACGGGGCGGTTCGGTGACCTCCCTCCCGGGGCGTACACGGCCACGATGACCGCGACCAATGGCCAGACCCTGCGCGCCATCACCTGCAGCAACGGAGAGACCGTGGATCTGGCCAACCGGCGGGCGACCATCACCCTCGCGGTCGGGGAGTACAGCAACTGCACGTTCGCGGTCTCGGTGCCCTGAGGTCCCGCCGGAGCGCGGGGGACCGGCCGCCGCGCCGGGTCTCTGGGGAGGGCCCTGACTAACGGGGGACCTGCGACCAGGGCAGCTCCTTGTCGACCCGGACGTCGCCGGGCAGGCCCAGCACCCGCTCGCCGATGATGTTGCGCTGGATCTCGGAGGTGCCGCCCTCGATCGAGTTGGCCCGGGCCCGCAGGAACATCTTGCGGGACGACCCAGGTGGGCCCACGAGGCCGAAGCTGGCCCGCTTGAGCTCGTAGTGGTAGTCGACCTGCCCGGCGGCGCCCAGCAGCTCGACGCAGAACTCGTAGATCTCCATGTTGATCTCGGCGAAGCGCAGCTTGGCGATCGAGCCCTCGGGCCCGGGGTTGCCGGCCTTGCGGTTCTGGTTGGCGCGGATGTTGGTGAGCCGGAGGGTCTCGGCGTCGATCCACAGCTGCATGAGCCGATCGCGGGCGACCGGCCCCTTGTCGAGGGCCTCCTCGTTCCAGATGCGCACGGCCTCGGCGATGGCCCCGGTGCCCCGCCCGGGGGGCCCGCTGCCGCCGCCGATGGTGGTGCGCTCGTTCATCAGCGTGGACATGGCCACTCGCCAGCCGTCACCCACGCCGCCGATGCGGTCGGCGTCGGGCACCCGCACATCGGTGAGGTACACCTCGTTGAACTCGGCCTCTCCGGTGATCTGGCGCAGGGGGCGCACCTCCACGCCCGGCGCGTGCATGTCGAGCGCGAAGTAGGTGAGGCCCTTGTGCTTGGGCTGGTCGGGATCGCTCCGCGTGACGAGCATGCCCCGGTCGGCGATGTGGGCCAGCGTGTTCCACACCTTCTGGCCGTTGATCACCCACTCGTCACCGTCGCGCACCGCCTTGCAGGCCAGGCCCGCCAGGTCGGAGCCCGCGCCCGGCTCGCTGAACAGCTGGCACCAGGCGTCCTCGCCGGTGAACATGCGCCGCAGCAGCCGCCCGCGCAACTCGTCGTCGCCGTGGGTGACCACGGTGGGGCCGGCCATGGTCAGGCCGAAGAAGTGCTGCTCGCCCGGTTGCGGGGCGCGGGCCTCGCGGAGGCGGCGGTCGATGTGGGCCTGCACCTTGGGCGGTAGGTCGAGGCCGCCCCAGCCCACGGGGAAGTGGACCCACGCCAGACCCAGGTCGTACTGGCGGCCGCGGAATCCCACCGAGTCGACCGCCGAGGGATCGAACCCGTCGAGCAGCTCGTCGATCCTGTCGTCCACGAGCGCGGCGTCCGGGGAGGCATCGGTGACGGTCATCGGCGCGAACCTACCCCCACCGCCACACCGTCGCGGCAGCGGTCGGCAGGACCCCGCGCGGCACGTGCGAGCTCAGGGCCCCACGGGCTCGGTGAGCACCAGGATCTCGAGCGCGGTGGGCCCGTGGACGCCCAGCGTGATGATCTGCTCGATGTCGCCGGTGCGCGAGGGCCCGGTGACGATCACCCGGTTCGACGGCAGTCGTCTCGCCCCACGGCGCAGCACGTCGGACGGGGTGGCCACCAGGCGCTCGAGGGGGAGGACGGCGAGGTGCACACGGGGGAGCAGGCCCGCACCTCGTCCACCGGCCCGGTCGGCGTCGAGCACCACGCTGCCCGTGGCGGCGACGCCCGCCACCGCTCCCGTGACGCCCAGGTCGGCGTCGGCCGCCGCGGCCGGCGAGTGGTCGCCCACGGCCACGCCGGCGTCGAGCAGCATCGGGACCAGCGCCTGGGCCTCGGGCTCCTGGGTGACGACGGCGCTGCGCACCTGGTGGGTGCGCACCAGTTCGGCCACCACCCCGGCCAGCCCCACGGGCGACGGCGCGTGGACGCGGGCATCGGCGGCGTTGGCGGCGGCGGTGAACACCGGCAGCAGCGCCAGCGGTCCGGCGCCGTCGTACCCGTCGAGGCTCCGGAAGCGGACCTCGGGCACCTGCTCGGGCGGCGCCGGGGGAGGGTGCGGCCCCACGGGCGCGCCTCCCACGGGCTGCGGGCGGCGCAACCGGGCCAGGAACGCCGCTCGGTCACCGTGCTCCTGCACGAACTGGCGCCCGATCCGGTCGCCCGAGCCGCCGGATCGGGCGCCAGTTCCCACGGCGTCCGTCTCGGCGCGGCCGGGTGGGACAGGGCCGGGCGGGACAGGGCCGGAGGGGTCAGACATCGCCGGCCTCCCACCGGTCGGTGAACGTGCGGTCGGCCAGGCCGGGGATCGTCCGGCCCGCGCCCCACTGGCGGGCACCCGGGAGCCAACCCAGCCGTGCCACGAGGTCCTTCGACCGGGTGGCGGCGCGGAGCGACCGCCGGTACCGGTCGGGGCGCGACCACGCCGCGGCCCAGGCCTTCCATGCCAGCCGCTCGCTCCACGGAGCCTCGGCGGCCTTCCTGCGCCGGAGCCCCAGCAACAGGTCCTGGAGGGGGATCTCCACCGGGCAGGCGTCCATGCACGCGCCGCAGAGCGTGGACGCGTTCGCGACCTCGTGGGCGGCCCGGTCGTGGGGGCCGGTGGCCGCGAGCAGCGGGGTGAGCACCGCGCCCATCGGCCCCGAGTACACCCACCCGTAGGCGTGGCCACCCGTCTGGAGGTACACCGGGCACACGTTGAGGCAGGCGCCACAGCGGATGCAGTTGAGCATCTCGGCGAACTCGGTGCCGGCCAGGTCGGAGCGGCCGTTGTCGAGGATCACCAGGTGGAACTCGTCGGGGCCGTCGGCCTCGCCCGCCCGGCGGGGGCCGGTGGTGATGCTGGTGTAGGTGGTGAGGGCCTGACCGGTCGCCGCCTTCGACAGCAGCCCCAGCAGCAGGTCGGCCTGCTCCCAGGTGTCGACCACCCGCTCGGCGCCCATCACCGCGACGTGCACGCGCGGCACGGTGGTGACCATGCGCCCGTTGCCCTCGTTGGTGACCAGGACCACGCTGCCGGTCTCGGCCACCCCGAGGTTCACCCCGGTGATGCCCAGGTCGGCCTCGAGGAAGCGACGACGCAACTCGCCGCGGGCGAAGGCGGTGAGCTCGGCGGGCTCGGTGGTGCGCTGGGCCAGGCCGGCACGGGCCTGGAAGGTGTCGGCGATCTGGTGGCGGTTGCGGTGCACCGCGGGGATGATGATGTGGCTGGGGTGCTCGTCGGCCAACTGGATGATCCACTCGCCCAGGTCGGTCTCGGTGACGGTGCACCCCACGTGGGCGAGGGCGGCGTTGAGGCCGGTCTCCTCCGTGGCCATCGACTTGGACTTGACCGCGTGGCGGGCGCCGGTGCGGGTGGCCACGGCGGCGATGTAGGCGTTGGCCGTGGCGGCATCCGGCGCCCAGCACACGTGGCCACCCTGCGCCAAGACGTTGTCGGCCAGCCGTTCCAGCACCTCGGCCCACTGCGACAGGACCTCGTTGCGGACGCCCCGCAGCGCACGACGCAGCTCGTCGGGCTCGTGGATCCGCTCGTAGGCGTCGGCCTTGGCGACGCGGAAGCGATCGACGGCGCGCCCCACGTTGCCCCGCAGCACGGGGTCGGCCACCGCCGTGGCCGTTCGCCGGCGCAACCCGACGGAGCGCAGGGGCCACTCAGCCACCGGTCGGCCCCTCGGCGGGCGGCGGTGCCGGGGGCGGCGGCGGTGGCGGTGGCGGTGGCGGAGCCGGGGGTGACGGTGGGGCGGCGGCGGGGTCGAGCCCGTCGGCCAGCACCTCGGCCAGGTGGCGGAAGCGCAGGTCGAGGCCGCGGTCGCGGGCACGGGCCTCGAGGTGCAGGAGGCAGGAGGTGTCGCACCCCACCACCGTGTCCACACCCTCGGGCAGTTGGTCGAGCTTGTCGTCGGCCATGGCCACCGACACCTCGGGCAGGCGCACGCTGAACGTTCCCCCGAAACCGCAGCAGCGGTCGTCGGCGGGCCAGACCGCCGGGGCGCCGCCGGTGGCGTGGGTGAGCAGGGCCACCGGCTGGTCGATCACGTGCAGCTCGCGCTCGAGGTGGCACGAGCGGTGGTAGGCGACGGGCCGCTGAACGGGACGCCGACCCGAAGCATCGGTCGCGCTCGAGGGAGGCGACGGGTCGGTCGGGTGGGCCGGTTCGCCCTGGTGGGGCCGCGCCTCAATGTGGCCGTGGGCGGCGTGGTGTGGGCCGAGATGGGTGAGCAGCTCGCTCAGCTCCATCACCCGCCGGCCCAGGGCCTCGGCCCGCTCGGCGTCGTCCGGCCGGCCGGCGAGCGCGAACAGCTGGGGCCAGTAGCGCCGGATCATGGTGGCGCACGACCCCGCCGGAACGACCACGTGGGTGGCGGGATCACGTTCCAGTGCGTCGAGGCTGGCGGCGGCCACCGCGGCCGCCTCGGTGGTGAACCCGGCGTTCCACGCCGGCTGTCCACAGCAGGTCTGGCCCTCGGGGCAGCTCACCTCGGCCCCGGCGTCGCGCAGGAGGTGCACGGCCGCCTCGGCGACCTGCGGGCGGGCCACGTCGACCACGCAGGTGACGAACAGGGCGATCGTCGGTGCGGCGTCGGCAGGTCCGTCCCCGGCCACGGCTACGTCTCGATCACGGCGACGCGGTGAAGGCCCGGTAGACCGCGAGCAGCTCGTCCTTCTGCTCGGGCGTCAGGGCCGGGTCTCGGCTGATGGCGGCCACGGTGGGGTTGGCGGTGCCCGGGTCGTCGGGGCCCAGGGCGCCGGCCTGGCGCAGCAGGGTCTCGGCCGACAGGTTCAGGGCCCGTGCGATCGAGCTGAGCACCCGCACCGAGGGCTCGTGCAGGCCGCGCTCGATCTGGCTCAGGTAGGGATTCGACACGCCGGCCCGCTCGGCCAGGGCCCGCAACGACAGCTGCGCGGCGTTGCGCTGCTCGCGGATGAACTGGCCCAGCGCGCCGGCGTGGTCGTCGGTCGCGTCGGGGTCGGGCGAGGCGTTGGCGGTGGTCCCGTCCTCGCCGATCGGATCGTCCGGGTCGATCGGATCGGTGGCAGGTGCGGTCACGGCGCCGGTTCGGGTCGGGTGATGTCGGGTTCGACGAAGATCGTGCGGGCGATGGGCACCGCACCACGGATGCGGGCCTCGACGTCGTCGATGGCATCGGCGAGGGCCGGCACCGACAGATCGTGGTCGAGGTCCACCTTCACCCCCACCAGCAGGTCGTCCGGGCCGAGGTGCTGGGTGCGCACGTAGATCACGCCGATCACCGAAGGGGCCGACTCGATGGCATCGATGATCCGGCGCTCGTTCTCGGCGGTCGCGGTCTCGCCCATCAGCAGGCTCTTCATCTCGATCGCCAGGGTGACGGCGATGATCGCCAGCAGGCTGCCGATGGCGATGGTGCCGATGGCGTCCCACATCGGGTCGTCGGTGATGATCGTGAGGCTCACCCCGAGGAAGGCCAGGGTGAGGCCGATCAGCGCGCCGAAGTCCTCGAGCAGCACCACGGGGAGCTCGGGGCTGCGGGAGTGGCGGATGAAGGCCCACCAGCCGTGGTCGCCCCGGAGCTGGTTGGACTCGCCGATGGCGGTGCGGAACGACAGGCTCTCGAGCACGATGGCCACCAGCAGGATGCCGATGGCCCAGCCCGCCGACTCCAGGTGCTCGGGGTGCGAGAGCTTGTGGATGCCCTCGTAGATGGAGAAGACCGCCCCCAGCGTGAACAGGACGAGCGCCACCACGAAGGCCCAGAAGTAGCGCTCGCGCCCATGGCCGAACGGGTGGGCCTCGTCGGCTTCCCGCGTCGAGCGCCGCCTGCCCATGACCAGCAGGGCCTGGTTGCCCGAGTCGGCCACCGAGTGGACGCTCTCGGCCAGCATGGACGACGAGCCGGTCACCGCGAAGCCCACGAACTTGGCCAACGCGATGCCCACGTTGGCCAGGAACGCGGCGACGATCGCTCGGGAGCCCTCACCGGTGGACATGGACCGAAGGTAGCGCGGGCAGGCCCGCGCGGGTCACCCCACCCGCCGGGGACGGGGGCGTTCGAAGCGGTTGAACAGGGCGACGAGACCCGCCAGCACCATGCCGGGGAACAGCACCCAGAGCGGGCGGGTGGCCCACCAGGACGCATCGGCGTGGTCGCCCAGGCGGCCACCGAGCGCCCCGAAGGCCCCGAGCGCCACCACCAACGCGGTCATGTGCCAGGTGAACACGGTCATGGCCACACCGTTGGCGGCCACCACCGCCCGCCACACCCGGCGGCGCTCGAGCCAGCGCTCGGCCAGGGGCGCCAGCAACAGCGCGACGCCCAGCTGCAGCACGGCCAGGGCCGCGATGCACGCGGTGGTGGGGAACATGTTGCTCACGGCCTCACCCCGGACGGCCACCATGGATCGGGGGTACACCCCCAGGTTGGTCAGCACCACCAGCGCCGCCAGGCCGCCCACCACCAGGGACCACCGGCGTTGCGCGGGTGCGCCGGCCAGCCGTCCGTCGCGCCAGAAGTAGCCCAGTTGGTGGGCGAACACGAACACCAGGCCGGCGTTGACCAGGCCGAGCGCGCCCCACCCGAACCCGAACCGGCCCAGGTCGGCCAGCCCGACCGCGGCACCGAGGCCGACGATGGTGAGCTCGGGCGCGCGCCGGTGCAGTAGGGCCGTGGCCGGCGCCAACAGCACCACGCCGGCGTACACCGCGAGGAACCAGAGGGGGACGAACACCACGCGACCCCACGCCAACACGCCGGGGTAGGAGCCGACGAAGGAGCGGGCGACCGCGTCGGCCACCACCCACACCGCCACGAACACCGCGACCGGCCGGAGCAGGCGCTGCATCCGGGACCGGGCGAAGTCGGACCACGAGCCGCCCCGACGCTCGGTCGCCTCCCACGCGGCCAGGTTCGAGAACCCACCGACCAGGAAGAACAGTGGCATCACCTGCAGCACCCAGGTGGCCAGCCACAGCAGGCGCACGTCGCCGACGGGATTGGGCATGGTCAGTGCGCCGTGGCGCCAGTGGGTGATCGAGAACACCCAGTGCCACAGCACGACGACCGCGATGCTGACCGCCCGGAGGAGGTCGACGAACCGGTCGCGCGACGCCGGGGTGGCGTCGACCAGGTCGTCGACGCTCAGGGCCGACGCAGCCGAGGGCGAAGGCGGGGCGAGCGAGGGGGTGGCGGGCATGGCCCCACTGTCCGCCACCGCGGGCGCTGGGGGAATCCGGGGAACCCCCCAGATCCCCGTGGGGGGCCCGCCGACGGGGTGCGGGCGGTGCCCGGAAGGGCGTCTACCTCGCCGGGGCCATGGCGACGCCGGTCTGGTGCGCGCCGCACGCCATGACGAGGGCGACGATCCAGCCCACGAAGGTCCAGCCGAGGAGGAAGTTGATGATGCCGATCGCCGCGGAGTTCGACTTGCCCCGCGTCGCCGCGATGGCCCAGGGCAGGAAGTACCCGAGGGTGATGATCGTGAGCACCCAGGCCACGGCCGTCTCGCCGCCCTTGCTGCGCTGGTCGGTCATCACCTGGGTCGGGTGCTGGTACTGGACGGCCGCGGGGGCCACGTAGGCCGCCGGTGCCGGTGCCGGTGCCGGTGCCGGTGCCGGTGCCGGTGCGGGTGCCGGTGCGGGAGCGGGTGCCCCCGCCGCGGGGGCCCACTGCTGTCCGTCCCACTGCAGCCACTGCTGGCCGTCCCAGTGCATGTTCGAGTCCGCCATGGTGTTCCTCCCTCGGGTGATCGCACGACGATAGCCGCTCGCCGCGGGTGCTCGTCGGGGTCGTTCTCCGGTTGTTCCCGGGTCGCGGGTGCCCTTCCCGCCGTGCCGGCTCCCCGGGTCGGGGCTCAGTTCACCGAGCGGCCCTGGCCCTCCCAGTAAGGGGCGCGCAGGTCCTTCTTCAGCACCTTCATCGCGCCGGACAGGGGGAGCGGGTCGGTGCGGAACTCGACCGACTTGGGCAGCTTGTAGCCGGCGATCGACTGGCGCGCGTGCTCGATGATGTCGGCCTCGGTGGCCTCGGCGCCGGGCTTCAGCACCACGATGGCGTGCACCGTCTCCCCCCACGTGTCGTGGGGGATGCCGATCACGGCCACCTGCAGCACCGCGGCGTGGGTGGAGATGGCGTTCTCCACCTCGGCCGAGTACACGTTCTCACCACCGGTGACGATCATGTCCTTCACCCGGTCGACCAGGAACAGGTACCCCCGGTCGTCGAGGTAGCCGGCGTCGCCCGTGTGGTACCAGCCCCCGGCGAAGACCTCCTCGGTGGCCTCGGGCTTGTTCCAGTACTCACGCATGAAGTTGCCGGCGCGGGCGCACACCTCGCCCGCCTGCCCGGACGGCAGCAGGTTGCCGTCGGGGTCCTGGATGGAGAGCACCACTCCGGGCACCGGTCGGCCCGCGGACCGCAGCCGGTCGCCGCCGGCCCGGTGGTCCTCCGCCCGGAGGAACGTGAGCACCGACGAGCACTCCGTCATGCCGTAGCCCTGGCTGATCTCGAGATCGGGGTACAGCTCCATCAGGCGGTCGAGCGTGGCCGCGGGCATGGGCGAGGCGCCGTAGGTGAGCAGCCGCAGCGACTGGAGCCGCTCGGGCCGGAACTCGGGATGGTTCAACAACATGGCGATCATCGTGGGCACCATCACGGTCTGGGTGACCTGGTGGCGCTCGATCAGCTCCAGCACCTTCGCGGGGTCGAACAGCGGGATGGTGACCGACGTGGCTCCCGCCGAGGTGATGCCGAGGACGCCGGCCATCGACGCGGCGTGGAACAGCGGTGTCTGGTGCAGGTAGATCTGGCTGGGATCGAACTGCTGCACGGCGGCCACGTGGTACAGGTTCAACATCTCGGCCCGCTGGTCGAGCAACACGCCCTTGGGCAGGCCGGTGGTGCCGCCGGTGTACATGAGCACGACCGGGTCGTCCTCCTCCGGCTCCTCGGGCTCGTCCGGCGAGCCTGCGGCGACGAGGTCCTCGTAGGCCACGTCGTGGGGGACGTCGCCCTCGCCGATCAGCACCACGTGACGCAGCGGGCTGTCGCCGTCGCTCTCGGCCAGGGCCCGGTGCAGGTGCTCCGCGAACATGGCGTCGACGAACGCCACCTCGGTGCCCGAGTCGCGGATGATGTAGTCCAGCTCCTTCCCGGCGAGGCGCAGGTTGAGCGGGTTGATCACGCCCGCGCCGAGGAACGCGGCGTGGTAGAGCTCGACGTACTGGGCGCTGTTGGTGGCCATCAACGCGAAGCGGTCGGGCCGCTCGACGCCCAGTTCGCTCTTCAGGGCGTTGGCCAGGCGTAGGACGCGGTCGCCGTGCTCGGCGTAGGTGCACTCGGTGTCCCCGTCGATCGACGCGATCTGGGTCGAGTTGGCCGTGATGGCCGGTAGGAACATGCGCGCGTAGACGAGCTCTTTCATGCGCGAGAACCTAGTGCTGTGGCCCCGGCCGTGACGCCCGTCACGTGGTGGAGGCCACGAGTGGAACCGGTGGCGGAGGCGGAGGCGGGGCCACGGGTGGGGACCGCCGGGCGCGGCGGCGGGCGCGGTGGCGGTCGAACGCCGCCCACGCGGCGACCGTGAGCCAGAGGTAGCCCCAGCCGATGACGATGTCGACGATGTAGTGCTCGCCCGACACCACGAGGGCGAAGCCCATGGCCAGTGGGTAGAGCGCCAGCACCACCCGTCCGATCCGCCCGGCCGTGGGCCACAACGTGACGGTCACGAGCAGCGAGTACGCCGCGTGGAGCGAGGGGATCGCCGCCACCAGGTTCACGGTGGCCTGGCCGGTCTCGAGGAGCCTGGCGGCCGGGTCGAGGCCGATGACGTACCAGCCGCGGGCGATGGTGCGGTGTACCGTGCCGATGTAGCCGATGCGCGATGCCAGCCAGGGTGGGGCCGCCGGGAACACGACGAAGGTCAGCGCGCCGAGGAAGCTGACGGTGACGAACGCCCGTGCGTAGCGGATCCAACGGCGGCGGTCCTGGACCCAGAGCACACCCGCGACCACGAACGGCACGATGAAGTGCGAGATGTACAAGAGCGTGAGCCCCACCTCCCACCAGGCGATGTGATGAGCGTCGATGAGGTGTTCCTGCAGCCACACGGTGGGCACGTGGCCACCGCCGATCCACCGGTCCAGCTCGATCTGCGGGGTGATCTGCACCGGCCGACCCAGCCCGTCCGCGGCCCCCCGCGAGAGGTCGTAGGCCACCAGCACCAGCGCGAACGGCAGCCAATCGCGCAGCATGCGGCCTACCTGGCGCCACGGCCGCCCCACGGAGGTCACCGCGATGCCGGCCATCACCCAGAGCAGGATCACCTCGCGGTCGAGGGGGATGCCCCAGCCGACGATGGACCACAGCGCGAACCCGGCGAAGGCGCCCACGGCCACGGCCCGCACGAGCCGGGCCCGATCGCTCATCGCCCCGGGGGGAGGGGGTGGGGGCGGGGGAGGCGGCGGTGAGGGGGACGCCGGTGGCGGCGGTGGGACCGGCGCGTCCGGCGCGTCCGCCTGGCCCACCGGGTCCGGCGTGGGCGGCCCCTGCGCCGTGGCGGGGACCGATGCCGATGCGCCCGAGCGGTCGGCGTCGCCTACCACCATGGCAGCAGGTGACGTCCGGCGGTCGCGCCCGAGAGGGTCGCGCCGGTCCAGATGGGGAGGAACCAGACGAAGGCGGCCGCCTGCGCGGCGACGAGCCCGAGCGCGATCGCCCGGCTGCGGGGCCACGAGCGCAGGGTGGCCACCACCGCCCACGCGAAGAGGGGTACCAGGGTCACCGCGTAGAAGCTGTAGACGTTCTTGCCCGTCATCACCCACGGGAGCCACTGGAGGGCGGTGAGGCCCACGAGCACGGGGGCCATCGGGTCGTGCCGGCGCGCGGCACGGACGAGCAACACCGCCACCGCGACGATCCCGACGAACCATCCGACGGGGTTGGCCACCGCCAGCAGCCGTGCCCGGCCGGTGGGTCCCGCGGTCGCGCGGTCGGGACAGACGCCGTCGTCGAGTGCCGTCGGCGCCGCGCTCAGCTCGCCCACGCAGTCCTTCTCCAGCAGCGGGCTGGGGCGGGCCAGAAGTGGCCAGGTCCACGCGGGGGCGGCCCGGCTGTTGTGGGTGGGGTGGGTCACATGGAACCGGGCCATGTCGCCCTGCGCGTCGAGCCACGCCGGCGCCCGCTCGGCCACGCTGGTCGGGCACACCGGCTCGCCGCACCGCTGCCACGACGAGGCGGCCTCGTCGTACCGGGCGAACCACGCCGTGTACGTGGCGAGGTAGACGAGCGCGGGCACGAACACCAGCACCAGGGCGGTGCGGAACAGGGCCATGCGGCGAGGCCGCCCGGGGACGGCCAGGCGGCGATCGAGGGTGAGGAACACGGCCATGGCCACGGGCAGCACCAGCAGCGCCGACCACTTCACCCCGGCCCCGAGGCCGATGCAGCAGGCGGCCGCCCACCGGAGCCGACAGCTCAGGCGGTGGTCGCCGGGTCGCGCCCAAGCGGCGAGCACCAGAGCGGCGCCCGCGGCGACGAAGAGGGTCACGAAGATGTCGAGCATGGCCACGCGGCTCATCACCAGCACCAGGCCGTCCAGCGCGACCAGCGCGGCGGCGGCGCCGGCCAGGCGCCGGTCGTCCGTGATCTGGCGGCCACCCAGGTACACGACCACGACCAGCAACGCGCCGGCGACCGCCGCCGCGGATCGCCAGCCGACGGGCGTGAAGCCGAAGGCCTCGATGCCGCCGGCGATCAGCCACTTCCCGAGGGGTGGGTGTGCCGGTGCCACCTGCTCGGCGCCCCACCGCAACAGGTCGCGGGCGTCGGTGGCGTAGTACACCTCGTCGAAGACGAGGGCACGGGGCCGCCCGAGCCCCGGTAGCCGGAGCAGGAGCGCGCCGAGGCCCAGCAGCGACGCCCACACGGCATCGGCGCGATCCAGTGGTGCGGGGCCCGGGCGGCGGGTGGGCGGCGGTGCGGGTCGAGGCTCGACCACTGCCGATGTCATCCGACGGCGCGGCGGCACACGTCGAGCAACTCGCCCAGGTTGGACGAGTGGCCGGGTGTGTCCGGCTGGCCGTCGCCAGGGTCGAACCCCCGCTGCACCCGGGCGCCCGTCGTCGCGTAGAACCGCTCCGGGTCGTGCTCCATCACGTCGGCCAGCCGGTCGATGTCGGGGGGCGCCGACCCGTCGGGGTGCGTCAGGCGGGTGCCGATGCGTCGTTCCAGGAGGCTCATGCAGGTGCGGGCACGGGCCGTGGACTCCTGGTGGTCGAGGGCATCGTTCGACCGGCACCCGGCGAGCACGCACAGAGCCACCAGGAGCACGGCGATGCGGCGGAGGAGCGAGCGTGGGGACGGGCGGAAGATCGGCTGACCCTACCGGTGGCCGGCCGGGCGCGAGCGGCACGAGGACGGTCCCCCGACGCGCGCAGGCACCGACTAGGGTCGGGCGCTCAACAGCGGTCTTGTCGAGACGTGGAGGCGGATCTTGAGCACTACGGGCAACAATCCCCCGGCCTGGCATCCGGACCCCCAGGGTCGTCACGAGCACCGCTACTGGGACGGTGCCCAATGGACCGACCAGGTGAGTGACGGCGGCAGGGTCGGCACCGACCCCGTCGACGCCCCGGCGGCCGCTGCGGCCACGGGTGCCGCCGCGGCCCCGGTCGGCGGTGGCTACGCCGGCCCGGCCGGCGCTGCGGGAGTGCCTGGCGCCCCGGGCGCGCCGGTGCCCGGGCCACCGTCCAAGGGCGGGTTGAGCGTCGGGCTGCTCATCGGCATCGGTGCCGCTGTCGCGATCGTCATCATCGGCGGGCTCTTCGCGTTCAAGGCCCTGAGCGGTGGCGACGACGGCCTCGGCACGTCGTCCGGCTCGGTCGACTCGAGTGGCGATGTCGCGGTGCACGAGGTCGAGCTCGACCAGGGCGACATCGTGCGGGTGCTGGTCACCCCCGAGGGCGACTTCGACCCCCAGGTGGGCATCGCCGCCACGCGCGACGCGCTCACCACGTTCGACTTCGGCAGCGACTCGTCCGACGCCTCGTGGGGCTCCAACCCCGCCACCGACGAGTTCTTCTCCGACACGGACGAGGACCTGGCCTGCGAGATCTCCAGCGACGACTTCTCGCGTGACATCCGCGAGGTCGACTGCGAGCAGGGGACCCTGGTGCTGTTGGGGTCGAGCGGCGAGCGGGAGGGCGGCGAGCAGGAGTTCCTCGCCTCGCCGGCGCTGGTCAGCGGCACGTACGCGGTGATGGTGCGTGGCGAGGACGGCTCGACCGGCGATTTCGAGCTGAAGGTGGAGAAGGAGTCCACCGGGGAGGAGTTCGACAACGACTTCTTCTCGGACGGCTTCTCGGACTTCTTCGTCGACAACCGCGACTTCTTCTGCCCCGACGACGACTTCTTCGGTGACGCGACGTTGAGCGACTTCACCGACTCCTCGTTCCAGTGCGAGTTCTTCAGCGACTGAGGTTCGACGACTGACCGTTCCCCCCTGCCGGCCCGGTGACGGGCCGCAGGGCGGTCCGGGCCCGTACGGCCCGGTCGACACTTCGTGTTGGAGGCCGACACCGTGAGCACCACCGGCGACACCCCACCCGCCTGGCATCCCGATCCGCTGGGGCGCCACGAGTTCCGCTACTGGGACGGCGCCACCTGGACCGCACGGGTCAGCGACGCCGGCCAGATCAGTGCCGACCCGATCGGGGCCGGCCCTGCGCCGGCCGCCACCGGCCCTGCGCCGGCCGCCACCGGCCCCGCGCCGGCCGCCTCCGGCCCCGCGTCGGGGGGATACGGCCCCACACCGTCGCCGGCCCCGCCGCCGGCGGGGCGATCGAGCACGGGACGGCTGCTGGCCATCGGGGCGGTGGTGGCGGTCGTGGTGATCGGCGGACTGTTCGCCTTCAAGGCCCTCCGCGGCGATGACGGCACCGGCGTCACGTCGGGCGCGATCACCTCGGACGGCGACATCGCGGTCCGCGAGGTGTCGCTCAGCGAGGGCGACGTGCTGCGGGTACTGCTCACCCCCGAGAACGGCTTCGACCCGTCGCTGGCCATCGGCATAACCCCCGAGACGTTCGCCAGGTACGACTTCGGCGATTCCTCCGACGCCACCATCGGGTACAACCCTGCGTCCGACAGCTTCTTCTCCGACGCGGACGAGGCCATCGCGTGTGACGTCTCCAGCGACGACTTCTCGGAGGACGTCGGCGACGTGGAGTGTCGAGAAGGCCGCCTGATCCCGCTCTACGCGAGCTACGACGACGGGGACGACGAGGGCGACCAGCAGTTCGTCACCCTCATCGCACCGGCGAGCGGCACCTACGGCGTGATGGTGCGGGGCGAGGACGGTGACGAGGGCACGTTCCGGCTCCGCGTGGACCGGGCCTCGACGGGCGCGCAGATCGACGACGAGTTCTACAGCGACGAGTTCACCGATGTCTTCAGCGACAACCGCGAGTTCTTCTGCCCCGACGACTCGTTCTTCGGCGACGACGAGTTGAGCGACTTCTACGACGACGGCGCCTACGACTGCGCCGACTTCGGCGACTCTGAAGAGTTCGGCGACTGACGCCACGGCCCCCGTGGTTCGGTCACCGGTGGCCGGCAGGGGCAAGTCACCTGCGGGGTCAGCCCCCGGGCTCGAGGCCGGCGTCGGTGCAGCGCTCGGGCGCGTTCACCACGTTGCACCGGGTGAAGCCGCCATCGGGGAACACGACGGTGTAGCCGCTCGATCGCGCCGGTGGCTCCGTCGCCGGGAAGTCGGTGCTCACCCACTGCGCCCCGCTGGCGAACGCACGCCGGCGGCCGACCGTGTCGCCGTTGACCGCCCCCAGCACGTCGCTGTCGGCCCTCGTGCGCACGATGTAGCCCGCGGCGATGAGTCGCCGGATCTTGTCCCGGTCGACCACGGGGTCGTTCAGCTTGATGAACGCGGCGTCGGGCCGGCCCCGGGCCGACGACGTGAACAGCACGCGCCCCTCGAGCGATGGACGGCCCTCGGCGTAGAGGTCCCGGACGGCATCCTCGTTGTCCATCGCGAACATCACCCGGCCGCGGGCCTCGGCGAGGGTGGGCCAGCCGTCGGGAACGGCCTCGGCCAGTGTGGGCCGGTCACCCCGCACGTCGTCGGGGGTGATCAGCGAGCGCTCGTCGAACACCGATCGGATCTCCTCGTCGATCTGGTCGATGCCGTGGGCGCCGAGCTCCTCGGCGGTGGCCTTCACCTCGACGAGGATCCCGATCGGCACGTGGTCGGGGTGGGCGGTGGACCAGTCACGGACCTCGGTGAGGCACTCGGTGAAGAGGTCGCACACCGAGATGGGGTCGAAGCCGGGGAAGTGCATCACGTGCAGCGCGCCGTCGTCCTGCAGCCACACGTCGAGCTCGAGCGAGCGCAGGCCGCCGTCGAGCTGCTCGGCGAGCGGCTGGTGGGTGTAGTCGAGCGTCACCGCGAGCGGTGAGACGTCCTTGATCTGGTCGTAGTTGGACACGTGGTAGCTGTTGTGCGAGCCGATCACCTGGATCTGGTTGAGGGCCATGGCCTCATCGAGCGGGATGGTCGACGTCGTCGTGGTGGCCGCGGTGTCCTGGCCGCTCGAGCACGAGGCGGCGACGGCGACGATGACCAGGCCCAGCCCCACGAGGAGGGTGATCGGGCGACGGCGGCGCAGGCGACGGTTCACGGCGCCCATTGTTGTCCGTCCGTTCACCCGGCGTTCTTCGACCCGGTCGAGGGCGACCCCGGTGGCCGGGCCCCCCCACGGTCTGCTTCTACAGTGGCCGCGTGCCCACCGTCTTCACCGCTCCCGACGAGTTGCTCGACGCGGTCGGCCGTGACCTCGGGTCGAGCGACTGGGTCGTGGTCAGCCAGGAGCGGGTCGACCAGTTCAGCGAGGCCACCCGCACCTGGCAGTGGATCCACGAGCCCGGGCCACGGGCCGACGCCGGCCCGTTCGGCGGCCCGATCTCGCACGGGTACCTCACGCTGTCGATGGTGAACGAGATGCTGCCCCAGATCATCGAGGTCCGCGGCGCGTCGATGGGGGTGAACTACGGCACCGGGCGGGTGCGGTTCCCCACCCCTGTGCCCGTCGGGTCACGCATCCGGGGCCATGGCCGGTTGACCGCCGCCGACCCCGTGGCCGGCGGGGTGCAGGCCACCGTGGAGGTGGTTGTGGAGGTCGAGGGCGACGACAAGCCCGCGTGTGTGGTCGAGACGCTCAGCCGGTTCCTGGTGTGAGCGGCGCCGGTCGATGACGCTCACCTTCCAGCGAGATGGCGCGGTGCCCGACGCGGTGCCCGCCGCCACGGTCATCCTGCTCCGCGACGGCGATGCCGGGCTGGAGACCCTGATGCTGCGGCGCAACTCGAAGCTGGCGTTCGCGGGCGGCCACTGGGTGTTCCCGGGGGGTCGGGTGGACGACGGCGACCTCGAGCCCGGCCCCGACGGCGGGGCGCCCGACGACGCTCGGCTGGGGATGGCCGCGGCCCGCCGCGCCGCCGTGCGCGAGGCCGCCGAGGAGGCCGGCCTGGTGGTCGACGCCGACTCGCTGGTGCCGTTCTCGCACTGGACCCCGCCGGAGGTGGCCATCAAGCGGTTCGCCACCTGGTTCTTCCTGGCCCCCGCGCCGACCGGCGACGTCACCGTCGACGGGGGTGAGATCCACGAGCACCTGTGGGCCCGGCCCGCCGACGCCCTGCGCATGCGCGACGACGGCGAGATCGAGCTCAGCCCGCCCACGTGGCGCACCCTCGAGCGCTTGGCCCGCTCGACGACCGTCGCCGAGGCGCTCGACGAGGCGGTCGCGGGCGTGGTCGAGCACTTCGTCACCCGCATCGCCCTCGTGGATGGTGGTGCCGTGGCCCTGTGGCACGGCGACGCCGGCTACGAGTCGGGTGACCCCGATCGGCCCGGTCCCCGGCACCGCCTGCTCATGGTGCCCGGCCCGTGGCGCTACGAACGCGACACCGACCCCGAGCCCGAACCCGAGGAGACGACATGACCAGCGAGGCCACCGTGCGGAGCGGAGCAGCGGGGACCGGCGCACCGGATCTCCCCGGGGCGCCGGAGGGTGCTCGCGGTGGTGGGGTGCTCGACCGGTTCCTGGTCACGGATCGGGTGGCCATCGTCACCGGCGCCGGCCGCGGCATCGGCGCCGCCATCGCCCGCGCCTACGCCGAGGCGGGTGGCGACGTCGTCCTCTCGGCCCGCACCGAGGAGCAACTGCACGAGGTGGCCGCCGACATCGAGGCGCTGGGCCGCCGCGCGGTGCTCGTCCCGGCCGACCTCAACGACACCGCCAACCTCGGGGTGCTGGTCGAGCGGGCGGTGGCCGAGCTCGGCCGGATCGACACCGTGGTGAACAACGTGGGGGGCACGCCGCCCCGCCCGTTCCTCGACACCTCCGAGGGGTTCTTCGAACGGGCCATCCACTTCAACGTCACCACGGCCTTCGCGCTCACCAAGGCGGCCACGCCCCACCTGCTCGAGAGCGACGGGGCCAGCGTGGTGAACATCTCGTCGATGATGGGCCGCCGAGCCGACCGGGGGTTCGTCGCCTACGGCACGGCCAAGGGCGCCTTGGCGCACCTCACCCGCCTGCTCGCGTGCGACCTCGCCCCCAAGGTGCGGGTGAACGCCATCGCGGTCGGCTCGGTGGCCACCTCGGCGCTGCAGACCGTGCTCGAGAACGAGGAGCTCGAGCGGGAGATGGTGGACAACACGCCGCTGCGCCGCCTCGGCGATCCGGTCGACATCGCCCTCGGGGCGCTGTGGCTGGCGTCGCCGGCCGGCAGCTTCGTCACCGGCAAGGTGGTGGAGATCGACGGCGGCCTCGAGGCGCCGAACCTCGCGCTGGGCCTGCCCGACCTCTGAGCCGGGCTGAGGCGGGGTGAGGCGGCCCGCCTCACCTGGTGCTCAGAAGCTCGAGTGCGGCGCAGCCGGCGGTGTTGGCGGCGGGGCAGATGCCGATGGCGGGTCGGGCTGCGGAACCGCCATCGGGGGCAGCGGCGGCGGGGCCGGCAGTTCGGAGGCCACCGAGGGCGGCACCACGTCGATCGGGGGCGCCACCCGCGACCAGGGGTCGACCGGAGGCGTCGGTGGCGGGGGAGGCGTCGACCCGAGGGGCGGCCGGTTGCGGCGCACCGAGATCGTTCCGCTGATGGCCTGTTCGATGTCGGTGGGCACCCCGACCTCGTCCAGGCCCGTCATGACCTCGTGCAGGTTGAACGAGGTGCTGAACAGGGCCACGTTGCCGTCGGTGCGGTGCACGACGAGGCCAGGGTCGGTGGTGCGCTCGTTGCCGGGCACCAGGATGAGCCGGTTCACCGACTTCCAGAGCAGCACCGCCAGTGGCTCGCGCTGGACGCCCAGGTCCACCACCGCGAGGCCCCGCTGGTCGATGAGCAGGCGGCGCCGGCCGAGCGGAGCGGCGGGATCCCAGGCGCCGAAGGCCTGGCCCGAGCGCGAGGCCCACCTCGTGTTCTCGTCGGTGCGTCGAGCGCGCCGGGCGGTGACCCGCTGCCAGATGACCACGCCTGCGGCGAACACGAGCGAGGCGACGGCAGGGGTGAGGTTCACGATGCCGGCGCTCACCACGGTGGCGGCCACGACGATCCCGCCACTCAGCAACAGCGTGGGCGAGGTCGACGGCTTCTCGGGGTGGACGCCGAAGGTGGTGAGCGCCTGGCGGACCGGGGTCGCGCCACCGATCCCCGGGTCGACGATGTCGACGACCACGTGCGAGGCCGGGCCGCGCAACGAGTTGATCATCCCCGCTGTGCTCTGCTGCGGTGCGGTCATCGCCCTTCCTTTTCCCACCCAGCGTCGGTGCGCTGCTGGTCACGTGCCTGAACCATCGGCCGTCCACCGGCCGATCTGAGCGTTCAGGACGGTCGCAGGAGCAGGACGCCCACCCCGAGCAGGCAGGCTGCGGCCGCCGCGACGAAGCCGGCACTGACCACCACGCGCGGCAGCACCCGGGTGAGTTGGGCCACCCGCTCGGCGTCGTCGAGCACCCGCCCGGAGGTGCGGGCGCCCCTGGTGAGCTGCCAGGCCGACCGCAGCCCGCCCAGCGCGAACAGCCAGGCCAGCGCGATGGCCGCCGACCGGGTGACCACGTCGCCCGCCTCGGTGGCCGCCAGCCAGAGCACCACCGCCGTGACCGCGAACACGACGATGCCCCACAGGTTGCGCACCCACAGCACGAGGGCCGCGGCCACCAGCACCGCGGCGAGCAGCAGGAACAGGCGGTGATCCTCGGTGGACACGGCGAAGGCGGCGCCCAGGCCCACCACCGCCGGCGCCGGGTAGCCGGCGAGGGTGAACACCGTGAGCCGTACCCGAGGGAACCGACCACCCATCAGGGTGAGGGTCTCGCCCGATGCGTCGAGGGAGATCGACACCCGTTGCACCCGGCCGCCCACGAGCAGGCCCACCACCGCGTGTCCGAGCTCGTGCACCAGCGTGACCACCTGGGCCAGTGCCCGGCCCGTCACCTCGGCCAGCAACAGGGCCAGCACCACCACGCCGATCAGCGCGGCGAACGCGGGACTGGTGGTGGTGAGCACGCGCTCGGGTCTACCAGCCCACCCCGGCGGGAGGCGGTCAGCGCAGGCGGGTGGCCCGCTCGGGGTCGGGCGTACCGGCGGCCTCGGGATGCAGGATCGACGCCAGCAGCTCCGCGCCGTCGACCACCCTCGGCCCCGGGCGGGAGAAGTAGGAGTCGGCGTCCACCGCCCAGAGTTGGGCCGCCCCTGCCAGCGCGGGGTGCTCGAGAAGGGTGCGGGCGCCTTCCTCCGCCCGGTCCAGGTGGTAGCCGCAGGGCATGAACACGACCACCTCGGGCGCCGCGGCCGCGATGTCGTCCCACCGCAGCTCCTTCGAGCGGCTGGCGGGCGGTGCCAGCAGCGATTCGCCACCGGCCACGCCGATCATGTCGGGCACCCAGTGGCCCGCGCTGAAGGGAGGATCGCCCCATTCGAGGGCCAGCACCCGCGGGCGGGGCCGGGGCAGGCGGGCCACGGCGTCGTGGACGTCCTCCACCCGATCGTGCAGTCGGGTCATCAGCTCGCCGGCCGCGTCCTCGGTGCCCGTGGCCGCTCCCACCTGCCCGATGCCGTCGATCACGTCGTCGAGCGTGACCGGGTCGAGCGACACCACCTGCGCACTGCAGCCCAGGTCGGCCAGTGCCTCGGTGACCGCGCCCGATGGCACCGCGCAGACCTCGCACAGGTCCTGAGCGAGGATGAGGTCGGGCTGGATGGCGCGGATCCGATCACGGTCCAGGGTGTAGATGGGCTCACCCTCGGCCAGTCGCTCGCGCACGGCGGCATCGATGGCGGCGGACGAGTCGAGGTCGCCCGGCAGGGCGGTGCCCGAGACGACCACCTTCTCCCTGGCCTCGGGCGGGAAGTCGCACTCGAAGCTGACGCCTTCGAGGTGGTCGCCGAGGCCGAGGGCGAAGACGATCTCGGTGGCCGAGGGCAGGAGCGACACGATCTTCATGGACCCGATCGTACGGGGACGGGGATCGCGGCGGCCCCGGTCACGACTGGCTAGCGTGCGGCCCAATCCGAACCAAGGAGCGCTCCCATGTCCTACACACCCCCTCCCGGCCCTCCCGCAGGTGCCGTGCCCAACAACCAGATGGCGGTCGGCTCGATCATCGCCAGCTGCATCGGCCTGCTGTGCGGCATCGGCTCGATCATCGGCATCGTGCTCGGCTTCGTGGCCAAGAACCAGATCAAGGCATCGGGTGGCACCCAGGGCGGTGACGGCCTGGCCACCGCCGGCATCATCGTCGGGTTCGTGGGCATCCTGCTCGGCATCGTCTGGCGGATCGTGCTCTTCAGCAACTGACACCGCGACGTCGGCGTCGCGCCTGGGCCGTCGGCAACAGCCGCGCCAGGCGCGTGCCGACGCCGGTTCGGCCCCGATCGATGACGACTAGGGACCTTGGTCCCTGTGCATCGCCGGATGCCCCGTGGTAGGACCTCGGGTGTGAGCGACACCGAGCCGCAGAAGAACGCACCCGACGCCGCCGACGACGGAACCTCCGAGATGAGGTTCGGGGCGGGTGAGACGGCCTGGCTGGCTGTCGTGACCGTGCTCGCCGTCCTCGGGGTGGCCCTCGGCGTCATCGCCGTGATCATGGCCGGCAGCGACGACGGAGGCGGCACCGGAGGTGGTGGTGGCGCCGCGACCGCCGAGCTCTCCCCCGAGGCCGTGAAGGGCCAGGACCTGGCCGACCAGAACGGGTGCGTCACCTGCCACTCGGCCGACGGCAGCGACAGCGTGGGACCGACCTGGCAGGGGGTCGCCGGCTCTGAGGTCACCCTCGACGACGGTACGACGGTGACCGCCGACGAGGCGTACCTGGAGGCCTCGATCACCGACCCGTCCGGGCAGATCGTCGAGGGCTTCACCACCGTGGCCATGCCGCAGTTCGACCTCTCGAGCGAGGACGTGGCCGCCCTGGTGGCCTACATCGACTCGCTGGGCGGGACCGCCGGGTGAGCCCCGCCCACGGCCCCCACCGGCGAACCGCGCACGAGCGAGGAGCGACATGAGCGACGACACCGCGAGCGACGAGGCCGCGCCCGACGGCGCCGACCCCGAAGGTCACCCCAAGGGCACCCTCGTGTTGAGCGCGCTGTTCATCGTGCTGATGGCGGGCACGTGGCTGTTCGCCTACTTCACCATGATCGCCCGGAGCTGAGCCGATGCACATCGAGCGCTACGAACGCTGGTTCATGTACGCCACGGCGGTGGTCCTGCTGGGCGCGGTCGCCGGGCTGATCATCTCGGTCGTGGGTCACCACGCAGCCCTGCCCCAACCGGCGGGGCGGGTGAAGCCGGCCGAGATCGACACCACCCCGCCGTTCGACCACCCCGGCTACACCGACAACGGCGACGGCACGGGCGACCTGGTGCTGGTGGCCCAGGCCTGGCAGTGGACGCCGAACGAGGTGACCGTCGCCGCCGGCACCGAGGTGACCATCCAGGCGGTGTCACGCGACGTGATCCACGGCATCCGGATCCCCGACACCAACGCCAACGTGATGGTGATCCCCGGGCAGGTGTCGAAGATCAAGGTGAATTTCGACGACCCGGGCATCTACTCGTTGGTGTGCCACGAGTATTGCGGCCTCGGCCACCAGACCATGTACATGACCATCAACGTCGAGTGAGCGAGCGGAGATGACCGACACCATCGAACACGGCAACGACCTGCCGTCCGCCGCCGGCGACGCCGACCCGGGTGCGCCGATCATCGGCACGCCCACGCAGCGGGGCCGCTGGTCCATCGACATCCCGAACGTCCGCCAAGCGGACCTACGGGCCGTCAAGTGGCAGCTGTACCTCAGCCTCACCGGCTTGGCCCTCGGGCTGCTCATGGGCGCGTTGCAGGCATCCGACCGCGGCGACTTCGTGCTCGAGGAGGTGTTCAACCGACCGATCAACCTCTACGACGCCGTCGGGCTGCAGAGCTACTACCAGGGCCTCACCCTGCACGGCGTGACCTTGGCGCTGGTCTTCACCTTCACGTTCAGCAACGCCTTCATGTCGCTGACCACCATGAAGTCGCTGCGCCGGCCGCTGGTCTCGCCGGTGCTCCGAGACGTCTCCCTCTACCTGGCGTGGATCGGCGTGGCCCTGGCGGCCTGGGCCATCCTGGCCAACAAGGCCTCGGTGCTGTTCACGTTCTACGCGCCGCTGCAGGCCACCCCGGCGTTCTACATCGGCGCCGTGTTCCTCGTGGTGTCCACCTGGGCCACGCTGGCGAACCAGCTGCTCACGCTGCGGGCCTGGCGCCGCGACGGCCACGAGGCCGACCGCATCCCGCTGCTGGCGTTCACCTCGATCGTCACCGAGCTCATGTGGTTCCTCGCCTCGATCGGCATCGCCATCGAGGTGCTCGTGTTCGTGCTGCCCTGGTCGCTCGGCATCACCGACAGCATCGACCCACAGTTCACCCGCATCCTGTTCTGGTTCACCGGTCACCCGATCGTCTACTTCTGGCTCCTACCGATCTACGTGTCGTGGTACCTGTTCCTCCCCGAGCAGGCCGGCAAGGGCCGCGTGGCCAGTGATGCCTTGGTGCGGATCGTCTTCATCGCCTTCCTGTTGCTGTTGCCGGTGGGCATCCACCACCAGTTCACCGACCCCGGTGTCCCCTTCTCGTCGAAGACCATCTCGTGGTTGTTGACCTTCTGCATCTTCTTCCCCAGCGTCGTCACGTTCTTCTCGGTCATCGCCTCGCTCGAGAACGCCGGGCGCAACCGTGGGGGCAAAGGCTGGTTCGGCTGGATCGTCAAGCTGCCGTGGGGCGATCCCGCGGTGTCCGGGCAATTGCTGGCCGGCATCGGGTTCATCCTGGGCGGCGTCAGCGGCCTCATCAACGCGAGCTACACGGTGAACCTCACCGTGCACAACACGGCGTTCATCGTCGGCCACTTCCACCTCACGGTGGGCACGGCGGTGGCCCTGTCGATCATGGCCATCTGCTACTGGCTGGTGCCCTACCTCACCGGGAAGAAGCTGTGGGGGCGTCGACTTGCCGTCGCGCAGACCTGGCTGTGGATCGTGGGCGTGTTCATCTTCTCCCGGGGCCAGATGCAGGGCGGCATCGAGGGCATGCCCCGACGCACCAACATCAGCCAGGCCACCTACCTCGGCCGCTTCACGCCACCGCTCGACAGCCTGGGCAACATCATGAAGAGCTGGGACGTGGCCGATGCCCTGACCGCGTTCGGCGGGTCGATCATGTTCATCTCCGGCGTCTGCTTCTTCGTCGTCGTGATCGGCACCATCCACAGCAAGCGCCAGGTCGCCGACGTGCAGCGCATGCCCGTCGCCGACGAGCCCTTCCACCCGGCCTCCGAGACCTGGCCCATCCTCGACCGGCTGGGCCTCTGGGCCGGCGCGGCCGCGATCCTCACCTTCGTGATCTACGGCGAGATCTTCTTCCACTACCTCCCGCTGGAGCTGATCCCGGGCGGTTACCAACTCTGGTGACCCGGCGGGGGCGCCGGTCGGGTGGCCGCAGCTGCCTGTCCTGCGCTCCCCACCGTCACCCGCCGGCGCACCCGATAGCGTCCCCTCGTGCCGATCCCGACGCCCCGACCCGGTGACCACGACATGGCCGCCGCGGTCGCGGCGCTGGCCGCCCGCCTTCCTGCGCCACTCGCGCCCTTGGCCGGCGTCGCCTACAACTACCGCTGGTCGTGGGCCGACGACGGCCCGGCCGTGTTCACCGCGATCGACCCCGAACGGTGGGCCCGCGTGGGCGCCAACCCGGTGCGGTTGCTGTCCGAGGCCGACGCCCCTGTGCTCGAGGCGGCCGCCGCCGACGGCGGGTTGATCGAGCGGGCCGAGGCCCTCGCCGCCCTGATCGAGGCCGACCTGGCCCGCCCTCCTGGGCCCGACGTCCCCGTGGACCGGCCTGTCGCCTTCCTCTGCGCCGAGTTCGCCGTCCACGCGTCGCTGCCCGTCTACTCGGGGGGCCTGGGCGTGCTGGCCGGCGACATCTTGAAAGAGGCATCCGACCTGGCGTTGCCGATGGTGGCGGTGGGGCTGCTCTATCGCACCGGCTACTTCCACCAGCGCCTCGACACCACCGGCTACCAGCACGAGTACTGGCTCGACACCGACCCGCAGCGCCTGCCGTGCGTGGCCCTCACCGACGGCGACGGGGGCCCGCTGACGGTCACGGTGCCGGTCGACGACGACGACGTGGTGGCCCGGGTGTGGCGGGCCGACGTCGGGCGGGTGCCGCTGTACCTGCTGGACACCGACTGTGCCGGCAACACGACCGTGGGCCGATGGATCACCTCACGCCTCTACGAGGGGATCGCGTCGGTGCGCCTCGCCCAGTACGCGGTCCTGGGCTTCGGGGGCGCCCAGGCCCTCGACCGGCTGGGTGTCGAGCCGTCGGTGTTCCACATCAACGAGGGCCACCCCGCGCTCTCGATGGCCGAGCTGGTCGGGCGGGCCCGGGCCCGAGGCCAGGGCTTCGACGAATCGTGGGCCGAGGCCCGCGAGCGGCTCGTGTTCACCACCCACACGCCGGTGGCGGCCGGCAACGAGACCTACGGCGACCGCGAAGCGCGGCTGATGCTGCACCGGGTGGCCGAGGCCACCGGGGAGCCCGAGCGGTTCCTCGGGCTCGGTCGCCTCGATCCGAGCGATCCCGCAGGCCCGGTGGGGATGACCCCGCTGGCGCTGCGGGCGGCCCGGTCCACCAACGGCGTCAGCCGACGCCACGGCGAGGTGGCCCGCGAGATGTGGCAGCCCCTGTTCGGCGGCGCCGTCGACGACGTTCCCATCACCCATGTGACCAACGGCGTGCACGTCCCCACCTGGCTCGGCCCGGACATGAAGGCGCTGTTCGACCGCCACCTGGGCGACGGGTGGCTCGAGCGGGCCGACGACCCCGACACGTGGCGGGTGGTCGACGACATCTCCGACGAGGAGCTGTGGTCGGCCCGTTCCGCGAGCCGGGCCCGTCTGGTCGACCTGATCCGCCGACGATCGGCGAGCGACCGGCTCCGGCGCGGCGAGGAGGTCGAGTACGCCGAGGCGGCCGCGGTGGGCTTCGACCCCGACCGGCTCACCGTCGGCTTCGCTCGCCGGCTGGCGGCCTACAAGCGGCTCAACCTGCTCACCATCGAGCCGCAGCGGGCCCTCGGCCTGCTCACCGGGGACCGCTCGTTGCAGTTCGTGTTCGCCGGCAAGGCGCACCCCCTCGACGAGGGGGCCAAGGCCATCCTCGCCCGCACGTTCGAGCTGAAGGGAGCGCCGGCGGTCGCGGGCCACGTGGCCTTCCTCGAGGACTACGACCTGTCCTTCGCCGGCCAGTTGGTCGGGGGGTGCGACCTGTGGGTCAACGTGCCCCGGCCGCCCGAGGAGGCCAGTGGCACCAGTGGGATGAAGGCGGCGCTCAACGGGGCGCTGAACCTGTCGGTGCTCGACGGTTGGTGGGCCGAGGCGTACGACGGCACCAACGGGTGGGCCATCGAGGGTGCGACCGATCCCGACCACGAGGCCCAGGACCGCCGCCACGCCGCCGCGGTGTACGACCTGCTCGAGGGCGAGGTGGTCCCGCTGTTCAACGACAGGGGCGACGACGGCATCCCCCACGGATGGTTGGCGATGGTGCGCAACAGCCTGAAGACCAACGGGCCCCGGTTCTCGGCCACCCGGATGGTGCGCGAGTACGCCCGGCGCATCTACCCGGCCGGCGGCGCGGGCACATGACCGCGACCCGGTCGCCGGGCGGCGCGGTCACGGGCCGCGTGGTGATCGAGAACGTGGCCCCCGTGGTCGACTGCGGCCGGTTCCCGGTGAAGCGGGTGTCGGGCGAGTCGGTGACCGTCAGCGCCGACGTCTTCGCCGACGGCAAGGACGTCGTGGCGGCGCGTCTGCTGCACCAGCCGCCGGGGGGACGCTGGTCGGCGGTCCCGCTCGAACCGCTGGGCAACGACCACTGGCAGGGCTCGTTCGAGGTGGAGGCGCTGGGAACGCACCGGTTCACCGTCGAGGGCTGGATCGACCCCTTTCGCACCTGGCTGCAGGGCACCCTGGCCAAGATCGAAGCGGGCCAGGACGTTGCCGTCGACCTGCAGGTGGGCGCCCTACAGGTCGAGGCCGCCGCGACGGCCGCCCCGGCCAAGGCCGCCGACCGGCTGCGGGCCACCGCACACCCGCTGCTCGTTGGCGACGCCGCCGGCTTCCGGGCCGCAGCCGGGGCCATGGCCGCCCAGATGGGTGCCCTCGCCGACCGCGGTGCCGT
The DNA here is from genome assembly GCA_964635055.1 of uncultured Microthrixaceae bacterium. GTDB lineage: Bacteria > Actinomycetota > Acidimicrobiia > Acidimicrobiales > DATDAH01 > JAEUJM01. Next base: position 10,288 of record CAZWMT010000003.1, on the reverse strand, counting down.
CACCGTCCACCCCGAGTGCACCGTGCTGGTCGAACGCGAGCGAGCCCGGTACGGCGCCTGGTACGAGCTGTTCCCCCGCTCGGCGGCCACGGTGGCCGGCCGCCACGGCACCTTCGCCGACGTCGGCGCGCGGCTGCCCGAGATCGCGGCCATGGGGTTCGACGTGGTGTACCTGCCGCCGATCCATCCCATCGGCGTCACCGGCCGCAAGGGCGCCGACAACGCCCTCACCGCCCGGCGGGGCGATCCCGGTAGCCCGTGGGCCATCGGCAGCCCCGACGGCGGTCACACGGCCATCCACCCCGAGCTGGGGTCGGCCGCCGACTTCCGGGCGCTCGTGGCCGATGCCGGGCGTCACGGCATCGAGGTCGCCCTCGACCTCGCCTACCAGTGCTCGCCCGACCACCCCTGGGTCACCGAGCACCCGGAGTGGTTCCGGCACCGTCCCGACGGCAGCATCCAGTTCGCGGAGAACCCGCCGAAGCGCTACGAGGACATCTACCCGATCGACTTCGACACCGCCGACCGCGAGGGCCTGTGGGCGGCCCTGCTGGGCGTGGTCGAGCACTGGGTCGGCGAGGGTGTGCGCATCTTCCGGGTCGACAACCCCCACACCAAGCCGTTCCGGTTCTGGGAGTGGCTGCTGGCCGAGGTGCGCTCGACGCACCCCGACGTCGTCTTCCTGGCCGAGGCCTTCACCCGCCCCCGGGTGCTCGAGCACCTGGCCAAGCTGGGGTTCAGCCAGTCGTACAACTACTTCGCGTGGCGCAACACCGCGTGGGAGCTGCGCGAGTACTTCACCGAGCTCACCACGACAGCGGTGGCCGAGTACCTGCGCCCCAACTGCTGGCCGAACACCCCCGACATCCTCACCGAGCACCTGCAGCACGGCGGTCGGGCCGCGTTCGCGGGGCGGGCCGTGCTGGCCGCCACCCTCGCGGCCAGCTACGGGGTCTACGGGCCCGCGTTCGAGCTGGGCGAGCACGTGCCCCGCGCCCCGGGCAGCGAGGAGTACCTGCACTCGGAGAAGTACGAGGTGCGGCACTGGGACCGCGACCGGCCCGACTCGCTGGCGCCCCTGCTGGCCCGCTTGAACGCCATCCGCCGAGCCCACCCCGCCCTGCACACCAACACCCGACTGAGGTTCCACGACGTGGACGGTGACGATCTGCTCTGCTACTCCAAGCGCACCGACGCGCGCGACGACGTGGTGCTCACGGTGGTCAACACCGATCCCCACCACCTCCGGGCCGGGGTGGTGCACCTCGATCTCGACGAGCTGGGTGTGGAGGGCGACCGGCCCTTCGAGGTGCACGACCTGCTCGGCGACGCGCGGTACCGCTGGCAGGGAGCCGACAACTACGTCGAGCTGGACCCCGCCGTCATGCCCGCCCACGTCTTCGCCGTCACCCGACCGGCACGGGGATCGTGAGCCCCTACGGGCCGCACGGCCCCGCCCCGCTCCCGCCACCCGTGGGGCTGTCCGACGGGCCCGACTGGTACCGCGACGCCATCATCTACGAGGTCCACATCCGGGCCTTCCAGGACTCCGACGGTGACGGCATCGGCGACTTCGACGGCCTCACCAGCCGCCTCGACTACCTGCACGACCTCGGCGTCAACACCATCTGGCTGCTGCCGTTCTACCCCTCGCCGCTGCGCGACGACGGCTACGACATCGCCGACTACCGCACCATCAACCCGTCCTACGGCAGCTTGGCGTCGTTTCGCAGGATGCTGCGAGAGGCGCACCGGCGGGGGCTGCGGGTGGTCACCGAGCTCGTCATCAACCACACCTCGGACGCCCACGCCTGGTTCCAGCGGGCCCGGCGGGCGGCGCCGGGCAGCCGCTGGCGCAACTTCTACGTGTGGAGCGACACCCCGGAGCGCTACCGCGACGCCCGCATCATCTTCTCCGACTTCGAGTCGTCGAACTGGACGTGGGACCCGTTGGCCGGCGCCTACTTCTGGCACCGCTTCTACTCGCACCAGCCCGACCTGAATTTCGAGAACCCCGAGGTGCACAAGGCGGTCTTCGACACGCTCGACTTCTGGTTCAAGATGGGCATCGACGGCCTGCGCCTCGACGCGGTGCCCTACCTGTACGAGCAGGACGGCACCAACTGCGAGAACCTGCCCGAGACCCACGCCTTCCTCCGCCAGCTGCGCCGCCACGTCGACGAGCACTTCCCCGACCGGATGCTGCTGGCCGAGGCCAACCAGTGGCCCGAGGACGCCGTGGAGTACTTCGGCGACCACGACGAGCCCGAGTGCCACATGTCGTTCCACTTCCCCCTCATGCCCCGGCTGTTCATGTCGGTGCAGATGGAGGACCGCTTCCCGGTGGTCGACATCCTCGACCAGACCCCGCCGGTGCCCGACGGCGCCCAGTGGGCCATCTTCCTGCGCAACCACGACGAGCTGACCCTCGAGATGGTGAGTGAGGAGGAGCGGGACTACATGTACCGCGTCTACGCCCACGACCCGCAGATGCGCATCAACGCCGGCATCCGCCGCCGCCTCGCCCCGCTGTTGGGCAACGACCGCCGCAAGATCGAGCTGCTCAACGGGCTGCTCCTGGCCCTCCCCGGCACGCCGGTCATCTACTACGGCGATGAGATCGGCATGGGCGACAACGTCTACCTGGGCGACCGCGACTCCGTGCGCACACCGATGCAGTGGTCACCCGACCGCAACGCCGGCTTCTCCACCGCCAACCCCCAGAAGCTCTACCTCCCCACCATCATCGACCCCGAGTTCCACTACGAGATGGTGAACGTGGAGGTGCAGCAGGCCCACGAGAACTCGCTCTACCGCTGGATGCGCCAGATCCTGCACGTGCGCAGCCGCCATCCCGAGTTCGGCCGGGGCACCCTGCGCATGCTGCTGCCCGACAACCCCCGCATCGTGGCCTTCGTCCGCTCGTTCGAGGACGAGCACGTGCTGGTGGTGGCCAACCTGGCCGGCTCGGCCCAGTACGCCGAGCTCGACCTGGCCGAGCACGCAGGGACGCGGCCCATCGAGCTGTTCGGGCGCACCGAGTTCCCACCGGTGGGTGAGCTGCCCTACCTGGTCACGCTGGGGCCCTACGCGTTCCACTGGTTCTCGCTCACCCGCCAGGAGACCGATGCCCCCGTGTCCGGCGCCGCCTCGGGCGGGCCGGTGCCCACCGTCGAGGTGGACGGGCCGTGGGACAGCGTGTTCGAGGGGCCGGCCCGTGCCGCCGTCGAACACCTCCTGCCCGCGTACCTGCTGCATCGGCGCTGGTTCCCGGGCAAGGACCGGACGGTCACCGCCGCCAGGATGGTCGACGTGGTGCCGCTCGGCTCGCGCGGCGACGGTGTGCCCACCTACCTGGTGCTCGTGCGGGTGCAGTTCCGGGAGGGCGAGCCGGCCACGTTCGCGCTGCCCTTGGCGATCGTCGGCGGCGAGCGGGCCGATGCCCTGCTCGGTGAGCTGAGCCTCGGGGTGGTGGCCGAGCTGCGCGGCCCCTCCGGTGAGACGCGGGTGCTCAGTGAAGCGCTGTGGGAGCCGTCGGCGGCTCGTGCCCTGCTCGACCGGTGCCGCAGCCGACGCCCTCGCCCCGGCGAGAATGGTGCCCTGCTCGGGTCGCCCACCCCGGCGCTGCGCCAGATGGCGCCCGCGCTCGCCGACGCCGACATCACCGCGCTCCGCGCCGAGCAGAGCAACAGCTCGGTGGTCATCGGCGATCAGGCGATCATGAAGGTGTTCCGGCGGCTCGAGCCCGGGATCAACCCCGACCTCGAGGTGGGCCGCTTCCTCACCGAGCAGGGGTTCGAGCACGTGCCACCACTGCTGGGCGCGGTCGAGTACCAGGCTGGGCCCCGCGACCCCATGACCGTCGCCATCGTGCAGGGCTTCGTCCCCAACGAGGGCGATCTGTGGCAGCACACCATCGATGCGCTCAGCCGCTTCTACGGCGAGACCTTCGACGAGCAGCCCGCCGACCCGGCCCGGGCGACCGGCCACCCCCTCGACCACCTCGACGACGAGGTGCCCGACGTGGCCATGCGGGCCAGCGGCCTGTACCTCGAGGTCTGCGACCTGCTGGGCGCGCGCACGGCGCAGCTGCACCGGGCGCTGGCCGCACCCACCGACGACCCTGCGTTCGGCACCGACGACCTGTCCGTGCTCGACCAGCGGTCGCTGCACCAGGCCATGCGCAGCTCTGCGGCCCGCACGCTGGCCAGTCTGCGCAAGTGCCTCGGCGACCTGCCCGACGACGTGGCCGAGCATGCCGTGACCCTGCTGGCGCGCGAGGCCGATCTGCTCGACCGGTTCAAACCGCTGCGCACGAACCGCCTGGGGGGCCAGCGCATCCGCACCCACGGTGACCTCCACCTGGGCCAGGTGCTGTTCACCGGTCGCGACGTGGTGTTCCTCGACTTCGAGGGCGAGCCGCTGCAGTCGATCACCGAGCGGCGCCTGCGCCGGGCACCGTTGCGCGACGTGGCCGGCATGCTCCGGTCGTTCCACTACGCGACCCTCGTGGCGCTTCGGCGCGAGGAGGAGCGGGGCCTGCTGCCCAGTGGCAGCGATCCGGCCCAGCGGGCGGTCACGTGGGCCCATGCCTGGTACGGGTGGGCCGCGGGCCGGTTCCTCGGCGCGTATCTCCGCGAGGCCGGCGACGCCGCCTTCCTGCCGTCCGATCCCGTGTCGCTGCGGGTGCTGCTGGACGCGTTCGTGCTGGAGAAGGCCGTCTACGAGCTGTCCTACGAGCTGGGCAACCGGCCCGAGTGGGCGTGGATCCCGCTGACCGGCCTGCTCGACACCCTCGCCGCCGGCGACGGCGCCCGGTGAGCGCTCCCGCGCCCTCGGGCCTGCGTGAGCTGGCCTGGGGGGCGGGCATCGCCACCGAGTACCACGACGTGGACGGCCGGTTGCACGTCACCCCGGTGCCGGTGCTGCAGGCCCTGCTCGCCGCGATGGGGCTCCCCGCCGACGACGGGGCCGCGGTGTCGGACGCGCACCAGGCCCTGCACCGCCGCCACTGGGGCGCGCTGGTGGCGCCCACGACGGTCTGCTGGCAGGGCGACCCGGCCGCGGTCGAGGTGCGCCGCCCCGCCGCCGCGTCGGGCCGGCCGGTCGAGGTGTCGATAGAGCTCGAAGGGGGCGTCGCCCACCACCTGATCGTCGGCACCGATCTGCTGGTCGACACCGGAGCGGCCGAGGTGGACGGGCAGCGGAGGGTGGCCCAGCGGGCGGTGCTGGGCGACCTGCCCATCGGCGCCCATCGGGTGGTGGTCGACCCCGAAGGTGACCACCAGGCAGGGCACGTGCTGGTGGCACCCCGACTGGCACCGGCCCTCACCCGGGGGTGGGGGGTGTTCGCCCCCGTGTACGCGTTGCGTCGCTCCTGCCCCGAGGGCGCGCACCCCCGCGTTGCCGGCCACCTCGGCGATCTGGGCACGCTCGCCGACTGGGTGGCCGGCCTGGGCGGCCAGGTCGTCGGCACCCTGCCGCTGCTGGCCACCTTCGACGGCGACGCCAGCCCGTATGCACCGGTGTCGCGCCTGGCGTGGAACGAGCGTCACCTCGACCTGGCCGCGCTGCCCGAGGCCGCCGTCCTCGACCTTGCCACCCACGATGCGGTCGGGTCGCCGACGGCTCCCGTCACCTCATCCGGCGGCGACGACCTGATCGACTGGGACGCCGAGGTCCTCCGAGTGCGGACGGCACTGGTGGCGATGGTCGGAGCGCTCGGCGATGCCCGGCGGGCCGAGCTCGATGCGTTCACCGCTGCCCACCCCCACGTGGACGAGCTGGCCCGGTGGCGGGCCGAGGTGGATCAGCACGGGCCGCCGCCGCCGGGACGACCGCTCACCGCCACGGACGCCGATGCCGTGCTCCGGCACCGCTACGCGCACTGGGCCATGGAGACCCAGCTGGCCGACCTGTCCGGCCGGCTCGGCCGTCGGGGCCAGTCGCTGTTCCTGGACCTGCCCCTCGGCGTGCACGGTGCGGGCTTCGACGTGTGGCGCTCGCCCGAGCTGTTCGCCGACGGCGTGAGCGTGGGGGCCCCGCCCGACGACTTCTTCACCGGTGGCCAGGACTGGGGGTTCCCACCGCTGCTGCCCGAGGCGTCGCGCGCCGACGGCCACGCCTACCTGCGGGCCAGCCTGGCCCACCAGCTGCGCCACGCCGGCGTGGTGCGCTACGACCACGTGATGGCACTACGACGGCTGTGGTGGGTGCCCGACGGCGCACCGGCCACCGACGGCGCCTACGTGCACTACCCGGCCGAGGAGCTGGCCGCGGTGCTCACCCTCGAGGCCTGGCGTGCGGGCGCGTCGGTGGTGGGTGAGAACCTGGGCACCGTGCCCCCCGAGGTGAACGACCTGCTGGCCGAGCACCGCCTGCTCGGCATGTACGCCACCCAGTTCGAGCTGGACGCCGCCCCACACGCCCGCCGGGCGCCGGCCGCCACCATGGCGGTGGTGAACACCCACGACATGGACCCGTTCGCGGCCTTCTGGGCCGGTGCCGGCGACGAGTGGCGGGCCCGCATCGTCGAGCAGCTGACCGCCGACGGTCAGGCCCCCACGACCGACGACGCCCTCGACGTGCTCGAGGCGCTGCTCGGCTGGCTGGGCCGCAGCGATGCCGCATCGGTGGTGGTGACGCTCGAGGACCTGTGGGGCGAGGCCCGCCGTCAGAACCGGCCGGGAACCGGGCCGGAGGAGCCGAACTGGAGGCGCCGCATGGCCCGCACGCTCGACGAGATCGCGGACGACCCCGCGATCGCCGCCCGCCTCGGCCGTCTGGTTGCCGCCCGCGGGATAGGGGAGGGCCGGTGACGGACCCCCGGCTCACCGACGACGACCTGTGGCGCTTCAACGAGGGCACCCACGACCGCATGTACGAGCACCTCGGCGCGCACCCCGCCGGCGAGGGCACCGAGTTCGCGGTGTGGGCGCCGGCCGCCGAGGCGGTGTCGGTGGTCGGCGACTTCAACTTCTGGGACCCCGCCACCCATTCGCTGGCGCCCCGCGGCTCGTCGGGCATCTGGCACGGCGTCGTGCCCGAGGCCCGCGACGGGCAGCGCTACAAGTACGTGATCCGGGGCGGCGGCCGCTCGGTGGAGAAGGCCGACCCGTTCGCCCGGCGCACCGAGGAGCCACCGAACACCGCGTCGATCATCGGCGGCGGCACCCACGACTGGGGCGACGCCGAGTGGATGGCCACCCGGGCCGCGAAGCACGCCGTCGACGCCCCGGTGTCGGTGTACGAGGTGCACCTGGGGTCGTGGCGCCGGCCCGACGGGCGCATGCCGACCTACCGCGAGATCGCCGAGCCGCTGTCGCAGCACGTCCGCGACCACGGGTTCACCCACGTGGAGTTCCTGCCGCTGATGGAGCACCCGTTCTACGGCTCGTGGGGCTACCAGACCACCGGCTACTTCGCCCCCAGCGCCCGCTACGGCGAGCCTGCGGACCTGATGGCGCTGGTCGACCGGCTGCACCAGGACGGCGTCGGGGTGATCTTCGACTGGGTGCCCTCCCACTTCCCCGAGGACGCCTTCGCCCTCGGGTCGTTCGACGGCACCCACCTGTTCGAGCACGCCGACCCGCGTCAGGGCTTCCACCCCGACTGGAAGAGCCTGATCTTCAACTACGGCCGCAACGAGGTGCGCAGCTTCCTGATCTCGAGCGCGGTGTTCTGGCTGGAGCACTTCCACGGTGACGGCCTGCGGGTCGACGGGGTGGCCTCGATGCTGTACCTGGACTATTCGCGCGCCGCCGGCGAATGGGTGCCCAACGAGCACGGGGGCCGGGAGAACCTGGCCGCCATCGGGTTCCTGCGCCAGCTCAACGAGACCGTGTACCGCGAGTGCGAGGGCATCCAGACCATCGCCGAGGAGTCGACCGCGTGGCCGATGGTGTCGCGGCCCACCTACCTGGGCGGCCTGGGCTTCGGGTTCAAGTGGGACATGGGCTGGATGCACGACACCCTCGAGTACTTCGGCCGCGATCCGGTGCACCGGCGCTGGCACCAGCACGACCTCACCTTCCGCATGGTCTACGCCTTCACCGAGAACTTCGAGCTGCCGCTGTCGCACGACGAGGTGGTGCACGGCAAGGGCTCGCTCTACGGCCGCATGCCCGGCGACGACTGGCAGCGCCACGCCAACCTGCGGCTGCTGCTGGGCTCGATGACCGGCCAGCCCGGCAAGAAGCTGCTGTTCATGGGCACCGAGCTGGCCCAGGAGCGCGAGTGGGACCACGACTCGGAGCTGGACTGGTGGCTGCTCGACCGGCCCCGCCACGCCGGCATGTCCCGCTGGGTGGCCGACTGCAACGCCCTCTACCGCTCGACCCCGGCCCTGCACGAGTTGGACTGCGATCCCGCCGGCTTCGAGTGGCTGGTGGCCGACGCCGCCGAGGACTCGGTGCTGGCCTTCCTGCGCAAGGGCCGCGACCCCGCCGACCTGGTGCTGGTCGTGGCCAACCACACCCCCACCCCCCACGAGAACTACCGCATCGGCGTGCCCGGCCTCGGCCGCTGGCGCGAGGCGCTGAACAGCGACGCCGAGGCCTACGGCGGCAGCGGCTGGGGCAACCTGGGTGGCGTCGACGCCACCCCGGTGCCCATGCACGGCCGCCCCTTCTCGGTGAACCTCACCCTGCCACCCCTCGCGGTGGTGTTCTTCACCTGGGACGGCGCCGCGTCGGATTGAGCCATGGACGCGACGGTTCCCGGGCGTTGCGCTCGAGCTGAGGAACTCAGCGGCCGCAGGTATCGGACAAGATGAGAGTCCCGACTTCGGTTCGGGTACGTTGAATGACCACCCGGCGGACCTGCGCCCTATACGGAGAAGGAATGGGAGTACATCGAGGTCTTTGATCCTTGCGCGGTCACGACTTTCCTGGATATCGTACGCACCCACCAATGTCGATCGGAGCGACCACATGAAGCTGTCGAGAGGCCTGATTGCGTGTGTTCTTGTGGCAGCGGCAATCGCGTTGACGAGCAGTCCCGCCTCGTCGGCTCCAGCCAGGACAGTCCGAGGCGAGGTGGTTTGCGTGAGTCAACGCTCGGTCGTCGGGGTCTGGATCAAAGCCGAGAACGGCGGTTCGGGCTGGGCGACGCGAAGTGGGTCCGGATATCGGCAGAACTACTCGTACCGTCTGCCCAACGGTGGGCGCTACCAGGTGCACGTGGGTTGTGGCGGCTCGTCGGGCAACTGGGCGACGAACAACAAGAGTGGCTATGTGTCGGGTTCGACGAACAGCTTCACCTGCTATGACGTGCGCGGGAATCCGATGTACCTGCGCTGCCAGCGCACCTAGCCTTATTGGAGCAGTTCGCAAGGCCGGTCGGACCGGCTGTATTGGGTCGGGGTCCAGTGGTGAACGGGTACGGCGATGGCGCGGAGGACGGAGTGGGATGGAGTTGCCACTGTCGCCAGCTGAGACCGCCCTCATCGAGAGGGCGGCGACGATGACAGGTGAGTCCACCGCGGCCTTCGTGGTGAACGCCGCGGTCGTCAGAGCCGATGTGGTGATCGCGGAGGCAGCGGTCACGGTGGTGCCCGCGCGGTACTTCGATGAGCTCCTCGAGGCGCTCGACTCGGCCGAACCGGCCCCACGGCTGGCGAAAGTGGCCGCCCGAACCAGAGGGCGGCGCCACATCCAGGCTCCGTGACCTCCAGTCGCTTCCCGGCAACGACCGGCGCCTCCTCCTGAAGCTGAGCTCGGCGGCGAAGGCCCTCGGCGTCGAGTGGCCGTGACGGCGTCCGGTCAGGACGAGCGGCGGAGGATGAGGCTGGCGCGGCCTTCGACCGGGAGGGTGTCGCCGGGCTTGCGGGGCTCGGCGGCGCGGTCGGGGTCGAAGGTGTCGATCTCGACCACCCACTCGCCGCCGGGCAGGTTCTCGGGGAGACTGACGTCGAGGCGCTGGTCGTGGGCGTTGAAGATGCAGAAGAAGTCGTCGTCGGTGATGCGCTCGCCCCGAGGCCCGGGTGAGGGGATCAGGTCGCCGTTGAGGGCCACGCCGATGGTGCGGGCGAACCCCACGTTCCAGTCGTCGTGGGTCATCTGCTGGCCGTCGGGGCGGAACCACCCGACGTCGGTGATCGGGCCGCTGTCGCCGTCCACCAGGGGGCGGCCGTCGAACCAGCGCCGGCGGTGGAACACCGGGTGGTCACGGCGCAGCTTGATGAGGCGACAGGCGAACTCGAGCAGCTCGTGGTCGACCGAGGCCCAGTCGAGCCACGAGAGCTCGTTGTCCTTTCAGTAGGCGTTGTTGTTGACCTGCTTGGTGCGTC
>CAZWMT010000002.1:259600-263032 GCA_964635055.1 uncultured Microthrixaceae bacterium | reverse complement strand
ACATCGGCGCCGCCGCTCCCCCCCGCCGCCACACCGACCTCCCCCCCGTCGGCGCACCTCGCTCCCCGCCGGCCTCCCACCGGCCGCCGCCCCCGCCGCCGCTCCCCACCGCCCCTCCACCGACCGCCCCCGCCACCGCTCCCCACCACCACCCCACCGGCCTCCCCCCGTCGGCACACCTCGCTCCCCGCCAGCCGCCACCGGCCTCCCCCCGCCGGCCGCCGCCGGCCCGCCGCCCCATCCCGTCTCGCACCCCGCGCGCCCTACTCGGGGTGCGGCTCGACCACGACCCACCAGCCCCCTTGGCCGCTCGACGGCGGCGGCGCCGTCGGCCAGCGGGGGGCCGTTCAGCGCCTCGTCGTCGGGCCGCCCCCGGGTACCGGGCGGCCGCCGGCGTGGGCTCACTGCGGCGGCCGGGGACCTTCGGCCCTGGACCCGTGCGGCGGCGCCCGCGATGATCGCCGGGTCCGTCCCGGCGAGCGCGCGGAGCGTCATGGCCCAGCACACTCGAGCAGCCCCCCACTCGGCCGAGCCAGGAGCGGGGGGCCCGTGCTCCGCCTGAGCCTGCGCACCCTGCTGGCCCACAAGGCCCGGTTCGCGATGACCGCGTTCGCCGTCGTGATGGGCGTGGGCTTCGTCGTCGGCTCGTTCGTGGTCACCGACACGCTGCGGCGCTCGGTGGACGAGCTGTTCGAGACCATCACCACGGTCGACGTGACGGTGCGGGCCGAGGCGAACCTGGAGTCCGGCGCCGGCGGTCCGGCCAGCCGGGGCCGGGTGCCGGCCGACCTGGCCCGCGACATCGGCCAGGTGGAGGGGGTGGCGGTGGCGGGCACGAGCATCGCCGGCTACGCGCAGTTGCTCGACCTGCAGGGCGACCCCGTCACGACCACCGGTGCGCCGCTCCTCGGGGTCAACTGGCCCACCGACCCCCGGTTGAACCCGGCCCGCATCGACGACGGACGCGCCCCAGAGCGCCCAGGCGAGGTGGCCATCGACCGCGGCACTGCCGACGACTTCGACCTCGGGGTGGGTGACCGGACACAGATGCTGGTGCTCGACGGGCAGGAGGACGTCGAGGTGGTCGGCGTGTTCACCTACGGCGAGACCAACAGCCTGCTCGGCGCCAGACTCACCGCGATGGAGACCGGGTGGGCCGACGAGGTGCTCGACGCCGGCGGCCAGGTGGACACGATCGACGTGGTGGCCGAGCCGGGGGTCGACCCCACCGATCTGGTCGAGCGCATCGACCCGATCCTGCCGTCCGGCGTGGAGGCCGTTCCCAGCGAGCAGGTGGTGGACGAGGGCCAGGAGCAGGTGAGCGGGCTGCTGTCGGTGTTCCAGAACGTGCTGCTGGCCTTCGCCGGCATCGCAGTGTTCGTGTCGGCGTTCTACATCAACAACACGTTCGCCATCGTGTTGGGCCAGCGGGTGCGCGAGCTGTCGCTGCTGCGTGCGCTCGGCGCCTCTGGTCGCCAGGTGGTGACCAGCGTGATGCTCGAGGCGGCCCTGATCGGTGCCGTCGCGGGTGTGGTGGGCATCGGGTTCGGCCTGCTCATCGCCCGGGTGCTGCAGGGCATCCTCGCCGCCGGCGGCTTCGAGCTGCCCGACCGGGCCCTGGTGCTCACCGGCCGCACGCTGGTGGCCGCCCTGGTGGTGGGCCTGCCGGTGACGGTGCTGTCCGCCCTGCCCTCGGCCCGGCGGGCGTCGCGGTTGGCCCCGATCGAGGGCATGCACTCCGGGACGGCCCCGACGGGCCCCACCAACCACCGCCGGTTGGCCGCGGGCGGCGCGCTGGTGCTGGCGGGCGCAGCCCTGCTCGCCGCGGGCCTGTTCGTGCTGGACGACACCGGCGACACGTTCACCGCACTGGCGGTCGGCGCCATCGCCGTGTTCCTCGGCGTGGCCATGGTGAGCCCACTCATCGCCGCGCCCGTGGCCGGCGTCCTGGGCTGGCCCATGGCCCGCGCCCGGTTCCCGACGGGTCGCCTGGCCCGGGCCAACGCCATGCGCAACCCCGACCGCACGGCGCGCACGGCCGCCGCCCTGATGATCGGGCTGGCGCTCGTCACCACCGCGCTGGTGGTGGGCGAGTCGATGAAGCAGTCGTTCGCCGACGCGGTGTCCGGCGCCGTGACGGCCGACTACGTGGTGTCCGGCAGTGGCTTCACCGGCTTCAGCCCGTCGGTGGCCCACGACCTGCGGGCCCTTCCCGAGATCGGCGCGGCCACGGGCGTTCGGTTCGACCGCTTCTCGTTCGACGGGACCGAGGCGGACATCACCGCGGTCGACCCCGACGCTGCGGCGGAGGTCATCGACATCGACATGCAGTCGGGATCGATGGACGACCTGGACGGGTCGTCGATCCTCATCCACGAGGACCCCGCACGCGAACGGGGTCTGGCGGTGGGCGACACGGTGGAGGTGGCCTACGCCAGCGGCCGGCCCCAGCAGGTGACCATCGCCGGCATCTACGGCGACGCCACGTTCGCCGGCAACTACGTGATGGACCTCGACACCTTCACCCGGCACTACCCGGCCAACGCCCTCGACCTCTTCGTGTTCGCCACCGTCGCCGACGGCGTCGACCCCGAGGCGGCCCGCCCGCGGATCGAGGCCGCCCTGGCCGACTACCCCCAGGTGGAGCTGGAGACCCGCGACGAGTTCAACGAGACCCAGCAGGCGCAGCTGGATCAGCTGCTGCTGGCCGTGAACGGCCTGCTGGCGTTGGCGCTGTTCATCGCCCTGCTGGGCATCGCCAACACACTCGCCCTGTCGGTGGTCGAGCGCACCCACGAGATCGGCCTGCTCCGCGCGGTGGGCCAGGCACGCCGCCAGACCCGGCGCATGGTGCTGCTCGAGGCGCTGATCGTGTCGGGCTTCGGGGCGTTCCTGGGCCTGGCCATCGGCCTCGTGTTCGGCATCGGCGCGGTGTCGGCCATGCCCCCGTCGATCATCACCAGGCTCGCGGTCCCCACCGGGTCGTTGCTGGTGGTGCTGGTGCTGGCCACCCTGTTCGGCATCCTCGCGGGCGTCCTGCCCGCCCGCCGGGCCGCCCGCCTCGACGTGCTCGACGCCATCAGCGTGGAATGAGCGTGGCGGCGGGCGGCGGCGCGGCGGCGGCGGGCGGCGGCGGGCGGCGGCGGCGCCACCCTTCCGAACTCAGCGCAATTTCCGGCGCGCCGCGCCGGATTCTGCGCCGAGTTCCGGGCCTCACCGTCCGCCACAGGGGTGGAGCGCCGCCTCGGGCTGCCCGCCGCGTGACCTGAACGGCACCAGGTGACGGTGGCCCCGCCAGGTCCACCCACCGTGCCCGCCAAACGTGCGGCGTCAGGGTCGCGGCGTCGAGGGACGTGCCCAGGTGACGGCGCCCGGGTCAGCGTGCTGCGTCAGGCCCAGCCGCCGGCGTGAGCCACGAACGGCGGCCCCGCC
>CAZWMT010000002.1:0-259500 GCA_964635055.1 uncultured Microthrixaceae bacterium | reverse complement strand
AGGTCCACCCACCGTGTCCGCCCGGGTTGCGCTGTCAGGGTCGCGGCGAGGGACATGCCTTCGTGACGGCGCCCGGGTCAACCTGCTGCGTCAAGCCCAGCCGCCGGCGTGAGCCACGAACGGCGGCCCCGCCAGGTCCACCCACCGTGTCCGCCCGGGTTGCGCTGTCAGGGTCGCGGCGAGGGACAGCCTTCGTGACGGCGCCCGGGTCGGCGTGCTGCGTCCGGCCCAGCCGCCGGCGTAAGCCACGAACGGCGGCCCCGCGGTCCACCCTCCGCTCCCGCCAAGCTTGCGGCGTCAGGGTCGCGGCGGCGAAGGACGTGCCCCGGTGAGGTGCCCCGCGTCAGCCTGCTGCGTCAGGCCCAGCCGCCGGCGTAGGCCACGAACTGACCGGTGGTGAACCGGCTGGTGCCGTCGATGAAGGGCATGCAGAACGAGGCGAACTCGTCCATGGTGCCCAGGCGCCCGAGCGGCACCTGAGCCTCGATGAGCGTGCGCACCTCGGGGTCGTCGGCGCCGGTGGCCTTCAGGAACTCCGGGAAGTCCATGAAGTTGGTGCCGACGGCGTTCACCTGAACGCCGTGGCGGGCAACCTCGTCGGCGACGTTCTTGCACAACATGGTGGCGCTGGCGCGGGCCGAGGAGTACAGCGGGGCACCCGGGGTCGGCCGAGCCGCGCTGGCGCTGGTGATGACGAGGATCTGACCGTCGCCTTGGGCGATCATCGGCTCGACCGCCGCCTTCAGGAACTGGTACGGCGCCTCGACACATCCCGTCAGCACCTTGTGCAGGTCGTCCACGGTGGAGTTGACGAACCGGCCCGTCACGATCTGACCCGAGAAGGCCACCGCGGCGTCGACGCGCCCGAATCGGTCCACCGCGGCCCCGACGAGCGCCGGCGCCGCCTCGGGGTCGGCGAGGTTGCGCACCCCCGTGACCGACTCCACGGCCGCGCCGGCGGCCTGGAGCTCGTCGACCAGCCCACCGGCAGGGTCGCCGAGGACCAGGTCGTGGCCCCGGGCCGCGAGCTCGCGCGACAGGGCGGGCCCGACGTAGAACCCGGCGTCGGCCACGATGGCCACCCGGCGGGCGGCCGGCGTTGCGGTGGGCGGTGCGTCAGCCATCGGATCTCCTCGGCTCGGGCAGCCAGGGGAGCCTATGTTCTGGCAGAACAGGTGTCGATTGTTCGGGGGCGGCGCCCACTGCAACCGCCCCACACCACCCTCGGTGGCCGACGCTCTGACGCCGGGCCCGGCACACCCGACCCGGCGAATCTCGACGAGTCTCGTCGCTCCACGAGCACTCCGACCACAGATCGTGGCCGACCGTGATCCGACGTCGCGGCGCCGACCTGCGGCGTCGGGGCCGGCACCTGGCTCTCCGCTTCTCGCCGACCGACCAGCCGGCTGACCGCTGTGTCGCGGCGACGGTCCCGGCGAGTCGACGGGTGCCATCCCGGTCGCCTCCTGCCTCGAGACGGCGGGCGTCTCCCCGTCGTAGCAGGCCGCCCACCTCGTGCACCGCGGGCGCCCTCGGCCGTGCGCACCGGGCGGGGCCCGGGCCGCAAGCGGGCTACCCGATCTGCGGTCGCCCGCCCCGCAGCAGGCGCCGGCCCCACCCCGAATCTGCGCCCACCACCAGGTCCCGCCGTCCGCCTGGCGACACGCCTCCGGTCCGTAACTCGATGCGGCCACCAGAGCGACGCCGGGCGGGGAGCGGTCCGAATCTGTGCCCACCACCAGGCCTTCGACGTCCGCCTGGCGACACGCCTCTGGTCCGTCATTCGATGCGGCCACCAGGGCGACGCTGGGCGGGCGTGGTCCGGGGCCCCGCCCGCCCTCGGTGGGCGATCAGGCCATGCCGTACGCGTGCGTCGGCTGAATGCGCAGCACGAGGCGGCGGTCGTTCACCATGGCGGTGCGGTAGTCGTTCCAGTCGGGGTGCTCGCCCTGCAGTCGGCGGTACAGCTCGACGAGCTCGTTCACGGTGGCGTCGCCGGGCTCGGCCGCCGGCGGGGTGAGGTGGGCGTCGCCTTCGATGACCACGTACGACCAGAAGTCGTCGGCGGTCACGTGCAGCGACACCCGCGGATCACGGGCGGCGTTGCGACTCTTGGCCCGATCGGTGGTGACGGACACGGCGATCGAGCCATCGTCATCCACCAGGTACGAGATGTTCGAGAGCTGCGGTCGACCGTTGCCCTTCAGGGTGACCAGTACCCCGTTGCGTCGAGGCCGGGCGTAGTCGAGGGCGGTCGAGAGATCCATGCGGTGGGGAACCGCTCTGCTCCCTCGACCATTCCCGAGCCGGACGAGGGATACTCGGCCGGTGCCCGACCACGCCCCGGCCGCGCCCGTGTCGCCCGCCCCGATCACCGGCCTGTCCCACGTGCAGTTGCTGGTGCCCGACGTGGCGGCCTGCACGGCATGGTGGACAAGAGCGCTCGGCCTCGAGCAGCTCTACGCCGACGACACCGGCACCGTGGTGGCACTCCGCCACCGCCCGGCCAACCTGGTGATCGTCCTGTCCACGCCGCCCGCTCCCCCCGCCAGCGGCGCCTCGGCCACCCAGCTCGATCACCTAGCGTTCGCCGTGCGCGACCGTGCCACCCTGGAGTCCTGGGCCGCCCACCTCACCGCCGTCGGCATCGACCACCCGGGCATCATCTCCGAACGAGGACACCCGTCCCTCCAGCTCGTCGACCCCGCCGGCGTGCACGTCGAACTCATCGCGCCCGCCAGCCGTGACGCTGTCCTGCGTTGAACCAGAGCACGCGGTCCGCGGCCACCGAGGCACATTCCGGTCGACACCATCAGCCACGGAATCGGGTGCCGTCGAGCGACAGGGCTTCTCGTGAGACTTGTCCACAGTTCGCGGAACGACGTCCGGGCGCGACTGGCAGATTGGAACTGACCACGTGAAGCGGCGCCGACCTGTAACCCAGAGCGAAGCACCAACGTAGGACGGCGCCCGTCACGTACCGTCAGCGAATCGAATTGGCGTGAGAGGTTCCTTCAAAGTACGGGCCCGAGCGACCGATAGGCCGATCGTGCGCGCTTGGGTGACAGTCCTCTGCGCTGGGATCGCGGGATCGATCGCGATCGTGGCCGCTGGCCCTGGGACGCGGCCCATCGTCGCATTGCCGCTCTTCGTAGTAGCCCTCATCGTCGTCTGGCACCGGACGCGCCAACTCCCCCCGAAGGCTCGACACGCCTTCATGTACTTCTGCGCCGCAGGGACCGTAAGCCTGCTTGGCGCCCTAGTGCGTTTCGCACACGGTGCGATAACTGGAGCCATCGATCCGCTTCCTTCTCCCGCTGATGCGATCTTTCTCGTCGCATACGGCCTGTTCATCCTCGGTGGTATTCGTTTCTATCGCTACCGCGTCAGAGAACCCGAGCAGGACGGTTGGCTCGACGCGTTCATTGTTGCGGCGGCGATCGGCAGCCTCGTCTGGGACATACTTCTTGTTCCGTATCTGCGCGACTCCAACGTCCTCTTAACGGGTCGAATCACGAACTCGGTCTACTCGATCCTCAGCCTAGCGCTCCTAGCGATCACTGTCCGAGTGATCAGCTCTCCGGGCCGCAGGGCAACTTCTTACTATTTATTCGGTGCGGCAGTAAGCTGTTTCTTTCTAACCGACCTCCTGAGCACACTTCAGTACGCTCGAAGCTGGGAGGGCGACTTCGGGCTGATGATGACTCTTCCCGTGTACGCACTCTTTGGTGCGGCCGTGTATCACCCATCGGCAGGAGAACTCACCGAGCCCTTGCCTGACGTAGAGTCCTCACTCTCCGTTAATAGAATTGCCGGGCTGGCCGGTGCGCTCATGATTCCGCCCATTCTAATGGTCCGGCAGTCGGGTCTTTCCGAGGATCGCGAATTCTCGCCTATTATCGTGGGCAGTGCCTTTGTGATGGCCGTTCTTGTAACTTACAGGCTCTACCGACTAGTGACTAATCGCGAGCAGATGACGTCGCACGCTCAAGGTCTCCAATCAGTCGGCGCTCGCCTTGTGGCCGCAACAAGTGTCGATGAGATCATTCGGACCACCGTTGATGCTGCATTGGCCGTAGACAAGGTGATCACTGGTGCCACCTTTTTCCTATGGAGCGAACCCATGCTGCAACTAGAGCCTGTCGTCACGAGCGGCGAGGTTCCTGCGGATTGGCACCTGGTGACAGCTCTCAACGCCAGTCTTCACCCTGATGGTGAATCCCGGGAGGGATGGCACGCCGGGCTTCACCTACTCCGGCTTGACACAGAGCCGAAATCACTGCTCCTCGTGCAGGCGTCAGAGGATCTCGATCGGTTCCAACGCCGCTACCTGACTACGTTGACCCGTAGCACCGCTCTCGCGATGAGAGCATTCCAGGCGCGAGAGGAGTTGGCCGAGGAGCGAGGACGCCGCCGGCTCGACGCACTGGTGCAGAACTCGGGTGACCTTGTGTTGGTCGCACGTGACCCAGACTCGCCTTTCGAGTACATCAGTCCTGCGGCGCGCAGTCTGCTTGGCTCGAGCTCGCCCGATCGAACGGTCCCATCGCTCGCCTCGCTCGTCCATCCCGAGGACTGCCCGAGCTTCCTCGCAGCATGCGAACGGCTCGATGCGGGCGAACATACTCCGAGCCGCGACGTGCGACTCGGGTTGGACGCCACTCATTGGCGATGGTTCGACGTGGTAGCCACCAACCTCACAAGTCACCCAGAGATCGGGGGTCTGGTGATCAACGCCCGCGATGCCTCTGAGCGCCGAGCTGCTCAGCAATCGATGCGGGAGAGCGAGGCGCGGTTCCGTGCTCTAGTTCAGAACTCCGCGGATATCGTGGCCGTAATTGAAAACGGTCGCATCCAGTACGCCAGCCCATCGGTCGAGACCGTTCTCGGCTACCTACCGGAGGAGTTGCTGAACACTCCCGTCGGCCACCTGGTACTGGACGAGGACAGGCCACTCCTTGCGCAGTCGTTCGACGATCTGTCAACGGGATCCGTAACTGTGACAGAGATGCGCGTCCGTCGGAACGACGGCGCATACATCACAATGGAGGCCCTGCTCACGGACCTTCGCAATGAGCCCGCAGTCGGGGGAATCGTTGTCAACGCACGCGACATTTCCGTGCCGCGAGAACTTGAGTCAAAGCTTCGCCAAGCAGCGTACTTCGACTCCCTAACCGGACTGCCCAACCGGGCAATGCTTGAGGAGACAGCGACTTCAGCGGCGCGATCGTCCCGAGGCAAACCGCATCACATCGCCGTACTCTTCATCGATCTAGACGACTTCAAGGATGTTAACGATGGATTCGGTCGTGAGGCTGGCGACGCGGTGCTTCGCACGGTCGCCACTCGGCTGCAGGACCACACCCGAGTACGCGATATGGCCGTCCGGATTGGCGGAGATGAGTTCGCCGTACTGGTGAGCGAGTGCTATGGGGAGTTCGAGTTGGAGGAGCTCAGCTCGCGCCTACTGAGTGCACTGAGCGTTCCCATGGTCATAGGCCAACAGTCCATCAGCATCTCTGCGAGTATCGGTATCGCAAGTGCTCGCGGATCCCGATCGGACACTGCCGATCTCCTTCGTGACGCCGATGCAGCGATGTACCTCGCCAAGGAGCGAGGCAAAGGGCGCAGTGAGCTATTCCGAGAAAGCCTCCGCCGAGAAGCGGCCGAACGAGTTGAACTCACGAATGACATGCGCATCGGGCTCGAGGCCGGTGACTTCTTCCTCATGTACCAACCGATCGTAGGCCTGGAAGGCCCCACCGCTGTGGGCGTCGAGGCACTTGCGCGCTGGCAACATCCCGTACGTGGACTGATCATGCCTGGGACATTCATCCCACTCGCAGAACAGAACGGTCTCATACTGCGGCTCGGGAGGTTCGTGCTCCAATCCGCGTGCGCTCAACTAGCAGAGTGGACCTCGGCGCGCGGTCCACTTTCACGCTTGTCGATGTCGGTCAATCTGTCGACTCACCAGATGCGCGATCCTGGCATAGTGGAGTACCTGATCGAGTTGATTCGAGAGTTCGAGATCGACGCAACGCGATTGACCCTTGAGGTGACGGAAAGCGTCCTTGCCCATGATCCTCAGGTCATGCTCAGCCGCCTGCACCAGATGAAGGAATCTGGCGTGTCACTTGCCATCGATGACTTCGGAACTGGATACTCCTCGCTAAGCTACCTTCAGAGGTACCCCTTCGATGTCCTGAAGATCGACCGTGCGTTTGTGTCGCAGTTGGATACTGGCTCGGAGGCTGAGCAGGCAGTCATTCGGACGATCGTCGAGCTCGCAGAGCAACTCGGGGCGGACACTGTTGCAGAGGGCATTGAAACCGAGAGTGCTTTCGAGGCCGTCAGGGCAATGGGATGCCCGAAGGGTCAGGGCTACTACTTCTCAAAGCCGTGTATGGCGTCTGATCTAGTCGCCGCCATCAAGGCCATAGATCACCTCGCGGCACGCGTTTGACAAGGCCGCCAAGGCTTGTACAAGGTTGATCTCTGGAGTTGAGGTCTTGAGGTTTCCACCGGTCGGAGCGTGATAGCTGGCATCCCGCCCTCTGTCTACACACAGCCCTCAACCTGTGGAGCGTCCAGGGGGCCAGCAGAACCGCTGACCCTGAACGAATGGGATGGATTTCGCGCCGGGATCGAGTGTGGCGACACGTGCGCACGGATCGCCTAGGTCCTGGGCCACCGGTGCACGATCGGAAACCGGGGTCTCGGTCAACGGCGGCAGCGACTCGTACCGGACGGTCGCAGCGTGGGCCCGCACTAACGCCGAAACGGGCCCGCCCGAAGGTCGCGGTGTTGGTCGCGGCCCCCGGTGCTGACCGCTCACGTCAGGGCGCGGCGAAGGACTCCTCTATGACGGCACCCGAGGGCTCCCCAAGGACCTCCACACCGACCTCCACCCCGTTCGACCGCGCCAGCCGTAACCTCAGGCTCGCCGACGCTCCCGAGCACCACGGTGCCTCTAGCCACCCTCGGAGCGCTCACTGAGCTCACCGATCGCATCCCCGTATCGCTGCGTCTCACCCCTCAGCTGGGCACTAGAGCCGAGGGATGGCCCGCCACCGACACCTCGCAGACCCGGCCAGCATCGAGATCTACTCCGCAGAGCCGCACTCGCCCTGGCAGCCGACCACGAACAAGGACGACAACGGGCTCATCCGCCGCTACGGCGACAGGAGCACCAACCTCGCAGCGTTGACCCCCGTCGACCTCAGCACCATCGAGCACCATACAGACGCTGCGCCCCGCCGAAGGCTGCCCGGGTCGACTGCCGGCAACCGTCGGCGGTCAGACTGTCGCGACGACCGGTTGAACCCAGCCAAGTAGCCGACTAACCCTCAACAGCGGGGGCAATCTGAAGCGATCCAACTTTCCGCCTAACGGTGCGAACTGCATTCGCTCCAAAGAGCCCGACCAGAAGGGTCACCAACACCCAGGCAACAGTGGGGAAATGACCCACTCCTGCATAGTAGAGGTAGGTGTACGGCGCCATGAACGAAACGAGCGCCAATGCAGACCAGCCGACCGTCTCGCGGAACGGGCGCTGTTCAGGATCTGCCAGGCTGCGAACGAGTCTCCCAATTGACCACACATACGGCGGAACGGTCACGACGTCCCAGAAAAGGAACCATCGAGCATCAACCCCGTATGCCCCCAGTGCTCCTCCAGCCGCAATGAACCGTACGACCGTGTAGATGACCAGGGAGGCCATCGCCCCGAGTTCGGCTCGATACCTCATTCTGGGCTCCTGTTCACCGACTCACTCGAGCGAACTGACCGTGGGAGGGTCGTCGCGGAGATCAAGGACGGGCTCCTCTCGAAGTTCAACCCCTCCCGATGCGAATCGGTCGAGTTGCTGCTCAGTGAAGTACTCCGGTTCGATTCCGTCGAGGAAGAACGCCAGAGCCAGCCGCACCAGCTGTGCGACCATCGAGTCGTCACCGCGAGAGTCTGCCGCCTGCTGGGCTAACCAATCAGCACTGGTCGGTGGATTCATGACCATCGGATCCGTCGCAGAGCCCATGAAGTGCTGACGTGGGCCCACCATCCTGATCTCGTCGCCGAAGAGGTTTCTCAAGGTGCGGCTGACCCTGTGATCGGCTGCACACAGCCACGTAGCATGGCCCTCACGGACGGCCCGCTGCCACATCCGCCTGTACAAGAGGTTCGGCGCCTGCGCCGAAGCGCCGGGAAGCTTGGCCATCGATCCTACTTCGGCCCAATTCGTCAGATCAGCTGCCCGGGCAATGTCGCGGAACTCGTCGTGGAGTTGCATTCCCGACAGCATCGGGAATGAGTCTTCGCCTCGATCGGCATCGTGAAGAACCAGCCGGGAGACAGCGATGAGTGGCTCCATTGATGGTCCGACTCCCACAGCGAAGTAGTCAGAGTGCCGGTAGTACGGGTCAATCTCATCACGGAGCACCCCAAGTGGACTCAGATGAGCGGGATCGATGTATCGCTCATCGAGGTACACCCGAGCAACGAGGGACCTCGCGGTGAAGACCGCATCGGCCTCGAACATCTGGTCGCAGTGCAGGTCATGATCTGCGGGTGATGCAGTACGCAGTCGTGGCTGCTGGACGGCCTCCATCACGAGGCCTGGGACAGGACGAACCTGGTTCGAGTGTGCTCAGGCATAGAGGGCGTCGATCTCTTCGGCGTACTTGCTGTGGATTCCTCGCCGCTTCAGCTTCGAGGTGGGGGTCAGCTCCTCGGAGTCGGGGAGCCACTCGTCGCCGAGGATGGTCACCTTCTTGACCCGCTCCGCGTTGTTGAACTGCGACATGACGTCGGCGAGGCCGCGTTCGATCTCGGCGACGGTGCGGGGGTCGTCGGCCAGGTCCGCCAGGGTGGCGAACTCGATGCCCTGGCTGCGGGCCCAGGCGGGGGCGGTGTCGGGGTCGAGCACGACCAGGGCGGAAACGAAGGGTCGGCGGTCGCCGATGGCGCAGGCCTGCCCGACCAGCGGGATCATCTTCAGCGCCGCCTCCAGGTTGGCGGGGCTGATGTTCTTGCCGCCGGCGGTGATGATCAGCTCCTTCTTGCGGTCGACGATCGAGAAGTAGCCGTCGTCGTCCAGCGTGCCGATGTCGCCCGAGTGCAGCCAGCCCTCGCCGTCGAGCGCCTCCGCCGTCTTCTCGGGCTCGTTGAGATAGCCGGTGAACACGTTGCCACCGCGACAGATGATCTCGTTGTCCTCCTCGGCCAGCTTCACGTCGCAACCAGGAATGGCGGGTCCGACCGTGCCGGCCTTGACCCTGCGGGCAGCGAAGGTCATCGGGCCCGACGACTCGGACATCCCGTAGATCTCCGCCAGCGGCACGCCGATGGCCCGGAACCAGGCCAACAGCTCGGCGGGGATCGGCGCGGCGCCGGTGATGGCGATGTCGAGGTCGTCCAAGCCGACCAATTGGCGGATGCCCTTGAAGGCCACCTCGTCGAGGAAGGCCCACGTCTGTCTCTGTTCGTCGGTGGCCCGGTCCCAGGCCATGGCGTCGACGATCGGCTTCGCCGCCTCGACCGCCTCGTCGAACTGCCGGGCCTTCTCCGGGTCGCCCGCGAGCGCTCCCATCACGCCCGCGTGGATCTTCTCCCACACCCGCGGGACCCCGAACATCACGTTCGGGCGCACCTCTCGGGCGTAGGCCCCGATGTCGCCCGGGTTCGGGCAGCACGTCACCTCGTAGCCCAGGAACGCCTGCTGGTAGTGGCTCGTCATGCGCTCGGCGATGTGGGCCATCGGCAGGTATGACACCAGGCGCTTGCCCAGGTACTCGTCGAGGTCGATGCTGCGGCGCAGGCTCTCGACCGTCCACGCCAGGTTGCGGTGGGTCAGCATCACGCCCTTGGGCGGGCCGGTGGTGCCCGACGTGTAGATCAGCGTGGCCAGATCGTCGGGCGACGCCAGGGTCGACGCCGACCGCAGGTCGATCGGGTCGTGGGCGTGCAGCCACTCATACGTGTGCACCTCGGGTCCGGCCACGCCGTCGGGGTCGTCGAGGAGCACCAGGTGCTGCAGCAGCGGTAGCTCATCGCGCACCTTCGTGAACCGCTCGAGGAAGGCGGTGTCCTCCACCACGGCGACGGTGGCCTCGCAGTGGCCGGTCAGGTAGGCCACCTGCTCGGGCGACGAGGAGTTGTAGATCGAGATCGGGGTGGCCCCGCAGAAGTACGCGGCCATGTCGACCACGTGGAACTGGGGGATGTTGCGCATCATCAACACGATGCGGCTGCCGGGCCCGACCCCGAGGGCGGCCAGCCCGGCGGCGACCCGTGCGACCCGCTCCCCGTAGGTGGCGAAGGTCATCTCGCCCCATTCGTCGCCCTCCTTCCACCGCAGCGCGACCAGATCACCGTGTGCGGCAACCGTCTCGACGAACGCGGTCGGCACCGTCTGACCGTCGACCGCGTCGTGGATCTCTCGATCCGTCACCGTGTCCATGCGCCCCTCCCAGGTACCCCGTTGCTCGGAGTGCGTAATTAGTAGCCGGTTTTTCCACAGCGTGCCTCAAGACGACCACGCTACGTGCCGATATTTGCCGCTCTCCGTCGCAAGTGCCAGTCCTGGCCGGAGAACGACGCAAACGCACTATCTTGACCGGACGGTCTAGTTCGGGCCGAGGGGCCCGAGGAAGGAGCCATCGCCATGGCTACCGCAGTCATCGTGGACGCCGTCCGCACGCCGGGGGGCAAGCGCAACGGCAAGCTCTCGGGGTGGCACCCGGCCGATCTGTCGGC
Source organism: uncultured Microthrixaceae bacterium (assembly GCA_964635055.1). Lineage (GTDB taxonomy): Bacteria > Actinomycetota > Acidimicrobiia > Acidimicrobiales > DATDAH01 > JAEUJM01. The sequence continues at coordinate 248,748 of CAZWMT010000002.1, read as the reverse complement.
CGTCACGCTCAACGCACTGGTCGAGCGCAACGACCTCGACCCTGCCCTCGTGGACGACGTGATCATGGGGTGCGTCATGCAGGTGGGCGCCCAGAGCCTGAACGTCGGGCGCAACGCGGTGCTCGGCGCCGGGTGGCCCGAGTCGGTCCCGTCCACCACCATCGACCGCCAGTGCGGCTCGTCGCAGCAGTCGGCGCACTTCGCGGCGCAGGGCGTGATGGCCGGCGCCTACGACATCGTCGTGGCTGCCGGGGTCGAGGTCATGTCGATGGTGCCCATGGGCGCCTCGGCCATGGTCGCCAATGTCGGCTTCCCCTTCGGCCCCGAGATGACCGCCCGCTACGACAAGATCGGCGGCATCGTCCCCCAGGGCATCTCGGCCGAGCTCATCGCCGAGAAGTGGGGCCTCACCCGCGAGGACCTCGACACCTTCTCCGCCGAGTCGCAGCGCCGCGCCGCCCAGGCCACCGACGAGGGCCGATTCGACAACGAGATCATCCCGGTGCAGGCCAAGCCCGTCGACAAGGAGACGGGCAAGCTCATCGAGACCGACGAGGTCGTGTCCGCCGACGAGGGCATCCGGCCCGGCACCACGGTCGAGACCCTGGCCAACCTGAAGCCGGCGTTCAAGGAGGACGGCGTCGTCACCGCCGGCAACTCCAGCCAGATCACCGACGGTGCCGCCGCCGTGTTGATCATGAGCGAGGAGAAGGCCAACGAGCTGGGCCTCACGCCCCGGGCCCGCTTCCACACCTTCGCGCTGGCCGGCGTCGACCCCATCACCATGCTCACCGGCCCCATCCCCGCCACCCACAAGGCGCTCGAGCGTTCCGGCCTCACCATGGACGACATCGACCTCACCGAGATCAACGAGGCCTTCGCCTCGGTCGTGCTGGCGTGGGAGAAGGAGCTCCACCCCGACATGTCCAAGGTGAACGTGAACGGCGGCGCCATCGCCCTGGGCCACCCGCTCGGCTGCTCGGGCGCCAAGCTGATGGCCACCCTGCTGAACGAGCTCGAGCGCACGGGCGGCCGCTACGGCCTCCAGACCATGTGCGAGGGCGGCGGCATGGCCAACGCCACCATCATCGAGCGCCTCGGCTGAGCGGAGCCGACTCGGTTGATCCGACTCGTGGCCGGGCAGACCATCAGGTCCGCCCGGCGACGAGGCAGCATTCGGCGGTCGGCCGTGCGGACCCGCCCAACGCACCGGGCCGAGCCCCGGCAGGCGGAACGGGCGCATGCTGCACGCCGGTACGTCAACGGTGGGGTTGCGCGCTGACGGGGCGAGACTGGAGGGGTCATGGATGCCGGCACCCTCTTTCGGTTTGCCATCGCCGCCGCGGCGGCGTTCCTCATCATCCGCCTCGGCATGGCCGTCCTGGGCTCGTTCGCCCGCCCCATCCCCGAGCCGCCGCCGCCCGGCGAGCTGCGCAAGGTGCGCCTGCAGTACCGCTGCGCCATCTGCGGCACCGAGGTGCGGATGACCGCGGCCAACGACCAGATGCCCGAACCGCCCCGGCACTGCCTCGAGGACATGGATCTCGTCACCCCCGTCGACGACCTCTGACGGTGCATGACCGCTCCTGAGACTCCCGCCGCCGGCGCAGCACCCTCACCCTCCACATCAGGGACAGGGTCCAGCGCCGCACGCTCTGTCGGCGGCGCCCCCTCGGCCACGAACACACCGGCGAGCGCCGCTGGGCCGGTGGTGCTGCGCCCCGAGCCCCTCGGCACGCCGATCGTGCGCGAGCTCATCGGCGAGCTCGATGCCGAGCTCGACGCCCTGTACCCCGAGCCCGGCGCCAACCACTTCGAGCTTCCCACCGCCGACGCGTTCCTGGTGGCCTGGCAGCCGCTGGCGGGGGCGCGAGAGCGGGCACTCGGCTGCGGGGCCGTGCGGGTGATCGACGATGGAATCGGCGAGCTGAAGCGGATGTACGTCCGCCCCGAGGCCCGAGGCCGGCGGGTGGCCGGCCTGATCCTGACCGCGCTCGAGACGACCGCGCTCGGGCTCGGCTGCCGTCGACTGGTGCTCGAGACGGGCACCCGCCAGGTGGCAGCCATGGCCCTCTACCGGCGCCACGGCTACGCCGAGATCCCGTGCTGGGGCGAGTACCTGCTGAGCGCCGACACCAGCACCTGCCTCGGCAAGGCGCTCCATCCCGCCGATGGGGTGGGATAGGTCGCCCGACCGGCGCCCGCGCGCGGCCTCACGACGACCTCGGCGTCACCTCGGCGTCATATCGGCGTGGCGACAACGCGCGCCGATCGCCGCTCGAGCACCCGGTTGTCGGTCCGACCGCGTCGACCGGCGTCGGCCCGGCGGCGCCGGCCCGAGTGCGGCGCGGCGCGTACGGCTCGGCGTCAGCCCTGCCGGGCCTCGTCGTCGATGGCCAGGAGGCGCTTGTCGAGCAGGCGCTCGCTGAAGCCGGCGGCGATGGCCCACGGGTAGGCCTTCACGCCCCCCAGGTCGAGCCCGGCCTGCAGGTCGGACTGCAGCACGGTCACCACGGCCATGGCCACGCCCACGCCCAGCACCACCCGCAGGAACGTGATGTCCAGCGGGTTGACGAAGTCCAGCACCGCCGGACGGGTGGGGTTGCGGTGCCAGGGCAACAGCAGGCTCAGCGCCACGCCCATGCCGCCGAGCGCGGCGACGGTGACGTAGTTGTCCAGGTTCCGGAGGGCCTCACCCTCCTCGGCCAGCGAGGTGGACAGCCACGCCGCCACCGCACCACCCAGCAGGATCAGCCCCAACAGCACCCCGGTGTTCACCAGGCCCTTGGCCGCCACCCGGTAGCGCTCCTGGCGCGCCACCAGGGTCTCGTCGATCTGGCGGCGCGCCGCCGCCAGCCGGACCCGCACGGCGTCGAGCCGGTCCTTGGGCTTGATCGACTCGAGGTCTTCGGCGATGTGGCGGGCCTCGGCGGCCGAAAGCACAGCGCGGGCGTCGGCGATCACCGACCGCACCTCGGCCGCCAGCTCGTCGCGGGTGCGGCCGTCGTACGCCTGACGCTTGGCGGCCAGCAACAGGTGCCAGCTCTCGGTGGTCTCGCCGGCGGCCAAGGCCTGGGCGCTGTCCGCCAGCAGCCCGTCGGTGGCGACTGCCCAGCCCGAACCCGCCGCACCCTTCCGGGCGGTCAACACCTCGAGCTCGCGGGCGAACAGGTTGATCTCGGTGCGCAGGCGGTCGAGGTCGGCGGTCTGGCGGGCCATCCCCCGGCGCGAGCTGGCGACCTTGGCGCTCAGCACGGCCAGCGAGCGGCTGGCCTCCCGGGCCTGCTCCCGCGCCGCGCGGGTGAGCGCCTCGAGGCGCTCCTTGCGCTCTCGACGGGTGTTCAGCGGCGAGGGCTCGTGATCGTCACCCACCGCGACCAGCTCGGGGCGGGCGTCGTCGCCCGACGGCCGCCGTCCATCGGGCTCACCGCCGACATCAGGATCGTCCGGGCGCGCTGGGTCGGGCATGGCTCCTCTTTCCGCTCGCCCGTACGCTACTGCGGCGCGTCCCCGCGCGACGGTGATCGGGGAAGGCCGGGCGCCACCGGTGGATGGCGGGGGCCGGCCGACTCGAGTGGCCGCCCCCGGCCCCGGTGGGGCGGGGCCCTGGGCGCTCGACTCCGGGGGGTCGTGCTCACACCGAGCGAGCGAGCGCCTCCCTGCCCTCCGTCCACCGCTGGGTGAAGCGGGTCTCGCCGAGATGGCCTCGGCAACGGCCGATGGCCGTCTCACGGTCGGCCCGGTCACGCGCCTCGACCGCCACACCCGTCTGCTCGTGGCACGAGTCGGCCAACCCCCAGAGCCGGGCTGCGGTGTCGTGGTCCGCCTGGGCCTCGCTCACCAGGGCCGCCAGGTCGAGGTTGACGGCGAGCTGCAGCCGATTGCCCGACCGTTCCGCGAGCACCCGGCCCTGCGCGGCGTGCGCCCGCGCGTCCTCGACGCGACCCAGGCGCAGCTCGACGTGGCCGAGCCCGCACAGGACGGTCGGCAGGCTGCCGTCGTCACCGATCGAACGGCAGAGCTCGAGCGCCTCGACGTGGAGCGTCGCGGCCCGGTCGAGATCGCCGCTCGCCCGGGCCAACTCGCCGAGGTTGTTGAGCGGTCGCACCATCCCCCAACGGTCGTCGACCGCTCGCAACAGCGCGAGGCTCTGCTCCAACGCGGCCCGGCCACCGTCCAGGTTCCCGCGCTCCGCGAGCGCATGGCCCAACTGCAGCTGCGCGTAGCCGGCGCCTCCGCGGCTGCCCAGCGCCTCGAACGTGTGCAACGCCTCGGCGGCCAAGCGCTCCTCGCGGTCGAGGTCGCCCTGCAGACCGGCGAAGTAGGCCGCCCACACCCGGACGACCGCCATCGCCCGGGCCTCCCGCTCCGTGCGCCGCGGGCCGTCGCGCCCGGTTGCGGCATCGCGCCCGGTTGCGGCGTCGCGCCCGGTTGCGGCGTCGCGCCCGGTCGTGGTGTCGAGCGCGAGGACGCGCTCGAGCCATTCACGCCCCTCGGCGAACGCAGCGACCGCATCCCAGAACGGGCTGGCCGCGACCGCCAGCAGCGGCGCCATCGGCGGGTCGTCCACCAAGGCCGAGCCCAGCGCGGCGCGGATGTTGTCGACCTCGGCCCGCAGCCTCGCGAGGGCCGCACCGTGGCGCTGGTCGCGCAACTGCGCCGTCGACCCGCGGGTCGACGCCAGGCACCACTCGCGGTGCCCCCGAGAAACGGTTGCGGCCTCGACGTCGGCATCGAGCCGGCTGCGGGCGAAGTCGCGGACCACCTCGAGGAGGGCGTAACGCGGGTCGTCCGCGTGGGCGTCGACCACCGTCAGCAGGTGTTGGGCCCGGAGCGCGATCAGGTCGTCGAGCAGGGCACCCTCGCGGTCCTCGTCCTGGTCGCCGCCCCGGTCTCGTTCCCGACCGCTGTCCGCCTCGGTCGGGGCGGCGCCCACGTCCACGCGGCCTGGGCTCCCGTCGGCCGCCGCCACCAGGAACTCCAACGCGGACAGCGTGCAGCCACCGGCGAACACGGAGATCCGGCGCAGCAGCCGCTGCTCCGAGGGCGACAACAGGTCGTAGCTCCACCCGATCGTGGCCCGCAGCGTGCGGTGCCGGTCGGGGCGGTCGGCGCCGCCGCCGCCGGCCACTCGCAGCGGGCGGTCGAGGCGTCGACGCAGGGCCGCGGGCGACAGCACCGCCAGGCGTGCGGCCACGAGCTCGATCGCCAGCGGCAGACCGTCGAGGCGGGCACAGATGGCGGCGACATCGGCGGCCACCGCGTCGGTGACCGAGAACTCGGGCCGAACCGCCCTCGCCCGTCGGGTGAAGAGCTCGACCGACGCCAGAGCGGTCACCCGCTCGACGCTGGCCTCGTCGCCGGCAGCGAGGACCGGCAGCGGCTCGAGCGGGTGGACCGATTCGCCGGTGACGCCGAGCGGGGTGCGGCTGGTGGCCAGCACCACGAGTCGGGGGCAACTCGCCAGCAGGTCGACCACCACGCCCGACACGGCCAGGAGATGCTCGAGGTTGTCCAGCACCAACAGGAGACGGCGGTCACCGATGACGGTCATCACGCCGTCCCGGAGGGCCCGGCCACCGCCCTGAGGCGCCCCCAGGCAACCGGCGAGTGCAGCAACCACCAGGCCGGGGTCGCGCACGGGAGCCAACGCCACGAACTCGGCCTCGTCGAACCGAGGCGGTGCCCCCGGCGGGGCGATGCCGGCCGCGGCCCGGACGGCCCACTCGGCCAGGCGGGTCTTGCCCACACCCCCGGGCCCGGCGATGGTCACGAGGCGTTCGCGACCCAGCAGGTCGAGCAGCGCCGCGCAGTCGGACGCACGCCCCACGAGATCGTCGTCGAACCCGCGGGGCGCATCGGCGGCGGCCGGCGCCCCTCGCTCGGCCCCCGGGCCGGGCTCCCACCGCCGGGGGGACCCTCCGTTCGACCCGGCCATCGGTGCCCGCCGGGCGAGCCGGGCCTCGGCCAGCAACGCGCTGAGCGCGAGCGGGTCGCCGGCGAGACGGCGGACCGCGGACGGGGCCCGGGGACCGAACAGCCGGCGCTCCTGGCACACGTCGAGGAGCAGGGCCTCGGCGTGGGCGCCGGGAACCGCATCACCGCTCTCCCACCGCTGCACCGTCTTCCGGCTCACCTCGAGCCAGGCCGCCCACCGCTCCTGGCTCAGGCCGACGGCCCGACGCAGCGCCAGCAGCACCGACGCGGACGCATCCACGGCCGCCGGGGCTGGACCCCCGCCAGTTCCGGGTGTTCCCGACATCGGCCCAATTCTGACGCAGCGTTGTCCCACGCGCGCCCACGACGATCCGTACCGTCGATCTCGTCCCACCGACGAACGACGAAGGAGCAGCGCCATGGAACGTTCCCCCGTGCTCGAGGACCAGCTCGATCGCCTCTACGCCGCCTTCTCAGGAGGCGACGGCGACGCGATGGCGTCGATGACGACCGGCCGCGACGGCCTCGTCTTCATCGGCACCGACCCCGACGAGTGGTTCGAGGAGGTCGGCGAGGTCCGCACGATGCTCGAGAGCCAGGCCGGCGCCGGGTTGACCGTCGAGCACGGCCGGCCCGTCGCCTTCGAGGAGGGAACCGTCGGTTGGGTCGCCGACCGCGGGCACTTCGTCCTGCCCGACGGCGGTCGGGTGCCCTTCCGGATCACCGCCGTGTTCCACCGCGAGGACGGTGGGTGGCGGCTCGTGCAGGAGCACGCATCGGTGGCGGTCAGCAACGAGGCCGCCCTCGGCGTCGAGTTGTGATCGGATCGACCAGCGCCCGGTCGCGTGCCGGTCCCCGCCGGTTATCCACAGAATCCACAGGGCGTTGGGGATGTACACAGCCTGTGGACAACGCTGGGGAGAGTCACACGCCTGTAACTTCCTGGCCATCCGCCCGTGATCTCGCTACGGGTGGTGGCCGCACCCCGTTCAGTGGTACTGGGTGGCGGTGATGATGCCGGCGAGGATGAGACCGAGGCCTCCGAGCAGGTACCAGTTGCTGGTGCCGCCGGGCACCACGCCGAGGTAGTTGAGGAAGATCATCAGCATGCCGGCGCCGAGGAACGTGAACATCAGCACGGGAACCCAGCGGGGGCTCACCTTGTACTCGCTCGGGATGGGTGGCGTGTAGCGGCTGGTGGCCGGCGGGGTGGTGCGCGACGACTGCGACTTCGCGGCGGCGGACTTGGCCGAGGCGGACTTGGCCGAGGTGGACTTGGACTTGGCGGCCGCCGACCGGGCCGACGAGGAGGTGGTCGAGGACGAGCTCGACGCCGAGGGCCCACCCTTGGGGGTGACCCGCCCGCCGCTGGGCACCTTGCGCTTGGCTGGTTTGGCCATGGCGGGATGCTACCCGGCAGGTCGGGTGACGGCCGAGCGCGCCCGAGCAGGTGCGCGTGCAGCCGGACCGGTTCGTCGGGACGGCGATCGAGTGGGCCCGCGCAACTGCTGACCCGGACGGGCGGGAATTCGGGTCGCGCCGTGGTGCGGCGCCGGTACTCTGCGGCCGTGGGTGCCCGCGTGCTGGTGATCGACAACTACGACTCGTTCGTCTACAACCTGGTCCAGTACCTGGGCGAGGCGGGGGCCGAGCCGCTGGTGCACCGCCACGACGCGCTCACCATCGACGACGCCGAGGCCCTCGCCCCCGATGCGGTGCTGATCAGCCCCGGGCCCGGGCGCCCCGAGGACGCCGGGCTCAGCAACGAGATCATCGAGCGCTTCGCGGGGCGCCGGCCGGTGCTCGGCGTGTGCCTCGGCCACCAGTGCATCGGCCAGATCTACGGCGGCGACGTGGTGCGCGCCCCCGAGATCATGCACGGCAAGACCTCGGCCATCTTCCACCACGGCACCGGCGTGTTCGCGGGCCTGCCCAGCCCCCTCGAGGCCACCCGCTACCACTCCCTGGTGGTCGACCGGGCGTCGGTGCCCGACGTGTTGGAGATCACCGCCGAGACCAGCGACGGCGTGGTGATGGGCCTGCGCCACCGCGAGCTCGACGTCGAAGGCGTGCAGTTCCACCCCGAGTCGATCCTCACCCACTCCGGCCACGACCTCATCGCCAACTTCCTCGGCCGCATCCCCGCCTTCGCCGCCTGACGGTCGGCTCGACGGGGTCACGGCCGCCGCCTCGACCCGGGCGGGTCAGGGCGGGAGGGTGACCGTGACGGGGTCGGCCGCGGTGGTGGCGGGCGACGGGGCCACCGTGACCGTCGCGGGGTCGGGTGCCGTGGTGGTGGTCGAGCCTTCCGACACCACGATGGTGACGATCCTCCCGGCGTCGACCTGGGTGTCGGCCGCCGGGTCCTGGCTCAGCACCTTGCCGGCGTCCTCCTCGGTGCCGGGCTGGCGGAGGATCGACACGACGAACCCGAGGTCCTGCAACAGGCGCTGGGCGTCGGCCTCGGCCTGGCCGACCACGTTGGGCACGGTCACCTGCTCGGTGCCGGGGCATATCGTGAGGTGCACGATCGTGCCCTCGTCCACCTTGGTCTCGGCCGGGGGGTCCTGGGCGGTGACCACGCCGGGCGTGGTGTCGCACGACTCCGCGTCCTTCTCGTCGAACCCGAGGCCCCGGCGCTGCAACTCGGCCTCGGCGTCGGCCTTCGGGCTGTTCAGCACCTCGGGCACCGTCACCTGGGTGACGGTGTCGGGGTCGAACACTCCCAGCTGCTTGGCGAAGAACCACAGGCCGAAGCCGAGCGCCACCAGCAACACGATGAGGAAGAACAAGAAGATGCCGGTGCGGCGCGGCGGGTCGGGCACCTCGTCGGCCGGGAAGCGGGCGGAGTCGGCGTAGCTCGGCACCGGTGCGGGCGCGACGACGGGCGCCGTGGCGGGCTGGGGCAGCACGGCGCCCTCGCGGAAGCGGCGCAGGTCGGCCCGCAGGTCCTCGGCCGACGGGTAGCGCAGCACCGGGTCCTTGGCCAACAACTTGAGGGTGATGGCCTCGAGGGCCAGCGGGATCGCCGGGTTCATCGAGCGAGGGGGCGGCGGCGACTCCTGCACGTGCTGGTAGGCGATGGCCACGGGGGTGTCGCCGGTGAAGGGCGGCCGGCCCACCGTCATCTCGTAGAGCACCACACCGAGCGAGTAGAGGTCGCTGCGGGGATCGAGGCGCTTGCCCTGGGCCTGCTCGGGCGAGAAGTAGGTGGCGGTGCCCATGACCGTGCCCGCCTGGGTGAGCTCGCTGTCGCCGCCGATCACCTTGGCGATGCCGAAGTCGGTCACCTTCACCTGGCCGCTGGGCTGGGCGATCATCACGTTCCCGGGCTTGATGTCGCGGTGCACCACGCCGCTGCGGTGGGCCAGCGCCAGGCCGGCGGCGATGTCGATGGCCACGTCGGCGGCACGGTCGGGGTGGAGGGGGCCCTCCGCGGCCAGGATCTCGTCGAGGGGCCGGCCCTCGATGTACTCCATGACGATGTAGTAGGTGCCGTCCTCCTCACCCCAGTCGAACACCGAGACGATGTTGGGGTGGTTCAGGTTCGCCGCGGCCTGGGCCTCACGCCGGAAGCGCTCGACGAACGACGGGTCGCCGGCGAAATCGGCGTTGAGCACCTTGACCGCGACCGGCCGGTCGAGCAGCTGGTCGTGGGCCAGGTACACCACGGCCATGCCGCCCCGCCCCAGCTGGCGGTGCAGCTGGTAGCGCCCGTTGTAGACGGGAAGCGCGCTGTTCCCGCCACCGGTGTCCGACACGGCCCGTAGGTTACCGACGCGCCCAGGTCAGTCCGAAGTCAGCGGTGGCGCCACCGTCCGCTGCCGAGACGACGACGGTTGCGGGGGCGCGCCGAACGTATCTCGTGGGGCCGCGTCCTGCGCCGCCCTACTCGGCGACGGTGATGGTGACGATGGAGCCGCTGGCGAGCGCGGTATCGGCCGCCGGCGACTGGGCGGTCACCGTGCCCGACAGGTCCGCGGACGCCCCCGAGACACGCTCGATGGATACGACGAACCCGAGGCCGTCGAGCAATCTCTGGGCGTCGTCCTCTGATTGGCCCCTCACATCGGGAATCACGATGTACCCGCTGACCCCGCCAGTGAACCCCGGCGCCAAGTCTGCGCCGAGCATCACGACCACGTCGGCGTCCTGGGTGTCCACGCCGAGCTCGTCGGCAGCGTCGGCAGGCATCGGCTCGACCTGGGTGGGTTGGGCCCCGATTGCGATCGCCACGGCCTCGGCGTCGCCCTGGTAGCTGACATCGCCATCGGCCACGTAGTAGATGACAGTGACGTCAGTCAGTTGGGCGTTGCCCGACGGCTCAAGGGCCCCGCTGTACCCATCCGCTTGCAGGGTGGTGGTCATCGCCGTTGCCGCACCGCTCACGCCCGACGCGTTCTCGACGAGGACCCGGAGCTCGGCAGGATCGACCGTCGTCGCCGCCGTGGTCCCACCGGAGGAGGTGTCGGTGTCCGTGGCCGTCGTGGCTGTCGCTCCGTTGGCGGCAGAGACGGCAGGCACCGTCGTGTCCGAGGACGGGGTCCCACCGTCGTCGCCGCCCCTCGTGGCGACCAGGAGCACGGCGGCGAGTGTTGCCACGCCGAGCATCGCGCCCACGATCGTGCGCCGCCGCCGTGCCTGCTGACGCGAACGCGGCGGTAGTGACGCTCGGGGTGGCGAGTCTGGACGTTCCGCGCGAGGACGGCGGGCAGCTGCTTCCTCCGGCGGCGACGGAGCGGCGACGACGGTAGGGAGCGGGTCACCACGCGGCGGTGATGGTGGCGATCGGTGAACGGTGGGGCGGAGATCGCCGCCGGTCGGGGCCGGGACGGCCGTCGGGGGATCGACCGCCGGAGTCACGTTGCCCGTGGGCGCCAGCCGGAGCTCGGTGACGCCCTTGCCGCCCTCCGCCTGCACCCGCTGGAGGATCCGCCCGAACACCTCGGCGCTCGCGGGCCGGTCCCTGGGGTCCTTGGACAGGGTCTGTTGAAGCAGGTCGGCGAGGCTCGCGGGCACCCCCTGCAGGCGTGGCGGCGGATCGGTGAGGACGCTGGCGAGCACCGCCTCGATCGGTTCGCCGGCCTGCCCGGCGAACGGTGGCGACCCCGCCACGAGCGTGTGGAGCGTCGATGCGAGGCTGTACAGGTCGGCGCGCTCGTCGGGGCGTTGACGGCGCAGGATCTCGGGGGCGACGTGCGAGGCCGTGAACGACGCGTGGCCGGTGGTGGTCCTCGACGCCCCCTCGACGGCGGCGATGCCGAAGTCGCCGAGCTCCACCTCGCCGAACGGCCCGATCAACAGGTTCTCGGGCTTCAGATCGCGGTGGAGGACCCCTGCGGCGTGGGCGGCGCCGAGTGCGCCGGCGACCTGCACCCCCGCAACCACCGCGGCGGGCCAGGGCAGTGGCCCGTCCTTGCGCAGCCGGTCACCCAGCGACCCGGCCTCGAGGTACTCCATGGCCAGCCACGGGTGCCCGTCGGCGGCGATCCCCGAGTCGAACAGGGCGACGACGTTGGGATGCCACGAGAGGCTGCCCATGGCCACGCACTCGCGGTCGAAGCGGCGGCGGCCGCTCTCGTCGAGGTCGCTCACGTCGAGGACCTTGAGCGCGACGACCCGACCGTGGCGGACACTGACGGGCCCGGTAGACGGTTCCGAAGCCGCCCTTGGCGATCAGCACCAGGTCGGAGAAGCCCTCGACCTCCGGCGCCTCCGCCATCACCCCACCCTCCGCTCTGACGTCTCGACCCGCCGGGCGCCGGTCGGCGACACCCTAGGACCTCGGGCCGCGAGTCAGCCTCACCGCCCGTCCGGCGCCGCGTGAGCGGTCGTGTGCGTGGAAGCGATCAGGCGTGGTCGTCAGGCCGGGTGCAGCGTGGCCGTCGCCGTGCAGTTGGCGCTGGCGCCGCCACACTCGGACAAGTAGTGCATCGAGGTGTCCGACTCCCGCTCCAAGGTGACGGTCGTGACCGGGATGCAGGTGGCTCGAGGGTCATCGGTGATGGTCTCCTCCGCCGTCACCACCGCGCCGTTCGCACTCGAGAGGGTCCACGTGCCGCTGCAGCCGAGCTCGGGATACACCACTTCGGCCATCGTGTCCCCCACCTGCGGGTCGGCCTGGAAGTCGACCTCCACCCCGTACTCGAAGCTCGTCCCCGGCTGGTCCAGCTCCACAGAAGACGCCACCCAACGGTCCGGCAGATCGTCGAAGAACGCCGCCGCATCGGTGCCGGGCTCAGCGGTCGTCGTCGTCGCCTCGGTGGATGTCGTGGTGACCGCTGCGGTGGTGGTGGTCGTCTCCGGCGCCGCGGTCGTCGTCGTGGCGTCGGTGCCGCCGTCGTCTGCCCCGCACGCCGCCGCACCGACGAGCACCAAGATGCCGATCGAGATCCATCCCAGCCTGCGCCGCAACGCTCTCCCCTCCGATCTCCGCAAGGGCCGGTCGGTGGCCCCGCGCTCGCCGATCCCGGAAGAGGGCTCCGCGTCCTGCTCCCGACGGACGCCAGAGTAGTCCCGAGTCGATGCGATCTGCCCTGGCTGCACCGGCAGCTGAGACGAGCCGACCCCGCCAGCCTGCTCGCCGGCCGGTCAGCCGCCGGCCGGGGGCTGGAGGGCGGCCTCGAGGACCGTGCGGGCGATGGGGCCGGCGACGCCGCCGCCGGTCTCGTCGGCGCCCTGGTCCTCGACGACGACCGCTATCGCCAGCTCGGGCTTCTGGCCCGGGGGGCCCACGAACTCGATGACCCACGTGTCGTTGGTGTCGCGGCCGGTCTGGGCGGTGCCGGTCTTGCCACCCACCTCGAAGCCCGGGATCTCGGCCACGCCGGTGAGCGTGCCGTTGGCGACCACGCCCAACATGGCCTGGCGCATGGTGGCCGCGCTCTCAGGGCTGAGCGGCTGCTTCCAGACGTCGACCGGCTCGTCGTCGATCACCGCGCCCTCACCGTCGCGGATCTCCTTCATCACGTGCGGCGCCATGATCGTGCCGTCGTTGGCCACGCCCGCGGCCACCAGGGCCATCTGCAGCGGCGTAGCCGACGTGTCGCCCTGGCCGATCGACGCCTGGGCCAGTGCCGGCAGGTTGCCCTCGAAGTCCACGGGGAAGCGCGACTCGACCGCGCCGGGCAGGTCGAGGGGAGGCGCCTGGTTGAAGCCGAAGGCCGCCGACCCGTTCACCATGATCTCGGGGCCCAGGGTCTCGGTGCCCATCTCCGCGAACGACGTGTTGCACGACTGGGCGAGGATCGTGAACAGCGTGCCGCCGCACACCTCGCCGGCGAAGTTGGACAGGGGCCGCGTGGTCTGCGGCGGCGTGTAGGTGGACACCGCCGGGTACGTGGGCGACTCCGGGGTGACCAGCCCGCTCTGCACGCCGTTCGACCCGGTGACCACCTTGAAGGTGGAGCCCGGCGGGAAGGTGTTCTGGTAGGACGAGGCCCGCAGCGGCGACGTGCCGCTGGTGGGGTCGAGCAGATTGAACGAGTCCCGGGCCGCGGACGCGTCGTGGCTGCTGAGCGGGTTGGGGTCGTAGGACGGGTAGCTCCACAGCGCCACCAGGGCGCCGGTGTCGACGTCGACCACCACCACCGAGCCCCGGCGCGTCCCCAGCTGCTCGCGGGCCACCGCCTGCACGTCGCGCCGGAGGGTGAGGGTGACGTTGCCGGTGCGCTGGCGCTCGATGAACAGGTCGGCGAACGAGCGCAGCTCCTGCTCGAAGGTCTGGCCGGCCAACTGGTCGTCGTACTGGAGCTCGGCGCCGGTGGCCCGCCCGTTGACCGGGAAGAACCCCGTGATGTGGCCGAACAGGTCGCCCTCGGGGTACTCGCGCTGGAGCTCGAAGCGGTCGTCGACCGGCACCGACCGGGCCACCACCACGCCGTCGGCGGTGTCGATGGTGCCCCGTTCGCGGCGCAGGTTCTCGAAGGTGGAGCGGCCGTTCAGCGCGTTGTCGTTCAGCGACTCGGCCTCGAAGACCTGGATGTAGTTCAGCATGCCGAACAGCGCGACGTAGCAGGCCAGCAGGAAGATGCCGAGGCGGCGGATGCGCTTGTTCACGCCACGCTGTCCTTCGACAGCCGGCCCTCGTTGGCCCGACGGGTGGAGTCGTCGGAGATGCGCAGCAGCAGGGCCAGCAGCACGTAGTTGGCCACCAGCGACGAGCCGCCGTAGCTGATGAAGGGCAGGGTGACGCCGGTGAGGGGCAGGAGCCGGGTGACGCCGCCGACGATGATGAACGCCTGGATGCCGAGCAGGGTGGTGAGGCCGGCGGCCAACAGCTTGTCGAACTCGCGGTCGGCGGTGAGGGCGATGCGCAGGCCGGCACCCACCATCAACAAGAAGGCGACCAGGACCAGTGATCCGCCCAGGAGGCCCAGCTCCTCACCGATGGCCGCGAAGATGAAGTCGGTGTCGGCAGCGGGGATGAGGCCGGGCTGACCGAGGCCGGGGCCCTTGCCGGTGACGCCGCCGGCGGCCAGGGAGAACCACCCCTGGATCACCTGGAAGCCCTTGCCGCCCGGGTCCTGCCATGGGTCGAGCCACACCGTGACGCGGGTCTGCACGTGGTCGAAGGTCTTCCACGCGAAGAACGCCCCCACCATGAACAGGAACGTGCCGAGCACCAGGTAGGCGGGGCGCTGGGTGGCGATCCACACCATGGTGATGAACAGGGCGAAGAACAGCAGCGACGAGCCCAGGTCCTTCTCGAAGAACATGACCAGCAGCGAGAAGCCCCACGCCAGCAGCACTGGCCCCAGGTCGCGCGGCTCGGGCAGGGAGAAGGGCCCGACCTTGAACGTGGCCATCGACAGCACCTCGCGCTTGCGCACCAGGTAGGCGGCGAACGAGATGGCCAGGGCGATCTTGGCGAACTCGCCGGGCTGGAAGCTGATGGGGCCGAGCGCCACCCAGATCTTGGCCCCGTTGATCGTCTGCCCCACCCCGGGCACCAGCGGGAGCAGCAGGAGGCCCACGCCCACCAGCATGAGCGAGTAGGGGTTGTCGAGGTCGCGCATGCGCCGGATCAACAGCAGCGTCATCACGAAACCGAAGATCCCGAGGGCGGTCCAGGTGGCCTGCAGCGCGGCGAGGTCCTTGTTGAGCCGGGCGATCCAGACGTAGCCCAGCCCGTTCAACAGGCCGGCCAGCGGCAGCAGGATGCCGTCGGCCAGTGGGGCCAGGCGGCGCACCGCCAGGTGGGCCACCACCAGCAGGCCCAGGATGATGCCCAGGAAGGGCACCACGTTGGCCGGGATGGAGGCCTCGGTGCCCAGGCTGGCCAGCGTGTAGGCCGCGCCCACCACCAGCACGGCCAACACGATGAGGCCGAGCTCGGTGCTGCGCCGGTTGGCGCCGATCATTTCGAGGTGGTGGGCGTGGCGGTGGTGTGGCCGGCCGATCCGGCGTCATCCGTGTGGCTGCCGGACGGGTCGGTCGAGGCGCCGCTGCCTCCCGATGGTGTTCCCCCCGTGTCCCCCGACGTGGCGGCCGTGGTGCTGGTGGAGGGGTCGGTGGCGCCGGTGCACTCGGTGTGGTGTTGGACGCCCTGGATGCTCAGCGAGTCGCACAGGTTGGCCACGAACTCCTCGGCCTCGTCCCGGGACGCCTGGTCGGGCCGGGCCTGCACCCGCTCGGCGGCGGTCTCCCTCAGGTCGCCCACGGTGATGTCGGTGATCCGCTCGATCGTGGGATCGAAGAACAAGAAGCCGCCGGGCTGGCCCTTGTAGATGGTGACGTGGCCGGCCTCGTCGAAGGCCACGTAGTAGGTGTGGCGCCCGTACCAGACGAGCGCGCCGGCGACGGCCCCGGCCAGGGCGATGAGCGCGAACACGAACACCACGACCCGCCAGGTGAAGCGACGGGGTCGGCGCGGCGCGGGGGCCGCCGGGGAGTGGGCGTCGTCGGGCAGATGATCGGGGATGGCCCCGATGAGCGGTGGGTCGGGGCCGGCGGCGGACGGGCCCGGCGCCTCGGGTGCCGGGGGCAGTGGTGGGGGCGGCGGCGGGGCCTCGTCGAACACCGAGGCGACCGGTGTGGGGGCGGTGGAGGGGCCGTAGCCCGCGAGGTCGGGCTCGGACGCGTTGCCGAGCCGGGCCACCGCATCGTCGGGCGAGCCCGTCCCTTCCACGATGTCGACCACGACACAGGTGATGTTGTCTCGGCCACCCCCCTCGTTGGCCAGGCGCACCAGCTCCTGCGCGGCGTCGGTGGGGTCGGCCAGCTTGCGCAGCGTGGCGGCGATGACCGCCGGCTCGACCTCGTTGAACAGGCCGTCGCTGCAGAGCAGGAAGCGGTCGTTCGGCACCGCCGACATCTCCCACAGGTCCACCTCGACCTGGGGCTCGATGCCGAGGGCCCGGGTGAGGATGTTGCGCTGCGGGTGGGTGACCGCCTCCTCTGCGGAGAGCCGGCCCTGGCGGACCAGGCTCTCGACCAGGCTGTGGTCCTCGGTCATCTGCTGCAACTCGTCGCCCCGCAGCCGGTAGGCGCGCGAGTCGCCCACGTTGGCCACCGCCAGCCGCTCGGTGCCGTCGGGCCCCACCACCAGCGCGAGGACGGTGAGCGTGGTGCCCATGCCGCGGAGCTCGGGGTCGTGGCTGGCGCGGGTGAACACCGCGGTGTTGGCGCCGGTGACGCCGGCCAGCAGCGCCCCGGTCGTGGCTTCACCGAGGCTGGCCGAGAGCGACTCGAGGGCGGTCGCCGACGCGACCTCGCCTCCCCGGTGCCCGCCCATGCCGTCGGCCACCGCGAAGAGCCGGCCCTCGACGACCAGTTGGCTGTCCTGGTTGTTGGCGCGTACCCGGCCCTTGTCGGTGGCGGCACCTGCCCGGAACGTGGTCATCCACCCATCCTTGCCGCGACCAGGTCGCTATCGGCCGATTCTCCGCTCATGCTTCCCGCTCTCAGCGACTGACGCGCCCTCGCCGTTCGGCCACGGAGGCGGCGGGCCGCCCGTCGTCGGGCCCCCGCCCCGCTCACGCCAGCTCCATCACGGTGCTGCCCACCTGCAGGCGGTCGCCCCGCTGCATCACCATCGGCCCCTGCACCTTGGCCCGGTTGAGGTAGGTGCCGTTGGTCGATCCCAGGTCCTCCACGAAGATGTTGCCGTCGCGGGTGAAGACGCGCGTGTGGATCTGGCTGACGTAGGTGTCGTCGAGCGTGACCGAGCACCCGGCGGCGCGGCCCACGGTGATCTCGTCGCCGAGGGGGAAGGTGCGGCCCTTCTGGGCCGCGGGCTCGATCACCCGCAACGCCTTGGGTGTACCGCCCCGCCGCGCCGGGCGGGGAGGGGCGCCCGCAGCCCGCGCCGCCCGGCGCGAGGCGCGGTTGGACACGGGCGCGGCGGCCGGCGCCGCCGTGGGCACCGGTGCCCGCAGCTCGGCCCACACCGCCCGCAGCACGCGGAGGAAGAACAGGTAAAGGAGCACCAGGAGGCACAGCTTGAGGATGGTGAGGAGTTGCTCCGACACTGGGGCACGAGCCTACTGGTGGCGGTGGATGCGGGACGGACGCCGGGCGCGGGGGCGGTGCCGGGCCGGCGTGGGGTCCCTACCCCGGCGGTGCGACGGCCAGCCCGGTGCGCGCCGGTCAGGACGCCTCGAACTCCATGCGGGTGTTGCCGATGGTGATCTGATCACCGTCCACCAGCACCTGTTGGCCCACCCGGACCCCGTTCACCTTGATGCCGTTGGTCGAGCCCTGGTCGATGATCACGAAGCCGTTGCCCTGCGGGCGCACCTCGGCGTGGTGGCGGCTGACGTTGGGGTCGTTGAGGGTGATGTTGCACTCGGGCAGCCGACCGATCGTGATCGGGCGCTCCCCCAGCGGCACCCGCTGACGGGTGGGCAGGATCAACGAGCCGGCACCGATGCCCCCCTCGCCCTCGGCCAGTTGGGCGGCGATCGAGAACGTGCCCGTGCGCAGGCGGTCGGAGCTCTCGAAGGTGACCCGCACCGGGCCGACGAAGCTGTAGCCCTCGTCCCGGGCGTGCTCGCGGGCCGCCTCGCACAGCTCGGACATCAGACGGTCGGCCATGCTGGCGAAGCGGTCGATGTCGGCCGGGCTCAGCCACACCGTGAACTGGTTGGGCACGATCGTGCGGCCGTTCACGTCGACCGAGCGGTCGGCGTCCATCTCACGGGTGAGGCGCCGGCCGAGCTCGACCGGGCGGAGCCCGCTCTTGAACGCCCGGGCGAACGTGCCCTCCACCATGCGCTCGAGGCGATTCTCGAAGGCCTTGATCACCACGGGCGTCACGATAGCGACTGGCCTTCCACCGGCGACGGGCCGCCAGGCGCTGCCGTCGCGCCGGCGGGCACCGGGGGCGACTGTCCGGAAGCCGGCGACGACGGCGGGGACGAGGACGACGGCCCGGACGACGGCGGGGCCGGCGACGAGGACGGGTCGGACGGCGCCGGAGGGGGCGGGGCCTGGTGGGGCGGCGGGCCCGGTGGAGGGCTCGCCGGCGGCGACGGGAAGGGCGGCGGCGCGATCGGCCCCGGCGGCGGGCTGGCGGGCCCGGCGGCGGCCCGACGGCGCCGCACCCGGCGGCGGGCGAACCGAACGACGAGGGCCACGCCGATCAGCAGCGGCACCCAGGGCAGCAGGGCGAACACCGCCAGCAGCACGACCGACCCGGCCGTCAACAGCGCGTCCCACCCGCCCTGGAGGGCGTCGAGGAACCCGGGCAGCTCGTCGGGCTCGGCGGCGGGCGTGTCGGGCGACTCGGGGGTGGGCTGCAGGGTGACGGTGATGGTGGCCAGGGCCACCTGGTCGCCGATGGTGCGCCGCTCGCCGCGCAGCGACTCGAGGGTGGTCTCCCGATCGAGTAGCTGGCTCTCGAGCAGCGCGATGTCGTCGATGTCCTCGGCCCGGATGATCAGGGCCCGCAGGCGCTCCACCGACGCCTCCGCGGTCGCGATGCGGCTGTCGAGGTCGACGACCTGGGCGGTGACGTCGTCGGTGGCGATCTGCTTCGACTCCAGCTCGCCGAGCTCGGCCAACTGGTCGATCACCCGGTCGAACGCCGCCGGCGGCACCTTCAGCGTCAGCACCGTCTCGGGGTCGGCCTCGCGACTGGTCTGCTCGTCGAACACCAGGCCGTTGGCGCCGGCGGTGATGCGCCGGGCCCGCTCCACCGACCCGTCGAGGTGGTCGACGGTGACCACCACCGTCGCGGTCGAGATCACCTGGCGCTGGGCACTGGCCGCCGCCACGTCCGGATCGACACCGCTGGCCGGGCCCGTCGCCGTGCCGGCCGTGTCCGCCGACGAGGAGGCGCCCGCCCCGCCGGAGGAGTCGCCGGCGTCGGTGGCGGCGTCGCCGGACGGCGCCTCGGCGGTGAACGCGTCCGCGTTCGGGGCGCCGGCCGCGGTGGACGGCGGGCTGCTGCTGTCCGCGTCCCCGTCACCCGACGAGCTGCACGCGGACGCCAGCACCAGCGCCCCGGCGGCCACCAGCACGGCGCCGGCCCGCCGCCACCCATCCCGTCGCCCGCTCACGGGTCCACCTGCGGCTGTCGCTCACGTCCCATGCGAGGTCCGACGCCGCCCGGAGGCCGTTGGTTCCCGCATCTCGCGAGAACACGTCGGGAACCGGCGGCGCCAGGCGCTACGCTCGCCCTTCGCGACTCGGGCGAGTGGCGGAATTTGGTAGACGCGCAGGATTCAGGTTCCTGTGTCCGAAAGGACGTGGGGGTTCAAGTCCCCCCTCGCCCACCACGTTGTCCCTGGCCAGTAGGCAGTTCCAGGGTGGCCGTAGAGCCGATCGCTACCGGTGCGAGCGCTCCACTGGCCGAATCAGGACAGCCCGGCTCTGGCCGCCATCACCCGGACCAACCCCGTGCGGGGTCCTGGCCGGTCGGGCTGATCAGCGGCACCCACGAGGCCAGGTCGAGAACTGTTCGTTCCTTCCCTCGTAAGTTACACTTATCACGTAAATGATACTTAGGAGCGGGATGGCTTCACTGCAGCGGAAGCACTGGGAGGCCCGGTTCGAAGGGATGAGCCGGCGCGACCGGCGGGGCTGCGACTACGACGCTTACCTCGCCGACCCGCTTGCCGGTTGGGACCTCGCCATCCCAGGTGATGTCGCCGCGGACATCGCTGACGCCGAGGTCGCCATCCGCCGCCTCAACGATGCCGGCACCACCCATGTGAGCCTGGAGGGGCTGGCCCGCTTCCTCCTGCGGGCCGAGGCCGTCGCATCTTCGAGGATCGAAGGCCTCGCCGCCGCCACCGGTCGGTTGGTCCAGGCCGAGGTCGCCCTCAATCGCGGTGACGACGCCGGGGACCAAGTCGCGGTCGAGGTGCTCGCCAACATCGCGGCAATGGAGTCAGCCATCGAACTCGCAAGCCGATCCGCCGCGTTCGACCGGGACGACCTCCTGTCGATCCACCGCACCCTGATGGAGCGGTCCCCGACCCCCGAGCTCGGCGGCATCATTCGAACGACTCAGAACTGGATCGGCGGGAGCTCCTACAACCCCTGCTCCGCCGCCTTCGTCCCCCCGCCTCCGGAGTTGGTCGAAGACCTGCTCGCAGATCTCTTGGACTATGTCAACGGCGACGACCATTCACCCCTCGTCCAGGCCGCGCTGGCCCACGCCCAGTTCGAGACGATCCATCCGTTCGCGGACGGCAACGGCCGGACGGGACGCGCGCTCATCCACGTGGTGCTGCGACGCCGCGGCTTGGCCCCGGCCTTCGTCCCGCCCATCAGCCTCGTCTTGGCGACCTGGGCCGACACCTACGTCGGGGGACTCACCGGCTTCCGCCACCTCGCCGAGCCCAACGACCCCGAGCGTTCACGCGCGACCGCCGACTGGCTCCGGCTGTTCGCCACCGCAAGCAACCGAGCCTGCATCGACGCCGAGCGCTATGCCGACCAGATCGACGACATGACGGCCGGGTGGCGACACCAACTCGGCACAGTGCGCGCGAACTCCGGCATCGACCGGCTCCTCCAGGTCATTCCTGGCGCTCCAGTCGTCAGCGTCGATTCCGCCAGCGCGCTGATCGGCCGCTCCAAGGCCCGCACCACCGACGCGGTCAACGCCTTGGCTGAGGCCGGCATCCTCCGACAGCGCAATGTGGGCAAGCAGCGCTACCGAGTCTTCGAAGCCACCGACGTCCTCGGCCTCTTCACCGGCCTCGAGCGCGCTCTCGCCAGCCCGTCTGGTGACACCGCATCGGACCCGACGGTCCGTCCTGTCCCGGCGCGACCGGGAGACTCGGGTTAGAACGCTGTTGGTCCGGCAACGGCGCGCTCCAGTGTTCCGCACGCGACGTCTCAAGGACGTCCGCTGGGATGAGCGAGCCGAGAGACGCTCCATGGCCCAGCACGGCACGTCGCAGCGCAGGTCCACGCCGCACGCGATGCCAACGCCCATACTGCGGCGGTTGAGGAGCCCGTCGTCGCCGTGCCGGGCCAGCTCGCATCAGCGCGCTCTCGTCGGCCCCTGACGCTCCCCGTAGACTGCCCCGCCGTGGCCGATCGGCCCCGGCTCAGCCTGGGGATCCTAGGACCCCTCGAGTTGCGGGGACCCGACGGGGCGGTGCCCCTGCCCGCGCGCACCGAGCGGACCGTGGTGGCCGCACTCGCCGCACGCGAAGGTCGTGCGGTCACGGCGGCGGCGTTGGCCGAAGACATCTGGGGCGAGGAGGGGAATGCGTCACAGAAGCTGGTGGTGGCTGTGTCCCGCCTGCGCAACCGCCTCGAGGGGGCGCTGGGTGCCGAGGGGAGGGCCCTCGTCGAGACGGTGGCGGACGGCTACCGCCTCGCGGTCGAGCACGTCGAGGTGGATGCCACAGCGCTGACCACACTGACCCAGGATGGTCGGCGCCTCCTGGAGGAAGGCTCGCCGGCCGAAGCGCGGACCTGCCTGGAAGAAGCCTTGCTGCTGTGGCGCGGCGACCCCCTGCCCGAGCTTGCGACATCGCCCCTCGGTCGGGCAGCCGCCGCCCGCCTGGCCGAGGTCCGCGATGCCGCCGTCGACGCCTCGTGTGATGCGTCCCTGGCCCTGGGGGACAACGAGACGGTCGTGACCCGTCTCGAAGCGCTGCTCGTCGACGACCCCTACCGAGAGCGGCGCTGGGCGCAGCTCATGCTGGCCCTCTACCGCGCCGGCCGCCAGGCCGAGGCGCTCCGGGCGTACCAGCGGGTGCGCACCATCCTCGGTGACGAGCTGGGCATCGAACCTGGCCCTGAGCTTCGCCGGTTGGAGGGCGCCATCCTCGCCCACGATCCGACCCTGGATCGCGAGGGGCTCGCCCCGGGCCCTGACGACGAGGGCGCGTACCTCCTGGCGGTCACCCAGGCGCGCTGGGTCCACCAGCAGCGGGAGGCACCGCTCGTCGGGCGCGAGCCCGAGCTCGAACGGCTGTGGGGTGACTGGGACCGCGTGCAGGCCGAGGGCGTCGGTGGCGTCGTCTTCATCGAGGGCGACGCCGGGGTGGGCAAAACGCGACTGGCCGCGGAGGTGGCCAACCGAGTGATCGAGAGCGGTGGCAGGGTCGTGGCCGCCTCGTGTGCGGCTGGGGCGGGACTCACCGGCCTGCTGCCTGCCGTGGAGGCGCTCGGGCTCGACCCGCCTGACATGGCGCCCGGCTCTCCCACCCTCGTGTCCTACGGCTTCGAGGTGGCGCGCCACGTCGTGACGGCCAAGGGTCAGCCGGACACCTTGCTCGTGCTCGACGACGCCCACTGGGCGGACGAGGAGATCGTGGCGCTGTTTGCCAGGCTCGGCGACCAGCCCCTGCCGCCCGCCCGGTCGAACACGGTCATGGCCTTGGTGCTGGTCCAACGCGGCTACGAACGACCGGCGGGCACCGCTGCCCTGGTGCGCAACGTCGAACGGTTGCCCGTCCATCGACACCTCGTCCTCGGGCGGCTGGAAGCCGACCAGACCCGGAAGCTGGCCGAGGTGATGGTCGGGCCTGACGGCCCCCCCGGCCTCCCGGAGCAGATCGCCGCGGTCGGTGCCGGCAACCCCCGCGCGGTCGTGGAGCTGGCCCGCACCGCCGCCGCTCGACCACCGGTCGACGGCCGGCTGGTCGTGCCCCAATCCCTGCGGGAAGGGTTCAGCGAGCGCCTGGAGCTGCATGCCGACGACATCAGCAGCCTGGTGCTGACGGCCGCAGTCGTGGGACCGACCTTCACGGTGGACGACCTGATCACCGCCACCGCCAGCGACGAGGAGCGGGTGCTGCACGCCCTCGAGCGCGCCTTGTTCGCTCGCCTCCTCGAGGAGGACACGACCGCACCGGGGCGCTACCGCTTCTGCCTCCCGCTCGAGCACCGCCTCGCCCTCGAGCTCATCTCGTCGGCCCGGCGGGCGCGCATCGAGGGACGACTGCGCGACACCTGAGCGCCCGGTGCCCCGCTCTGAAGGGGTCGCTCGGGCCCCGGTGGCGCGATTGCGGTCCACTGTCATCGACGGCTGACCGTGAGACCGAGTCGACAGCACGCGGCAAGCGTCGGTGGGGATGCTGGGTCACCTGGGACCACTGCCGCGCCGGCGCCAGCCTGCCCCGTCGGTCCTCCGGAGGAAAGCTCACATGTCACGGGATACCGCACGGCTGACCTCGAACACGCCCGGGCGCCACCTCAGGGCGCTTGGCCTGACCGCGCTGACCGCGCTGATCAGCTTCGGCATCGCGGCAACCCCGGCGGCCGCCGTCGGGGAACCTGGCCAGACCGCCCCCGCCGCGCCCCGAGCCGCCCACATCGAGGAGGCGGCCGACGCGGTGCCGGGGCGCTACATCGTCACCCTCGCCGACGGCCCCCGGTCCGCCATCCGCTCGACGGTGGCCGACCTCGCCGGCGAACACGACGGCGAGGTGCTCTTCATCTACAAGCACGCGCTGCACGGCTTCGCCACCGAGATGAGCCGTGCCGACGCGCTGGCGCTCAGCCGGGACCCACGGGTCGAGCGGGTCGAGGCGGACGCACGGCTCACGGTGTCGGCCGACCCGTCCGCCGAGTCCACGCAGACCGATGCCACGTGGGGGCTTGATCGCCTCGACCAGCGCGACCTGCCCCTCGACGGCACCTACCGCTTTGACGCCACCGGCGCCGGCGTGCACGCCTACGTGATCGACACGGGCATCCGGACCTCTCATCGCGAGTTCGGTGGCCGGGCGTCGGTGGGATTCGACGCCACCGGCGGTGACGGCCAGGACTGCTACGGGCACGGGACCCATGTGGCGGGCACGATCGGGGGTGCGACCTACGGCGTGGCCAAGGACGTGACGCTCGTGGCGGTGCGGGTGCTCGACTGCGCCGGCGACGGCGACGAGTCCGGGGTCATCGCCGGCATCGACTGGGTGACGGCCCACGCCGTGCACCCGGCGGTGGCGAACATGAGCCTGGGACCGAACCTGGGGCTGTTCGGGGAGGTGGCGCTCTTCCCCGCCCTCGACGCCGCCGTACAGGCTTCGATCGGTTCGGGCATCACCTACGCCATCGCCGCCGGGAACGGCAACACGGTGTATGGCGGTGTCGATGCCTGCAACGTATCGCCGGCGCGGGTGGCGGCTGCCATCACGGTGGGGGCGACGAACCAGAACGACGCCCGCGGCGGGTTCTCGAACTACGGCGCGTGCGACGACGTGTTCGCGCCCGGGGTCGCCATCACGTCGGCCCTCGCCGGGAGCGACATGGACTCGGGAGCCCGGACCGGCACGTCCATGGCCGCGCCCCACGTCGCGGGCGTGGCCGCCCGTTACCTCGAGGAGGCGCCGTGGGCGACCCCGGCCGCGGTCTCGGCGGCCATCTCGTCGGGCGCGACGACCGGCCATGTCGCCAACCCCGGCGCGGGCAGCCCGAACCGGCTGCTCAACGCCGGGTTCCTCACCACTCGCCCTGCCATCACCATCGTGGAGGACGGCGCCCCGAGCGAAGGGCACGACTTCTCCTTCACCGGGTGCCGCACCGAGACCACCGCGTGCGGGGCGTTCTCGCTCGATGACGACGACGGCACCGACGGCGCCCTCGCCAGCACGCACGTGGCCGGCGGCCTGGCCCCCGGCAGCTACACGATCACCCAGGCGGCCGCTCCCGCGTGGGACCTGACCGCGCTGTCGTGTACCACGGGCGAGCGTGTGGAGCTCGCCAACCGGCGGGTGACCATCGACCTCGCCGCCGGTGAGCACGCGATCTGCACGTTCACGAACTCGTCCACGGCGATCACGGTCGTGGAGGACGCCTCGCCCGACGCACCCCAGGACTTCGCGTTCACGGGGTGCCTGGGAAGCGGCTGCTCCACCTTCACCCTCGACGACGACGAGGACGGTGCCCGCCCGAGCCGGGTGTTCGGCACCGGCCTCGCGCCGGGGACCTACACGATCACCCAGGCCGCGGTGCCCGGATGGGACCTCACCGCCCTGTCCTGCGACACGGGTGAGTCGGTGGACCTGGCCCACCGGCGGGTGACGATCACGCTCACCGCCGGCGAACGCACGACGTGCACGTTCCGGACCTCGTCCTCGGGGATCACCATCGTCGAAGCCGCGACGCCCGCCACCACCCAGGACTTCTCCTTCGCCGGCTGCAGCACCGGCGTCGGCGCCGGGTGCAGCCAGTTCTCGCTCGACGACGACGCCGATCCCACACTGCCGTCGCGGGTGACCGGTGCCGGCCTGGCCCCGGGCACCTACACCCTGACCCAGGCCGACCCGGCGCCGCTGGTGTTGAGCACGCTCGTCTGCGACACCGGCGAGGCCATCGACCTCGCCCAGCGGCGGGCCACGATCACCCTCGCCGCCCGTGAGCACGTCACGTGCACGTTCACCAACACGCCGCCGGCGCGGCCAAATGACGCGTTTGTCGCCGCCCAGACCCTGACCGGGGCCGAGGGCAGCGTCGACACCGACAACCAGTACGCCACCGCCGAGGTGGGCGAGCCCGCCCACGCCGGCAACACCGCGGCGCACTCGCTCTGGTACCGCTGGACGGCTCCGACCAGCGGGGCCGTCACCTTCGACACCTGTTCGAGCAACCCCGGCCTCGACACCATCCTCGCCGCGTACACCGGCACCGCGGTCGATGCCTTGACCATGGTGGCCGCCGCCGACGACGGCTGCTTCGACTTCGGCGGCTTCGTCACCAGCACGGTGAGCTTCGCCGCGACCGCAGGGACCACCTACCGGGTCGCCCTCGACGGCTACCACGGCGTCACCGGCCCCATGACCCTCCACTGGGGACCGTCCCCATGAGCGGGCCGACACGACGCAGCCGAAGGCCGGGGGCGGGCAGGACCGCGCCGCGTGACCGGCCCGCAGGCGCGGTGACACTGCGCGCCCATGCTGTATGCACCGGCGTGCTGCCTGGAGCGGCACGCCGATCGAGGAGGGATGTCCCACCCATGTTCCACGACTGCCCCGAGCGTGTCATCGCGCTCGCCGTCCTCGCGAGCCTGGTTGCCGGCACCACCGGCGCCTCCGACGGCTTCAACGGCGACGCGGGGCCGTTCACCCTCACCTGGGGCCCGAGCGGCCCCTCAGAGCGGGAAGCAAGGGACCCGGCGTGACCGACGTCCTGGTGTCGACGGCGCCGGGCCGTGGCCGGGTGGCGGCGGCGCCGGCTCCGCACGGCCGGGCCGGCCCGCGGGTCGACGGCCATGGGCTCCGCATCGGTGTCCTGGGCCCGCTGGAGCTGACCGTGGGGAACCGGGTGGTGCCCCTCCCGGCTCGCAACGAGCGCGCCGTGCTCGTGGCCCTGACCGCCCGCGTCGGCCGGCCGGTGGCGGCGGTGGCGCTGGCGGACGACGTGGCCGCGGCTGGCCCCGAGTCGAGGCAGACCCAGAACGTCGCCGTGTCGATCTCCCGCCTCCGCCGCCGATTGGCCGACGCCTTGGGTCCCGCCGGACGCCGGCTGATCGAGACGGTGCCCAGCGGCTACCGGCTCGCGATCGACCCGGCGCAGGTGGACGCCGTTCGGTTCGAGGAGCTCGTCGTCGCCGGTCGTTGCCGGTTCACCGCGGGCGCCGCCGAGGACGCCTGCGCCGAGCTGGTCGCCGCGCTCGACCTGTGGCGAGGCCCAGCACTGCCCGAGATCGGCGACTCGCGGTGCGGCCAGGCGGCGGGCGTCCGCCTGGCCGAGCTGCGCGACGCCGCGCTCGACATGTTGCACGAGGCGGGCCTGGCCCTCGGAGACCACGACCTCTTGGTGGCGCAGCTCGAAGCGTGCGTGGCCGACGACCCCTACCGTGAGCGCCGCTGGGCGCAGCTCATGGTCGCCCTCTATCGCTCGGGCCGCCAGGCCGACGCGCTGCGGGCCTACCAGCGGGCGCGCACGGTGCTGGCCGACGAGCTCGGTGTCGAGCCAGGGCCCGAGCTGCGGGCGCTCGAGGCCGCGGTCCTCGCCCACGACCCCGCACTCGACCGCGGGGCCTCGCCGGCGCGGGAAGCGGGCCCGGTCGCGGTGGCCGGCCCCGCGTTCTCCCCGCCGCCCCGGTCCTGGATCGACCGCCAGCGCGAGGTGCCGTTGGCCGGATGGAGGCCGCATTGGGTCGACTCGTCGCCCACTGGGAGACCGTGAAGGACGCCCGCGACGCCGGCGTGGTGTTCGTGGAAGGGGACGGCGGCATCGGACAGACCCGGCTGGCGGCGGACGGGCCCTCATCGAGCTGGCCCCCACCGCCGGCGCCGGCACCGGCGAGTCGAGGGTGCGGCCGCAGGGCTGAGCGGGCAGCGGCAAACGAGCGGCAAAGTGCCGGCAATCGGCGGGGCGCACGCTCGTCGGCGTAGTGCGGCGGGCACCTCCGCCGACCCGCGCGGCCCCTCGGGCCCGCGCGCCGAACGAACCCTTGGAGCTCGGATGATCACCCAACGCAGGGCCACCAGTCGGATGGCCGCACGGAAGGGCCGCAGCGCCATGGGCACGGTCGTCGCCCTCGCCGCCGCCGGCCTTCTCGCGACGGTGCTCGCCGGTCCGGCCGCGGGCGTCGCGTCGGCGGCACCGCCGTCCACCAGCACGTCGACCCCCACGCCCGACGCGAACACGTCGACTTCGCCCTCGACCTCGACGACCTCGACGACCTCGACGACCTCGGCGCCGGCATCGCCGCCGCCGGTCACGGCCCCGCCGGCCGTGGCCACGCCCGCCCCGGGCATCGCTCAGGTCGCCGACCCCGTCGCGGGCGAGTACATCGTCACGCTGGCCGGCGTGCGCCCGTCGTCGGTGCGGTCGGTGGCGGCCGACCTGGTCGACGAGCACGACGGCGACGTCCTCTTCACCTACAAGACCGCCCTGCGAGGGTTCGCGGCGGCGATGAGCGAGCAGGACGCCGTGGCCCTGAGCCGTGACCCGCGGGTGGCGGCGGTCGAGGAGAACGGCGCCATCCACCTCGACGCCACCCAGACCCCCACACCGTCGTGGGGCCTTGATCGCCTCGATTCGACGGGCCTCGACGACGTCTACCAGTACTCGACCACCGGTGCCGGCGTGACCGCCTACATCATCGACACCGGCATCCGCATCACCCACCACGACTTCGGGGGCCGGGCGTCGACGGGCGCCGACTTCGTCGACGACGGCCACGAGGGCCGCGACTGCAACGGGCACGGCACCCATGTGGCGGGAACCGTCGGCGGCACGACCTACGGCGTGGCCAAGGCCGTCCGCCTGGTGGCGGTGCGCATCTTCGACTGCAGCGGCTCCGCCACGACCGCGCAGGAGATCGCCGCCTACGACTGGGTGACCGCCAACCACAGCGGACCATCGGTGGCCAACGGCAGCTTCGGGGGGGCGCCGTCCGCCGCCGCCGAAGCGGCCCTGCGCTCGTCGATCGCCTCGGGGGTCACCTACGTGGTCGCGGCCGGCAACGACTACTACATGGACGCCTGCACCCAGTCACCGGCACGCGTGAGCGAGGCCGTCACCGTCGGCGCCACCCGCTGGGACGACGCCCGGGCCGACTTCTCGAACGTGGGGCCGTGCGTCGACCTCTTCGCTCCCGGTGAGAACATCTCGTCGGCTTCCAACGGCGACGACGACGACGGCAAGCAGCTCAGCGGCACCTCCATGGCCACGCCCCACGGCACCGGCGCGGCGGCGCTCTACCTCGAGGACCACCCCGACGCCACCCCCGCGCAGGTCCAGTCGGCCTTGAGCGACCATGCCCTCGTGGGCAGGGTCGGCGACGCCGGGCCCGGGCCCAACCGCCTCCTCAACACCAGCTTCCTGCTCGGCGGCCGCATCACGGTGGTGCAGGACTCGGTGGCCGACTCGCCGCAGGACTTCGCCTTCACCGCCACGTGCGCCTCAGGTCCCTGCGACGCCTTCAGCCTCGACGACGACCACGATCCCACGCTCTCCCGCCAGCACGTGGGCAGCCAGGTCCCCGCCGGCACCTACACCATCACCCAGGCCGCGGTAGCGGGATGGCCGCTGGCCAGCGTCTCCTGCGACACCGGTGAGACCGTCAACCTGGCCCAGAGGCGGGTGACCATCGACCTCGCCGCCGGCGAGGCGGTGCACTGCACGTTCACCAACCGGGCACCGTCGATCACGATCGTGGAGGACGCGCTGCCGGACTCGTCCTCGGACTTCGCCTTCACCGGCTGCCAGGGAGCCGGGTGTGGCTCGTTCGCCCTCGACGACGACACCGATCCCACGCTTGGCCGCTCGACCACGGCGGCGAACCTCGCCCCGGGGACCTACGTCGTGACCCAGTCGGCTTCGCCGAACTGGTCGCTCACCTCGTTGGTGTGCGACACGGGCGAGGTGGTCGATCTGGCCCACCGACGGGCCACGATCACCCTCGCCGCGGGTGAGCACACCACCTGCACGTTCACCGACGAGTCGGCCTCGATCACCATCGTCCAACAGACCGCGCCGGACAACGCGCAGGACTTCGCCTACAGCGGGTGTGCGGGCGCGGCCTGTGGGCCCTTCGTGCTCGACGACGACTCCAACGGCGCACACGGCCACACGTTGGTGGCTGCGGGCCTGGCCCCGGGCACCTACACGGTGACCCAGGCCGTGACCTCGGGCTGGGACCTGTTCGGCCTTGCCTGTGACACCGGCGAAGCGGTCGACCTCGTCGCGCGGCGGGCGACGATCACGCTGACCGCCGCCGAGCACGTCACGTGCACCTTCTCGAACCGGGTGGGCAACGACCCCTTCGCCACGCCCCAGATGCTCGCCGGCCCCACTGGCGGGATCACCAGCTACACCGGGAACGCCACCAGGGAACCTGGCGAGCCGAACCACGCCGGATACGAGGGTGGCCACTCAATCTGGTTCCGCTGGACCGCGCCGGCCTCTGCGCTCACCCGGTTCGACACCTGCGACTCGAGCTTCGACACCTTGCTGGGTGTCTACCGCGGCGCCGCCGTCAACGGCCTCACCTCCATCGCGGCCAACGACGATGCCTGGTTCTGCGGATCCGGCGGCACCCCCTTGAGCAACAGCGCGGTGTGGTTCAACGCCACCGCCGGGGTCACCTACCAGATCGCCGTGGACGGCTGGGAAGGCGAGTCGGGCGGCGTCACCCTGCACTGGCAGCAGGGCTGACCGCACCCTCGGACGCGGGGCGGGGATCGGGCGGTAGCCCAGCACACGGGTGTAGCCGTAGCTGGCGCCGGCCTTGGCCTTGCCGTGGGCCTCGGCCACGGTCGAGTTGACGGAGCTGCCCGAAGGTGAACGAACGCAGGAAGGTGCCCAGCGTCGAGGGCGCCATCACCGTCGAGTAGCGCCGATCCGCTCCTCGAGGCCGTCGAGGATGAGGTCGAGCCCGAACACGAACTCGTCGCCGTAGTCGTAGCCGGGTTGCATCACGTGCTCGACGGCCAGTTCCGTGAGGTGGGGGTAGTCGCCGGCCGGCGCCCGGTCGAGGATCTCCTGGGCCAACTCGGCGGTCTGCTCGCCGGACTCGATGGGCAGCGCCGCCTCTTGGAGCGCGAACCCGTAGACGTAGCTGTCGAGCAGGGAGAAGGCGTGGGCGGCCATCTCGACCGAGAAGCCGCCACCCCGGAGGCTGCCCAGCACCGCGTCGTGGTGGCGCAGGGTGGCGGCGCCCGGCGAGGTGCGCGTCTGCATGAGGCCGATGGCCCACGGATGGCGAGACAGCGCCTGGCACTCCGACACGGCCCGGCGCCGCATGGCCGTCTTCCACTCGGGGGTGTCGCCGGCGTCGGCGCCATCGGGGGTGTCGCCGGGCAGTTCGATCTCGGCGAAGACGACGTCGACCATGCCGTCGAGCAGATCGCTCTTGTTGGCCACGTGGTTGTACAGCGACATCGCCTCCACACCCACCGCCTCGCCCAGCTTGCGCATGCTGAGCGAGTCGATCCCGTGCTCGTCGGCGATGGCGACCGCGGCGGCCAGCACCCGGTCGCGGGTGAGCCGGTCCCGGGTCTCGGTGGCGCTGGATCGGGGGGCCAAGGCTGCTCCTCGCGCGGTCGGGGTTGACGAACTTACGTCGTAAGTTTATGGTACTTACGGCGTAAGTTCAAACACGGACCTGGAGCCACCATGAAGCCCACCACGACCACATCCCTCGCAGGACCCGAAACGACCCCCGAGACGATGCAGGCGATCGTGCAGGAGCGTTACGGGCTGGACCCCGACGTCGTGCTGTCACTGGCCGAGATCGCCCGGCCCACCGTCGGCGCCGGCGAGGTGCTCGTCCGGGTTGTCGCCGCCAGCGTCGACCAAGGGACCTGGCACTGCATGACGGGGATGCCCAGCGCGATGCGCCTGATCGGATTCGGGCTGCGTGCGCCGAAGGCTCTCAACCCCGGACGCAGCCTGGCCGGGACCGTCGAGGCCGTCGGCTCCGACGTGACCGACTTCGCCCCGGGCGACGAGGTCTACGGCAGCGGCGACGGGGCGTTCGCCGAGTACGCGTCGGTCGACGCCTCCCGGCTCGCCCGCAAGCCGGCCGACGTGTCCTTCGAGTCGGCCGCCACGGTCCCCATCTCCGGCGGCACCGCGCTCCAGGCCGTGCGCAAGGCCGGTGTCACCGCCGGTCAGTCGGTGCTGATCACCGGCGCCTCGGGGGGCGTGGGCACCTTCGCCGTCCAGATCGCCAAGGCGTTCGGCGCCGAGGTGACCGGGGTGTGCAGTGGCGCCAAGGTCGACCTGGTCGAGTCACTGGGCGCCGACCACGTGATCGACTACCAGCAGACCGACGTCACCGCCGCCGACCGTCGCTACGACGTGATCCTCGACCTCGGCGGCGCCCGGCGCCTGTCCGATCTCCGCCGGATCCTCGCCGACGACGGCACCCTGGTGATCGTCGGCGGCGAGAACGACGGCAAGGTGCTCGGCGACTTCACCCGGTCCCTCCGGGCGGTGCTGCTGTCGCCCTTCGTGCGCCCGTCGCTCGGCATGCTCGCCTCGACCGAGAACGCCGCGTCGCTCGACGAGCTGGGGGGTCTCATCGAGTCGGGCCAGATCACGCCGGCCGTCGACCGGGCGTTCCCGCTGGCCGAGACCGCTGCGGCCATCCGTCACCTCAGCGAGGGAAAGGCCCGAGGCAAGATCGTCATCACCATCTGACTCGATGGGGTCACCCCCGCGACTCGGCGGGTCCCGTCACCCGAAGTCCGTTCGGGCGCCACCCGCCGAGTCGCCACCCCGTTCTTCTTGCGGCGGGCGTCCTTCGGGTGGCGCTCACGGGTGACCACACCGATGCGCTCGAGGGGGCCGATCTGGCGGGCGATGCCCGACGGCGTGACCCCCAAGCGCTCGGCCAGCTCGACTCGGCGCTCCTCGAGGAGGTGACGCGGTCGCCTCCGATCGAGCGCGCGCCGGGTGTTGGCAACTGCGCTTGATGCGAGTGCCGCCCGTAGCGGCCCGAAAGGTGCGCTACTTGGTCGAATCGTGATGTCGATTTCCACGGCCGGCCGGCGTCAACCGATCTCGGGTCGCGCACCGACACACCGATCGACCGTGTGGGCACCGGCGGTGCGACAGCCGGTTCCGGACGGTCAGTGTCGTCGGTTGTGGGGGTTGGGGCGGTGGGTGAAGGTGCGGCCGTCGGGGGTGGTGAGGGTGACGATGCCGGTGGTGGGGTCGCGTCCGAGGGTCCAGCCTTTGGTGTGGACGATGGTGTGGTGGCGCCTGCACAACAGCAGCCCGAAGTCGATGTTGGTGAGGCCGCCGTGGGGCCAGGCGGGGACGTGGTGGGCGTCGCAGTAGCGGGGGCCGAGGTCGCAGCCGGGGAACCCGCAGCCGCCGTCGCGGTGGGCCATGGCCTGGTGTTGGTGGTGGTTGAAGCCGCGTTGGCGGCGGCCGTAGTCGAGGATGTGGCCGGTGTGGGGGTCGCGGATGACCCGGCGGGTCCAGGCGGTGCACAGCCACCGGGCGATGGACTCGGGTGGCAGCGGCGGGCCGCCCATGATCCCGCAGCGGGGGACGGTGGTCGCGGAGTCGTCGACAGGCCGGTCGCGGTAGGGGGCGAGCACGTCGTCGATGGGGTTCCCGGTCGGTGCGGGCGTCGGTGGCTGGTCGGCCGGGTCGAACTCGAGGTCGAGGTCGAGCTGGGGGTCGACACCTTGCTCCTCGGCGAGCGCTCGGGCGACGGTCTCGGCGTCGGCGACCAGGTCGAGGCCGTCGGCGGGGCCGGTGGGGTCGGCGCCGGCGAGCTCGCGGCGGGCCATGTCGATCAACTTGTCCCACATACGGGCGCTGAGGGTGCGCGGCCCTTCGGGGCAATCGACGTTGTCGGGAGGGTTGTCCTTCAGGAGGGCCTTGCGGAGGATGGCGGCCTCTTCGGTGGAGCCGTGGCCCTTGAGGTAGGACGTGCCGGCGAAGGTGTCGGCGATGGACAGACCCCGATCGGCGGGATCGGCGGGGTTGCCCGGGTCGACCGCGTTGGCCCACTGGGCGGCGACCCAGTCGAACTCGACCACCGAGGTCCGCGCCGCGGCGCCCAGCAGCCCGTCGGCGCAGGTCGCGAACTCGGTTGCGTGTTTGGGCTCGATGCGGGCCATGGCCGCGACGTGCCCGCAGGCGATGTCGCCCGCGGCGAGCGCGTCGGCGACCGCCGGGTACTTCTGGCACAGCGCCGCGGAGGCGACCAGCACCTTGGCCCTCGGCCGGGTGATCTGGTTCTGCCACACCAGCCAGCACACCGCCGAGCGTTGCCCGTCGGCCTCCCACCCGCCGGCGAGGTCCCACCCGGCGATGGTGCGGATCAGCTCGGCCTCGGCCCGCTCGGCGATCGAGAACACGTCGCGGACCCGGTCCGAGTGCGCCGGCGACGACCACCCGGCCCGGTCCTCCGCGGCGAGCGCTTTGAGGTTGAGGTGCGCCTCGGCGACCGCGTCGTGCATGACCACAGTATGCCCAGGGGGTGTGACAAGTATTCTCTGTGGCTGAAACATCACAGAACGTGACGGGGGGCAGACAACGGGCGACCGCTGGCGCAGCTCTCGGCAGGGCACCCCGGCCGGCATCGACGCCCGA
The DNA here is from genome assembly GCA_964635055.1 of uncultured Microthrixaceae bacterium. GTDB lineage: Bacteria > Actinomycetota > Acidimicrobiia > Acidimicrobiales > DATDAH01 > JAEUJM01. The sequence goes on along the minus strand of CAZWMT010000002.1, from coordinate 214,392 downwards.
ATCGGCTGGCCACGCCGACATCGGCCAGGGCGAACGCCTCGGCGACGGCAGCGCCACGGGTGCCGCCAGCGGCTACGACAAGTCGCCGCCCGGACGCCCGCCGGAGGGCTCGGCGCCCGTGCGGTCGAGATCGAGGTCGCGCTGGAGCGCCTCGGCCCCGTCGTAGATCCGCGACCGTAGGTCGTCCAGTTCCGCGGTCGCCCCGAGATCCACGAGGTCCTCGTCGGCCGCTCGAACGAGGGGCCGGGGCGGCCAGGTGCGAGCCTGGCGGGCGTGGAGTATGCTGACCCGTCGCCGGAGCTGCACCTGCACCGGTGGTCCGACCCGGCCGTCCTCGCCCTGGCCGGCTTCGCCGCGGCCGCGGGGTTCAGCCAGTTCAGCGTGGTCGCGTCGCTCGGCGACGTCGCCCGCTCCTTCGGGCAGGTGGGCGCCGGCGGCTCGATCGCCGATCAGGCCGGGCTGTCGGGCACCGCCATCGGGATGGGCCTGGCGGTCATCCGCCTCGCCTCGCTCCTCGCGTTGCCCTTGGCCGCCGCCGCCGACCGCGTCGGCCGACGCGCCACGCTGCGCTGGTGCGCGGCCATCGGCCTCGCGCTCACCGCGATGGCCGCGCTGAGCCCCACCTACGCCGTGTTCGTGATCGTGTTCGCGCTCGGGCGGCCGTTCATGAGCGCCACCGACACGGTGGCCGGGGTGGCGGCGTCGGAACAGACCGCCAGCCACGACCGGGCCAGAGCCCTTTCCCTGGTGGCCGCGGCCTACGGCGTCGGCGCCGGGGTGGTGGCGATCCTGCGAGGGGTGCTGGGCGACGCCCTCGGCTTCCGGGCCGTCCTCGGCCTCGCCCTCCTCCCGCTGGTGGCCGTCCTCTGGCTGGGGCGCCACGTGGCCGAGACCGACCGCTTCCGGGTGGCGGCACGGGCCGGCGATCGGGTCGTCCCGGTGCTGGGCGCCGTCGCGGCCCCCTTCCGGGGACGGCTCGCGATCCTGGTGCTGGTGCTGTTCTCCATCAGCGTCGTGACGGGCCCCGCCAACGGCTTCCTCTTCGTCTACGCCGAGAGCGTGCTCGAGCTCACCTCGACGGCCACCGCGGCGATGGTCGTGGGCGCCGGGATCGCCGGTCTGACGGGGCTGCTGCTCGGACGCGCCGGCGCCGACCACCTGGGTCGTCGGCCCACCCTGGCCCTCGCGGTGGTTGTCGTCCCACTGGCCGGCGCCGTCACCTACAGCGGCTCGGTGCCGGCCGCGATCGCGGGTTACCTCGTCGCGATGATGGCGGGTGCCGCGTTCCTCCCGGCCATGGGTGCCCTGCAGGCCGAGCTCTTCCCCACGCCCGTGCGCGCCGCCGTCGCCGGCTGGCTCCTCGCCGCAAGCGTGCTCGGCGCCTTCACCGGCCTCGTGCTGTTCGGCCTGGTGGCCGACGCCGGCGACCGGTTCGCCGTGGCCGGCGCCGTGGTGTTCCTGCCGACGGCGCTGGCCGCGCTGCTCCTCCCGCTCGTGCCGGAGACCCGGGGCCGCGAGCTCGAGGACGCCGGCGTCTGACCCCGCCCCGCCCGCGCGCCGCCGTCAGGCCAGACAACCCAGGCGTCTCGCGCTCGATCCGGGCGTTCGTCGGCGGACGACCGAGAGCGGCCCCGGTCGACCTCGCCGACGATCGTGTGCGGGATCAGCCGAAGCGATCGAGGAGCGCCGCCACCACCTCGTGGGGACGGGTGATCGTCGGGACCTGGCGGCGTCGGCGTCGAAGAACCTCCCGCCGGCGAGCAGCATCGACGCGAGCACCGCCACCACCACACCGGAGATCACGAAGGGCACGTGACCGGTGCCGTGCCACGCCAGGCCGGCCCACACCCCGGCGACCAGTAGGCCTGCACCGGTGATCGCGGCGTGGATCCCGAGCGCGGTCGCCCGGTCGGTGGCGGGCACCAGATCGGCCACCCAGGCGCGGCTCACCCCGTCGGTCAGGGCCGTGTAACAGCCGCAGCAACTTCATGGCCGAGGCGGTGCCGTCGGCCAGGCCTTCGATGAGCCCGAGCACCGCGGGTGGCGCGCCCAGCACCCCGGTCACGAAGAACGGGAGGACCGGGTAGAGGATCTCGGACGCGGGGTCCTGGAGGAACGAGACCGCGGAGACGACGTAGACGTTGCGGCTCAGGCGGTCCGGGGCCTCTTCCGCCGTCACCGCCCCATCGTCCCACCGGACGAACCCGCCATCGAGGCCGCTCCAGCCGAGGCCCGGCGAGGTCGGCGCCGGCGGTCGCGGTGCGCGACACTCCGGGTCGTCAGCGGAACGAGCGCGAGTGGGAGCACGATGGGCGAGCGGTCGGCTCGGAGCAGCAGGAGGACCGCGTTGCTCGTGGGCCTCGCCCTGGCCGCCGCGACCCTGGTGCCCTCCGCCGCCGGCGCCCACAGCCAGGTCCCCGCGGACGCGACCACACCGGTCCCCGAGGTGCTCGACGCCCCGCAGCGCTACCTCGACCCGGTCTTCGCGGCCGTCACGGTCACCGAGGGGATCGGCTTCGCCACCGTCACGAACGAGCTCGGCCGACAGCAGCGCCTCCGACTCGACCTCTACGAGCCCACCGGCGACACCGCTGCCGCCCGTCCGGTGGTGCTGTGGGTCCACGGGGGCAGCTTCCAGCGCGGCGACCGCAGCCTGATGCGCTGGTGGGCCGAGGAGCTCGCCCGACGTGGATACGTCACGGCCAGCGTCGACTACCGCCTCGAGCCCGCTGACGACGTCCACTGGGGTCGGGGGATCATGAACGCGCTCGAGGACGCCCGTGCCGCGGTGCGCTGGTTGCGGGCCCACGCCACCGAGCACCGGCTCGACGCCAGCCGCATCTCCATGGGCGGCATCTCGGCGGGTGCGGTGACCTCGCTCCAGGCAGCGTACGCGGTGGTGGCCCCCGGCGGTCCCAACGCCGCCTACTCGTCGCGGATCTCGGCCGCCATCTCGCTCAGCGGCGCCAGCACCGCGCAGCCCAATGCCGGCGAGGCGCCCGCGATCATGTTCCACGGCTCCGCCGACGCGGTCGTGGGCTACGACCAGACCATCACCCCCGGCCAGGGCTTCGACGCGGTCCACACCTGCCAGCGCATCCGCGCCGGGGGCGTGGACTGCCTGTTCCACACCCATCAGGGCGCCGGCCACGACCTCACCGCGTACGCCGACGACGATCGCGATGCCGCCCTCCGGTTCCTCTCGTGTCGGGTCGGGGCACCGTCGCCCTTCACCGACACGGCGGGTCGCAGGTACGAGCACGCCGCCGGCTGGGCGGTGCGCTCGTCGCTCCTCGGCGCCGGCCCTCGCCGCTTCCGTGGCGCCGACCCGCTCACGCGCGCGGAGGCCGACGCCGCCGTCTGGTCCCTGCTCGACCGGCCGTCCGCCGGCCCGCCCGTGCCGGCACGACCCGTCGATCCGGTCAGCCGGGGTCGCTTCGTCACCCTGCTCTGGCACGCGGCCGGCGCACCCGCGGGCGCTCCCGACGCCGACTACGCCGACGTGGGCGCTGGTGCCCTGGCCGACGCCGCCGACTGGGCCGCGGCCCACGGGATCCTGTGGGGCACGGGGACGCGCTTCTCCCCCACCGCGCCCGTCGATCGCGGTCGGGCCGCGGTGGCGCTGCACCGCCTGGCGATGACCGCGTCGGCGTGGTCCCCCGCCCTCCAGGCCGCGCCGCCCTCGACGGTCTGCTTCCGCGTCGGCGACCCCGCCGCCCTCGGGTGACGCGGCCCGCGTCGTCGACGACGTCGGGGCCGAAGCGGTTGCCCCCTCGCTCTCGAGGCCCGTGACCTGCGCACCTGGCCCGGTGACGTGGGTCGGTCACGAACCTCTTCCTCATGGTCCGTGAGGTGCAGCCTGATGGCCTGAGGGCCCGTACCGGCCATCGGGAAGGAGACCGCGGTCCGGCTCGCAGCCTCCGGAGCCACGGCTGTCGGCCACCGCCGATCGTGGAACGCTGTGGCGATGAACCTCGCCAACGTCGCCGTGTCCCCGGGAACCCAGGGGCTGGTGGTCGCGCTCGTGGCCCTGCAACAGGCGAACGGGATCGACCTCGAGACCGCGCTGGGACGGGTGCGGGCCACCGCCGAGTCGGGGCCACTGCTCGTGGCCAACATCGGCTGGACCGAGCTCGAGCAGATGATCCGCTGGTTCGCCACCCCACCGCCGCCGCCACCACCGCCGACGTCGCCGGCGGGCTGACGGGCTGCGAACTGGCACCGGATCTCGGTGCCATCACACCGAGATCCGGTGCCAGAACGGCCTGGCGTTGCTGTCGACCAGGAGGGTCAGACCTCGAGCAGGAGGGTGACGGGGCCGTCGTTGGTGAGCTCCACCGCCATGTCGGTGCGGAAGCGGCCGGTCGCCACCGAGGCGCCCAGCGACCGCAGCTCCTCCACCACCAGGTCGACCAGCGGCTCGGCCCGCTCGGGCGGGGCGGCGTCGATCCACGACGGCCGCCGGCCGCGATCGGTGTTGCCGTACAGGGTGAATTGGCTCACCACCAGCACGGCGCGGGTGGTGTCGGCCACCGACAGGTTCATCACGCCGTCGGCATCGGCCATCACCCGCAGGCCCCAGACCTTGGCAGCCAGCCTGGCCGCCTGGGCCTCGGTGTCGTCGCGGTGGACGCCGACCAGCACACACAGGCCGGCGCCGATCTCACCCACCACCTCGCCGTCGACCACCACCCGGGCGTGACGGACGCGCTGCACCAGACCTCGCATCGGCTCATCCTGCCGCCTCCCGGCCACTGCGGGTCGCGCCCGCGCCCCCGGACGGCTGTCGGCCGCCTCGACGCCTCGGGGGCGCGGCGCCGGCGCGCTCGCTCTCGGGCGACCCGACCAGGCCCGACCCTCCCGTGGACGCCACGGCCCCTGGTGTCGTGCACGGCTCGCCCGGCCCGCGTGTCGGTCAGGTCAGGTCAGGTCAGGTCAGGTCAGGTCAACAGCCGTTGCAGCGCACTCTGATCGGCCGAGGTGAAGTGCTCGTCGAACACCCGCTGCGCCGCCTGCCGGGCGGTGACCGCGGCGTCGGTGGCCAGGGTGTCGCCGGCCGGGGTGAGCACCGCCAAGGCCAGTCGGGCGTCTTTCGGATGGCTCTCCCGGGTGACCACGCCGATGCGCTCGAGCGGGCCCAACTGGCGGGCGATGCCCGACGGCGTGACCCCGAGGCGCTCGGCCAGCTCGACCCGCCGGACCCGGTGGTGGGGGCTGGCCTGCAGCGCGAGAAGTAGGGCGAGGTCGCTCAGGCCGATGCCGTGGAGCGATCCCAGCGAGCGGTCGACGTCGCGCACCACCGCCGTGGTGGTGCGCGAGAGCCGGAGCAGGGTGTCGAGGGCGGCGTCCATCTCCTGACCCTATCGTTGAGCACTCAACGATCAGTCGATGATTACGCATCGGTGCTGGTCCGGTGAACGGGAGGCGCCTCATCCGCGCCGACCGCCGACCGCCGACCGTTCTCGTCGACAGAGCGCGCGGATCCCGCGCGCGTCATGACGTCGAGATCGTGCCGCCTCGGGCCACCGGTCGGCCGTCAGGTGTTCAGCGGGCAGGTGTTCAGCCGGCCGTGGGCGCCGGCGCCACCTCGACCAGGGTGTCGGTGTAGGCCACGCCGCCGCCCCAGTCGGTGAGGCGGTCGTTGGTCAGCACGTTCACCGCACCGTCGCCCACCCACCCCCAGGGGACGAGTGCCACGCCGGGCCGGAGGCGGTCGCTGATGCGGGCCGGCAGGTCGAGGTGCCCGCGGTCGTTGTGGACCCGCACCAGCGCGCCCTCGACGATGCCCCGGGCGGCGGCGTCGGTCGGGTCGAGCTCCACCCACGGCCCTCCTGACCGCTCGAGCGGCGCGTGGTGGTCCGTGTAGGTGGTGTTGAGGAAGCGGACGTGGGTCTTGGGGGTGAGCAGCACGAGAGGGAACCGGTCGGCGAGGCCCTCGTCGCCCGACGGTCCCTCGCCGGCGTCGAGGTGGTCGGGAACCCGGTCGGCGGCGGCGCCGGACGGGCCCTCGTCCGCCCACAGCCGGGCCCGGCCCGACGGGGTGGCGAACCCGCCGTCGGCGTAGGGCAGCAGGGGGTCGGCCACCGGGAGCCGCACGAAGCCCGTCCGCCGCAACTCGTCGACGTCGATGCCCACGAGCGCCGAGCGGATCAGCGCCTCGTCGTCCAGGGCGAACCGGTGGTCGTCCACGCCCATGGCCGACGCCAACCGCCGCCACAGCTCGGTGTTGGGCACGGCCTCGCCCCGCGGCTCGATGGCCGGCTCGTTCCAGCCCAGGTAGAGGTGGCCCCACGACGGCACCACGTCGAGGTGCTCGAGCTGGGTGGTGGCCGGGAACACCACGTCGGCATAGCGGGCGGTGTCGGTGAGGAACTGCTCGCTCACGACGCAGAACAGGTCGTCGCGGGCCAGGCCTCGGCGCACCGCGCCGGCGTTCGGGAGCGACACCGCCGGGTTGCCGCACCAGGCGAACAGCGCCGCCACCGGCGGGCCGCCGTCGGCCGGGGGCTCGGTGAGGCTGCGGCCGAGTTGGGCCATGTTGAACGACCGGGTGGACGAAGGGGCGCCGAACACCGACTCGTCCACTGCCACCTCGGTCCACGCGGACACCGACCGGGCCAGGCCGCCGCCCCGGTGCCGCCACGAGCCGGTCACCAGCGGCAGGCAGCCCAGGGTGCGGAAGAAGCGGGCACCGTGCTCGTGGTGCTCGGCGCCGATCAGCGTGCGGATGAACGCGGGGCGGGCCTCGCCGTAGCGCCGGGCCAGGCGCTCGATCTCGCCGGCCTCGAGGCCCGTGACCGCGGCCGCGCGGTCGGGCGGCCAGCCCGCCACCTGTGCGGCCAGCTCGTCGAAGCCCGTCGTGTGACGGTCCACGTAGTCGTGGTCGACCAGCCCGTCGCGCACCAGCACGTGCAACATGGCCAGGATCAGCGCGGTGTCGGTGCCGGGGCGGGGCTGCACGAACCAGTCGGCGGCGTCGGCGGTAGCCGTGCGGAGCGGGTCGATGACCACCACCGTCGCCCCGCCGGACCGGGCCTCTTCCACGAAGGGCCAGAGGTGCCGGTTGGTCAGGCGGGTGTTGGTGGCCCACAGCACGACCAGCTCGGCGTGACGGAGGTCGGTCGGGTCGGCGCCGCGCCCCGAGCCGTAGGTCTCGGCGAAGCCGGTGCCGGCGGCCAGCCCACAGATCGAGCCGACCGAGCGCGAGGCGCCCAGGCCGGCGAAGAAGGGCCGGTCGAGGCACGACATCTGGATGAGCCCCTGGGTGCCCGCGTCCCACCACGGCAGCACGGCCTCGCCGCCGAGGCGGTCGATGACGTCGCCCACCCGGGCGGCGACGAGGGCGAGCGCCTCGTCCCAGGTGGCGGTCCGGAACGCGCCGTCGCCCTTGGGCCCGGTGCGAACGAGGGGCTGCAGGAGCCGGTCGTCCGCGTACACCCGGTCGACGAAGCGGTTGACCTTGGGGCACAGCTCACCCTGCGAGTAGGGGTGGTCGGGGTTGCCCCGCAGCTGCACGGCTCGGCCTCCGTCGACCGTGGCCACCCAGCCGCACGTGTCGGGGCAGTCGTGGTGGCACGTGCCGAGCACGGTGGAGGCGGCCATGGGGAAGTACCGAGGGTCAGGCCAGGCGCTTGGCGAAGTCGGCGCTGAACCAGCGCTCGGGACGGAGGCGCACGATGATCTCCTCACGCGGGTCCTCGGCGCGGGTGGTCTGCACGTAGAACGCGCCGATCTCCTCACCCAGGTAGCGCACCGCCATGGGCGTGATGTGCTCGTCCACGCCGGCGGGCTCGATCGACACCACCGGCCCCTCGACGCTGACGTACTTGGGTGGCAGCGCCTCGTCCTGGGCGCACAGCGTCATGCGGTCACCCACCGCCAACAGCGCGGCCTTGCGGGACGCGGCCGGCGTGATGAACGACACCTCGCCGCCAGCCTCGTAGTCGTACCAGACCGGCACCGTGAGCGGCCCCCGCCCGGTCTCGTTGATCGACACGATGGCGATGTGCGGCTCGGCCAGGAAGGCCTCCCGCTCGGCCTCGGACATGGTGATCGGTGCGGTCGTCATGGCGCCCCCTCGCTCGTGGCCGGACGGTAGCTCGCCGACGGTGCACGGGGCAGCCTTCCGAGCGAACGGAGTCCGCACCAGGTGAGGGAGCACCGCACGCATCACTCGACTCACAGGACCCGTTGACAGGCACCTGGGCACTTGGTATCCGTGGTCTGTCGCCGGGCGGGTGCTGCGACAGGTCGAGCGGCGACGACGAGGGCGAGGCCGGCGGCACGAGGGGTGGAGGCGGCGTGACGGTGGAGGCGGGATGACGGGTGGAGGCGGCAGGGCGCACGGGCGACGGTGGGGCAACTCCCTGGCGCGGGTGGTTCCCGTCGCCGGCCTGGTGGTGAGCCTGGCGCTCCTCGCCTCGGCGGCGCCCGGCGCCGCGAACGGCAACGACGCGCCCGGGAACCCGGCGAGCTTCCGGGCCATCTCCGTCGGGGGGTCCCACACCTGCGCCATCCTGGCCAACGGCAGCGTCAAGTGCTGGGGCTGGAACGCCTTCGGCCAACTGGGTTACGGCGACCGGTCGAGCCGGGGCGACGGCCCGAACGAGATGGGCGCCAACCTCCCCACGGTCGACCTCGGTACCGGGCGCACCGCGGTCGCCATCGCCGCCGGCCAGTGGCACACCTGCGCCCTGCTCGACAACGGCACCGTCAAGTGCTGGGGCTACAACTTCGAGGGTGAGTTGGGCTTGGGGGGCACGTCCAACCGGGGCGACGATCCCGGTGAGATGGGCAACAACCTGCCCACCGTCAACCTCGGCACCGGGCGCACCGCGGTGGCCATCAGCGCCGGGCAGACCCACAACTGCGCGATCCTCGACGACCGCTCCCTCAAGTGCTGGGGCGGCGGCATCGGTGGGCAGCTCGGTCAGGGCAACCTGGTCAACCGGGGCGACGGGTCGAACGAGATGGGCAACAACCTGCCGGCGATCAGGCTCGGCACCGGCCGGACGGTCGCCGCGGTCAGCGCCGGCTCGCTCTTCACCTGCGCCATCCTCGACAACCGCACCGTCAAGTGCTGGGGTTACAACATCTTCGGGCAGTTGGGCTACGGCGACACGTCCAACCGTGGCGGCGGCGGCATCAGCCAGATGGGCGACAACCTGCCGACCGTCGCCCTCGGCACGGCGCGCACGGCACTCGCGATCAGCGCCGGCGCGGCCCACACCTGCGCACTGCTCGACAACCGGACGGTCAAGTGCTGGGGTGCCGGCAGCGACGGTGCGCTCGGCCAGGGCAACGGGACCACACGGGGTGACGGCCCCGGCGAGATGGGCGACAACCTGCCGGCGGTGAGCCTCGGCACCGGTCGGACGGCCCGGTCGGTGTCCGCCGGCAGCGGCTTCACCTGCGCCCGCCTCGACAACGCCACGCTCAAGTGCTGGGGCTCGAACACCCGCGGCCAGCTCGGGCTGGGCACCACGAGCGCCCGGGGCGACGGACCGGGAGAGATGGGCAACAACCTGCCCACGGTGCGGCTGGGCAGCGGGCGCAGCGTGGTCGCCCTGGCCGCCGGCACCGGCCACGCCTGCGCCCGCCTCGACAACGCCTCCCTCAAGTGCTGGGGGGCCAGTGGGCAGGGCGAGCTGGGCTACGGGGACACCACCACACGCGGCGACGGCCCCGGCGAGATGGGCGACAACCTGCCGCCGGTCCGCCTCGGCGGCGCCGTCCGGCTGGCCTGACGACGGCCGGCGGGATCGATCAGGGCCACTGCGGCGGCTCGGGTGGTGCCGCGCCTGCGGGCCCCGACACCTCGAGGCCGCCGCCACCCGCCACCCGTCCGGTGAGCCAGCCCACCAGCGCCGGCAGGTCGCCCGTGACGGTGACCGGGGCCGTTCCCGCGCCGAGGGCCCACCGACGGCCCGAGGCGGCGTCGACGAGGACGAACGGCACGGCGAGGTCGCGGCCGGAGGAGCGCTCGGCCGCCTCGTCGAGCAGGGCCGCCGCGACGTCGTCGGGCAGGTGCTCGAACCCGACGCCGCCGTCGAGGTCGACGAGGTGCACCCAGCACTCGCGCACCCGCTGCCAGGCCAGCAGGCCGGCGGGGAACGGCGGGGGGAACAGCGCGTGCACCTCGACCTCGCGGGCCTCGGGGGTCAGCTCCTCGAGACGCTCGACGAAGTGGGTCGAGGCCCGGGCCACCTCGGCGCGCAGGTCGGCGGGCCGCTTGCGGGCCGACGCCTCGATGTCGGCGGCGCGGGCCTCGACCGACGGGTACATCGGCGTCTCGACGCCCGTGGCCGCCCAGATGGCCAGGTTGCCGAGGCCGTCGGCGTTGTGGGCCAGGTGCGCGGCCACGTGGGCCCTGGTCCAGCCCGGCAGCCGAGACGGGCCGGCGAAGGCCGGGTCGGGGAGCCGGTCGAGGCACGCCAGCACCTCGTCGTGCGCGGCCCGCACCCACGCGAGGTGCTGTGCGAACGGTGTCGTGGCCATCAGGTCTCCAGGTTGGGCCGGTCGGGTCTGCGGGCGGGCGCCGCCCGCCGAGTCTGACACCCGGCGGCACGAGCCTGGAGCAGCACTGACGCCACCTCCTCCCCGGTTCTGGTGGGTCAACGGTTCTGGTGGCTGGATCCTGTCGTGAGCGCGGCGTTTCAGCCACCAGAACGGCGGGTCAACGGTTCTGGTGGCTGGATCGTGTCGTGAGCGTCGTGTTCCAGCCACCGGAACGATCGGCGCTGCTCAGGCGTCGCCGAGGGCGTCGTCGGCCGCCCAGCTGGCGCGGTCGGCGTCGAGGGCCACCTCGGCGGCGGCCTCCTCCGCGTGCCAGGTGTCCTGCATGCTGTTCATGTCGCTCATCGCGTCGTTGTGCATCTCCTGGCCCGTCACCAGGCCGTCGTTGACGACGTTCGACTGCGCCACGATGTCGGTGGTGGCGTAGGCCTCGTCCACCTGCCCCTGGTCGACCGAGCCGGGGTCCATGGCGTCGTGGTAGATCGCCGACGCATCGCTCATGCCGGCGTTCACCGAGTCGAGGACCGCCGCGGTGTCGCTCGACATGGCGGTGTCGACCGACGTCATCGGGTCGGGACCGGGCACGGCCTCGTAGTCCGAGCCGGGCGTGGTGGTCGTGTCCCACGCGGGCCCCGCCGAGGTGTCGGTGACGCCGACGTCGGTGACCGTCACGGCCACGTCGGCGGTGCCGTCACCGTCGGTGTCCGCCACGAACCAGTCGCCGACGCCGTCGCCGGTCGTGTCCGCGCCCACCACGTCGACCACCCCGTCACCATCGGTGTCGGCCCCGATCGTGTCCATCCACCCGTCACCCGTGGTGTCCGCCGCGGCCGCGTCGACCACACCGTCACCATCGGTGTCGGCCGCGATCGTGTCCATCCACCCGTCACCCGTGGTGTCCGCCGCGGCCGCGTCGACCACGCCGTCACCATCGGTGTCATAGAGACCGACGCTCGAGACGGTGACGCCGTCGAGCCCCCCGTCATGTGCCGGGCTCAGTGAGTCGTGGGCGCCCCCGTGGTCGTCCAGCCCGTCCAGGTCATCCGCGTCGTCCCACATGGCCCGAGTCTCCTGTCGTCGAGATCGTGGACCCGTGCCACGATCGGTCTCACCTGGTTCGAGGCCGCTCCCGCCCCCGATGTTCCCGGGGTCCCGTCCCGGCACCCCGCCCCGCATCCGCCTCGGGCGCCTCCCCGCAGCGCCGTCGCCGGCCACCCGGCCACCCGGCCACCCGGCCACCCGGCCACCCGGCCACCCGGCCACCCGCGATGCTGGCCCGTCGCCACGTCGTGTTCAAGGGCCTCTGCCGGCCGGCACGCGGCGCGGGCGCCGCTCACTCGCGCTCGATCCGGCGCAGCCCTCGCTCGGGCGTCCAGGTCTCGACGACGAGCATGGTGGCCTCGGCGTTCAGGCCGGTGATCACGACTTCGGTGATGTCCGCCACGAACAGCTCCCCTTCCGGTTCGCCACCGGCGTCGTCGCCGTCGGTGGCCACCGGGCCGGCGGGCACGGCTCGACCGGCGATCTTCGCCTCCCCGGGCCACTCGCCCTCCTTGCCCTCCTCGGGGTGGACGGTCGGGCCGTGCAGGGCGAAGCGGGGATCGCGCGCCAGGTCCGCCCCCTTGCGGGCGCCGCTCATGGAGCCGAAGCGGAGGTCGTCGTCGGTGAACTCGCACTCGATGCCCGAGATGCGGGGTGAGCCGTCGGCGCGCAGCGTGGCGATGGTCTTGTGACGACCGGCATCGAACATCGAGCGCACCCGCTCCGCGAACACGGGTTCCGCCTGCACGATCTCGTTCCATGCGGACACGGCCGGGCAGCGTAGCCGTCGACCCGGCGCGCTCGCCGTCCGGGGAAACAAGGGACGACCGGCCCTGTACCGGACGACGCGGCGGGAGCACCGTGAGGGGAGAAGGCCGATGCGAGGAGGAGTCTCATGACGCAGACGCAGACGGCACCCACCACCACGGCCACCGTGCCCACCCCGCCGCCCACGTGGCGAGGCCGGGCCGCCCGAACCCGCCAGCGGCTCGGCGTGAACCTCGCCAGCATCGGCTTGGGGGCCCCGCTCATCTACCTGGTGATCGCGTCGGGGAAGCTGCTCGGGTCGCAGTCCACCTGGGCCATCACCCCGCCCGACGAGAGCGAGCTCCACCTGGTGACCTGGCAGTACCGCATCGGCGGCGGCCAGGCCTTCTGGGTGCTCGAGTGGCGGTATCCCCCGCTGCTCATCGGCATCCTGCTGTTCGCGGGGCTGCTCCTGCTGTCGGTCAACCAGGGCCTCGCCGGGCCCATCCGCAAGGCTCAGCGCAAGCTGGTGACCTTCCGCTGGTCGGCCCCCGAGGAGCGGGCTCGCATGCGCGCCGAGCTGCGGACCGCCGGCTACACCGGCCTGCTCACCGCCGGCGCCAAGGTGCGGGTGATCCTCGCGGGCGCGGCCGCCGCGGCCGTCACCGCACTGGCGGCGCTCCTGCCCCTCCAGGAAGGGTTCACCAGAGGCCTCGGACCCACGGTGTGCATCGTCGGCGGGCTCGCCGCGATCGCGGGCGTCCTGCTCACCACACCCTGGACCCACTGGCCCACCGTCACGCTGCTGCCCGATGGGCGGCTGATGGTCGACGGGGTCGAGCCCTTGGCCGGGGCCCGGGACGCCGCTGCGCTGCCGACGGGCGCGATGTCACCCGCCCCGGTGATGCCGGCTGGTCCCGCGGGCGTGGTGCCGTCCGGGTCGCCCGTTGCGCCACCGGCGCCAGGCGCTCCCGCACCGGGGTGGTACCCCGACCCCGGGGGCGGCCACGAGCGCCGCTACTGGGACGGTGGACGGTGGACCAGCGACGTGTCCGACACGGACCCGCCCGGCGCGGTCGCCGCGGCCGACGCCGACGGATCGCGGGCGCTCGCCGGCTGAGCCGCCCCGCGAGCACCACCGCCACCATCGGCCGGCCACGGCCGGTGGAGGCGGGAATCCCGTTTCTGGTGGCTGGGATGCTGCCGTGACAACACGTTCCAGCCACCAGAACGGCCCTCGTGGTGGCGGCCCGGGCTGGTTCCGGCGGTCCTTGCCGGGAATCGGTGGTCGAATCGGTGGTCGAATCGGTGGTCAGCGCGCCGGGCCCACGGGACCGTCGGCTGCGGCGGCCAGCGCGGCGTCGGCCACCAGCGCCAGCCCGAGGGCCGACAGCAGGTGCCAGAGCCCGTGGCCGTGGAAGGGCCCGTCGGGCCGGCACCAGGGTCCCCCGGTGCGTGATCGAGCCTGCACCACCGCGCCGGCGCCGAGCACCACGCCGCCCAGCAGCCGGCGCCCGCCGCCACGGCCTGACGGCCGCACCAGCTCGAGACCGACGGCGGCCACCGCCAGTGGCGCCACCAGCGCCAGCTCGGCGTCAGGACGCACCGCCAGCACGCCCCCGGCCGCGGCCACCAAGGCCGCATCGGTCAGTCGCGTCGTCCGCGGCTGCCAGTTCCGCAGGCGGGCGACCGCCCCGACCGCGAGGGTGACGTTCATGGCCACCAGCCCGGTGTCGTGCAACCACTTGCCGGCCCGGCCGCCCGGGCCGTGGTAGGCCACGCTGCCGACGCCGTTGAGCACCAGCGCTGCGGCCAGTGGGCCGGCGAGGCCACCACCCACGCCGGCCCGCCGACCACGAAGGGCCACCATCCCGCCGGCGGCCACGTAGGCCAGGCTGGTGGCGGCGTTCACCGGTTGGCCGACAAGCCCCGGGCGCACCCGCTCGCAGTCCGACTCGGCGACGAAACGGTGAGGCCGACCTGCACACCGGTCGGCGCTGCCGGGCCGTTGCCGCCCGACAGTCAGGAGCGAACGACCTGAGCGCGCACCACGTCCTTGATCGTCGTCGTGGTCGCCGACTTCACGGTGACCGTGGCGTAGTGGGTGCCACCGGCCACCGCGTTCGAGGTCGCCGTGATCTCCACGACCAACTGCACCGAGGCGCCAGGGGCGAGGTCGTCGACCCGGTAGGTGCCGTCCTCCACCGCGGCGGTGACGTCGGTCGAGCCCCGAAGGTACCTGACGCGGTAGCCCGCCGACCCGCCGTCCACCCCCTTGACCGTCAACGAGTCGACCCCCGGTCGATCGTTCTGCACCCGGACGTACGAGGTCGCGGTGCCACCCCTGGCCACGTTCTGGCTCAGGGTCTGGGCCGGTGTCACCGACGTCGAGTACACGTCGGCGCCCACGAACGGCCCCGATCTCGACCGAGCCACCTGGGCATCGGGCCGGGGGGTGCCGGCCATCACCGAGATCGACGCCGACCGGGGGCCCTCACCCGCCGAGTTCACCGCCGTCACCTGGTAGGCGTGGGTCGTCCCGTTGGCCAGCCCGGTGTCGATGAACGACCGGGTCGCTGGTGTCGTGACCGCCCGCACCACCTGCCCGTCGCGGTACACCCGGTAGGACGACACCGGGGCCCCGCCGTCCGAGGACGGGGGTGACCACGACACCTCCACCTGCTCGTTCCCGGGCACGCCGCTGACCGATGTCGGAGGCCCCGGCGCGAAGGCGATGCCGGGCCCGGGCTCCAGCCACCGGCTGTCGGCCAGGTTCCAGTGGGTGTCGAGGTAGCCGCCGGCTGTCGGGTTGGTGGAGAAGTAGTCGTCGTGGTTGCAGTCCAGGCGCATCTCGTTCGACGTGCTGGCGCAGACGATCCGCAGGCCGGCGCCGTCGTCGTAGCACATGATGTCGTGATCGTCGGTGCAGTGGCTCGACCTGCTGTGGTGCGGTGTGCCGCTCTGCACCGCCCCCAGCGTGTGGGTCAGCTCGTGGGCCTCGACCTTCGCGGCGACCGCGTCGAGGGCCGCGAACAGGCACCGCTCCTCGACCCGAGCAACGCCGGTGAAGACGTTGTTCGAGTTCCGCGGGCTGTCGCTCTCGTCCGGGTACAGGGTGCCGAGGCCCGCGCAGGAGACGGGGTTGGTGGTGGTGGCGCTCCCCGTGTCGACCCACACGAGGTACTTGCGGTCGTTGCTCGAGAAGCCCTGGGCGGCCAGCGTGCGGACGAGCTCGTCGAAGCCACTGAGGGCGATGGCGGTGTCCGGGATCACCACGGACCGAACGTCCACGTTGCAGTTGGCGTCGGTGACCCAGCGGACGTGGCGGCGGCCGCCGGTCTGGACCGCGCTCGCGTCGAAGATGGCCTCGATCTGGCCCGCCCGACGGACGATCTTCGGCGCGAAGGTCGTGAACCGGTCGATCGATCTGGGGTGGGCGTACAGCAGTTGCACCCGGGCGCCGTCGGTGCCGTTGCCGTAGCACTGGATGCCGCTGGTCACCTCGGGCACCGCCGCGCTCCCCGGTGGCCGGGAGGCCTCGACCGGCGCGGGGCCGGCGGTGCACATGGTGGGCCCGTCCCCCACCCGACCGACCACCCGCAGGGCTCCCGGGCACGGATCGGCCGCGGGGTCCGTCGACGGCGATCCCGTCGACCCCGGATCAGTGGCGGGCGGACCCGACGCGCCCGCGCGACCCGCCCCCGAGGCCCCCACGGGCACCGTCGACGCCAACGCCAACGTCGCTACCACCGTCACGACCACCGCCACCCGCCCGATCCTCATGGGGCCATTGTCCTGGAAACGCTCGCCCGACACCAGTGCCAAAGCGCCGAGCCCGCCGTCGGGCCGGGCCCGGCGGCCAAGCACCTCGCAGGCGCGGGGCGTCGACGGCGTGCGGGCGTCGGGCACGCGGGCGGAACGACCCGACGCTCACCCCGCCGCGGGGTGGGCGCGGAACGCGTCGATCAGCAGCTGGGTGAAGCGGGTGACCAGGACGTCGCGGTCCACGGGCTCGAGGCCGGCGGCCTGGTCGAGGTGGGCCATCGAGGGGTGCAGCACCAGCAGTCCCTGCATCGACGCCCAGCAGAGCTTCACCGCGTCGCCCCGGTCGACGGCAAGGCCTTCGGCGTCGCACAACGCGGCGACGGTGTCGACCAGCACCTGGTGGGCCGCGGTGCCGGCGGCGTGCAGGGCCTGGTCGTCCTCGTCGATGACGTCGTGGCGGAACATGACCTCGCAGTGGGCGGGGTAGAGCGCCCCGACGGCCACGTAGGCCTGACCGAGGGCCACCAGGCGCTCTGCGGGATCGTCGTGGGTGGCCACCGCGGTGCTCGTCACCTCGCACAGGTGCCGGAACCCCTCGGTGGCCAGCGAGGTGAGCAGGCCCGTGGTGTCGCCGAAGTGGTGGGCGGGCGCGGTGTGGGACACGCCGGCACGGCGGGCGACCTCCCGCAGACTGAAGCCGCCGAGGCCCTTCTCGGTGATCACCTCCGCCGCGGCGCAGCGCAGGGCATCGGGCAGGTTGCCGTGGTGGTACGGACGGGGCTGTTCCTGCGGTGGCATCGGTCACAGTGTCGCCCTCCGTCTTGACGTTGTCCAGATTGATCTTTACATTGGCCACTTACCACTGGAAAGATCCGTCAGGAGCCCGCCCATGACCACCACCGCACCCCTGCCCTCGCCCGTGATGGCGCGACCCGGCGGCCATCCCCGGCGCTGGGCCGTGCTGGCCGTGGTCTGCCTGGCCATGTTCGTGACCGTGCTGGACGGCACCATCGTCAACGTGGCCCTGCCGTCGCTGTCGCTGGACCTCGGTGCCAGCACACGCCAACTGCAGTGGTTCGTCGACGCCTACCTGCTGGTGTTCACCGGCCTGCTGCTGGCCGCCGGTGGCCTGGGCGACCGCTACGGCCGCAAGCGGGTGCTGGTGGCGGGCCTGGTGGTGTTCGCCCTCACCTCGGCGTACGCCGGACTGGCCGACAGTGCCGGGCAGCTCATCGCCGGTCGGGCGCTGATGGGGGTGGGCGCGGCGCTGATCTTCCCCGCCACCCTGGCCGTGCTCACCAGCGTGTTCCCCGACCCCACCGAGCGGGCCAAGGCCATCGGCATCTGGAGCGCCACCAGTGGCATGGCGGTGGCCGCCGGCCCCATCGCCGGCGGTTGGCTGCTCGAGCACTTCTGGTGGGGATCGGTCTTCTTCGTGAACCTGCCCGTCGTCGCGGTCGCGGTGATCGCCACGATCGTCCTGGTGCCGGAATCGCGCGACGAGCACGCCCCCACCCTCGACAAGGTGGGGCTGGGCCTGTCGATCGTGGCCATCGCCACCCTGGTGTTCACCATCATCCAGGCGCCCGAGTGGGGCTGGCTCAGCGCCGCCACGCTCGGGGGCTTCGCCCTTGCCGTCGCCCTCCTGTCGGCGTTCGTCCGCTGGGAGCTCGGCGTCGAGTACCCGATGCTGCCCGTGCGCATCTTCGAGAACCTGCGCTTCTCCGCGGCCAGCGTCTCCATCACGTCGGCCTTCTTCGCGCTCTTCGGCTTCATCTTCCTGATCACCCAGTACTTCCAGCTTGTGCGGGGCTACACCCCGCTCGAGGCCGGCCTGCGCACCCTGCCGGTGGCCATGTCGATCGCGGTGGCGGCCGTGGTGTCGCCGCTGCTGGTGCAGCGCATCGGCACCACCCGGGTGGTGGCCGCGGGCCTGGCATCGATGGCCGTGGGGTTCACCTGGGTGTCGACGGTGTCGGGGACCACGCCCTACGTGGAGATCGTCGGCCAGATGCTGTTCCTGGGCACCGGCCTCGGCCTCACCACCGCCCCTGCCACCGAGTCGATCATGGGCTCGCTCCCGGCCGACAAGGCCGGCGTCGGCTCGGCGGTGAACGACACCACCCGCGAGCTGGGCGGCACCCTCGGCGTCGCGGTGATCGGCAGCGTGTTCAGCTCGATCTACGCCTCGAGCCTGCGGGGTGGGCCGGTGTTCTCGACGCTGCCGGACGCCGCCCAGACCGCCACCGCCGACTCCGTGAGCGCCGCGGGCGTCATCGCCCACCAACTGGGCGGCGCCGCCCCCGCCTACCTGGCCGAGGTCGGCGACGCGTTCCTGTCGGGCCTGAGCGTGGCCTGCCTGGTCGCAGCCGCGGTGGTCGCGGCCGGATCGATCTTCGCCCTGCGCTACCTGCCCGCCGTGGCGGCGCGCCCGGCACGGCGGTGACGGGGCAACACCGGGAGAGCGGTTCCGAGGCGGTGGCCTGCAGGAACGACACGGCCGACGGGGACATCCCGGGTCGGTGGCTCGGAGGGCTCGTCGACCGGCACTGAGCGAACCACCGCTCACCGGACGCCGTCGCACGGCATGATCTGACCGTGACCGCCGCGACGACCCTCCGTTCCCGCTTCCCAGGGCTGTCCGACGGCTGGGCCCGCCTCGACGGCGCCGCCGGCACGCTGCCGGTCGACCTCGCCATCGAGGCCATGAGCGAGTTCCTGCGCTCGCCCGCCACCAGCAACCTGGGTGGTGCGTTCGCGGCCAGCGACGCCTGCGGCGAGTTGGTGGCGCAGGCCCGTGAGGCCGTGGGCGCTCTGTTGGGAGCGGGTCCCGACCAGGTGGTGTTCGGCCCAAACTCGACCACGCTGATGATGGGCTACACCCGCGCCCTCGGCCGCACCGTCGACGCGGGCGACCGCATCGTGTGCACCCAACTCGACCACGACGCCAACGTGTCGACCTGGATGCAGATGGCCGCCGACCGGGGGGCGCACGTGGTGCTCTGGCCCGTGGCCGAAACCGGCAACCTGGTGCTCGACGACCTCGACGCGCTGCTCGACGACCCTGCTGCGGGCCCCGTCCGCTGGGTGGCGGTGACCGGCGCCTCCAACCTCACCGGTGCGGTGCCGCCTCTCGCGGGCATCGTCGAGCGGGCCCACGCCGCCGGCGCGCGGGTGCACCTCGACGCGGTGGCACGGGTCCCTCACCTGCCCACCAGCCACGACGGCCTGGGTGTCGACTCGCTGATGTCGTCGGCCTACAAGTGGTTCGGCCCGCACGTGGGCGCCCTGGTACTGGCCGACGACCTGCTCGCCACCGTCGAGCCCTACCGGGTTCGCCCGGCCGACTACCAGGGCCCGCCCCGCTTCGAGACCGGCACCCCGGCGTTCGAGTCGCTCGCCGGCGTGATCGGCGCGGCCACGTTCCTGGCCGAGACCAACACCCCCGAGACACTGGCCCACGAGGCCGGCCTGCTCGAGCGCCTCGAGCGCGGGCTCGAGGCGCTCGACGGCGTCGACCTCTACACCCCCACGGCGGGCGCGGAGCGTGCCCCCACGGTGATCTTCAACGTGGCCGACCACGCTCCCGTCGAGGTGGCTGCGGCGCTGGCCCGACACCAGGTGGCCGTGTGGCACGGCCACTCCTACGCCCTCGAGCTGATCGACGCGTTGGGCCTCACCGACCGAGGCGGCGCGGTGCGGGCCAGCATCGTCCGCTACAACGACCCCGACGACATCGACCGGCTTCTGGACGCGGTCGCAGCTGTGGCCGGGGCCGCCTGACGCCGGCGAGGGCCATGGGCCCCATCGGGCCTCGGGCGGCTCAGGTGGTCGCTCGCAGGGATGCACCCGACCGGAGCGCGGCGAGCAGGGCCTCGATGCTCACGGCCGGCGCGTACAGGTAGCCCTGGCCGAACTCGATGCCGATCTCCAGGTACGCGTCGCGCTCGTTCTCGGTCTCGATGCCTTCGGCCACCACGGCCACCCCCATGTCGAGACACATCGACACCAGGCCCCGCAGCACCCGGCGGGCGCGGGCGTTGGTGGGCAGGGCCCGCGTGAGCCGCCGGTCGATCTTCAGGAAGGTGACGGGCATGCGGGTGAGGTAATCGAACGACGAGTAGCCCGCCCCGAAATCGTCCACCGCCAGTTGTGCACCGGCGGCGGCGAGCGCCATGAGCGACGCCTCGGCCACCGACGACTCCTCCACCAACTCGGTCTCGGTCACCTCGACCACCAGGTCGGTGGCGGCGAGGCCGAGGCCCTCGAGGCCGCCCAGGTAGCGGTCGACGAAGGTGGGCGAGCTGAGCTGCGTGCACGACAGGTTGATGCCGAGCTGGAAGGAGTCGCTGACCGCCACGCCACGATCACCGCGGAGGGCGTGCATGTCGCGCCCGGCGCGGCCCACGGTCCAGTCGGTGAGGGCATGGATCAGTCCCGTCTCCTCCGCGAGGGGGACGATCTCGAGGGGCGAGGGGCTCCCGAACTGCTCGCTGTCCCATCGGAACAGACCCTCGGCGCCCAGGATCTGGCCGGTGGCCAGCGAGACGATGGGCTGGTAGTCGAGGCGGAACTCGTCGGCGACCAGCGCGTCGGCCAGCGCCGCCTCGAGCCCGAAGCGGCGATCGGCCCGGCCCCGGACCGCGGCGTCCGCGAGCCACACCCCGTTGGGCCCGCGGGCCTTGGCCTCGTACATGGCCGCGTCGGCGTCGCGCAGCAACGTCTCCGGGTCGGCGTCGGCGTCGACCGCCAGGGCCACGCCGATGCTGGCGCGCGGTCGCACCTGCGTGCCGCCCACGTCGGCCGGCTCCGAGATGGCCTCGAGCACCCGGTGGGCCATCCCGAGGGCCCCGTCGGGCCCGCCCGTCTGCTCGGCCACGATGACGAACTCGTCGCCGCCGAACCGGCTGACCAGGTCGCCGGTGCGGGCCTGGTCGCGCAGGCGCCGGGCGAAGGTCAACAGCAACTGGTCGCCGGCGGTGTGGCCCAGCGAGTCGTTCACCCGCTTGAAGCCGTCGAGATCGACGAACAGCACCGCCAACGGGTCGCGGCCACTGAACGACGCGGCCAGGCGCCGCTCGAGCTCGGCCACCAGGTGGGCCCTGTTGGCCAGGCCGGTGAGGGCATCGTGGGAGGCGTCGTGGGCCAGGCGCAGGTGCATGGCCTTGCGGTCGGTGATGTCCTCCATCGAGCCGACGACGTCGACCAGTGTGCCGTCGTCGGCTCGCAGCGCCCGGGCCAGCACGTGCGTGGTGCGGTAGTCGTCGGCGCCGGGCGGCAGGATGCGCAACTCCACGTCGAGCACGTCGCCGCCGCCCCCGAACCGCTCGATGGCTGCCGCCACCTCGTCGCGATCGTCGGGGTGGGCGAGGGCCAGCCAGTCGCCCACGTTGTCGAGGCCGGTGATGGTGCGGAAGGTCTCGTTGGCGTAGCGGATGCGCCCGGTGCCGTCCGCGCCGAACACCCCGATCGGGATCGACTCGGCGAGCATGCGGAACCGATCCTCGCTCTCGGCCAGCGCGGCACGGGCCCGCACGTCGGCCTCGACATCGGTGAGGGAGCAGCTGACGAACACCTCGCCGTCGCTGCTCGGCGTCCCCGCGAACAGGGTCGCCTCGAGCCAGCGCCACCCGCCGTCCTGGGTGCGCAGGCGGGCCCGGAGGCGCCGGCCCATGCGGTGGTCGCGCAGCGCGCCGGCAAAGGCGACGAGGGCTTCGGCGGCATCGTCGGGATGGATGAACGCGGCCAACGAGGCGCCCAGCAGCTCGGGGGTCCCCTCGTCCAGCACGCCGGGGATGGCGCCGTAGACCTCGACGATCTTGCCGCCGGGCGTGATGACGACCGAGGCGTTGGCGTCGGTGTCGGTCGCGGGGGACGCCTCGGGTGCCGGCCCCACCGACGCGGCATCAGCCGAGAAGAGGTACGCCAGCACACCGACGTCCTTCGAGAGGTCGACGATGCTGAGCAGCGTCGGCTCCTCGTCGCCCTTGAAGCGCACGCTGACCTGCGCGGTGCCGAGCCGGCACGCCTCCTCGAAGCAGGTGATGGCCAGGGGCTGGTCGGCCGGCTCGAGGTCGGCGACCAGGAAGTCGAGCCGCTCTGGGATCACCGCGGACAGGGCCGGTGGCACCGCCGCCTCGAGCAGGGTGGCGGGGTCGACCGCGTACACACGCGGTCGGGTGAGTCCTGCCGCCAACTGCTCGAGATGCGCCATCCCCTCGGCGCGCGACCGGTCCTCCGTCGCCGATTCGCTCGACACCTCACCCCATCGGTCCAACGCACCGACCCCCTGAGGACCTGCCAGGATCGAGCCGTGCGACGGCTGGACGACGATGAACGCCGGGCCCGGCTCGGACGACGCCAGTTCCTCGCCGAAGACCTTAGCCAAGGCATCCTGGCCGTGGCCGGGGGACTGGTGGGCCTGCACGCCTCCGATCCCGCGACGGTGTTCCTGTCACTCCGGGCGCGATGCCCCGCCATCACGGTGGGCGACATCGAGACGGCCCTCTACGACGATCGCAGCCTGCTCAAGGTGCTGGCCATGCGTCGCACGATGTTCGTGGTGCCACTGGACCTGGTGCCGGTGCTCCAGGCCGCGTGCACCGACGCCATCGCAACGCAGCAGCGGCGCCGCCTCGTCACCGAGCTGTCCAAGAGCGAGCTGGGCGACACGGCCGAGTCGTGGCTCGACGGCGTGCTGGCCGACACGCTGGCTGCGCTCGAAGCCCGCGGTCCCGCCACCGGCACCCAGGTGTCCACCGACGTCCCCGCCCTGCGGCGCCAGCTCACCTATGGCGAAGGCCGGTCCTGGGGCGGGTCGACCAGCATCACCACCCGGGTGCTCACGATCCTGTCGGCCGAGGGCCACATCGTCCGGGGACGGCCTCGAGGGTCGCTGGTCAGCAGCCAGTACGAGTGGGTGGCGACGGATCGGTGGCTGGCCGCGCCACCCGAGCCGTGGCCGGCCGACGAGGCCCGCGTCGAGTTGGTGCGGCGCTGGCTCCACACCTTCGGCCCCGCCACCGAGGCCGACCTCACGTGGTGGACGGGCTGGACCAAGCGCGACACGCGGCGGGCACTGGCCGGCCTCGACATCGTGGAGGTCGCGCTGGACGGCGACGGTGACGGCGGCGACGCCCCGGGGCTGCTGCTGGCCGACGACGCCGCGCCGGTGACGGCCCCGGAGCCGTGGGTGGCCCTGCTGCCGGCGCTCGACCCCACCCCCATGGGCTGGGCAGGGCGGGACTGGTACCTCGGGCCCCACCGCCCTCGGCTGTTCGACCGCAACGGCAACGTGGGCCCCACCGTGTGGTGCGACGGACGCGTCGTCGGCGGGTGGGCGCAGCGCCCCGACGGCGAGGTGGTCGCGCGCCTGCTCGATGACGTGGGCACCGAGGCCGCGGCCGCGATCGACCACGAGGCCGCCCGGACCCAGGCGTGGCTGGGCCAGGTCCGCGTGAAGGGGCGCTTCCCCACGCCCCTCGAACGCGAGCTCATGGCCTGACGCCTCACGGTGTGACGAGCAGGCCCGTCGGGCCCACCCGCCCGACCTCCCGGCGGTCGGTGCGCCACACTTCCCCCATGAGCGATGAGCCCACCCCCGCGCTGACCCGACGCCGGATGCTCGGCCTGGCCGGGGCGGCCGGAGCCACCGTCGCGCTCGGTGGCCTCAGGCCGTTCGTCGACCTGGCCGGTGCACGGCCCACCGCCGGCGACGGTGTCACCGGGGCGCGCCGCGGGGCGACCTGCGTGCTGACCCCCGAGGCCACCCAGGGCCCGTACTACCTCGCGGACGAGGCCATCCGGCGCGACATCCGCGAAGGTCGCGGCGGCGAGGTGCTGCGACTCGTGCTCGGCGTGGTCGACGCCACCACCTGTGAGCCGATCGAGGGGGCGACGGTGGAGATCTGGCACGCCGACCGGCAGGGCAACTACTCGGGGTTCGGGGCCACCACCTCGAACCACACCTTCCTGCGCGGCGGGCAGGTCACCGATGCCTCGGGCCTGGTGCGCTTCGTCACCACCTACCCGGGCTGGTACCCCGGCCGGTGCGCCCACATCCACGTGAAGGTCCACGTCGGCGGCGACGCGGTCCACACGGGCCAGCTGTACTTCCCCCAGCGGGTGAGCGACCAGGTGTACGCCCAAGCCCGCTACCACCACGCCGGGAACCAGGTGGCCAACCACCAGGACGGGATCTTCAACGGGTCCCACGGCGACCAGACCAAGCTGGCGATCACCCGGCCGGCCGGTGGCGGCTACAAGGGCACGATCACCATGGGCGTCCAGACCTGACCCCTGCCCGGGACGCGACGCCGGTCACAGGGGTCGGCTCGTCTCTCGAACCGAGGATGATCACGACCGCACCTACCAGGGGTCGACCGGGTGCTTCCGGGTCGTTCGTGGTGGTGGTGGGGGCGGGCACGAGCGGAGGGTGTTGACGATGCGCCGGCGGGAGTGGGCAGGGTCGATCACGTCGTCGATCTCGAAGTGGGTGGCCAGGTTCAGGGCCTTGCCGTGCTCGTAGGCCCGGGCCACGAGACGGTCGAACTCGGCCCGGCGCGCGTCGGGGTCGGCGATGGCCTCGAGCTCGCGGCGAAAGCCCAGTTGCACCGCACCCTCGAGGCCCATGCCGCCGAACTCGCCGCTGGGCCAGGCCACCGTGAACAGCGGCCGGTGGAAGCTGCCCCCGGCCATCGCCTGGGCGCCCAGGCCGTAGCCCTTGCGCAACACGATGGTGAAGAACGGCACGGTGAGGGCGGCGCCCGTGACGAACAGGCGGCTGAAGTGGCGCACCTGGGCCTGCTCCTCGGCCTCGGGCCCGACCAGGAAGCCCGGGGTGTCGCACAGGAACAGCACCGCCAGGTCGAACGCGTCGCAGAGTTGTAGGAAGCGGGCGGCCTTGTCGGCCCCATCGGCGTCGATGGCGCCGCCCAGGTGCACCGGGTTGTTGGCCACGACGCCGAGCGGGCGTCCCTCGACCCGCGCCAGCGCGGTGACGATGCCGACGCCGAACTCAGCCCGGAGCTCGAGCACCGAGTCGGTGTCGGCCAGGGTGGTGAGCACCTCGCGCACGTCGTAGACCCGGCGGCGGTTCTCGGGGATGAGCCCCCGCAGCCGATCCTGGTCGGCACAGTCCCACCCGCGTGGCTCGCCGTCGCCCTCGGTGCGGAAGAAGCCGAGGTACCGCTTGGCCACGGCGACGGCCTCGGCCTCGTCGGCCACCACCACGTCGACCACCCCGTTGGGGGCCTGCACCGACACCGGGCCGACCGCCTCGGGCGGGAACGACCCCAGGCCGCCGCCCTCGATCATGGCCGGCCCGCCCATGCCGATGTTGGCGTCGGTGGTGGCGATGATCACGTCGCAGCAGCCCAGCAGCGCGGCGTTGCCCGCGAAGCACCGCCCGCTGACGATCCCGATGGTGGGCACCAGGCCGCTGAGGCCGGCGAACAGCGCGAACGCCATGCAGTCCAGACCGGCCACGACGGGCGCGTCGGTGTCGCCGGGCCGTCCACCACCGCCCTCGGCGAAGAGGACGACGGGCAGGCGCAGGCGCTCGATGAGCTCGAACAGGCGATCCTTCTTGGCGTGGTTCTTCTGGCCCTGTGTGCCGGCCAGGACCATGTAGTCGTACGACACCACCGCGCAGGGCGTGCCGTCGATCCGCGCCAAGCCGCCGATCAGCCCGTCGGCCGGCGTGCGCTGGATCAGCTCCTCGAGCGGGCGCCGACTGCGCTGGGCCGCGATGACGAGCGAGCCGTACTCCTCGAACGACCCGGGATCGACGAGGTCGTCGAGGTTCTCCCGGGCCGTGCGGTGGCCACGGCCGTGACGCTTGGCAACGGCATCGGGGCGGACCGCGTCGCTCGTGGCCACCCGTTGGCGCTCGAGCACCTCGGCCAGTTCCGGCCGCAGGCCCCGAGCCACCCGATCCTCCGCGGCCCGGTCCTCGCCCACCCGCGTGACGTCGGGACCAGCGGGCCCAGAAGCATGATCCGGCGGCCCTGGAGCGGCCGCACCCTGGACGACGGTGATCAGCGGGTCGCCGGCCTGCACGAGGTCCCCCACACCCACGGTGACTGCGCCCACCACGCCGGCGACACGGGCCGGCACCGGGTGCTCCATCTTCATCGACTCGAGCACCGCCACGATCGTGCCCGGCTCCACCAGGTCACCCGAGGCCATCGGCAGCGCCACCACGGTGCCCTGCAGCGGGCTGGCGATCGTGCGGTGGTCCATCAACCGAACACCAGGGTGACGAACGCGGCCACCGCAGAGCCGAGCATCGCGATGACCACCAACCAGGCCAGCGCCACCATGCCCGGCCCCCAGGTCCGGTGCAGCGGCGCGTCCTCGTCGTACTCGTCAGCGGACAGACCGTCGTCGCGCCAATCGCTCATCATCCGAGTCTGACCGATGACAGCACGTTGCGACGCCGCTACGCTTCGGGCACTTCCCTTCATGTGAATCCGCCGCGTTCCGAGAGGTACCCGTGAGATGGCCGGCGAGTTCGCCGCCGTCCGATCCGAGATGGCCGGCGAGTTCGCCGCCGTCCGATCCGAGATGAGCGACGGGTTCGCCGCCATGAGCGCGGAGATCGCCGCGCACCGAACCGAGGTCGAACGTCGGATCGCCGCCGCTCACCGCCAGACGGTGACCTGGCTGATCGCCATCGCGGCGCTGGTGATCACGGTGAACGCGGCGGCGCTCGGCGCCGCGGTCGCCCTCCTGCGCTGAACCGTCGAGGAGCGCTCCGGGGGTTACCTGGCCGTGCTTGCGGCGCGACCCTGACTCGATGCGGCGGACCCCCTCTTCTCCACCGACTGCGAGACCATCGTCCCCTGACCGCCGGCGCCACGGCCTGCGGATCCCATTGAGGATCCGGGCCCCAGGTGAGATCATTGCGCCGTGCAGCGGGTCGTGATCGGGGTCCTCGGCTTCTCCTTGCTGTCCGTCACCGGAGCGGTCGCGTCCGGGGCCCAGAGCGAGGCCGCCGCGACCTGCGCCGGCCACGCCGTGACCATCTCGTTCGACGATCCTGGCGTGGGCACCACCATCACCGGCACCAGCGGGCCCGACGTGATCCAGGGCGGCCCGTCGACGGAGAGGATCAACGCCGGCGGCGGCGAGGACGTGGTGTGTGGGGGGAGCGGTGGCGACATCATCAACGGGGGTGCCGGCCGCGACGAGTTGATCGGCCAGGATGGCAGCGACACCTTCAGGGGTGTCGACCTGGGTCAGGATGTCCTCACGGGTGGGACGGGGGATTTCGACACGGCCGATTACGGCCAGTCGACCGCGGCGGTGGAGGTGAACATGACCACCCACGTGGTCCACGCCACCGGTGCCGTCGCGAACGGCGGGGTCCTGGGGATCGAGGCTGTCGACGGAACAACGTTCGACGACCGATTGATCGGCGGACCAGGGCGCAACCACCTCAACGCGGAGGGCGGCGCTGACTTCGTCGATGGTCGAGGAGGCGACGACGTCCTCACCGGCGGCCCAGCCATCGACCGGCTGAGTTACGCCAACGCCGCGAGCGGCATCAACGCCAACGTGGCGCTCAACGCCGTGACCGTCGGGGACGACGTCGACGTGGTCGGCGGGTTCGAGGTCATCGAGGGGAGCCGGTTCGACGACCGGTTCGTGAGCGACGAGGGCAACGACCACTTCATCGGCGACAACGGGGACGACGTCCTCAAGGGCAAAGCGGGTGACGACATCCTCGAGGGTGGCGGCGGCGACGACACGATCTTCCCGGGTCCCGGCGACGACGTCGTCGACGGCGGCGCCAACGACCCCGTCACCAGCAGCGGGGAGCACGGCGACCTCGTCTCGTACCAGGGTGACACCCTGCCTCCCGGCGTGACCTTCCTCGACATCGGCTTGTACGCCTTCTCTCCGAGCAGCCCGCCCTACGCCTCGGGGATCGGCGAGGACGAGCTCGTCGGCATCGAGAGCGCCCGCGGGGTGAAGAACGGGAAGACCCACGTCCAGGGCAACGACGGACCGAACGTGATCATCGGCGGCGACGGCCAGGACTTCCTGAACGCGCGGGGCGGCAACGACCTGGTGTACGGCCTGGGCGGCGTCGACATCCTCAACGGCGACTACGCCGCCCACAGCAACGACGCCATCTTCGGCGACGACTACCTCGACGGCGGCGCGCCCACCGGTGGCCCGCCCGACGGGCACGGCGGCGGCGACGGCGACTCGGTGCACGGCAACGGCGGCGACGACACCTGCACGGGGGCGGTCGACGACGGCGACCACCTGACGGAGTGCGAGACGGTCTTCTGAGGCGGCCGGCGACATCCCGGCGCCCCGCCGATCGCAGAACGGGCCGATCGGGCATCGCCATCGCCATCGTCCGATCAGGCTGATCCAGGCCCACAACGACCCCGACTGCTGGCGCCGCTGCTCGGGCGCGACCCTTGCGTCGGCCGCCTGTTGGTGCCACCGTGCACGGATGAGACGGGTGTCGAGCCGGGTGCTGATCGCGACCGCCTTGGTGGTGATCGTCACCGTGCCGGCGAGTGCCCAAGCCGAGGCGGGCGGCACCTGCGCCGGTCGCGCGGTGACCATCTCGTGGCAGGACCCAGGCGTGGGGAACACGATCAACGGGACCGGCGGGCCGGACGTGATCCAGGGCGGGCCGACCGGCGAGACCATCAACGCCTTCGGCGGCGAGGACTTCGTGTGCGGCGGGGGCGGGCCCGACACCGTCGACGGCGGGGCGGCTCGAGACGAGCTGTTCGGCCAGGACGGCAGCGACGACTTCGTGGGCGCCGACCTCGGTCAGGACCTCATCACCGGCGGCAGCAGAGACCTCGACGCCGCGCACTACGAAACCCTGCCCGCGGGCGTGGAGGTCAACCAGAGCACCGGCGTCGTCCACATGGCCGGCGCCGGGCTCAACGGCGGGATCCTGGGCGTCGAGATCGTGCTCGGCAGCCTCCACGACGACCGTCTCATCGGCGGGGCCGCCCGCGAGAACCTCGTCGGAAAGGCCGGCAACGACACCATCGACGGCCGCGGGGGCATCGACGTGCTCGACGGCAGCGGCGGCAACGACACGGTCACCTATGCGGCGTCGAACGCGGCGGTGCACGTGGACCTGGCGACCGAAGAAGCCACCGTGGGCACCACCGAGGACCGGATCGAGCGGTTCGAGACCGCGATCGGCACCCGGTTCGATGACCGGTTGCTCGGCGACGGCGACATCAACAACCATCTGCTCGGCGGCGGCGGCGATGACGTCATCAAGGGCAAGCAGGGCAACGACGTGCTCGAGGGTGGTGGTGGCGACGACACCCTGTTCCCCGGGCCAGGCGACGACTTCGTCGACGGCGGGGCCAACACCCCCGTCACCAGCAGCGGCGCCCACGGCGACCTGGTCTCCTACCAGGGCGACACGATCATCCCCCACGACGGGCGCAACACGTTCGAGGCCTTTCTCCTGCCGGGATTCATCGGGACCCCACCCGGAGCGGACGGGGTCGGCCACGACGAGTTCTCCGGCGTCGAGAGCATCCGAGGCGTCAAGCACGGCCAGAACCACCTGGACGGCGACGGCGGCCCCAACGTCCTGATCGGCGGCGACGGGCAGGACTTCTTCGTGGGCGACGGCGGCAACGACCTGATCTTCGGCCTGGCCGGGGTCGACAACCTCGTGGGCGACAACGATGCCGTGGCACCCGCGGGCCCCTTCGGCGACGACTACCTCGACGCCGGCGGGCCGACCGGCGAGAACGACGGAGACTACATCTCCGGCGGCCTCGGCAACGACACCTGCCTCGGGGCCAAGCCAGAGCCACCGTTCAGCGAGAACTGCGAGACCTTCGGCTGAGGCTCCTCAGCCGAAGGTCAGGACGGTGAAGGCCGCCAGGACCGAGCCCAGCATCGCCACACCACCAGCCAGGCCACGACCACGACCGCCGGGTGCAGCCGGCGGCGCTCGAGGGGGCCGTCGAGGTCGCCGTCGCCGGCCTCGCCGTCGAGGTCGCGCCAGCTCACGCCC
Source organism: uncultured Microthrixaceae bacterium (assembly GCA_964635055.1). Lineage (GTDB taxonomy): Bacteria > Actinomycetota > Acidimicrobiia > Acidimicrobiales > DATDAH01 > JAEUJM01. The sequence goes on along the minus strand of CAZWMT010000002.1, from coordinate 184,301 downwards.
GGAGTCTCGCCCAGGTGGCCGAGATCGGCCAGGTACGCTCCGGGCTGATGTCCACCCAGACCACCCCGGTCATCACGGTCCGGCCGTCGGACCCCGAGCTCGACGAGGGACCCCCCGTCGTGGCCCACATCGTGAAGGTCGAGCCGGGCGAGGACGCCCAGGCCAAGGTGCTCGAGGCCCGGATCAACGGCACGCCCATCGAGGCCCTGTGCGGGTTCGTGTGGGTGCCGTCCCGCGACCCCCGCAGCCTGCCGCTGTGCCAGGCGTGCAAGGACGTCTACGACCTGTACCGATCGTTCAACGACGGCCTGCGCGACCGCCCGTCGGACTGAGCGGGCTCAGCCGGCCGACTCGTCGGGCCCGGACTCCCCGCCTCCGGCCCCGGCCTCGTCGGGATCCATGTGGAAGGTGAACATGCGGCGGGGGGTGATGCGCGCGTAGGACGCGGTGACGCCCCATTCCCAGTTGTCCCACCAGCCCGGGCCGTAGTGGCCCAGCACGTAGTCGCGGTACCCGGGCACCTCGGGGTCGTCCGCGGGCACCTCGTGGGCCTCACCGTGCACCGTGACGCACAGGTGCTCGCCCGGCAGGAAGCAGGCGCTCACCGACGGCCGGGACCGCAAGTGGGTGAAGCGCACCGAGTCGGGCGAGGACCCGAACCAGAAGCGGCCACGGTAGAAGAACCCGTCCACCGGGCCCGCCAGCGGCCGACCGTCGGCGGTGGTGGTGGCCAGCGTGAGGAGGCACATGCCCGCCAATCGCTCCACCACCTGGGCGGCGTCGAGGCGGCGGTCGGGCGTGTGCACCCGCTCCAGATGGGCGCCGGCGTGGGCGTAGCTGTCGTCCAGCACCGCCTTCAGGCGGGCCAGCTCGTCGGGGGTCTCGTGCATCGCTCCTCTTGTAGCACTCCGACCGACGACACGGCGTCAGCCGAAGAGCCGACGGGGGCTCAGGACCCGGGACAGGTGCTGTCGAGCTCGGTGATGGAGTGCAACAGCGCGCCCGGGGCCCAGGCCACGAGCCAGGTGGTCGAGCACTGGGCCGCCGAGCCGTCCGGCGCACACGACACCGTCACCGTGGCCGTCACCTGGACCTGGGCGGCCTGGTCGGGATCGATGATCCGCAGTGGCTGGTAGGTGTTGCCGGCGAACCCCGACTTCCAGTCGACGTTGTCGGCCCCCAGGCACAGCCACGCCACGGTGAACGCCGGTTGGCACCCCCCGCCGCAGCTGACCTGGGGCGAGATGCGCAAGCCCTGTTGCCCGGCCCCGTCGTCCCCCGCGCGGACGGCGTCTCCGAGATGGCACCACGGGACACACGGGGCGGCAGCCATCAGCGGAGTCTGGTCGTGAGACGGCGCACGCCCCGATTCTCGCCCGCGCGACCGCGCGGTGCGGGGATCGGCCGGCGGCTGGCACTCACCGGCTCAGCCGTCGCTGGCGGTGGTGGTCGTGGTGGGCGGCGGCGGTGCCGGGGTGGCGGCCACGAAACGGGCGGCGAGGGGCGCCGCGGCCGAGCCCCCGCTGCCACCACCCTCCACCAGGCAGGCGAAGGCCACGTCCTCGTCGAACCCCACGAACCAGGCGTGGGTCTCGGGCGGGTCCTCGGCCCCGAACTCGGCGGTGCCGGTCTTGCCGGCCACGTCGCGCCCCTGAACCGCGGCGTTGGTGCCGGTGCCCAGGGTGACCACCTCGTGCATCAACTCCCGGATGGTGTCGTCGATGCCCTCGTCCAGCGGGATGGGCTCGGGACGTTCGGGGGCCTGGTCGCCGTGGATCAGGGTGGGCGCCCGCCAGGAGCCGTCCTTCACGGCCGCGGCCACCGACGCCATGTGCAGCGGGCTGGCCGTGACCCGTCCCTGGCCGATGGCGGCGGCCAGCAGGTCGGCTTGGCCGTCAGGGGCCGGGAAACTGCCGCCCACCGAGTCGATGCCGATGTCGTAGGGCGTGTTGAAGCCGAACTGGTCGGCCGAGGCCTCGAGCGAGCCGTCGGGCAGCAGCCCCGCCTGGATGATGAACGACGTGTTGCACGATCGGTAGAACGCCTCACGGAACGGGATGGTGCCGAACGCCTCCCCGGCGTAGTTGCCGAAGCCGTTGGCGGTGGCAGGGCAGGCCACCGCCACGTCGGGGTCGACCCCCACCCCGAGCAGGGCGTTGGTGGTGACGATCTTGAACGTCGACCCGGGTGGGTACGCCCCGCTGATCGGACGGTTGAGGCCGTCGTCGGGGTTCTGGGCCACGGCCAGGATCTCGCCGGTGCCGGGCTGGATCGCCACGAAGGCGGCGGGGCCCGACGCGACGGCGATGGCGTTCTCGGCCGCGGCCTGGATGACCGGGTCGAAGGAGGTGACGAGGGGGTCGCCCGGAGCGCCCTCGAACACATGGATCACCTCGGGGACGCCCGACGCCCCCACCAGCTGCACCTGCCCCGACGGTTCTCCCGACAACACGTCGTTGAAGCGGGCCTGCAGGCCCTGGGTGCCGACGGTGTCACCTGCCTCGACGAGGGGACCGAGGGCGGCGGCCTGCTCGGGGGTGGCCGGCGCCGTGGTGCCCACGATGAGCGGTGCCGTACCCTCGGCCAGCGGCGCGCCGTTGCGGTCCACCACCGGGGCCCGAACCGGGGCGGTACGGGTGCGGGCGAAGTGCTGGCCCTCCACCATGCCCGGGTAGAGCGTGGCCAGCGACCAGTCGACCAGCCAGGTGCCGTCTCGCCGAACCATGTCGAGCGTGTTGTCGTAGTGCCACATGCCGAGGCCCGCCAGGGTCAGCTCGGCGGTGAAGGCCACGGTGGCGCGGTCGTCGGTGATCTCGGCGGCACCGGGCTCGTACACGGCGTCGCGCACCTGCAACGCGGACTGCATCTGTTGGTGGGCCAGCGCGAACCCCGGTGGCGGGTCGGCCGTGGCCGCCGCCATGGTCTCGAGGTCGCCGGCGGTCCACGCGGCCAGGTAGGCATCGGCCTCGGCCAGGTGGGTAGGCCCTCCCGACGACGACACCGACCGGAACACCAGGAAGCCGAGGATGAGCACCGTGACCACCGCCAGAGCGACGACGACCTGCGGTCGAGCGCGGTCGCCGGCCGGGCGCGCGCCCTCACCGGACGGCCGCGCCCGCGTGGAGGCTGGGGGCCTTCGTGGCCCTGGTGGCTGCTCGCCCATCGTTGTCCTCGGTACGCAGCTCGGCGAAGCGGGCCACGGTAGGTGGGAGATCGTAACGTGACGGTCCCCGAAGGCGGCCGCGCCAGTGCCACCGACGCCCCCGCCCGCACCCGTTCTCGCGCCGACGGTACGGTCGCAGCGATGGGTGACGACGGGAATCCAGTGGGTCCCCCGGGCGGGTTCACCCGGCGCCGGCTGCTGGTCGGAGGGATGGCCCTCGGCGTGGTCGGCGTCGCCGCCTCGTGCGGGCTGTTCGACGACGACGGGCCCGAGCGCATCGCCTACGGGAGCCACCCGTCGCAGTTCTCGGAGCTGTGGCGCCCATCAGGCCCGTCCCCGTGGCCGGTGGTGGTGATGATCCACGGTGGGTCCTGGAGCGAGAGCACCGACTGCACGTTCATGCACGACGTGGCCCGCGACCTCGCCGATCACGGCGTCGCCGTCTGGAACATCGAGTACCGCCGCCTCGGCCAGCGCGGCGGCGGCTGGCCCGGCACGTTCACCGATGTGGCCGCCGCCATCGACGACCTGGTGGGCCGCGCCGACGAGGTGCAGGTCGACCCCGACCGGCTGGTGCTCGTGGGGCACTCCGCCGGTGGCCAGCTGGCCCTGTGGGCCGGAGCCGGCGACGGCCTGACCCCTGGCTCCCCCGTTCGCGCACCGCGTTCCACGCCGCGGGCCGTCGTGGCCCTGGCCCCCGTCGCCGACCTGGCGCGGTGCGCCACGGAGGGCCTGGTCGACGGCAGCTGCGCCGCCGTCCTCGGCGGCATGCCCGATCAGGTTCCCGAGCGCTATGCCGTCGCGTCACCCCAACAGCGGCTGCCCCTGGGCGTGCCCCAGCGGCTGTTCCATGGCACCGTCGATGACGTCGTGCCGCTGGACTACAGCCGTTCCTACGTGTCGGCGGCCCAGGCCGCCGGCGACGACGCCGCGCTCACCGAGCAGGCCGACGCCAACCACTTCACGGTGCTCCAACCGGCGAGCCCGGCGTGGGGTCAGGTGCGGGCCACCATCGATCTGCTCCTGGCCTGATGCCGCTCCGGCAACCGGCCCCACGGCAACGGGGCCCACCGCCCGATCAGTGCCAAACCGGACAGGCGACGGCGCTCCGGAGAGACCGGCCGACGTCAGGCCGCTCGAGCCCTCAGCCGGCGAGGATCCACTGCTGGGTGGGCTCGGGCTCCACGTCGGCGCTGAAGAAGCGGTCGAACGCCTCCTCGGCGGCGTCGTCCTCCTCGTGGGCCCACCCTGCCCCGAAGCTCTTCTCGGGCGCGCTCACCGACGAGGCGTTGATGGCATCGACGGGAGGCGCCGACGGCAACGACGGCTCCGCCGCCGACCCGATGGCACCCCTGCCGTCGGTGGCCGGAGCGCCCGGTGCGATGGTCAGGTCGGACTCACCGGGCTTGCGGCTGATCGCGTAGTTCAGCAGATCGGGATCGTCGGCGATACCCGCCAACTCGGTGGCGGCGGCGGCGATGCGGGCCCGCAGGTGCGACCGCACGCCTTCCAGGGCCACGGTCTCGGCGGCGACGGCCAGTCGGAGCGTCTCGAGCTGGCTCGCCTCGAGCTGCACCCGCTCCCACTCCGACGCGATGGCGGCGCGCTCGGTGGCGAAGTACTCGCGGGCCTGCTCCTGGGCCTGGGTGAGGATCGCCTGCGCCCGTGCCCGGGCGTCGGACACCGCGGCGACCGCGGTCTTCTCGGCGAGGGCCAGGGTGCGCTCGAGCAGCCCCGAGTTGTCCTCGGTGGGAGCTGCCGGGACGGCGAGTGCGACCGGCGCGGCCTGGGCCTGCGCCTCGAGCAGTTGCGCCTCGGCCGACTCGGCCCGTTGCTCGGCGTCCTTGAGGCGGGTGAGCATGCGCTCGACCGCGCCGCTGGCGTTCACCAGGAACGCCGTCACCTCGGCCGGGTCGAAGCCGCGCTTCGCCGAGCTGAACGCGAGGTCGCCGAAGATCCGTCGGGTTCGCTCGTCGGCGATGGGGACTGCCACAGAAGTGTCGGACATCCGCTGCGCTCCTCGGAGGGTGAGGCGTTCTCCACCCATTCGTCGGCAGCTGAGCGGCGACCTTGAGGAGCTCGTCTGGGCCGAACGGCCTATGACCTTGCTCCTCCTTCGTCGGAGCGGCTTCGCCATCCGGTTCGCCGGCGCCGCTGCTCCGCACACCACATTGGCTCCTCCTTCGTCGGAGCGGCTTCGCCATCCGGTTCGCCGGCGCCGCTGCTCCGCTCCGCTCCGCAGCCTCACCGTCCCCGACCAGCGCCCGGATCGCGCCAGCCGATGGACCGATGGGCCGATGGGTGAGCTCAGGTCGATCGAGCCCGCACCCAGTCGGCGTAGCGGGGGGTCAGGAGGGCGGGGAGGCCGCCGGTGTGGAGGAACACGGTGGGCGTCGAGCCGTCGATGCGCCCGTCGCGCACCGCGGCGATCAGGCCGGCGAGCGCCTTGCCCGTGTACACGGGGTCGAGCAGCACCCCCTCGGCTCGAGCGATCAGGTCGAGTGCCTCGCGGCAGGCGTCGCTGGGCGCTCCGTAGCCGTCGCCGATGCGGTCGTGGTCGAGCCGCGCCGCCCCCACGGGAGCCGGGCGGCCGGCCAGGTCGGCCGTGGCCGCGGCCATGGCGGGCACCGCGTCGTCCAGATCGGGACGGGTGCCCACGTCGACCCCGAGCACCCGGTGGTGGGCGCCCAGACCGGCTACCAGACCGGCGTGCGTGCCGCCGGAGCCGTCGGCCACCACCACCAGCGCCTCGTCGCCGCCGTCGCCGACGTGGGCCGCGAGCTGCGCGGTCAACTCGTCGGCCGCGGCGACGTAGCCCAGGGCACCCGTGGCCGAGGCGCCACCGACCGGGATGGTGTACGGGTGGTGGCCCTCGGCGGCGACGACGTCCGCGGCCTCGGCGATGGCGGCCTCGAGGCCGTAGTAGTCGAGGTCGCCGGCCCACACGAAGTGGGGTGCGAGCAGCTCGTCGAGCACCACGTTGCCGGTGGGCCGCTCGGGCCGGTCACTGGCCAGCACGACGGTGGCGGCGAGCCCCAACCGGTTCGCCACCGCCGCCGTGAGGCGCACGTGGTTGCTCTGGCGGCCGCCGCCGGTGACCAGGGTGTCGGCGCCGGTGGCCAGCGCGGCGGCGGCCAGGTACTCCAGCTTGCGCACCTTGTTGCCCCCACCGGCCACCCCGGTGAGGTCGTCGTGCTTGATCCACAACGACCCGTCCGGCAGGCCCAGCGCCGCCGCCAGCCGATCCATGCGGGCGAGCGGCGTCGGCAGGTGGGCGAGCTCCGTCCGCGCCACCGTCGCGCCGTCGTCCGGTAGGTTCCCGTCTCCACGCCCGTCGTCCATACGATCACCGTAGGCTGGTGGTGTGCGTGGCGGTCCGCCCGACCTCGTGTGGTATGTCAGCTACGGGTCCAACCTCCACCGGGCCCGCTTCCTGTCCTACCTCCGTGGCGGCGTGATGCCGGGGGGCCGCCGCGCCGACACCGGGTGCCGCGATCCGTCACCGCCCCGGGCCGACGAGGCGCTCCACCTGCGCTTCCCCCTCTACTTCTCGGGCGAGAGTCGGGTGTGGGGCGGCGGCGTGGCCTTCCTCGACCACGCCGAGCGCCGCGACACCGACGACGGTCCCACCTACGCGCGCGGCTACGTCATCACCGGCGAGCAGTTCGAGGACCTCGTGGCCCAGGAGAGCAAGCGGGCGCACGCCCCGGTCGACTGGGCCGCGCTCCACCGCGACGGCCGGGCGACGGTGGGACCGGGGCGCTACGACGAGCTGGTGGTCCTGGGCGAGCGCGACGGCGTGACGATGGTGACCTTCACCCACCCTGCACCGATGCGTGCCAACCCGACCGCGGCGCCGGTCGCCGGCTATCTGCACATGTTGGCCGAGGGCCTGCGCGAGGCCCACGGCCTCGACGACGCCGCCATCGTCGACTACCTGTGCTCGCACCCCGGCGCCGCCGGCCGGTGGACGGCCGACTCCTTGTGCGAGGCGCTCGAAGGGCTCTCGACTGGTCGTCGCTCGCCGTAGCACACCACCAGAGGCGGGCTCTTGGAGGCGACGATCCGCGCCTGGAGCGTCGGCGCCTCACCGCTCCACGGTGCGTGGCCGGCCAGGGGTGTCCCGCCCGCGTGGTCGACACTGGAGGGAATAGCAGTCACGGGTGACGGTCATTTCCTCCAGAACAGCCGTTCGCGGGCCGGTCGGCCACCGAGCGTGGGATCGAGCGCGAGCAGACCCACCCTCGTTCTGCGCGCCGTGCTGGTCGGCGGCGCTGAGCGAGCCCGACGGCCTAACCGAACATGGCCAGGAACTCGCGGGCGCTCCGTGGGCGGAACACGAAGTTGTGGGCCCGGGTGTCGGCCATCGACGCGGACGGCTCGGCGGAGTAGAGGTGGCCGGGGAACAGGGTGGCGTCGTCGGGCACCTTGGCCAGCTTCTGGGTGAGGCTCTCGTAGAGGGCGGCCGGGTCGCCCCCCGGCAGGTCGGTGCGGCCACAGCCCTCCAGGAAGAGGGTGTCGCCGGCCACCAGCCGGTTGTCGACCAGGAAGCACTGACTGCCCGGGGTGTGGCCGGGGGTGTGGATGAGCTCGATGGGCACCTCGCCCACGCGCACGATGTCGCCGCTGGCGTGCTCGACGAGGTCGGTGGCGGCGGCGCCGGTCACCCGCTGCACCCACGGGGCCTCGTCGGCCTGCACGTGCACCGGCACCGAGGTGCGCTCGAGGAGGCGGCCCACGCCCTCGATGGAGTAGCCCATCATGTCGCCGCCCACGTGGTCGGGGTGGTAGTGGGTGGCGAGCGCCCCCACGAGGCGCATCTCGTCGGCGGCCAGGAGGTCGAGCAACCCGTCGATGTCGTAGGCAGGGTCGATCACGACGGCCTCGCCCGTCTCGCGGTCGCCCACCAGGTAGACGAAGTTGACCATCTGGCGGGCCACGGGGTCGCCGGTGGCGAAGTCGCGGCCGGCCAGCAGTTGACGGAAGTACAAGCGGCTCTCGGGCACCGATCCACGCTACCGGTGTGGTCGCGGTCCCCGAGTCAAGTCGTCATCCTCCGGGGTGGCGCCGCCGGCGATGCCGGAGGCGAGGTTGCACGCGCCATCGACGGAGCGGAGCTGCGGAGCCAGCGAGCCGGCGAACCGGATGCCGAAGGCACTGCGACGAAGGAGCGGTCACTGTTGGGCGCGGAACCAGGTGCGCAGGAGCGACTGGTAGGCCCGGTCGTAGCGGTCGTAGTCGGTGCGGAGGGCGGTGCCCGGCCAGTCGGCCGGCAGCAGCTCGGGAGGCAGCAGCGGGTCGGCCTGGGTGAGGCGCAGCACCGACGCCGACAGGACGAAGCCGGGGGCCAGGGCGCCGACGTCGCCGGCCTCGAGCTGGGCCACCACGTCGGCCATGCGCTCGCGCAACGATCCGGCCCGCTGCGCCCAGCCGTCGAGATCCCAGAGGGTGGCGGCCAGCATCGGGTCCGACGGCGCCTCCGGTCGCGACGAGAACCGGGCGCACTGGGCCTCGAGCACCGCGGTCGCCGCCGGCAGCCGGGTGGGGTCGAGGTTGTCGGGGCGGAGCCAGACGCCCTCACGCAGCTCGGCCAGCCGGAGCGCCGACGCCGCGTCGCGCAGCTCGGCGCGCCGGTCGGACGTGCGGGGGTCGCCGTGCACCACGGCCATGGCCCACGAGCCGTCCCACGCCCGTCGCGCCGCCCCGCGGCTCTCGGCCTGCCGCGCCTGGCGGGCCACCAGGGCGCCCGCCAGCGTGTAGTCGCCCACGGCGGTGGTCAGCTCGCCGGCGGCCACCATGCGGGACAGCGCGGTGCGCACCGTGCCCTCGGTGATGCCGAACAGCGCCCCCGCCCGCACCAGCAGCCGGGCGGGGAGCGTGGGCGGCGACGTGCCCAGCAGGGTGCTGGCGATCACCGAACGGGCCGTGAGCGGCCGCTCGCCCACTGCGGCGTCGCTCGTACCGTGGGCATTACTGATATTGCTCATGTGATCGGGAAGTGTAATATGGCGAGCATGGCATCGACCGACCTGCCCACGCGCTCGAACGGCGGGTCGGGCACGGACGTCCTCGCCTCCGGGGAGTCCGACACGGCCGAGGCGCCCGTCACCCCCGCTCCCAAGGCCCGGGACCGCGAGCGCGAGGCGGCCCTGGGGTTGGCGGGCATGGCGCCGGACGACGGCCGCCTGCCCCAGGTGTTGCCCACCGACCGCCTCCTCGCCGGCGGCAAGCCGGTGCCGGCGCTCCGCGCCGAGCTGCGCCGCATCCCGAACGCCCGCAACGTGGCCAACGTCCTGGGCGTGCTGGTGCAGTCGTTCGGGGTGATCGCGCTGGCGGTCTGGCTCGACCACCCCCTGGCCTGGGTGGCCGCCTTCTTGTTGATGGGGCGGGCCTTCGCCCTCTACGCCATCCTGGCCCACGAGGCCGCCCACCGGCTGCTGTTCTCCACGCGGTGGCTGAACGACGGGGTGGGGCGCTGGCTGCTGGCCTACCCGGCGTTCGTGCCCTTCGACGCGTACCGCCGCTCGCACTTCGCCCACCACCGCGACGAGCTGGGCCCCGACGAGCCCGACCTCGCCCTCTACGCCCGCTACCCGATCACCCGCGCCTCGATGCGCCGCAAGCTCACCCGCGACGCCTACGGCAACTCGGGCTGGAAGAACCTGAAGGGCCTGCTGCTGGCCGTGCGCAGCCCCACCGCCCGGCCCGTCGCACTGCGCATCCTGGGCGCGCAGGCGGTGCTGCTGGTGGGGTTCACCCTGATCGGCCGGCCCGAGCTGTACGTCCTGCTCTGGCTGGCCCCCTGGATGACCGTGTGGCGCGTGCTGAACCGCCTGCGGGCCATCGCCGAGCACGGTGGCATGACCCGCTCGCCCGACCGGCGCCAGACCACCCACCACGTCGACCAGCACTGGCCGGCCCGGTTCTGGATCGCCCCGTTCAACACCGGTTGGCACCTGGCCCACCACGTGGACATGGGCATCCCCTTCCACCACCTGCCCGCCCTGCACCGCGAGCTGGTCGATGCCGGCTGGGTCACTCCCGACCTCACCTACCCGAACTACGTGCTGCTGTGGCGGGCCCTCGCGTCCCGCGAGGCGGCGCCGGCGCCCGCCTGACGCAATCGTTCAGCCGGCACCCCGTGTTTCAGTCGGACGCACCGCGGCTGGAGGCACCGTGATTGGCCCTCGGATGCTCACGCTCTCGGTAGCGCTCGGGTGTTCGCCGGTCGAGCGAACTCCCGCGAGGAGGCTGCGCTGCTGGCCACCCGGCGCCGACGAGCCCTCCGATGCGCGTCAACCGTGACGCTCGGCGACGCGAGCCGAGAAGCAGTTCATTCGAGGCGATGCCCCCCGGAATCGGTGGTTGGTGCCCCGAGAATGCCGGTCGCGCTGAACTCGAGGCAATGACCCCCTGAACCCGCCAGTCATTGCCTCAAGTTCCCCGCCCGACTCATTCTCGAGGCATCGGCCCCCGGAACCCGCCAGTCATTGCCTCGAGTTCGGAGCCCGACTCATTCTCGAGGCATCGGCCCCCGGAACCCGCCAGTCATTGCCTCGAGTTCGCGGCCGGCGACAGCGCGGCGCGACGATCGGCGGCAGTGGCCGGGAGGCCGCCGGCGGCGGCGAAGCGCACGTCAGCTGACGTCGTCGTCGGGGGCCGGATCGGGATCGTCGGGATGGACCTGGGTGGGTGCGTCGTGATCGTGCACGTGCCCGAGCTCGTGCGGTTCCGGCTCGAGGTCGGGCACCGCCTCGGGGCCCGTCACCGGGCCCGGGCGCCCCCGCCACTCGGCCTCGGCGATCGACACCACGTCGCGCACGGGCCGCCCCAGACGCCGGGCGGCGCGGGCGGCGTCGTCGTGCTCGACCTTCACCCGGCCGGCGCTCACCTTCACCCGCACCGGCAGGCCGTCGACGGTCACCTCGTCGAACAGGCGGGCCTGAGGCCACCGCTGCAACGACTGGCCCCGCACGCCCAGCGACCCGGTCTCGCGCGTGAGGGCGGCGGCCACCTGCGCCGCGACCGCCTCGTCGGCCAGCGCGCTGACCGTGTGGCCGGGCCGCCCCTTCTTCATCAGGATCGGGGTGATCCACGCGTCGTGGGCGCCGGCGTTGAGCACGGCGCTGAGCGTGTGCGACAGGGTCTCGCCGGTGGCGTCGTCCACGTTCACCTCGAGCAGCTGGACGGGCTGCCCCGGCACCAGGTCGGCGGCCTCGGCGCCCAGCACCACCTGGGTGAGGTTGGGGCGATCGTCCAGCTCGGCGGTGCCGGCGCCGAAGCCGCTGGCGTCGACGGTCATGGCCGGCATCGGCCCGAAGCCCACCGCCAGCGCCGACAGCAGCGCCGCGCCGGTGGGCGTGGTGAGCTCGAGAGGGATGTCGAGCCCGTACACGGGGGCGTCGCGGAGCAGCTCGACCACCGCCGGCGGCGGGTTGGGCAGGGCCCCGTGGGCGCTGCGGATCATCCCGATGCCGTGGGCGACGGGGCTGGCGTGCACCTGGTCGACCTCGAGCAACTCGAGGGCGGCGCAGGTGCCGACCACGTCGATGATGGCGTCGAGGGCACCAACCTCGTGGAAGTGCACCTGCTCGGGCGGCCGGTTGTGGAGCTTGCCCTCGGCCCGGGCCAGCGCGCCGAACACGGCCACGGCCCGCTCGCGCACCCGGTCCGGCAGCCGGGCCTCTTCCAGCAGGCCGGTGATGTGCGATGCGGTGCGCACCACGGTGGTGGCCTCGGCCAGCACGTTGATGTGCGTGGCGGCGATGCCGTTGCGCATCACCGCCTCGGCCTCGAGCCCCCATCCCGACACCGGCACCCGCTGGCACAGGGCCCGCACCTCGTCGAGGTCGGCGCCGGCGTCGACCAGCGCACCGAGGGCCATGTCGCCGGCGATGCCCGAGAAGCAGTGGAACCACGCCAGGCGAGTCACCCGCCACCCCCGACGGCGCGAACTGCCTGAACTCGACGCTCCACCTGTCGGAATCCGACGGTCATTGCGTCGAGTTCGCGGGGTCGACGGGCAAGACGGGCGCCGCCGGCGCGGCCCCGCCCAGTCGGGTGGCCAGGTCGAGCATGCGCACGACGGCGTAGGCGGCGCCGAAGCCGTTGTCGATGCCCACCACCGTCATGCCCGACGCGCACGACGCCAGCATGGCCAGCAGGGCGGTGACGCCTTCGAGGCCGGCGCCGTAGCCCGTGCTGGTGGGCACGGCGACCACGGGCGCCGCGGTGAGGCCCCCGATCACGCTGGCCAGCGCGCCCTCCATGCCGGCCACCGCCACCACCGCGTCGGCCGCGGCCAGCTCGTCGGCGGCGGCCAGCAGGCGGTGGATGCCGGCCACGCCCACGTCGGCCAGGCGCTCGGGGCGCAGCCCGTGGGCATGCAGTACGGCGGCGCACTCGTCGGCCACCGGCAGGTCGGAGGTGCCGGCCGTGACCACCAGCACCCGGCCGGGGCGCTCGGGGGCGGCCTGCCACACCACCGTGGCGGGCTGGCCGCCGGACAGCCGTCCGCCCGGATGGGCGGCCAGCACCGCGTCCACCTGCGCGTCGTCGGCCCGGCTCAGGACCACCGGCGACGAGCCCTCGGACCGCAACAACTCGGCCACGATCGCCACGCACTGGTCGGGGGTCTTGCCCGGGCCGTAGACCGCCTCGGCCATGCCCTGGCGCAGGGCCCGATGGTGGTCGACGCGGGCGAAGCCCAGGTCGGCGAAGGGCAGGCGACGCAGGCGGGCAACGGCGTCATCGGGTTCGAGGCGCCCGCCGCGGAGGTCGTCGATCAACGCCCGAAGGGCCGATTCGTCCACCTCACTATCCTGACCGCTCATGGTCCCGCCCGCCCCATCAGGACCGCTCGCGGGGCCACGGTGGCGGATCTCGGTGCTGTCGACACCCACGTGCCCGTTGCACCAGCGCGCGGCCGGCGGATGACCGAGCCGCCGCACACGTCGTGGCCCGAGCCCGACGACCGCCCCACGTCGCTGCTGGTGGTGGGCGCGGCGGCGGGCATGGGCCGCTGGCTCGCGGAGCACGTCTTCCCCGCCGGGCCCTGGGCCGACGTGGTGCTCGTCGACACGTCCCGGTCGTCCGAGGCGCTGACCCAGGTGGGGCGGGCCTTCTCGTGCCCGGTCGCCACCGCCGCCGTGCCCGACGGCCACCCCGCGGGGCTGCGCGACCTGCGCACCGGTCGCGACATCGAGTTGGCAACCTCCGGGCTGGTCGTGTGCCTGGCCGTCCCCCGGTCGGCCCTGCCCCAGGTGGGCACGTGGCTCGACCCGCTGGTCGCCCCCGGCGCCCCGCTGCTGCACGTGTCGGCGAGCCTCGGGCCGTCGCTCGCCGACCTCCGCCGCCAGTGGCCGGGGCGGTCGGTGTTCGGCGCCCACCCCCTGTTCGACAGCTCCGCCCGGGGCCTCGACGGCCAGACCATCCTGGTCGTGCCCGACGAGGGCCGTGCCGGCGACGACCACCTGTGGCTGAGCGCCGACATCCACCGTGCCGGCGGCATCGCCAAGCTCGTGTCGGCCGAGGCCCACGACCGCGACATGTCGTACGTGCAGACGATGGCGCACCAGACCCTGTTGAACCTGATCGACGCCGTGGCCAGCTCGGGCCTCGACCTCGAGGAGGTCTGGGAGGTCCGCACCCCGCTGTTCGAGGCGCTGTTCGGCCTCGCGTCGCGGGTGGTGGCCGAGAGCAGGGAGGAGGCCACCGCCGAGATCCAGACCGCGCTCGACGGGGGCCGGGTGGCCGAGGAGCTGCGGGCCGCCGCCGAGCGCACCGCCGCGGCCGTCGGCTCCGGCTCCACCGAGGAGGTGTCCCGGCTGGTGCGGGCCACCCGCGACCGGTTCAGCGGCGCCCTGTTCGAGGCGATCCAGGCGACGGCGGCCGCCGCGGTGTCGGCGGCGCAGGCCAAGCGCGCCGAGCTGGCCCACCGGGGGCGCACCGGCGCGCTCGTCGGGGTGCGGCCGGTCAACCGCCCCGACTCGCTCCGGGTCGGCCACATCATCGACGTCACCCCCACCTCCGTCGCGCTCCGTGAGGTGATGGTGGGCACGCGGGGCACGGCCACGCTCCTGGAGGGGCCCGGGCGGCGCAACGCGGCCCGGGTGGGGCGGGGCGGCAAGCCCAAGGACACCGTGTTCGGGCTGGCCCACATCGACGTGGTGCTCGGCGACGAGCTCGAGGACGAGCTCGACGGGTGGCTGGCGCACATCCGCCGCGACATCCGTTTCCTCGTGCCCGAGTCGGTGGCCGGCGCCGGCGTGCTCGACGTGGTGGGCAGCGGTGCCGGCATACGCGACGCCGAGGTGGTGTCCGAGGTGGTGCGGACCGGCCAGCGCAGCGTGGTGGTGCGGGTGGGCATCCGGGCCGACCACGACGTCGACGAGATGGTGGAGGCGCTGCGCACCCGTGTGCAGCGGGCCTACGTGTGGCCCCCCGGGGTGTCGCTGCCGGCGCCGGCGCCGGCCCGCCTGCACCACCTCGGGCCGGCGGGCACGTTCTCGGAGGACGCGGCCGTGCACGCCGCCCGCACCGTGGGGATGGATGCACCCACGCTGGTGCCCCAGCCCGACTTCGACGCCGTGCTCGCCGGCATCGACGCCGGCGACCTGGGGGTGCTGCCCATCTCGAGCTCGGCGTCGGGCCTGGTGTCGCGCGCCGCGCGATCGTTGCTCCGCCACCGGGGCGACGTGGTGGCCGGCGGCGTGGTCGACGTGGCCGTACGCTTCGACGCCTACGTCCGCCCCGACGAGAGCCTCGCCGACCTCCGCGGCGCGAAGGCGCTCAGCCACCCGCAGGGACTGGCGCAGTGCTCGGCGTTCATCCGCCGCTGGGAGCTCGAGCCGGTGGCCTGCGACTCCACCACAGAGGCGCTGGCCCTCGTGGCCGCCGCCGGTGCCGGCGAGGCGATGGTGGCGCTGGCCGGCGCCGAACGCGGGGCGGCGTTGGGGCTGCGGGTGGCCGAGCGCGAGGTCGACGACCTGTCCGGCTCGATCACCCGCTTCCTGATCCTGGGCCCGCCGGCGGCGTTCGGCGACCTGGTGGGCGGCTCCGATCCCACGCTGCGGACGATCTCGGTGAGCGCGTCGCTCGACCCCGTGCTGGCCCAGATCGACCGGCACGAGGCGGCGTTCGACGAGCTCCTCACCTCGCCCGAGGGCGAGTGCCTCTGGATCACGAGCCGGCCGGTCAGCGCCGAGGCGCCCGGCCTCCGCCACCTGGGACGCGTCCCCTGGTCGCCGCGCACGCCCGTCGTGCGGGTCGAGGTCGCCCCGCCGGCGTGAGCACGGCGCACGCCGCGCTCCAGCGAGCGCGAGGCGGTCACCGTCCCGCCCGTTCCGGTGGCTCCAACGCCACCGTCACGACACGATCCAGCCACCAGAACGAGCAACCCACCCTTCCGGTGGCTCGAACGCCACCGTCACGACACGATCCAGCCACCAGAACGCAGGGGCCACTCGGTCGCCGGAGCCGGCGTCTCGAGTGTCGGGTCTCGCGCCCCGACCCGGATCGAACCCGCGACCGCGGAGGACCCGCGCCCCCGCACCGCTCAGCGGACGTGCACGGCCGCGCCGACGGTGTCGCGGCGCACGGTCGGGCCGTCCGAGCGGGCCCGCAGCAGCGTCACGGCGGTGCCGCCGTGGGGCGCGCCGGCGCCGACCGACAGCTCGATCCGCAGTGTCATGGCCTCGCCCGGCGCCAGCGATCGCGTCCGGTAGGTGCGCCGCAGGATCCGGTCGGTGACCTCGACGCTGGAGCGGCCCTGGAACACCCGCATCGACACGTGGGGATCGGCGGCACCCACCCGCACCACGCGGAAGGTGCCCGGCTCGAGCCCGGCGTTGACGACCTGGACGTAGAAGATGCCCCGGCCGCCGCGGGCCCGGCCGACGGTGACGGTCTGGCCGGCGGCGTCGGCATCGACGATCCCGGCACCGACGCGGGGACCACCCTTGCGGCGGATCACCAGATCGGGTCGCGGCGGCGTGGTCACCGCCACATCAACCTGGTTCGACGCCACCGCCGCGGTCTGGTCGGCGTCGGCGATCGCGGTGTTCGAGAACGTGCCCGCATCGGCCTCGACGGCGGTGTGCACGCAGTCAAGCGTCTGCTCCTCGGCGACGGCCAGCGTGCCGACGGCCGTGTCGCAGCCGGGCGCCGCCGGATCGGTGACGGTCACGCCGGTGAGCGCGACGTCGCCGGTGTTCTCGACCGTCAGCCGGTAGTGGATGTCGTCGCCCACCGCGACGGCCGACTCGTCGGCCGCCTTCGTGAGGGTGAGCGACGCGGTCGTGGCCCAGGCGACGAACACGTCGCCTGCCTCGTTCGAGTCGCCGGGCACGAGGTTCGTCGCGTAGGAGAAGAACGCCATCGTCGTGCCGTCGGCGGACAACGCTCCCTCGGTGGAGCCGTGCGCCCCCTGCGCACCGTTCGACGAGCGGCTGGCGAGGACGGTCTCACCCGTCTGGCGGTCGTGGCGGAACACGTCCTGCACCTCACCGTTGGCGTCGTCGGCGACGAGGTCGGCGGCGCTCGAGTCGAAGGCGACGTACCGACCATCGCTCGACAGCGAGGGCCCCGCGGAGAACCCGTGGGCCTCACCGCCGCCGGACGACACGCTCACCCGCTCGGTGTGGCCCGTGGCCAGATCACGGACGAACACGTCCATGCCGCTGTCCGAGCCACCCGAGGGCACCCGGTTGGTGTCGTCCGGGACGAGGGTGGTGGAGGCTGAGCGGAACGCCACGACGGCGCCGTCGGCGGAGATGGCCGGGAGCTCGGAGCGAAGATCGCCCTGATCCCCCGAGTCGGCCACGCTGACCAGGCTGGTGCCGCCCGCGGTCAGGTCACGCACGAACACATCGGTCATGTGGTTCGTGTCGTCGGCCACGAGCGTGGTGGCGTCGGACATGAAGGCGACCCGTCCACCGTCCGCGGAGATCACCGCCAGGAACGACGAACCGTCGCCGAGCGTGCCGCCGCTCGACACACTGGCCAGGGTCGTCGACGCAGCCACCGTGTCGCGGACGTACACGTCGGTGTGGGCGTTGGTGTCGGCGGGCACGAGTGGCGCGTCCGTGGAGAAGGCCACGTACCGCCCGGCGCCGGAGATCGAGGGCCCGCCGCTGTACCCACTCACCTGGCGTCGCCGTCGGTCAAGCTGACCCGGTTGGTGGTGCCGAGCTGGGTGTCCCGCACGAACACATCGACCGCTTTGTTCGTGTCGTCGGCCACCAGGTCGGTGGCCCGCGAGGCGAACGCGACGTATCGCCCGTCTGCGGAGATCGCCGCGTCCTCGACCTCGCCGTTGCCCTCCTGCTCGTCGTCACCCACCGACACCCGCGTGGTCGCTCCCGTCGACCGCCGGCGCACGAACGCGTCGCGCGTCGCGTTGGCATCCCCGCCCACCAGGTTGGTGGCATCCGACAGGAAGACGATCGAGTCGCCGTCGGCGGACACGAACGGGGCGGTGGACAGGTGGTCGCCCTCGATGCCCCCGGACGTCACGCTGGCCCGCTCGCTCACCGCGAAGAACGTCTCGGCCCCCGTTGGCGGGCCGGCGCCCACCACCGCGGTGAAGGCGCCGGCCAGGGCCATCACCCCACCGAAGCCCACCACACCTCGCTTCATGCCCGGCAGTCTCCCAGGCGGTGGTGCCCTCGGCATCGCCGTCGCCGCCAGCCGCATCCCGGCGGCCCCTGGCGGCGGCCCACGGTCCTGCGCATCCCCATCCGGACGAGGGACCGTCCGCTCCGGACGAAGGGCCTGTCCACCGGCGGTGAGCCTGGGTAGCCTGAGGCCGCTTCCCCGCACCCGTCCGGCACCACCGTCAGGAGCACCGCCCAAGGCGCTGCAGGAGAAGCACCGCAACACCGTCTGCAACGCGTTCGTCCCGTTGCTGGGAGAGGAGGTGACCGAAGCCGTGCTGTCGCACTTCCCGGCCCGCGACGTGGAGGAGTCGGTCACCCGGGAGCACCTCGACCGGCGCCTCGCGGAGCAGAACGCCGGCATCGACGCCCAGCTGATCGTGATCCGAGCCGACATCGACCAGCGCTTCACCGAACAGAACGCCGGCATCGACGCCCGACTGATCGCCATCCGAGCCGACATCGACCAGCGCTTCACCGAACAGAACGCCGGCATCGACAGGCGCTTCGAAGCGCAGAACGCCGAGTTCGACCGCAAGCTCGACGCACTCCGGGCCGAGTTCAACAGCAAGCTCGATGACCTGCGGTCCGAGGTCGTCGAGCTGCGCCTGGACGTGGGCCGCCAGATCAACGAGCTGCGGGTGGACGTCGCCCACCAGATCGCCGCCGAGAGCGACAAGACCTTCCACCGGATGCTCACGCTCGCCGGCATCGGCGTCGGGGCCATGACGATCCTGTTCGCGGCGTTCACCTGAACGCCGCCGGGCAACCAGACCGACGCCGCTAGCCTCGTCGCCGGAGGGATGGCAGAGCGGACGAATGCGCTGGTCTTGAAAACCAGTGGGCCGCAAGGTCCCGCGGGTTCGAATCCCGCTCCCTCCGCCAAAGCTCAGCCGTCGGTGCCGCAGGCGCGCTCCTCTGGACCGTCCCTACCCCGGCAGGAGGCGGGGATGCTCTCCGGCGGCGAGCGGTCGGCTCGGCGTGCGCGTCTGCCGGGGGCGTCGTCCACCCACCTGCCGCTACTTCTCATCGGTTCGCCGAGATACATAGGACGTCCTATGCTTTCGCCGTGGCCACTCAGGGGGAGCGGCGGGCCGACACCCGCCGCCGGCTGCTGCTCGCCGCAGCAGAGCTGTTCGCCGAGCGCGGCGTGGACGGCACGTCGATCGACGCCATCGCCGAGCGGGCCGACCGCACGTCGGGGGCGGTGTACGACCACTTCGGCGGCAAGGACGGCGTGCTGTTCGCCCTGCTCGACACGTGGGTGGAGGAGCTTGGCGCGGTGATCGGGGCCGAGTTGGCCACCGCCGGCACCCTCGACGAGCGCCTCGGCGTGCTGTGGCGCAACGTGTCCGCGCCGGTGGTGGGCGGCGACCGCTGGATCACCCTCGAGCTCGAGCTGTGGACCCACGCCGCCCGCAACCCGGTGGCCCGCGAGCACCTCGTGCGCCGCTACCGGGGCGCCTGGCGGGGCATCGTCGAGCTGGCCGGCCAGTCCGGCGACGACTCGACCGGGCCGGGCCCGAGCGGCCCCTCAGAGCGGGGAGCCGGCCCGAGCGACCCCTCAGAGCGGGGAGCGGGCCCGAGCGACCCCCCAGAGCGCAGAGCAGGCCCGAGCGACCCCTCAGAGAGGGGACTGGGCCCGGCGGTGATCGGCGTGCTGCTCGGGCTCGAGATGATGCGCCGCGTCGACCCCTCCACCGTCGACGACGACCTCGCCCTCGGCGCCCTGCGCGGCGTGGTCGCGGGAACGAGACGCACCGCCGCCGACGCCACGCCGGCCGGCGACCAACTGACAGGAGCATCCACCGCATGACCATGACCGACGAACCCACCACCGCAGGCCTCGAGGGCATCGACCTGCTGGCCGAGACGTGGGGGCGCACCGTCCCCCACGACCAGTTCGACCGGCTGCGTCGCGAGGCGCCGGTCTACTGGCACCCCGAACCGGGCGACACGGGGTTCTGGGCGGTCACCAAGCACGCCGACGTGCGCGCCGTGAGCCAGGACTGGGAGACCTTCTCCAGCGCGCTGGGCGCCACCTTCATCCCCACCCAGGACGAGGAGTCGATGGCCCAGCTGAGCCTGTCCATCCTCAACATGGACCCGCCCAAGCACAACCGCGTCCGTCGCCTGGTGTCGCGGGCGTTCACCCCGCGCAGGATCGCCCAGCTGGTCGAGGACATCGAGCAGCGCGCCGAACGGGTCATCGACAACGTCATCGAACGCGGCGAGGCCGAGTTCGTGGCCGACATCGCCGCCCAGGTCCCCGTCCAGATGATCTGCGAGATGATCGGCCTCGAGAAGGAGCAGTGGCCGCGCATGTTCGAGGCGTCCAACGACCTGATCGGGTCGCGTGACGACCCCGAGTTCGCCCACGTCAACCCTGAGCTCGCGTCGATGGAGGTCTACGCCCTCTGCGACGCCACCGCCGAGGACCGCCGCCAGAACCCGCGCGATGACTTGATGACCGCCCTGGTCGAGGCCGAGCTGGACGGCGAGCGCCTCGACAACATGGAGCTCGACCTGTTCTTCATCAGCCTGGTGGTGGCCGGCAACGAGACCACCCGCAACCTCATCAACCACTCGCTGCTGGCCCTGCTGGACCATCCCGACCAGGCCCAGCGCCTCCGCGACGACCCGTCGCTGTGGGACACCGCGGTCGACGAGATGCTGCGCTGGGGCAGCTCGATCCACAACTTCCGGCGCACCGCCACCCGCGACACCGAGCTCTCCGGCGTCCCCATCAAGGCCGGCGACAAGGTGGTCATCTACTACGCGTCGGCCAACCGCGACGACGCCGTGTTCCCGGACCCCCACGTCTTCGACGTCGGACGCACCCCGAACGACCACGTCGCCTTCGGCGGTGGCGGCGTGCACTACTGCCTGGGCGCCAGCCTGGCCCGGGCCGAGATCAAGGCCACCATGCGCCAGATCGTCGACCGCCTCCCGAACATCGCGCTGGACGGCCCGCCCGTCCGGCTCCGCAGCGACTTCGTCAACGGCATCAAGCGGATGCCCGTCACCTGGTGACCAAGAACCCCGTGAAAGGACCCACCACCAATGCGCACACCCATCTGTGACGACCTGGGGATCGAGTTCCCCATCTTCGCCTTCACCCACTGCCGCGACGTCGTCGTGGCGGTGTCGAAGGCCGGCGGCTTCGGCGTGCTCGGCGCCGTGGGCTTCTCGACCGAGCAGCTCGAGATCGAGCTCAACTGGATCGACGAGCACATCGGCGACCACCCCTACGGCGTCGACATCGTGATCCCCAACAAGTACGAGGGCATGGACGCGGACATGTCCGCCGACGACCTCACCAAGATGCTCCAGGACATGGTCCCCCAGGGCCACCTCGACTTCGCCCGCAACCTGCTCAAGGACCACGGCGTGCCCCTCGAGGAGGGTGACGACAACTCCTTGCAGCTGCTGGGCTGGACCGAGGCCACCGCGACGCCGCAGGTCGAGATCGCGTTGAACCACCCCAAGATGACGCTGATCGCCAACGCGCTGGGCACGCCCCCGCCGGACATGATCACCCACATCCACGACGCCGGCCGCAAGGTGGCGGCGCTGTGCGGCTCGCCGTACCAGGCCATGAAGCACGCCGCCGCTGATGTCGACATCATCATCGCCCAGGGCGGCGAGGGCGGCGGCCACTGCGGCGAGGTGGGCTCGATCGTGCTGTGGCCCCAGGTGGTGAAGGCCGTGGCCCCCCGCCCTGTGCTCGCCGCCGGCGGCATCGGCAGCGGCCAGCAGATCGCGGCGGCGCTGGCCCTCGGCTGCCAGGGCGCCTGGTCGGGTTCGCAGTGGCTGATGGTCGAGGAGGCGGAGAACACCCCGGTGCAGCAGCAGGCCTACATCGAGGCCGGCTCGCGCGACACCGTCCGCTCCCGCTCGTTCACCGGCAAGCCCTGCCGCATGCTCCGCAACGACTGGACCGAGGCCTGGGAGGCCGAGGGCAACCCCGAGCCCCTCGGCATGCCGCTCCAGTACATGGTGTCGGGCATGGCCGTGTCGGCCACGCACCGCTGGCCCGACCAGACCGTCGATGTGGCCTTCAACCCGGTCGGCCAGGTGGTCGGCCAGTTCGAGAAGGTCGAGAAGTCCGCCGCGGTCATCGAGCGCTGGGTCAACGAGTACCTCGACGCCACCGGCCACCTCGACGCCCTGAACGAAGCAGCGGCGGCGGTCGGCTAACGGCTGAACTGGCGCCCGATTCGGTTGCCAGGGCAGCCGAATCGGGCGCCAGAACAACAGCGGTGCCGGCGCGCTGCGCCCCGAGCCCTCAGGCGGCGTCGAGGGCGCAGCCGTCGACGGTGATGCGGTGCATCACCCGGCGCTGGCCGCGGTAGTCGTTCTTGGCGTTGTGCCAGGTGGCGCGGTTGTCCCAGATCGCCACGGAGCCGGGCTCCCATCGGAAGCTCGCGATGCGCCGGGCCCGCAGGACCCGGGCGTAGATCTGGGCCAGCAGCGGAGCGGAGCGCACCATCGACCAGCCCTCGAAGCCGATGGTGAAGCTCGGGTTGACGAACAGCGCCTCGCGTCCCGACAGGGGGTGGCGGATCACCGCAGGGTGGGTGACCGTCTCGAGCGCGTCGGCGACCTCGGTGTTCTCGGACATCACGTGCGGGTCGATCCACTCGCGGATGCGTGCGGCCGTGGTGCCGAACGCGTGCTTCGCCGAGTGCACCGCCCGCATGTCCCGGAGGCGGTCCTGCAGCCCGGCGGGCAGGGTCTCGAAGGCGTCGTAGGTGCTGAGGAACTTGGTGTCGCCACCGCTGGTCGGCAGCTCGCGGGCGACGAGGACCGAGCCCAGTGCCGGCTCGACGTCGTAGCTGTGATCGGTGTGCCAGAACCCACCGACGTTGAGGCGCTGGTCGGCCTCCTTGGCCACCATGGCGATCTCGGGGTGCTCGGGATGCTTGAGGAAGAAGCGGTTGACGTTGATCGTGCCGAAGCGGCGGGCCAGGTCGATGTGGTCGGTCTCCGACAGCTGTTGGCCGCGGAGGAACACCAGCCCGTGGTGGTGGAACAGGGTGCGGATCTCGTCGAAGTCGGCGTCGCCGAGCGAGCGGACGTCGACGCCCGAGATCTCGATCCCGGCGCCGGGGTGCGGGGTGACGGTCATCGTCTTCATGGGTGGTCCTCTTTCGTGGCAGTCGGGGCGGGGGTGGGGGTGGGGGTGGCGGTCGGGGTGGCGGTCGGGGTGGCGGCGAGTGGGTGATGGGCTGAGGTGGGGGCATCGACGAGGCCGCAGCAGGCGTCCACGATCTCGATGGTCAGCGCGTCGCCCGTGAGCTCGGGGGGCAGCGCGCCCACTTCGTACGCGGCCAGCGCGACGCACGTGTACGCGAAGATCGACTGGACCCGGAGGGTGCGCACGGCCGGCGGCAGGTGGGTGAGGCGGGCCTCGAGTCGGGACTGGGCGGCCTGGATCGCACGGTCGTCGACCGCGGCGAGCGCCGCGAGTCCCGTCGTCGGGTCGCCGATGGCCTGGACCAGGAACCGGGCCCAGTAACTGGGACGGCGCCCGCGCACCGACTCGACCAGTGGAACGACCAAGGCCTCGACCAGCTCGCGTGTGGAGGGGTCGGGACCGAGCGCCAACAGCATGGCGGTGCGGCGCTCGTTCGTCGGGGCCATGCGGGCCGCGACCAGCGCGTTGACCAGCCCCTGACGGCCCCCGAAGTGGTACTGGACGGCGGACTTGTTGCGCTGGCCGGCTGCTTCCTGCACCGCCTGGACGGTCAGCGCGGCGAGGCCGCGCTCGGCGACGAGGCGCTCCGCGGCGTCGAGCATCTGCTGGGCGGCGTCGGTCACGAGTGGCACGGTAAGTGATTCTCCTTACTCTGTCAAGGACTTCTCCTTAAGTCTCCGGGACGCCGAACTGGCCACGGCCGCGGTGCTCGGACCCCCGCCACCGCCGCCCGCGATCTACCATGCCCGCCGTGGCGAAGAACAAGAGTGCCCAGCGGGCACGGGCGCAGAGCCAGCGGGGCCAGAAGCGGGCGGCCCAGGAGGCCCGGCGGCGCAAGCAGCAGCCCCACCAGCACCTGCCGAAGGTGGGCAGCCGGCGCGACGACGCCTACCTGCGCCGGCGCCGCGAGGAGGACCTGGTCGACTTCGGCCTGGGCCACCACCGTCGGCGCAACCGCCGGCTGGCCATCGGTGCCATCGTGATCGCACTGGCCGGCCTGGCCACCCTGCTCGCGTACCTCGTGCTCTGACCACCACCGTCACCGCTGACGGCCCCGTCCGGAGCGCGCCGCTCGGGAGGCCCGGCCGGCGGGGGGCGCGCCCCCTTCGGCGACCGGGCGCAGCACACTCTCTCCCGTGCCCGGACCGCCCCTGACCGACCACCGGGCCCCGACCCCCAGCCGCCCTGGTTCCGCAAGACTCTCCTCCATGTCCCGACCGCTGCTGGACGACGACCCCCGCCAGATCGGCGGGTGGCGTCTCACCGCCCGGCTGGGCGAGGGCGGGTTCGGCGTCGTCTACGCCGGCGTCCGGGCGGACTGGCAGCGGGGCGCGGTGAAGGTGATGCACCGCCACCTGGCCCGGGAGGCGGACTACGTGGCCCGCTTCGGGCGCGAGGTGGCGTTGGCCCAGCGGGTGCGGGGCGAACACGTGGCCAACGTGTTGGACTACGACCTCGACGCCTCCCCGCCCTACCTGGTGACCGAGTACGTGAGCGGCCCCACGCTGCACGAGGAGGTCAGCCTGCGGGGCCCACTCGCCGGCGACAACCTCTACGCCCTGGCCCTGGCCCTCGCCGAAGCCATCTCGTCGATCGCCGGGTCGGGGGTGATCCACCGCGACCTCAAGCCGGGCAACGTGTTGCTCACCGCCCGCACCCCGGTGGTCGTCGACTTCGGCATCGCCTCGGCGGTGGGCCTCGACCGCCTCACCGCCACCGGCCTGGTGATGGGCACGGGCCCGTACATGGCGCCCGAGCAGTTCACCGGCACCGGGGCCAGCCCCGCCATCGACGTGTTCGCGTGGGGGTCGGTGCTGCACTTCGCCGCCACCGGCCGGGCCCCGTTCCGCGACGAGTCCGGCAACGCCTCGGCGGTGATGTACCAGGTGCTCCACACCGACGCCGACCACAGCACGCTGCCGGCACCGCTGGCCGAGCTGGCCCGCTGGGCCCACGCCAAGGAGCCGGGCGATCGGCCCACGGCCACCACCCTGGTGGCCCGTCTCGTCGCGCTGCGGGAGCCCGCGGCGGACGACCCGGTGCGCACCTCGGTGATGCTGGTCGAGCGCACGTGGCACCTGATCCCCACCCCCCCACCGTCGCCGCCGCCGTCCCCGCCCACACCCGTGGCGCCGTCGCCCGGCCCGGCCCAGGCGCCCGGCCCGACCCAGGCACCCGGACCGTCCACACCGGGAGCCCCGCTGGTGCTGCGGCTCCCGCCCGAGCCAGAGCCACCGAACGTGGTGTACACCCCCCCGCGTCCACCAGCGCCCCCACCGGCCCGACCCCAGGCCCGTCCCCAGACTCGACCCCAGGCGCGTCCCCAGACCCGACCCCAGGCCCCTCCCCCGGCCCGTCCGGCCCCGCCCGCCCCGGTGGTGCCGGCACCGCCCCCGCCCCGCCCGGCGCCGCCCGCCCGCTACCCCGTCACCTGGTTGGCCCGGTGGGCCCAGCGCCTGCCCGACTTCGGCTGGGTGGGCACGCTCTCGGCCCTCGTGTACCTGGTGACGGTGCTGGCCTACGACCGGGTGGACGACGGCGTGATCCCGACCAGTGTCGAGGAGAGCCGCGTGGTCGACGCGTGGAACATGGCGTGGGCGCTCTGGCCCATCGTGGCCTTCCTGGCCCTGGCCTTCGCGGCCCAGCGGATCACGCGCGCCGTCGTGGCCCGCCAGGGGCTCACCCGTGCCGGGTGGCGCACCTACGCGGCGTTCTCGTCGCTGCTCGGGCTCTGCCTGTCGCTGGTGCCGATCCCCGCCACCGTGGCCCTCACCTACGGCGTTGCCGTGCTGGAGCCCCACGGCGTCCTGGCCCGGGACGAGGCCGTGGTCGCCGGGGCCGGCGCCGCGGCCATGGGCCTGCTCGCGATCGTGGGGCTGGTGTTCGCGGTGCGCGCGCTCATCCACCTGGGCCGGTCGCTCGTCGGAACGGTGGTGTGGCGGGGCTGATCCGCGCCCCCTACGACCGAGGGATCGCCACCACGCCCTCGCGCACACCCACGGCCACCGCTTCCAGCTTCGAGTGCACCTGCAGCTTCTCCAGGATCCGCTGCACGTGGTTCCGGATGGTGTGCACGCTGAGGTACAGCTGCTCGCCGATGGCCTTGTTGGGCAGCCCCGCGGCCACCAGCTCGAGCACTTCGATCTCACGGCTCGTGAGCGTGGCCCCGAGGCCGCGCTGGGTGGACCGCAGCTCCGCCAGCAGGGGCGCCAGCTCGTCCGGCGACGTCACCGCCTCACCCAGGTGGGCGTGGTGGATGGCGGCGATGAGGCGGTCGGCTCCCTCGCCCTTGGTGACGAAGCCCGAGCACCCGGCGGCCAGGGCGCGCACGAGGGCGGCCCGGTCGGTCCGCGCCGTCAACATCACGACCTTCACCGCCGGCGAGTACCGCTTCACCTGCTCGGTCGCCTGGGCGCCGTCGCCGTCAGGCAGTTCGAAGTCCATCAGCACCACGTCCGGCTCGTAGTCGATCGCGGCCTTCCGGGCCGCCGCGACCGTGCCCGCCACACCCACCACCCGCAGGTCGTCCTCGAGCGCCAGGCGGCGCACCAGGCTGTCGACGAAGATCTCGTGGTCGTCCACCACCAGCACCCGCACGCGACGGTCGGCCGGGGCCCGCTCGGGGTACTCGGCGGCGATCGCCGCGATGGCGTCCATCGAGTCGAGGAAGGCGTCGAGCAGGCGCGGCTCGAACTGGCTGCCACGCCGGCCCGCCATGATCGCCGCGGCCTCCGCGAACGAGTGGCGAGGCCGGTAGACACGATCGGACGTGAGCGCGTCGAACACGTCGGCGACCGCCACGATGCGGGCGGTCTCGGCGATCTCGGCGCCGCGGATGCCCAACGGGTAGCCCGAGCCGTCCCACCACTCGTGGTGGCACAGGGCGATGATCGCGGCCTCGGCCAGCAGCGGCGACTGCGAGCCCGCCAACAACCGGTAGCCGTAGGAGGCGTGCTTCTGGATCACGCCGAACTCGGCGGCGGTGAGGCGGCCGGGCTTCAACAGCACCGCGTCGGGCACGCCGATCTTGCCCACGTCGTGCAGGGCTGCCGCCAGGCGCAGGTCATCGACCGGGACCTCGTCGAACCCCACCGCCGAGGCCAGCACGGCCGTGTAGCGGCTCATGCGCTCGAGGTGCTGCGCGGTTTCCTCGTGGCGCAGCGACACCGAACGGGACAGTCGGTCGATGAGCTCGGCGATGCCGACGTCGGTGAGCCGGTGTTCGCCGGGCCCCGACTCGAGGCCGGCGGCCACCTCGAAGTGCTCGAGGGTGATGTTGAGGTCGCGCACGGCCACCACCGCCCGCCCGTGGCCCTCCGAGAGGAGCTGCCGGGTGTGCTCCAGCGAGCGTCGCTTGAACGCGGTGGCCAGCGCGATGACGAGCTCGGTGCGATCGAACGGCTTGACCAGGTAGGCGTCGGCACCGATCTCGACCGCGAGGGCGGCGGTGGCGGGGTCGGTGATCCCGGTGATCATCACCACCGCGATCGTGGGATGGTCGGCCACCAGCGACCGGAGCAGCTCGAGGCCCGATTCGCCGGGCATGCGGATGTCGCACAGGACGGCGTCGACCCCCGTCGCGCCCTCACCTGCTCCACCCACACCCTCTCCACCCACACCTGCTCCAGCCACACCCTCTCCGCGGGTCTCGAGGGCGGCCCGGGCGGCCGACGCGCTGGCCGCCTGGACACACACGTAGCCCTCGCGCTCGAGCATGCGGACGACGACGAGCCGGAGCGTCTCGTCGTCGTCGACCACCAGGACGGTGCCGGGCGCGTCATCAGCCATCGCGGACCTCCCTCGCTGGATCAAGGCTGTCGCGCACCGCGCCCAGCAGGGCATCGGCCGCGAAGGGCTTCTCGAGCAACGTCACGCCGGGCTCCAGGACCCCCTGGTGGGCGATCACGTCCTGGCTGTAGCCGCTCATGAAGATCACCCGGCACCCCGGGCGGTCCTCGCACACCTGCTCGGCCAGCTCCTTGCCGGAGCGTCCCGGCATCACCACGTCGGTGAGCAGTAGGTCGATGGGTCCGTGGTGCGCCGCGACCAGACGAAGGGCCTGCTCGGCATCGCCAGCCGCGAGCACGCTGTAGCCCCGCTGGCTGAGCAACCGCCGCGCCGGCTCGCGCACCATCTCCTCGTCCTCGACCAGCAGGACCGTCTCGCCCCGTCCCGATCGGGGGTCGCCCACGTCACCGGCACCGGTGCTGGCGTCGTCGGTGGTGGCAGGGAGGTTCACGCGGACCGTGGTGCCCAGGCCCTGCTCGGAGTAGATCGTGACGTCGCCTCCGGCCTGGGTGACGATGCCGTACACCGTGGCCAGGCCGAGGCCCGAGCCACGATCCTTGGGCTTGGTGGAGAAGAAGGGCTCGAAGGCCCGCTCCACCACGTCGGGGGCCATCCCGACGCCCGTGTCCGACACGGTGAGCCGCACGTAGCGGCCGGCCACGATGCCGTGCGCCTGCGCGTAGCTCTCGTCGGCGTGGAAGTCGGAGGTGGTCAGGGTGAGGCGGCCGCCGTCGGGCATGGCGTCGCGGGCGTTCACGACCAGGTTCATCAGCACCTGTTCGAGCTGACCCTTGTCGATCCGCGTGTGGGCCAGGTCGTCGCGGAGCGACGTCTGCAGGTCGACGTCCTCACCGATGGTGCGGGCCAGCAACCGCTCCATCTCGACCACCACCGAGTTCAGGTCGAGCACCACCGGCTGGGACACCTCACGGCGCGAGAAGATCAACAGTTGACGGACCAGCTCGGCCGCCCGCCGGGCCACCTTCACGATCTCGAGCGCGTCGGCCATCACCGTGGACAGCTCGGGATCGGCCGCCGGCCGCTGCAGCGCCGACGAGAGGCCCGCAGCCACCAGCTCGGCGTAGTTCATGATCCCCGCGAGCAGGTTGTTGAAGTCGTGGGCGACGCCGCCCGCGAGCTGCCCGATGCTCTCGAGCCGTTGCGACTGCTGCAGCTGGGCCTCGAGGTGGGCGCGGGCCTCGTCGACCTCGGCCTTGCGGAGCCGGGCCTCCAACGCGGCCTGCTCGGCCTCGCTGCGCTTGCGGTCGGTGATGTCGCGCACCGCGGCGGTGACCAACCGACCGTCCTCGGTGTCGAGCGACGAGAGCGAGATGTCCACCGGGAACTCCGTGCCGTCGCTCCGCCGGGCCGACAGCTCGAGGCCCGCGCCCATCGGGCGGGTGACGGGGTGTGCGAAGTACCCGTCACGGTGGGCAGGGTGCTGCGACCGCACCCGCTCGGGGATGAGGAGCTCGAGCGACTGGCCCACCAGGTGCTCACGGCGGTAGCCGAACATGGCTTCGGCCTGCCGGTTGATGAGTTGGATCAGGCCGTCGGCGTCGACCGCGACGATCGCGTCGGGGGCGGCGTCGAGGAGGCCCTGGAACTTGGCCTCCGTGCGGCCGCGATCGGTCAGGTCGTGCCCACCCGCGTCGGGCTCGCCGGCGGGAGCGACGGTGTCCTGCAGGGGGCCGACGCCGGGGCGGAGCAGCTCCTCACCATTGGCCACAGGTGTGGTCCTCCTGTCCGTCGCTCGCGCCCAACTGTGGTGGAACCGCCCTCACGGACAGTGTTGCACCACCTTCCGAGCGTCGCCGGATACCCCCGGTTTCCAGCGACGCGGCGGCGCCGGCCCGCACCGCACCCTTGCCCGAGGGGCAGATCGACCTTCCCTCGGAGGAGGGTGCGCATGCCTTCCGAGGCCATGGCATGGTCCCGCCCGCCGCCGGACACTCACCGGCATGCGAACCCTGCTCACGCGAACCACGCCCACACGAACCACGCCCACACGAACCGAACGACAGGGCCGAACCCGCCCGGCCGCGCTCGCGCTCGCGCTCGCGCTCGGCCTCATGGCGGGGGCCTGCACCAGCAGCGGCGCCGGTGACGACGGGGCCGCCACCACGACCGCCCCGGCGACGGAGCCGGCCGACGACCCTGCCGAGAGCGCCTACTGCGACGCGGCCCGGGAATGGGCCATCCACGAGGTGACCCAGCCCGTGGACGAGACCGACCCGGCGGCGTTCGAGGCCTACTGGAACGAGTTCCTGGCCTTCGAGCAGACCGCGCTCGAGACCGCGCCGGACGAGCTGGCCGAGGACTGGCAGCGCAAGGTCGACGCGGAGAACGAGACCATCAACCCGGTGCTCGAGCGCTACGACTACGACGTCGTCGCCCTCCAGGAGAACGGGACCCCCGAGGAGCTGGCCGCCCTCGAGGCACCGCCCGACGTCGAGGCGGCCCAGGACCGCATCCTCACGTACGAGGGCGACGTCTGCGGCGCCCAGCAACCGCGGCCGGCGAACGTCTCCTTCGAAGGCGAGGAGGCCGGGGCGTACTGTGACGCGGTGGCCGCTGAGCAGGAGCGGATCGGCGAGGTGATGGGCGGCGGCGCCGATCCCGCCGACGTCGAAGCACTCGTCGCGGAGCTGGTCGAGGGCGGGCCGGCGCAGGTCGACGCCGCGCCGGCGTCCATCCAGGACGACGTCGCCGCAGTGGCGGCCTGGACCGCGGGCGAGCAGCGCGACGTGCTCGCGGCGCACGGGTACGACTTCGTCGGCGTCATCCGGGAGGGGACACCCGAGGAGCGGGCGGACCTGCAGCTCACCGCCGACGCCATCCGTGACCAGTTCGCCCGGGTCGCCGCCTACGAGGAGCAGGTCTGCGGTGCCTGACGGTCAGGGCCGCGAGCTACTGCTCGCGGCCGCGGCGCAGGTCGGCGAGCGTCACGGCCCCCCGGCGGAGCGCCTCGTTGGCGAGGCGGGACCGCCGGCTGGACACCCCCTCCTCGACGCCGAACTTGAGGTAGAGGTTGGCCAGGTGCGCCTTGATGGCGGCCTCACTGACCACCAGGTCGGCGGCGATCTCCCGGATCGACGAGGGCTCGGTGAAGAGGTCCCGGTCGAGCAGGGGACGGCACAGCACCGCCAGCACATCGTGCTCGCGAGGGGTCAGGGCCGGAGGCTCGTCCTCGGAGGCCGTCACGGTGCGGCCGACGTCGGACGAGTTGCGGAACAGCAGGCGGGTGCGCCCGACCCTCACCTCGTCGCCGTGGCGCAGTCGCTGCGGCGCCCAGATGCGCTCACCGTTCAAGAAGGTGCCGTTCGACGAGCCCAGGTCGTTCACGCACCACCCCGCCGGAAACTGCTCGAGCACGGCGTGCAGGCGGCTGACGGTGGGGTCACCGTCGAGGACGATGTCGTTCTCGTCACCCTTGCCCACGGTGACCCGGTCGTCGGACAGGTCGACCTGGCGGCGCCCTCCGACCGACCACACCTCGACTGCGGCAACCACCGCGCCAGCGTAGGACGTCGATGACCGCCGTGACGGAGCTGATGCGCGGCCGGTACGAGCTGCTGGAGGTGCTCGGCGAGGGCGGCGAGGGTCGCGTGGTCAAGGCCCTCGACCACCAGCACGACCGCTTCGTCGCCCTGAAGATCCGCTCGGTCAGCTCCGAGCCCGAGAGCGAGGCGCTGCTGGCCGAGGCCCGCGTGCTGCTCGCCATCCCACCCAACCCGCACGTGCCCCTGGTGCGGGACGACTTCTTCGACGGCGACAAGTACGTCATCGCGATGGACTGGGTGGAGGGCACCGACCTCGACCGCCTGCTCCACGCCCGGGGCCGTCCGGGGCTGGGGCCGTCCCAGGTGCTGCCCTGGCTGGCCGACGCCGCGACCGCGCTCACCCACCTGCACGGCCAACACCCGCCGGTGGTCCACGGGGACGTGAAGCCCGCCAACCTGGTGTTGACCGACGCCGGTCGGGTCGTGCTGGTGGACTTCGGGCTGTCGTCGTCACGCACCTCGCTCCGGCGCCGGATGGGCACCCGTGGCTTCGCCGCGCCGGAGCTCGTGTCCACCGGCGAACCGACGACCGCCAGCGACGTGTACTCGTTGGCCGCCACGGCCTTCGCGCTGTTGACGGGTGAGCCCCCGAGTGGCGTCCGACCGTCCTGGGAGGGCATCGACCCCGAGCAGGCCGAACAACTCGAGACCGCCATCCGCGGGGGGCTGAGCACCGACCCGGACAAGCGCCCGGAGACCGCCGGCGAGCTGGTCGAGCGCCTACGCGCCGGGTGGCACGACTCCTTGCCCACCGGTGTCCTGACCTTCTGCCTCACCGACATCGTGGGCTCGACGGCGAAGTGGGAGTCACGGCCCGGCGACATGGCCCGCTCACTGGCCGTCCACGACGACGTCATCGGTGCCGCCGCCGAGCGTCACGGCGGGCGGTTCCTCGAGGCGCAGGGCGAGGGCGACTCCACGGTGACGATGTACCCGTCGCCCCTCGCGGCGGTGCGCGCCGCCGTCGACGTCGTGAACGATCTCTCGACCACGGAGTGGCCCGGCGCCCTGCCCCTCGAGGTCCGGGTCGGCGTGCACACCGGCCAGACCGACCGACGGCGCGAGGACTACGTCGGCGCCACCCTCAACATGGCCGCCCGCCTCCGCGGTCAGGGCGAGGCCGGCGAGGTCATCCTGTCCAACGTGACGGCCGGCCTCGTCGCCGAGCACCTCCCCGACGGCGTGGACCTGGTGCCGCTCGGCCCCCACAAGCTGCGCGGCCTCCGCGAGCCCGAGGAGATCTTCGCCCTGGCCGCGCCGGGGGTGCACACGCCCCCACCGCTCGGGCCCTGCCCCTACCCGGGGCTGCTGTCGTTCGGCGCGGACGACACCGAGCGCTTCTTCGGACGAGAGCACGTGGTCGACGAGATCGTCGACCGCCTGGCGCAGCACCGGTTCCTCGCCGTGGTCGGCGCGTCGGGCAGCGGCAAGTCGTCGGTGCTCCGCGCCGGGGTCGCTCCCCGCCTCGCGGCCGCTCGGGTGATCACGCCCGGCTCGCAGCCCGTCACCGCCATGGATGCGGCCGGCGCCGCCGACGCCGGCGAGCCGGCAACGCTGGTCGTCGACCAGTTCGAGGAGCTGTTCACCCTCTGCGACGACGACGTCGCCCGCACCACGTTCCTCGACCGGTTGCTGGCCTGGCCCGAGCCGGTCGTGATCGGGCTCCGTGCCGACTTCTACGGGGCCTGCGCCCACCACGTGGGCCTCGCCGCCGCCGTCGCCCAGCACCAGGTCCTCTTGGGGCCGATGACCGAGGCCGAGCTCCGTCGGGCCATCGTCGAGCCCGCCCGTTGCTCCGGCCTTCGCATCGAGCCGGGGCTCGTGGACGTCCTGGTCGCCAAGATCGCGGGTGAGCCAGGCGCGCTCCCCCTCTTGTCCCACGCACTGCGCTCGACCTGGGAGGTCCGCGACGGCCGCACCCTCACCCTCGAGGGCTACCGGTCGACCGGCGGGGTCGAGGGCGCGATAGCGGCCACCGCGGACGGCGCGGTCGACGCCCTGGATCCCACCGACCAGGCCTTCGCCCGCCACCTGTTCGTCCGCCTGGTCGAGCCAGGCGACGGGGTTGCCGACACCCGACGCCGGGCCCGATTGGCCGAGCTGCTCCCGGCCGATCGGGCCGAGGACCGCGTGCGGGCGGTGCTCGACACGGCGGTCGCCACCCGGCTCGTCACCATGGACGACACCGGCGTCGAGCTGGCGCACGAGGCGCTCATCCGCGAGTGGCCGCGGTTGCAGTCCTGGCTGGACGAGGACCGTGACGGGCTCCGCATCCAACGCCACCTGACCACGTCGGCCACCGCATGGGCGCAGCTCGACGAGGATCCCAGCGAGCTCTACCGCGGCCCCCGCCTGGCGACGGCGCTCGAGTGGGTGGCCACGACCGAGCCGCCCATCTCCACCCTCGAGCAACGCTTCCTCGAGGAGAGCCGGGCCATCGAGGAGCGGTCCGTCGAGCACCAGGTCCGGACCAACCGGCGGCTGCGGCGTCGCCTCACGCTGACGGCGGTGGCGCTGGTGGTCGCGCTGGTCGCCGGCGCCGCGGCCGTCGTCCAGGCCCACCAGGCCGACACCTCCCGAGCGCGGGCCGAGGTGGCCCGCATCGCCGCGGTCTCGCGCTCGCTCACCGAGCGACAGCCCGACGTCGGCCTGCTGTTGGCCGCCGAGGCCTACCGCCGCCACGACGACGAGGAGACCCGCAGCACCCTGCTCACCGCGTTGGAGACCCATCCCCTGCTCGCGGGGCTGTTGTACGGGAACGACTCGGGCCTCGAGGCCGCGGTGTTCTCGCCCGACGCGACCCGGCTGTACACACCGACCTCCGACGGCACCGGCACGATCGTGTGGGACACCGCCACCCGGGAGCAGGTCGCGGTCCTGGATCACGAGGACGACATCACCCTCGGCGCCGCCGTCAGCCCCGACGGGCGCTGGCTGGCCGTGCCGGCGGTGGTCGAGCTCGAGGACGACATCCAGGGGCGGCTGCAGGTCTGGGACCTGAGGACGGGCACGCTCGACCGGCTCGTCCCCAGCCCGGCGCCGGTCGGCCCCCTCACGTCGGCCTTCTTCAGCGCCGACGGCCGGCGCCTCGTGACCCAGGGCGGTGCGCCCACGGCCGAGGGGGCGTCGCTGGATGCGGTGATCTGGGACACGTCCACGTGGACGCCGGAGGGCGAGCCGTGGGTGCTCGACCCGGTGTACCCCGGTGACCGGGTCATCACGGTGAGCCCCGACGGCGAGCGGCTCGCCCACCTCACCGCCGACGGTGATGTGGCGGTGTGGACGGTCGACGACCGCCAGCCCCTCGGCGACCGGCTCCAGCCGGACGTGGGCCTGCCCACCGCCCTCGCGTTCGCACCCGACGGGACGCTGGCCGTCGGCGGTGAGGACAGCCGCGTGGCCCTGGTCGATCCGGTGACGGGCGAGGAACAGCCGGCGATGCGGCTGCCGGACGGGGGGCCGACGACCGCGGAGTTCAGTCCCGATGGCACCGTGCTCGCCGTGGGCAACACCGACGGGCACACCCAGCTGTTCGACGTCGCCTCGCGTCTCGAGCTCGGTCCCCCGCTAGCGGCCTCCTCCACGGCGATCAACGACGTCACCTTCAGCGCCGACGGGCGGGCCCTCGCCACCGGCGGCCTCGACCGACGGGGCGCCATCTGGCGCCTCGATGGCCGGCGGGTGATCGCCGCCGAGGTGGGCGGGCACCGGGCGGCGGCCACCGAAGTGGCCTACACCCCCGACGGGAGGTTCCTCGTCAGCAGCGGGGCGGACGGGCGCCTGCTCATCCGGGACCTGGCCGACGGGTCGACGCGCCGCATCGACATCGGGGGCGAGGTCCTGACCGTGGCCGTCGACCCGACCGGTGAGCGGGTCGCGGTCGCCGGCACCACGGGAACGGTGCAGCTCGTCGAGGTCGCCAGCGGTGCACCCGAGGCTCGCCTCGACCTCGGCGACGCGTGGGTCTACCAGCTGGCCTTCGATCCGGTCTCCGGGCGGCTCGCCGCCGCGGTGAGCAGCCAGGGGGCCACGACCGATGACGTCACCGAGAACGCCGGGAACGTCACCTTGTGGGACCCGCGCGCTGATCCCGGCGCCGCGGCGACCACGGAGATCCCGGTGCGCGGCGGCTTCCCCCTGGGCGTGGCCTGGAGCCCCGACGGGGCCACGATCGCGGTCATCGCGGAGAACAACCTGGTCCACCTGCTGGACGCCCACGGCGAGCACGCCGAGCAGGGCGAGCCGCTCGAGAGCGTGGACGCACCGTTCCTGGCCGTTGCCTTCTCGCCCGACGGCCGGCGTCTCGCCACCGGGACGACCGCCGGCGTCCTACAGCAGTGGTCGGTGGCGACCCACGAGGCGGTCGGTCCGGCGCTCGAGGACCACGCCGGGCCGATCGGCGGCGTGGCCTACAGCCCCGACGGCACCACGTTGGTCGCCACGACCCTCGGGTTCAGCCGCAGCCGCCTGTGGCAGGCCGACACCGGCGCCGCCATCGGCGAGGAGCTCATCGGCGGCCGGACACCCTTCACCTTCTCGACCTTCGAGCTCACCCACTACCAGGGCAGCCGCCCGGCGTTCAGCCCCGACGGCCGCGCCGTGGCCATCCCGGCCTTCGACGGCACGATCGCCGTGTGGGACCTCGACCCGGGCCGGTGGCTCGAGGCCGCGTGCTCTCTGGTGGCGCGTGACCTCACCCGGGCGGAGTGGGAGCAGTACCTGGGCGGGTTGGCGTACCGCTCCACGTGCGACCGCTCGCCGTGACGGCTGGTCGAGCGCCCATCGCGCGCTGTGCTGTCGACGGTGGCAACCCGCTCAGCTGGGCTCGACGGGGCTGACGACGGTGAGGCGGGCGTCGCCGGTGAGGCCCAGGTCGTCGAGGCGGCCCTGGGGCACCTCGACGGTGAACCGGTAGGCACCCCCGGCGGGGTACGAAGGGCAGCTGGGCACGTCGTCGCACGGATCCATGTCGGCGGTCGACACGATGGCGCCGTCGGCGTCGAGGTAGGCGATCGACAGGGGCATCGGCGTGTTGCGCATCCAGAAGCCACCCGTCGAGTCGTCGGGGAACACGAACAGCATGCCGGGATAGCCGGCCAGGTCGGTGACCTGCATCAGGCCCCGGGCCCGCTCCTCCACGGTCTGGGCCAGGAGCAGGCACTCCGGGTCGTCGCCGATGGCCACCTCGACCTCGCCGAAGGCCCCGATGGGGTGCAGGTCGGCACACGGCTCACCGGGCGCCTCGGCGCCGCCGCCACTGCCGGGCGACGTGGCGCCGGTGGTGCCGGGCGTGCTCGTGGGCGTGGCCGGGTCGGCGGCGCCGCCGTCGTCACCCGAGCAGGCGCCCAGGAGGCCGGTGAGGACCAGGACGGCCAGAAGGACCCCGACGACCAGCCGTGCACCGGCCGCGGGTGGCGGCGCCGGCCGAGCCCGGGGTACGGCGTGGACCACCGGCGTGGCGGGTCGGGGGGCGCGGCGGCGTCGCACCCGGCCATACTGCCCGTTGTGAGCGACAGTTTCGTGGCGGGCGTGGCCGTGGCGCTGGCGGCCGTGCTGGCGGGCATAGGGGCCTGGAGCTTCACCGAGTACGTGATCCACCGCTGGTTCATGCACGCCGAGCTCGGACCGGCCATCGCCTCGCGCGGTCACCTCGACCACCACCGCCACCCCACCCGCCGGCCGCTCGCCTCGCCGCTGTCGCTGATGATGACCCTCGTGGTGGGGCTGGGGGTGCTGTGCCCGGTCGGCGCCTGGCTGGCCACCGCGGTCGGCGCGCCCTGGTTCACCGGTGCGCTGGTGGGCCTGTCGGGCATCGCCACCTACCTGGTCTACGAGCGGGTGCACTTCCGCGCCCACTTCCGTCCCGCCCGCACCCGCTACGCCCGCTGGCAGCAGCGCCGCCACCTGCAGCACCACGCCTCGTCCGGCACCACCAACTTCGGCGTGACCAGCCCCCTCTGGGACCTGGTGTTCGGCACCTACGAGCAGGTGCCCGACCGCCCAGCGCGCCCATTCGGCGCATCCAGCGGGATGCGGGCCACCTCGGAGCACTGAGCGCGGGGCCCGGTGGTGCCGCACAGGGGTCGGCACCACGAGCCGCACCGCCACCGGGAGCCCCACCGCCGTAGGATCGCCGGGTGGCGCTCCGGGTCGAGTACGGCGGGCGGTTCCTGCCTGCCGAGCAGGTCGCCGTCAGCGATGCGGGATGGATCTTCCGGGCCACCGACCTGACGACCGACGCCGAGGTCGTGCTCGAGGTCTTCCGGCCCGAGGCCTGTGACCTGTCGCCAAGGGCCCGCGAACGCTTCGAGCGGGCGATGCGCTCGTTGGCCGCCCTCGACCACGGCAACGTGGGTCGTGTCCTCGGCGCCGGCATCGAACGAGGCAGCTACTACGTCGCCAGCGAGGCGCCCCTCGGCCAACCCCTGGCCGCGACGTCACTCGACGACCGCCGGGTGATCGAGGTCGCCCTCGACGTCGCCGACGTCCTCGTCGCCGCCCACCGGGCCGGTGTCGTCCACGGGGGCCTGACCGCCGAGGTCGTGCTCCTCAACGACGATGGACGCGTCATCGTGACCGGCTTCGGGCGGGTCTACGCCCTCGACGGACCGGACGGCATCGAGGAGGGACCGGCCCCGCTGGACGATCTGCACGCATTGGCCGCGGTGATCTCGTCGGCGCTCGGGGATCGGCCGGCGCCCGACGGACTCGGCGCCGCGCTCGCCCGGCTGACCGCCGCGGGCTCCGAGGGTGGCTACGGGTCGGCGGCCGGGGCCCAGGCCGACCTCGACCTGCTCCTCAACGGCCACCGGCCGGCCACCGCTACCGGCCCCGCCGACCCCGTGGGCGATCGGCCGGGGGTCATCGCCTCGCTGCCCCTCATCGGGAAGCTGCTGCTGGGGGTCCTCTGCCTCGGCGCGGTGCTCACCTTCGCGTTCTTCATGGCCGGTCGGCTGGGCTTGCGCCCAGACGACCCGGCACCGGCCCGCGTGCCCGACGTGACCGGCGTGAACGAGCAACTCGCCGCCGCCCGCGTCGAAGCGGCGGGACTGCATCCCCGTTTCGAGAACCAGGTGAACGCCGAGGTCACGAGGGGCCAGGTGATCCGGCAGACCCCCACGCCCGGTACCGAGTTGCACGCGGGCGACAAGGTCACGCTCCTGGTCAGCCTGGGAGGCGACGACGTCATCGTGCCGAGCGTCCTCGACCGGCCGGTCGCGGAGGCGGAGGCCATCCTGTCCGACCTGGGCCTCATCGTGGACGTGACCGCCGCCGGGGGGACCAACCGGCCGCCAGGCACCGTCTACAGCCAGTCACCCACGGCCGAGAGCCAGGCCAAGCAGGGCGACCACGTCGCACTGTTCGTGGCCGCCCCTCCCTGAGGTGGCGCCCGGCTCAGGTCGGGGTCGAGAAGAGCTCGCGGTGGAGGGGTCGGGTGCCCTCGCCGCCTTCGCCGGCCTCGCCGCCCTCGCCGGTCGTGCGAGGATCCGAGCGCCGCGCGCGGAGACGCAGGAGGTGCGCCGGCACAAGGTCGTCCCGGACCGCCCGGCGGACCGCCTCACAGCTGAACGCGGCGGTGCCGAGATCCGACTGGACGACCAAGCCCGCCACCCGCAGCCAATCGAGCGCCGCCAGGACGGTGTCGGTGCTGCAGCCGGCCAGATCGGCGACCAGGCCGACACCGAACGGGCTGTCGACCACCGCGGCCGCGTCCAGCACGGCGCGGTACGCCACCGGTAGTGCCCGTAGGTTGCGCCGGATCAGGTCATGGAGGCTCCGGGGCAGACCCAGCTCGGCGATGCCCGCCGGCACCCAGTCGTCCGCCTCCACCCCGCGGCGATCGGCGACGGCGCGAGCGAGGGCCAGCAGGTAGCGGGGCTTCCCGCCCACCTCCTCGTTCAGGGTCACGAACGCCCGCTCCCAGTGGGCTCCTACCGGGCCCCCGAGCAGCTCGGCGAGGAGCGCCGCACCGTCGTCGCTCGGCAGCGGGCCCAGCGGGATGCGTTCGTAGCCCTGTAGTCGGTGCAGGTCGTCGAGGAGATCGAGCAGCTCCGGCCGCAACCGTGCGTCCGCGCCGCGGAACACGAGAACGACGAGCATCGACACGTTGGGGTGTCCGTCCACCAGCTGGCGCACGGCCTCGATGGTCGACGGGTCGGCGAGGTGCAGGTCATCGAGGACGAGGACCGTGGGCCGGCGATGACCGGCGGAGCGGACCAGCGACATGACACCGGACGCCGCGGTGTACGGGTCGTCGAGGTCGGGCTGGCAGGTGCCGCCGAGTTGCTCGGCCATGACGGCGCTCAGCGCACCGAAGGTGGCGGCGGTGCCGGTCGTCCAATCGTCGGCAGAGCTCGGCACCTGGGCGGCGTAGCGGTCGAGCAGGTGGCGGAAGGGGGCCAGCGACGACCGGTCGGTGTGGCACTGCCCGCCGAGGACGAGCGCGCCGGCTTCGGCGAAGCGGCGAGCGGCCTCGGCGACGAGGCGCGACTTGCCGATGCCGTCCTCGCCCGACACCCCCACGACCCGCAGACCGGACGCAGCGGCGTCGAACGCCGACTCGATGCGGGCGATCTCGACCTGGCGGTCCACGAACGGGCCGACGCACGAACGGGTCACCCAGTCCGGCACGCCGGCATCGCGCCGGCTGGCGGGCGGCGGGGGAGTGCCCCGCGGAGCGGGTCCCGGGGCCGAGGGCTCGAGCGTCCTGAGGTCGAGCTCGCGTGCCTGGGTCACGATGGCGGCCTCGAGCCGGCGCAGCTCGGGCCCAGGCTCGATGCCGAGCTGATCGACCAGTGCGGCACGGGCTCGCTGATAGGCACGGAGCGCCTCGGCCTGACGGCCGGAGCGGTAGAGCGCGAGCATCAGCTGCGCCCACAGGTTCTCGCGGAACGGCTCCTCGGCCAGCAGTCCCTCGGCGCGACCGACGACAGGGTCGTTCCGCCCGACGGTGAGCTCGGCGTCGTTCCACAGCTCGAGGGCACGGACCCGGAGCCCCGTGAGGCGGGCCGCCTCGATCTGGCCGAGGGCCGCGTCGGCGAGCTCGGGGACCGGGTCACCCCGCCACAGGGCCGTGGCCTCACCGAGCAGGCTGAGCGCCTGTTCGGCGTTGCCCTCGTGGAGGGCTCGGTCGGCGTCGTCGACCAGTCGTTCGAAGCAGAAGGCGTCGACGTCGGCGGGCTCCACGCGGAGGGTGTAGCCATCGTCGTGGGTGGCGAACCTGGCTTCGATGCCGGGGGCCGCGGCAGCCAGTCGCCGGCGCAGGCGCGAGGCCACGGCCTGCGCGCTCTTGCGGGCGGCGTCCGGCAACGGCTCACCCCAGAGGACGGCGGCGAGCTCGTGGACCCCGAGCGGGCGACCGGGCCTGAGGGCCAGCGTGGCCAGCGCCATCCGCTCCTTGCGAGCGGGCATCGCCACCTCTGCCCCACCGATCTCCAAGCGGCACGGCCCCAACAGCATGATGCGGACTTGCGAGACGTCCCCCACAGCGACTCCTGCCTCCCCTTCGAACCGACTGGACGGTGACCACCGTCGCGAGCAGGTGGTATCGGCATGGTGAAGGGGGGGTATCACGGCCCAAGGACGCTCACCGGCCCTCCGCCGGGGGCCCTCAGGTGTCGACCGGGGCCCGCTCCCCCCGCTCGAGCGTCGCCGGGTGCCGGTGTGCGGGCTGGCGGGTGCCACACCGCCGGCAGTAGCGGTCCACCTCGTCGATGACGACGCGACAGCCGGCGCACGGCGCGGGCGACTCGATCACCGAGCCCGCGCGCCTCGCTCGGTCACCCGTGGGAGCGTCGTCGCGTCGGCCGAGGAGCAGGCCCAGTCCGACCAGCAGCAGCGGTACCAGGGTGAAGCCGAGTGACCGCGGCCACCGCACCGCCCAGAGCAGGGACCCGAGGCGCTTCACGTGCCAGCGGACCTCGGCCCGCACGTTCTCGGCCGGTACCTCGTCGGTGTCTCGGTCGACGTTCGCGTCACCCTTCGTGACGAACGACAGCTGCCCGGCGTCGTCGCGGTTCACCTCGATCACCCGGTGGGTGATCATCCGGGTGTTGTCACGGGGATCGACGAACTGCATCACCATCCCCACCTCGACCTCGTCCGCGGAGATGGGGCTGCTCACGATCATCGATCCCGGGGGGAGCGCGGGATCCATCGAGCCCGTGCGCACGAAGCCGAGCTGCCAGCCGGCCAACCACACGATGACGAAGAGCAGGGCCACCGGCAGCATCACGATGGTGGCGATCAGGGCCACGCCCCCGGTGACGGTCGAACCGCGGCGACGGCGGGCCGTGCGGCCGCCTCCCGCCGCCGAACCCCTGGCCCCGGACCTCCCGGCGTCGGTGACGCCCGCTCCGCTCATCGCACCCCTCCCCCGTCGTCCATCTCGACCAACCCTTCTCGAAACGCCCGGAGGGGTGGGTGCAGGGCCATCGTCGGCCGGCACCCACCCCGTCACGGTTTGCTACCGGACTGCTACGGGCTCAGGCGTTGCCGTTGAACCGGAACTTCCAGGTGACCCGGTCCGACTGGGCCTCCTGCTCCTCGTCACCGCTGGTGCTGATGGAGGGGTAGTCGACGTCGATCCGGTAGCAGGCGTACTCGCCGGCGCCGATGGAGCCGATGGCGTTGCCCGTGGCGTTCACGATGCCGCTGTTGTAGGTGGCGCCGGAGAGCGAGAGGAGCTCGTCACAGCCGACGTTGGCGGTGGCCGCCGCGCCCACCCGGAAGACGTCCACGTTGAGCAGCGGTCCCAGCTCACCGGCACCGGTACCGCAGCTGGCGGGGTCGAAGCTCAACTCGTCACCCGTGCACGCCGTGTCGGTGTTCGTGGCCGCGAACAGGTCGAGGTTGATGTTGGCGGTCTCGGCGCCCGTGTTCTTGACGCAGACGTAGCGGACGAGGTCGTCGCCCGGATCGGCGTTGGCGAACACCAGCGGCTGGACCGTCTGGTTGTCGAGGTAGGTGGCGGCGCTGA
Source organism: uncultured Microthrixaceae bacterium (assembly GCA_964635055.1). Taxonomy (GTDB): domain Bacteria; phylum Actinomycetota; class Acidimicrobiia; order Acidimicrobiales; family DATDAH01; genus JAEUJM01. Next base: position 141,955 of record CAZWMT010000002.1, on the reverse strand, counting down.
TGGTCGCGCAGTCCGTGGCGTTGGTCGAGATCACCTGGTCGGCGATCTTGAGGTCGACCGACGACGTCAGCGAGCTCGAGTTCACCTCCAGCGTCCCCGTCGAGGCCGAGTCGAACTGTGCGGCAAAGACACCCAGCAGCGTGGCGAACGTCATGATGACGCCGACCACGAGCAGGCTGATGCTCTTCTTGCGGTTCATAGGATCCCTCCAGAAGGTGGACGACGGGCCCACGCCCGCCTGCTCAGATCGTCCCAACGGCTGGTGCCGCGCCGACCCAACGGCGGCGACACCAGCCACGCTGCGGGCGACACCACCGCGCCACAGGCGCGAGCACGGGCCGACCCCCCATAGGGGGTCGGCCCGCGGCGGACCAGCGGCGACAGCGACTCAGTCGATCTCGGCGTGGAACTGGAACTGCCACTCCACCTTGTCGGACTGCGCCTTCTGCACGTTGGTGTCCGAGATGCTCGTCGGGTACTCCATCGTGATCCGGTAGCAGGCGTACGTGTTCGGTTGGATCTTCCCGTTGGCCGAGAGCGTGTCGAGGGTGCGCGGCGTCGTCGCGTTGACGATCGTCGAGTACGAGTTGACCGCACCGGAGATGTCGCCCTCGTTGCAGAGCACGTTGGACGTGTCGGAGGTGCCGACCTTCTGGATCTCCGCCTGGAGGTTCGGGCCCAGCTCACCGGCGCCTGTGCCACAGCTCGTCGCGTCGAAGTCGATCTCGTCGCCGGTGCAGCCGGTGTCCGTGTTCGTCACGCCGTGAAGGGAGATCGACATCTGCGCGACCTCGACGCCGGTGTTCTTGAGGCAGATGAACCGGGTGAACGTGCCGCCTTCGGCGGCGTTCGTCCAGCTGAGCGGCACCACGTTCTGGTTGTCGACATAGTTGGTGCGGGTGGCGCAGTTCGTGGACGAGCTCGAGATGGCCCCGGTGTTGTCGATCTGCAGGTTGGTCGACTCGGAGAGCCCGGTCGACGTGGCCTGCAGCGTCCCCGTCTCGGCGGTGTCGGTCAGTGCGGCGAACACGCCGAGCACCGTGGCCATGGTCATCACCACGCCGACCGCCACCAGGGCGGCTCCTCGTCTCCGGTTCATGGCCTTGTCTCCCTGTGGTCGGTCGAGAGCGGTCCTCCACCCTCGTCGGGATCGTCGCGACCCGTGGTGTCGCCGCGGCGCAACGGCGGCGACACCGCGCCGACCGAGGTCTCCTGACCAGCCGCGTGGCACTGCCTCCTCAGGACACTGCCTCCTCAGGACACTGCCTCCTCCTCGGCCCGACGCCGGCGGGCCACGCCCCAGAGCAACACGATGCCGATCCCCAGCAGGCAGATACCGAGGGCGACCAGCGCGGCCTCGTCCACACCCGTGACGGGGAGGGGGCCGGCGTGGGGCACGGCGCGGTCAGGCAACCCGTCGGGCCCGGCCGCGCCGCCCGGGGGGCCCGGAACATGAGCCGGCCCGGGATCACCCGGGATCGTCCCCCCGTTGCCGCCCCCGCCCGAGGCCTGCACGGTGGCCGTGTCGATGTTGTTGTCGACCCTGGCGTCGGCCGAGGGCGCGAAGACCTGCGCCTGGTTGGTGATCGTGGTGGGCGCCGTGACGACGACCCTGGTGGTGAGCGTGATCGTGGCGGTGGCGCCGTCGGCCAGCGCCGCGGCGCGCACGCACGTCACGAGGCGCGAACGGGCGGAGCAGGTGAACCCGCCGCCGGCGGCCGAGACGTAGGTCAGCTCACCGGGTAGGTCGTCGCGCACCGTCACCGGCCCGGCGATCGGGCCGGGTCCGTGGTTGGTCACCAGCAACCGCCACACCGCCAGGCCGCCGGACTGCCCGACGAGCGACTTCGTGAGCTCGAGGTCTGCGGCCGTGGGGTCGATCACCTGGACGCTGGCGGTGTCGTGCGCCCGCACACGGTCACCGCCGCCGACGGGCTGGGCGCGGACCGACGCCTGATTGGTGAACCCGGAGGTGAGACCGTGGCGCTCGCAGGTCCAGATCTCGGTCGCACCTGGTGCCAGCACCCCCGGGAGGGTCCGCCCGCATCCCGACACCTGCGGATCGCTCACCACGACATCGGCGAGGCCCCGCTCACCCGTGTTCGTCACGCGGATGCGGAACGTCGCACTGTCGCCGATGGTGATGGTGGCGCCGTCACCGAACTGCTGCGTCTGCGGATCGAACACCTTCTTGGTGATGCGCACGTCGGGGGTGCCGGTGACGACGGCGATGCCGGCCCGCTCGACCGCCGTCAGCCCGCCGGCACTGGCCGAGGCCGTGTTCACGAACCCGGCGGTGAGGTCACGGCGCTCGCACGTGAGCACCCAGGTCTCCCCCACGTCGAGGCTTCCCACCGGTTCGGTGTCGCCACTGACGAGCTCGGGCGGAGCATCGCAGGCGGGATCGGTGACGACCGCGTCCGGCAACGGCTCGTTCCCCTGGTTGGCCAGGGAGAACCGGAAGTGGCCGGTCCCGCCCGCGGCAACGACCGCCAGCACGCCGTCGTTGCTCCCCGGGGTGCCCGCGTCCGCATCGGCGTCCAGGTAGCCGCCCGAGACCGGGTCGAGCACCTCCTTCAGGAACGAGACCCGGCGATCCTGACCGAAGTACGAGGCACTGTCCGTCGCACCCGCAGGCCGCCCCGTGCTCGTGCCCGTACCGGAGACCGACGCCACGTTGGTGTGCAGGCCCGCCTCCGCCACCCCTCCCATCGGGTCGCACTCCATGGATTCCCCAGGGCCCAACTCGGCACGCGGGCAGGCCACCACCGTCGCCTCGTCGGTGAGCGTGATCGCGCCGAGCGGCTCCGTGCCCAGGTTCTCCACCCGGAACGTGAAGGTGACCGGGCGCCCGATGTCGAGAGCAACGGGATCGGATGCCGAGTCGGCCGGGGATCCGTTGACCGACTTCTCGAGCGAGAGCATCGGCTCCACGCCGGTGTAGTGGGCCGAATCCCGTGCCGGTGGCGAGGGCTCGCCCGAGTCGGCCCCGTTCGCCGTCGCGGTGCCGGTGTTCGTGTAGGCACCGGCGACCGCATCGTCGGTACCGCGGCAGGCGACCGCCTGACCCCGGCCGATCTCGGTCTGTGCGCAGGTCACCTCCACGCCCCGGTCGTCGGTCACCGCGAGGTCCCGCAGGGGCTCGTTCCCGGTGTTCGTGACCAGGTAGTCGAAGGTGACCGTGTCGCCGATGGGGAGGGACGGTCCCGGCGCGGTGTCGGCGTCAGCGCCCTGGGCCCGCTTCTCGAGCGAGAGGCCGGGTGCCGGCGTCCAGAGCCCGGCGTCCACGCCGGTGTCGCGCTCCCCGGAGGCCACGGCGATGGGCGCGGTGACCCCGGTGTCGGGATCGGCGTCGGAATCCGTGCCGTCGCCGGGGACCGAGCCGTGGTAGGTGAAACGGGCACCGGTGGGCAACCCGGAGAACCGCACGAGATAGGTGGCCGGCGCCAGATCGCCGAAGCCGTAGGTGCCGGCGGCGTCGGTGACGGCCGGCGCCACCGGCGCGCCGAGTGCGCCGGCGGTGACGGGTGCTCCCGACTCGTCGAGCAGGGTCACCGTGACCCCGCCGACCCCTGGCTCACCCAGGTCCTGGATGCCGTCGTGGTCGACGTCGGCCCACACCCGGTCGCCAACGGACCCGAGCTCGAGCGGCGGCGCCTCCGACGAGTCGACCTGGGCCACGCCGGTCTCGGCGCTGTCGGTGACGGCGGCGAACACGCCCGTCGTCGCGGCCAACACACCGAGCAGTGTGAGGACCGCGCCGAGCCGCGCCGCGGTCCCCCCCATGGACACGATCGAACGCCCGGACCCGCGCGACCGCACGGCGCGGTGCACGCCACGCGTCCTGTGGCGCTGGGGTCGCATGGCCGATGCCGTGCCCTTTCCGTTGGTCCACCCCGACCGCTCGGCCCGAGGCACACCCCGGACTCAATCCGATGGTGGCGACACCACATCCCAACCACGGCGACATCGGGACGGCAGTGCCGGCCGTACGTCAGCGCCGACCGAGCCTCGGCCCACCCGAGCGGCCCGCCGAGCACCGGCCCGCCTGACCGGGCGGAGCGCTCAGGTCGCGCCGCCCGCTGCCCGGGACAAGCGCGCCTCGATCCGGGCCCGGCGGGCGGCGGTGAGCCGGTCGAGGAGCACCCGCCGCACGGCGCCGGTCACGAAGGTGAAACTGGCGGCGTCACCGGCGACCGGGTCGACGAGGCGCGCCTCGATGGCGTGGTCGAGCTGATCGAGGACGGCCTCCTCGTCGAGCCCTGCCGCGGCGGCGGCATCGACCAGCGCGAAGCGGTTCCCGAGGACCGACGCCGCCCGCAGGAGGCGCAGCACCTCGTCGGACAACTCGTCGAGTTGGCGGCCGATCGCCACTCGGGTGGGATCGGGCACGCCGACCACGTCCACCCCTCCGAGGGTCGGCGGCTGGTTCGTGTCGAGCAGGTGCTTCGCCATCGCCAGCACGACCTCGGGGATGCCCCCGAGATCGTCGAGGAGGGGGCGGACCTCGTCGGGGTCGACCTCCTCGCCCAGTCGTTCGGCGAGCAGCGCCTCGGCATCGGCGCGTCCGAGAGGCTCGACGTGGAGGGTCCGGTAGACCTCGTGGCGCTGCATCTCGTTCAAGACCTCGGCCAGGCCGGCGGGCCACGACGAGCCGTCGCGGAGCAACACGAGCGCCAGGACGGGGAGGGAATCGTCGAGCATCGGCCGGTCGCACAGGAACCGCACCATCATGACCGTGTAGGGATCAGCCCACTGGGCGTCGTCGATCACCAGCAACACCGGCCGCCGGCGAGCCTCGGCCTTCATGGCCTCGTAGACCTCCAGGCCGAGGTCGACGACCGCGGACGACCCCAGGGAGGCGTCGTCCCCCGGGCGCAGCCCGAAGGAACGGACCGAGCCCCGGAGGATCGACAACGGGATGTCGGGCTCGCAGCGACCGTGCAACACCAGCCCGCCCTCGCCGGCGACCTGCAGCGCGACCTCCGCCGCCAACCGGGTCTTGCCCACCCCTGCGTCGCCGCGCACGGCGAGCACCCCGACCACCTCGTCGTCCCGGCACCGCCGCCAGACCGCGTGGAGACGCTCGACGTCCTCAGCGCGGCCGATGAACGCCACCACCTCCCGGTGACGTTCGGCCCACTCGAGGTGCGACGCCACCACCTCCGGCGGCCCGCCCGGTGCCGCGTCGACGATCTGGCCCGACGGCATCTCGCCGGGCGTCGGCGAGGCGGGGAGGTCGAGCGCCGGGTCGTTGCGGAGGATGGCCGCCTCGAGCCGGCGGAGCTGGGCGCCCGGCTCGATGCCCAGTTGGTGGCCGAGCACCGCTCTCGCCCGCTGGTAGGCGCGGAGGGCCTCACCCTGACGGCCGCTGCGGTACAGCGCGAGCATCAGCTGTGCCCAGCGCCGCTCCCGGAGGGGGTGGGCGGCCACCCCACCCTCGAGGGCGGCGACCAGCGTGTGGTGCCCGCCGACGGCCAGCAGCGCCTCGTGCCGCTCGTCGATGGCCACGTCGCGAAGCTCGGTGAGCCGGGTGGTCTCCACCTGGCCGACCGGGGTGTCGGCGATCTCCGACAGCGGCTCGCCCCGCCACAGGGTCATGGCCGCCCCCAGCACGCGCTCCGCCTCGTGCGGCGCGCCGTCGGCGAGCAGCCGGCTCCCCTCGGTGAGGAGGCGTTCGAACCGCACGGCGTCCACCCGATCCGGGTCCACCGCCAAGCGGTACCCGTCATCGGCGGTGATCAGCAGCTCGGACCCCCCGGTCTGGCTCCCCAGCCGCTGGCGCAGGCGCGAGATCCGCACGTGGATGTTCTTGCGCCAGGAGCGAGGCAACTCGTCGCCCCACACGTCGGCGGCGAGCGTCGCCACGGTGACCGTTCGCCCCGGCCGCAGTGCGAGGGCCACGAACACGGACCGCTCCACCTTCGACGGGAGCGCGAGCGCGACACCCCCCACCTCGACCTCGAGGGCACCGAGCACCCGCACATCGACGACCGTCGGGTCGTCCCCCTCCGTCGCCACGAGCTACCCGCGGTCCCGGGCGATAGACGCGAGCTGTCGTCCGTCGACCTCGACGTCGAGCGGGTCGAGCACTCGTACCCCGACGTCGGGACCCCTCCCGTGACGCACAGGGTACACCTTACGGGCCGGCCAGCTGCGCTGCCCGGCCCGAGTTCGAGGCCCTCAGGCGCCGGGGGGAGGCGTCGAGCCGTAGAGCTCGAGGGTCTCGGCCACGTCCGCGCTGACGTGGTAGCTCTCGTCGTCGCTCGGGAAGCGGCCGGACCGCACGTCGTCGGCGAAGGCCGACATGGCCGCGACGGCGTCGTCCTTGAGCGATGCGTAGCGGCGCACGAACTTCGGCGCCACCCGGTCCTCGATGCCGAGCAGGTCGTGGAAGACCAGCACCTGGCCGTCGCAGCGGCCGCCGGCGCCGATGCCGATGGTGGGCACGTCCACCGCGTCGGTGACCATGGCGGCCACCACGTCCGGGACGCCCTCCAGCACGATGGCGAAGCAGCCCGCGTGGGCCAGGGCCTTGGCCTCGGCCACCAGCTCGAGCGCGGCCTCGTGCTCCTTGCCCTGCACCTTGAACCCGCCCATGGCGTGGACCGACTGCGGGGTGAGGCCCAGGTGGCCCATCACCGGGATCTCGGCGGCCACGATGGCCTCGATCATGGGCAGGCGCTTGCGCCCCCCCTCGAGCTTCACGCACTGGGCGCCGGCCCGGACCAGGGCGGCGGCGTTGCGCACCGTGTCCTCGACCGACACGTGGTAGCTCATCCACGGCAGGTCGCCCACGATCAGCGCCCGGGGCTTGGCCCGGGCGACGGCGGCGGTGTGGTGGGCCATGTCCTCGATGGTCACCTGCAACGTGTCGTCGTAGCCCAGCACCACCATGGCCAGCGAGTCCCCGACCAGGATCAGGTCGACCCCGGCCTCGTCGGCGATGCGGGCACCGGGCGCGTCGTACGCCGTCACCATCACCAGCGGGTCGGCACCGTCGGCGACCTTGCACCTGCGCACCTCCGGTGCGGTGCGGGCGCGTGCAGCAGGAGCGGTCATCTTGGCTGTGCTCATGTCTGAGCCTCCTTCCCCGTCCAGCGCCCCTCGGCTGCCGGCGGTTGCCCAATGCTACCCCGGCACGACCTCATGGGGGTAGTGCGTCTGGCACACGAAGCACCAGTGCTCGACCTCGGCCTGCACGTCGGCCCGGCCCGGCGTGTCCCACGCCTCCGGGGTGACGTACACGCGGTGCACCGCGGTCAGCGGCTCGTCGTCTCGCCCACAGGAGGTGCAGGCGGGGTTCGGCGGGGCCTCGCTCACGGCGGCGAGGCTCGCGGTCTTCGCTCGTCCGGCTCCGATTCGGCGGCCAACCCCTGCGGAACCTGCGGCGGGCTGGCGGTCGTCGGCGTCGTGATCGGCGGGTCGGTGACCGGTGGCGTGGTGACGGGCGGCGACGTCACCGGCGGCACGGTGACGTCGACCGGGGTCTGGGGCGCCACGGTGACGGAGGTACCGCCGCCGCTGCCGCCGCCGAAGGCACCGCCGGGCAGGTCCTCGTCGGTGAAGTCCTTGCCGTCGGGGAACTCCGTGACGTCGGCCAGCTCGCAGTTGTCGTTGAGGAGCCCTTCGTCGGCGACACGGGTCATGAAGTCGTGCCACATGCGCGCGGGCAGACGACCGCCCTCTTGGCGCTCGCCGTGCACGCTGTTCATGGGCAGTACCGGCTGGCCGTCGAAGCCGGGGTAACCCATCCACACCGAGGCCACGAAGTTGCACCGGAAGCCCACGAACCAGGCGTCCTTGTTGTTCTGGGTGGTGCCCGTCTTGCCCGCGACCTCGACGTCGTCGAGTCGCGCCGCCGTGGCCGTGCCGTTCGTGACCACGCCTCGCATGGCGGTGGTGGTGATGTCCGCGATCTCGGGCGTGAGCACCTGCTGGCCGGTCTCGGGCGGCTGCCAGATCACGTTGCCGTCGCTGTCCTCCACCCGGGTGATCACCTGGGGCTCGTAGTGGGTGCCGTGGTTCATGAACGTCGAGTACGCCGAGGCCATGTCGAGCGGCGAGACCTCACCGGCACCCAGCACAATCGACGGCACCGGGGGGTCGAGCGGCGCGGTGATGCCCATCTGATGGGCCGTGTCGATGACGCTCTGGGCCCCGAGCTTGAGCATCAAGGTGGCGTAGAACATGTTCGAAGAGTGCGGCAGGGCGGTCATCATGTTGTAGGTGCCGCCGCCCCCAGAGACCCGCCAGGTGCCGACACCGGCGCCGTAGTCGGCCAGGTTGAACGCGGCGCTGCCAGGCACGGTGATGCGGGCCTCGGCCGAGTAGCCCTGACGCAGCGCGGTGGCGATGGCGAAGGGCTTGAACGACGAACCGGGCTGGCGACCCGAGCCGCCGCCATCCACACCGACGGCCAGGTTCACGGACTGGTTGGCGAAGTCGGTGCCGCCCATCATGGCCCGCACCCGGCCCCGGTCGTCGAGGGCCACGATCGACGCCGCGGGGTCACCCGGGACGTTCAGCGTGCCCGTGACCGTCTCGTAGGCCGCGTCCTGGATCTGGGGGTACAGCGTCGTGTACACCCGCAGGCCGCCGCCGTAGACCTGGTCCTCGCCGAACTGCTCGACGAGCTGCTGGCGCACGTACTCCGCGAAGTACTCGGTGCCGTGCTCCCAGTCGCGGACCGTCCCCAGGGTGGTTGCGGGCGATCGCGACACGATGTTCTTCGAGGCGAACAGGTCGTCCACCTCCCAGCCCTCGGCCGCGGCGGCGTCGCGCTGCGCCTGGTCGATGTAGCCCTCTTCGAGCATGGCGTCGAGCACCGAGTCGCGGCGCTGGGTGGCGACCCGGGGGTTTCGCTGCGCGTCGGCCCGCTCGGGGGCGCGGATCAGGCCGGCCAGGTAGGCCACCTGGGCGAGCTCGACGGGTGAGAACGCCGTGGTCGGGTTGCCCTCGGCATCGGGCACGAGGCCGTCGAGCTCCTGGATGTCGTGGCGGAAGTAGGCCTGGGACGCGGCCTGGATGCCGTAAGCGCCCCGACCGAAGTAGATCGTGTTGAGGTAGCGCTCGAGGATCTCCTCCTTCGAGAGCTCGTCGTCCACCCGTACCGCCAGGACGGCCTCGCGCAGCTTGCGGGTGACCGACCGCTCGCGGGTGAGGTAGACGTTCTTCACGTACTGCTGGGTGATGGTCGACCCGCCCTGGGTGATCTGCTCGTCGTTGGCGTTGGCCATCACGGCCCGGGCGATGCCCACGGGATCGATGCCGCCGTGCTGGAAGAAGTCGCGGTCCTCGGCGGAGATCACGGCCTCGACCACGACGTCGGGCAGGTCCTCGTAGCGGATGTCGGCCCGGTCCTCGTCGCCCTTCAGCTTGAAGTCCGAGTTGCCGGGCCCGCAGGTTCCCTGGCGGTCGGCGAAGCAGACGTAGCTGGTCTGGCGCAGTTGGTCGTTGGCCGCGGGCAGCTTCACCTGCGACAGCACCCAGAACGCTCCGGCCACACCGGCCACGACCAGCAGCAGGGCCAGGTAGAACACCCGGCGCAGGCGCCAGAGGAGGCTGCGCTTGCGCAGCTTCTTCAGCTTGCCGCGCTTGGTGACGCGCATCCCCTCGGGGACGTCTCGCACCGCGCTGGAAGGATCGCTCATGGGTGACTCGGGGCCAAGGGGTCGGTTTGCGTCGCGCCGAGAAGGGCCGCGGCGTCGCAACACGATCGTAACGTGGGCATCAGGGTGTTACACGTCGGGCGGCCCCGGTTGGTTCCGTTCGCCCGCGCCTGGCCCAGAGGAAATCAGAGGGAGAACACCCGGGCCATGTGGTTCCAGGCGCAGTTGGGGCAGACCTCGATGACGTAACAGGTGAAGTTCCCCGAGCGGCGGGCCAGCTTGGCCAGCTCGCCCTTGTGGCTGATGCAACGGCCGTGGGACGGCAGGCGAGGACCGAAGACGTAGGACACCAGCACCACGTTGGTCTCCTCGCAGATGGGGCAGGGCTGCGAGGTGGGGTCGCCCAGCTCACGCGCCGCCCGCACCAGCTCCGGGTGGGCGTCGCACACCTCGTGCTCGGCCAGCCGCCCCTTCTTGAACTCGGAGACGAGGGCGTGGCGGGCCAGGCGGTAGTCGATGGTGCCCCCCGCACCACTGGGGGCGGCACCCTGAACGACCTGGGGCCCGAAGTCCACGGGACAGAGGTTAGGGCGACCGCCCGACCGATGCGCCCCGACGCGGCGGCCGGGGCTGCGTCACGTCGGGGCCCAGCTGACGGTCATGGGTCCGGCCGATCCCGCGAAGCCGTCGACCGCGATGCGGTAGGTGGTGCCCGCGACGGCGCTGAAGGTCACCTTGCTGGTGTAGATCGGCAGGAAGTCGCCGCAGCCGTCGTCGTTGCCGGCCAGTGGCGCCAGCGACCCGACCGCCGTACCGGAGTAGACCGCCATCACCGTGTCGAGGCCCGGGAAGCTGCCGCAGGTGTAGAAGTCGTACGACCCCGTGGTCGGCGCGGTCCACCGGTACCAGACCGAGCGGATCGCGTCGTTGCCCGCGTGGGCCGGCTCGCCGGGCTCGGCCGTGGCGTAGGAGTTGTCCACCTCCACGCTGCCCTCGGCCCCGGTGACGAGCGCCGCGTCGGCGAAGTCGTCGTTGGCCGGCGGCGCCGGGGTGTTGGTGAAGGTGCAGGTGACGTGCTCGTACGCGGTCAGCGCGATCCGCGCCCGGCCGGTTTCCGGGTCCACGGTCTCGCCACGGTCGCAGGTCAGGCCGTGCAGCCCCAGCGCCGGCGCGCCGGTCTGGGTCACCCGGTAGGTGCCCGGCGCCAATCCGCCGAACGTGCGCCGGTCGGGGAGCGTCGGGTCCCGGTCGTCGTCCAGGGCGAAGTCCCGACAGCGCGTGCCCCGGCACCGCGTGAAGGTGAAGTCGTCGGCCCCGACGGGCGACGCCGACTCGACCACGGTGATCGCCGCCGAGCGGTTGGTGAACGTGCAGGCGACCCGCTGGCGGGCGAGCAGGTCGATCGTCACCCGGCCGTGGTCCCGGTCGACGGTGGCGGCGGCATCGCACCGCAGCCGGGACAGGTCGTAGCCGCGAGCCCCGCCCTGGCTGATCACGTATCGGCCAGGGGCGAGGCCGGAGGCGATCGAGCGGTTCGACCGCGCGGGGTCGGCGTCGTCGTCCAGGGTGAAGGGCACACAGCGCGTGCCCCGGCACCGGTTGAACGAGAAGTCGGTCGGCGCCTCGGGACGGGTGTCCTGCGTCACCGTGATGCCGGTCGACGTGTTGGTGAACGTGCAGGTGACGTGCTGGTCGGGTCCGAGGACGACCGTGACCGTCCGGCCCGTGAGGTCCACGCCGGCGGTGGTGGTGCACGACAGGTCGGCCAGCTCCCAGCGGGGCACGGCGGCCTGGCTGATGGTGTAGGTGCCCGGCGCGAGGTTGTTGGCCGTGTGCCGATCGTCGAGGGTGGTGGGATCGCCGTCGTCGGACAGCGCCACGTCGTCGCACGCCCCACCGGGCCCGCAGACGGTGAAGGCGAACTGCTGGCCGTCGGCCGGCGCCGCGTCTTCGATCACCGACAGGGCCGGCCGGCTGGCGAGGAACCGGCTGTTCAGGAGCCGGTTGGGCGTGTCGGTGCCCGGATCGGTGACGTGGTCGGCGGTCGCGCCGAAGAGCAGCGCAGTGGTGACCTCGGCGGGCTCGGCTTGCGGGCGCTCGCCCAGGTAGCGGGCGGCCACCCCCGCCACGTGGGGCGACGACATCGACGTGCCGTCGTGGACCGCGGTGGCGGTGTCGCTGTCGGCGACGTCGGAGGTGATGCCCACCCCCGGGGCGAAGAGGTCGACACAGGGGCCGTAGTTGGAGAAGCCGGCGCGCCGGTCGCTGCGGTTGCTGGCACCCACCGTCAGTGCCTCGGGCACCCGCGCCGGCGACAGGTTGCAGGCATCCACGGGCGTGCCGACCAGGTTGCCGTTGCCGGCCGAGATCGCGTAGGGGATGCCGGAGGCGATCGAGGTCGCCACCGCCTGGTCGAGGGTGGGGAACACCGCGGTGTCCTCGAACCCGAGCGCAGGACCCAGGCTCATGTTGGCGACGGCAGGGTGCACGGCGTTGGCGGTAACCCAGTCGATGCCGGCGAGCAGGTCCGAGAGCTCGCCGTCACCGATGCAGGGGATCACCCGCACCGACACCAGGCTGACCGACTTGGCCACCCCGTAGGTGGCGCCGCCGATCGTCCCGGCCACGTGGGTGCCGTGGCCCTCGCAGTCCTGACCGTCGCCGCCCCGCGAGTCGAAGCCGACCGACGCCCGGCCGCCGAAGTCGGCGTGGCTGGTGCGGATGCCCGTGTCGATCACGTAGGCGTGGACCCCCTCACCGGAGCCGCCGTAGGTGTAGGTGGTGTCGAGGGGCAGGTCGACCTGGTCGAGACGGTCGAGGCCCCAGGTCGCGTCGCTCTGGCTGATGTTCTCGGGATGGGTGTCGTGCAGCACGAGGGCGGCGTCCTGCTCGACCCGCGCCACCCGGGGATCGGCGCTGAGGGCCAGCGCCTCGTCGGCGGAGAGGCGGGCGGCGAACCCCCGCAGGGCGGACCGGTAGGTGTGCAGCACCTCGCCGCCGTGCGCGGCCGCCAGCGTGGCAGCCTCGGCGTCGACGTCCGAGGACTCGGCGCCGGGCGCCAGGGTGACGATGTACTGGCCGTCGACCGGCACGGGCGCCGGCACCACCTGGCCCACAGGGACCGTGGACTCTGGCTCGGCGGCGCCGTTCCCACCGGCAGCCGCGGGTCGCAGGCCCGTGCCGGCGATGCCGGCGGCCACCAGGGCGGCCACGGTGAGGAGCGGGACCACCCGGACCAGCGCGCGGCGACCGTGCCGGCGGGACGTGGACGCGTTCACGGGGCCACCGCCCAGTGCAGGTTGAACTGCCCGTTGTCGTCGTGGTAGCCGCCGACGGCGACGTGGTAGGTGGTGCCGGCGACCACGGCGACGGTGACCGAGCTGCTCAGGAAGTCGCAGGCGTCGTCGTTCTGGCCGACGACGGCGAGCGCGTCCACCGCCGAGCCGGTGTAGACGTCGAGGGTGGTGTCGTAGGCCGAGTTGTCACAGGTGTCGAAGGTGACCGAACCGGTCGCCGGCGCGGTCCAGGTGTACCAGACCGAGTGGGTGCTGTCGCCGGTGTGGGCCGGCTCACCGGCCTCGAGGGTGGACAGGGCCGTGGTGCCGGCCACGGTGCCCGAGGTGCCCGTAAGCGCCGCGGCGTCGGCGAAGAAGTCGTTGTCCGGCCCGGGCGCGGTGTTGGTGAAGGTGCACATCACCCGGTCGCCGGCGGCGAGCGTGATCGACGCCTGCCGACCGCCCAGGTCGGTGGTGGCGCCACCATCGCAGTCCAGCGCGGTGAGCGGCCCGTGTGACGGGTCCTGGACGACGGTGTACGTGCCCGGCGACAGGCCGGTCACCGCGGTCCGGTTGGCCAGCGTCGGGTCCTGGTCGTCGTCGAGGAGGAGGGCACGGCAGCTCCCGCCGCTGCGGCACACCTGGAAGCCGAAGTCGGCGGGATGCCCCGGGCGCGTGTCCTGCTCGATCGTGATGGCGGTGGTCGAGTTGGTGAAGGTGCAGGTGGTGGCCTCGTTGCGGCCGATGGTCACCACGACCCGGCGGTGGGCCCGGTCCACCTGCTCACCGGTGTCGCAACGCAGGTCGTCGAGCACCCACTTGTCGGCCGGCGCCTGGGTCACCGTGTAGGTGCCCGGGGTGAGGCGGGGGAAGAGCTGCCGGTTCGATCGCGCCGGATCGGTGTCGTCGTCGAGCCGGAAGTCCACGCACGGGCGGGGCCCGGGCCCGCAACGGCGGAACTGGAAGTCGCGGGCGGCATCGGGCAGCGAGTCGGCCACGATGGCGAGCGCCGACGTGCCCACGCGGAACGTGCAGGTCACGGCCTCGTCGGCGGCCAGGGTGATGGTGGCCCGCCGGTCGGGCCGGCTGACGCTCTCGCCCGTGTCGCACGAGATGGACCGCAGCTTCCAGCCGTCGGCCGGGCCCTGGGTGACCGTGTAGGTGCCGGGTACCAGGCGCGCCGAGCGGTCGCGGTTGGCCAGCGTGGCGTTGCCGTCGTCGTCGAGCGAGAACCCGCGACAGGTGCCGGGCGTGGGCGTCACCGGGCACAGCTGGAAGGCGAAGTCCCTGGCGGCGTCGGGTGTGGCGTCCACCACGGTGGTGATGGACGGCCTGGGCAGCTGGTACGCCGTGTTGAGCAACCGGTTGGGGCTCCCCGTTCCGGCGTCCACCACCTTGTCGGGTGTGGCCGCACCGAGGACGGCTTCGGTCACCTGGGCGGGCGTGGCGGTGGGGTCGAGGGACAGGTAGCGAGCGGCGACCCCGGCCACGTGGGGCGTGGCCATCGAGGTGCCGTCCCAGGTGGCCACGCCGGTGTCCGAGGTGCCCAACGACGAGGTGATGCCCACGCCGGGGGCGAAGAGGTCGACGCAGGTGCCGTAGTTGGAGAAGTCGGCCCGGGTGTCGGCGATGTCGACCGCGCCCACGGTGAGCGCCTGTGGGGCCCGGGCCGGCGAGCTCTGACAGGCGTCCTCGGGGCGGCCCAGGAAGTCGCCGTTGCCCGCGGCCACCGCATAGGTCACGCCCGACGCCACCGAGTTGGCCAGGGCGGTGTCGGTGGCGGCGTCGGCGGCGCCCCCGAGGCTCATGTTGGCGACCGCGGGGTGCTGGGCGTTCGCGGTCACCCAGTCCATGCCCGCGATCACCTGGGCGTCGGTACCCGATCCGTCGCAGTTGAGCACGCGCACGGCCACCAGGTGCGCCGCCTTGGCCACCCCGTAGGTGGTCCCGGCCGCGGTCCCCGCCACATGGGTGCCGTGGCCGTGGCAGTCCTGGCCGTTCTGGCCGTCGCCGACCGTGTCGGTGCCGATGGTGGCCCGACCGCCGAGGTCGACGTGGGTGGTGCGGATGCCGGTGTCGATGACGTAGACGGTCACCCCCGCGCCCGCCTCGTCGTTCGCGTAGGTGTACGAGCCGTCCAGCGGCAGGTCCCGCTGGTCGATCCGGTCGAGTCCCCAGGACGGCGGCTCGGTCTGGGTGTCGGTCACGTGGACCTCGCCGTTCTCCTGGACCGCGGCCACACGGGGGTCGAGGCTGAGCTCGAGCGCCTCGGGTTCGGTCATGGAGGCGGCGAAGCCGACCAGTGCGGCCTTGTAGGTGAACAGCACCTCCCCGCCATGCTGCGACGCCAGCGCGGTCGCGGTCGCATCCACGCGGGGCCCGGCGACCGCGCCGTCGCGGAAGGTGACGATGTACTCGCCGGCGACCGCGTCGGCCGCGGTGATGATGTGGCCCTCGGGGGCAGGCGCCGGCGAGGGCGCGGCCGCGGTCACCGTCACGGCCAGGAGGCCCGTGACGGTGGCCAGTGTCGCGAGGGGGGCGACGATGGCGCTACGGAGTCGGTGGCTTCGGTGCATGTGGGCCCCTCCCGAGGCGGTGCCCGCGCCACGTCCCGGTCGACCGGCGCGGGTCTCGGCCAGCATGCGCCTGTGGGGTTGCAGCGAGGTTTCAGCGCCCTCGCTCTGGCGTTGCCCCGGTTCCGATCGCCAACCGGGCCTCGATCCGGGAACGGCGGGCGTTCGACAGGTGCTCGAGCGCGACCAGCCGGTCCACCTCGGAGAGGAACCGGTAGGTGTCGGGCGACGGTCCCTCCTCGACCAACCGGGCATCGACCGCCTGCTCGAGGCCGGCGAGGGCGTCGTCCTCGCCCAGCCCTGCCCCCCTGGCCACCTGGGCGAGGGTGAAGGTCGGGCCGATCAGCGCGCCCGTGAGCACCACCGCCACCACCTCGGGCGCCTGCGCATCGAGACGCTCGTCCACGGCCAGGCGCAGGGAGTGGGGTACTCCGAGCGCCGCCACCACGCCCCCGAGCCCGTCGGTCGGCGAGTCGGCGGCGGTTGCGGCCGCCCCGACGCTCAGGTGGGCGGCGTACTCGACCAGCGCCCGAGGGTTGCCCCCCAACTCGCCCACCAGGCGGTCGAGCGTGGCTTCCCCGATCGACCTCGCCGGGGCGCCGAGCTGGCCCACGAGCAGCGCCCGACCCTCCGCCGGGCCCAGCGCCCCGACCACCATGCGGTCGTTGACGTGGAGGCGCTCGACGTTGCGATGGAGCTCCGCCAACCCCGGTGGGCTGTCGTAGCCGCGCTGGGTCAGGATCAGCACGAGGACGGTCATGGGTTGGGGCACCGGCAGCGGACGGTTGCCCATGTGGCGGAACAGCGAGATCGTCTCGGCGTCGGCCCACTGCGCGTCGTCGAGCACCAACAGGAGCGGCACCTCGAGCGACGCCTCGATCAGGCTCCTGGCCACCTGACCCGCGAACTCGAAGGTGGCCGGCGAGCCGGGCCCCAGGTCACCTGCCGGCAGGGCCACCCCCACGGCCGAGGCCGCCGGCAACAGCGCCGACAGCCCGGCGCCCGGCGCGCAGCGGGCCGCCACCACTCTGCCGCCCTCCCGGCGGGCCAGCTCGGCCAGCTCGGCCGCCAGGCGGGTCTTGCCCACACCCTGGTCGCCGTCGATGAACACGACACCACCCGTGCGCAACCGGTTGACGTCACGCCAGAGGCCGACGAGGCGGGCCAGCTCGCCCTGGCGGCCGACCAGCGGCACCTCGAGTTGTCGCTCCACCCAGACGACGTGCGGCGCCATCGGGTCGCGGGGAGCACCGTCCGCCGGCCCGCCGGCGCCCCCGACACCCCCGGGCCCCGGACCGCCGGACGCCACCGACCTCGGCGTCACGACGTCGAGCGAGGGATCGTGGGCCAGCACGGCCGATTCGAGCCGCCGGAGCTCGGGGCCCGGCTGGATGCCGAGCTCGGCCAGCGCGGCGCGCGCCCGCTGGTAGGCCCGCAGGGCGTCGGCCTGGCGGCCGGTGCGGTACAGGGCGACCATGAGCTGCGCCCACCGCCGCTCACGAAGGGGATCGTCGACGACGAGGGGCTCGAGCCGGGCGATGACGGCCTGGTCGTGGCCGAGCGCCAACTCGGCGTCGGCCAGGGTGTCGAGGGCCTCGGCCCGCAGCGCGGCCAGCCGCGAGGCCTCGGCCAGGCCGGTCGGCGAACCGGCGATGTCGAGCAGCGGGTCGCCACGCCACAGGTCGAGGGCCTCGCTGACCCGGTCGCGGGCGGCCGCGGCGCCGTCAGGCACCAGCCGCCGGCCCTCCGCGACGAGGTCGGCGAAACGGATCGCGTCCACCTGGTCGGGGTCGACGTCGAGGCGGTAGCCACCCGGGACGGTCTCGACCAGGTCCCTGGCCTCCGGGCCGAGCGCGGCGGTGAGGCGCTGACGCAGCCGCGACACTGTGACCACCAGGTTCTGGCTGTTCCCGTCCGCCGACGACTCGCCCCACACGTCGGCGCCGAGCGCGGCGCCGGTGGCGGGACGCCCCCCACGCGCCGCCAACGCGACGACGACCGCCCGCTCGGTGCGACCCGGCAACGGCACTGGCGTCCCGGCGTTCGCGACCTGCAGTGGACCGAGGATCCCCACCGTCAGCGCCGACCAGTCGGTCACCCGGCGGAGTGTACGGGTGCGGGCCGCGCCGTGTCCTGGACGGTCCGGCCCGTCGGCCGGCCGGGTGAGCGGACGGTCAGACGGGGGCCCGGTGGAGGGTCACCGCTCGCGCGGGTGTGGCCGTCGGCCAGGCCATTGGCCCGGACGGTGGCCACCGCCGGTTCGGACCCGACGACTCGATCGTGGGCCCGACTGGGGTCCCGCCGGTGTCGCCCCTCGGTGCAGCCCTCGCCTCACGCCGTCACTCGCCTGTGTCGGTCGGCTGCACCGGGGGTCGACCCGCCGCTGGGTTCCCGCGATCCGGATCGCACCGCGGCTCGGGGGAAAGCCGGGTGCGTCCTTGCTCGTCAGGATGCACGGCGACAGTTGCCGCCGGGTTTCAGACGGGTAACGCGGCCTCGGCCGCCAGGCGGCGGTGCACCGCCCAGCGCTCGTCGAGGCTGAGCACGGCCTCGCGCCGGCCCAGCACGTACACGCCGGCGTCGGTGAGCGGCCGGGGGCCGAAGGCGACGCACCGGTGGCCCGCCGCCTCGAAGTCGTCGGTGGTCAAGCGGCCGGAGGCCACGAACTCGCGCACCGCCCGGCACAGCGCGTCCATCTGGGCCGCCGGCCAGGTGCCGGTGGTGGGGCGGTAGAGGGTGAGGCGCCCGCCGCCGGGGGCCGGGCGCAGGTGCACGGCCACATCGAGGTCGAGGCGGTGGGCGAACACCGCCAGGTGACCGTCCACCTCCCGGGCCTGGGGGACCGTCGCCCGGTGCTCCCGCTGACGGCGGGCCCCGTTGGGCAGCACCGGCATGGGTGGGGGCACCCGGGCCGGGTCGGCGGGCCCAGCCGCGCCCGCCGCCGGCGACGATCCGAACAGCGACTCGATGCCCCGGCCGGCGGCGGCGGCAGCCGACGCGTCGCGGGCGCCGCCGGCCACCTCCAGGATCGTGCCGAGACCCCGCCCCAAGCCGAACTGGTCCTCGTCGTCGTCGAGCGGTTCGCGGGCCTCGGTCGGCTCGTCGGCGAGCGCCATGCCCCCAGGATCACACGCCCGCCGACGACGATCGCGGACCCTGGCGCTCCCCGCAGGGTCCTGCCAATCCGGCTTGAAGGGGCGCAAGAGCCATCGCGAGCCGCCGCGGCCGGCGGCGGCGAAGGCCCCGTCAGCCGGTGCCGCCCGAACCGGCCGGCTCGAGGCGGACGATCACCGACTTCGAGGTGGGGGTGTTGCTCGCCTCGGCGGTGCTGTCGAGAGGGACCAGCACGTTGGCCTCTGGGAAGTAGGCGGCGCAGGTGCCCCGGGCCACCGGGAAGGCGACGGCGCGGAAGGCCGGTGCCCGGCGCGGCGGGGCGCCGGGCCGGTCGGGCGCTCCCACCAGGTCGACGATGTCGGCGTCGGCCACGCCCAGCGCGGCCAGGTCGTCGGGGTGGGCGAACACCACCCGGCGGCCCTGGCTGATGCCCCGGTAGCGGTCGTCCAGGCCGTAGATGGTGGTGTTGAACTGGTCGTGCGAGCGGATCGTCTGCAACAGCAGGTGTCCCTCGGGCACGTCGAGCACCTCGAGCGGGTTCACCGTGAGGCGGGCCCGGCCGGTGGCGGTGGGGAACGTCCGCGAGTCCCGCACCGGATGCGGTAGGGCGAAGCCCTCGGGTCGGGCCGCCCGCTCGTTGAAGCGCTCGAAGCCCGGCACCACGGCCTCGATGTGGTCTCGGATGGTGCCGTAGTCGGCCGCGAAGGCCTCCCACTCGCTCCCGCCACCACTACCGCCCCCGCGGCCCCCGGCGCCACCGCGGTCCGGATCGTCCGACGCCGTGACCCCAGGCGATGGCCTGCCGCCCAGCGTGGCCGCGGCGACGCCGGCCACGATGGCCACCTCGCTGCGCAGGTGCGGCGAGGCGGGGTCGAGTCGGCCCCGGCTGGCGTGCACCATGCCCATCGAGTCCTCGACGGTGACGAACTGGTCGCCGCCGGCCTGGCGGTCGACCTCGGTGCGGCCGAGGCACGGCAGGATCAGGGCGGTGTCGCCGCACACCGTGTGCGAGCGGTTGAGCTTGGTCGACACGTGGGCGGTGAGCCGGCAGCGGGCCATGGCCGCCGCGGTGACGTCGGTGTCGGGGGCGGCAGCCACGAAGTTCCCGCCCAGCCCGAAGAACACGTCGACCCGGCCGTCGCGCATGGCCCGGATGGCGTCGACCACGTCGTAGCCCGGGTCGCGAGGTGGGTCGAAGCCGAACTCGGCGCCCAGCGCGTCGAGGAACGGGGCCTTGGGCTTCTCGTAGATGCCCATGGTGCGGTCGCCCTGCACGTTGCTGTGGCCACGCACCGGGCACACGCCGGCGCCTTGGCGGCCGATGCTCCCCCGCAGGAGCAGGAGGTTGACGATCTCGCGGATCGTCGGCACCGAGTTGCGGTGCTGGGTGAGGCCCATGGCCCAGCACACGATGATGCGGTCGGCGGCCAGCACCATGGCCAGCGCGGCCTCGATCTCGTCACGGCCGAGGCCGGTGGCCCGGTCGATGTCGTCCCACGAGAGCGCCTGCAAGTGGGCGGCCAGCTCGTCGTAGCCGTCGCAGTGGGTGTCCACGAACGCACGGTCGACAGCAGGCCGGTCCACGCCAGGCCGGTCCACGCCAGGCGGGTCCACGCCAGGCCGGGCGACCGTCGCCGGGTCGCTGGCCGAGCGCTCGATGAGCAGGCGGTTGAGGGCCTGGAACAGCGCGAGGTCGCCGTTCACCCGGATCTGCAGGAACAGGTCGGCCAGGGCGTGGCCCGTGCCCACCAACCCCGACAGCCGCTGGGGGTTCTTGAACCGCAGCAGGCCGGCCTCGGGCAGCGGGTTGACCGCGATGACGCGTGCGCCGTTGGCCTTGGCCCGTTCCAGCGCGGTCAGCATGCGGGGGTGGTTGGTGCCGGGGTTCTGGCCCACCACGAAGATCAGGTCGGTGTCGACCACGTCGTCCAGCGTGACGCTGCCCTTGCCCACCCCGATGGTCTCGGTGAGGGCCACCCCGCTGGACTCGTGGCACATGTTCGAGCAGTCCGGCAGGTTGTTGGTGCCGAACCGGCGCACGAACAGCTGATAGGCGAACGCCGCCTCGTTGCTGGTGCGCCCCGACGTGTAGAACACGGCCCGGTCGGGTTGATCGAGGGCCGCCAATTCGCCGGCCACCAGCGCGAAGGCCTCGTCCCAGGCGATGGGCTCGTAGTGGTCCGAACCCGGTCGCTTCACCATCGGCTCGGTGAGCCGGCCCTGCCGGCCCAGCCAGTGGTCGCTGCGGCCCGCCAGGTCGGCGACCGAGTGGGCCGCGAAGAAGTCGCGCCCGATGCGCCGGGTGGTGGCCTCCTCGGCCACCGCCTTCATGCCGTTCTCGCAGAACTCGGCGTGGGGCCGCTCGTCCGGGCGGCCCTCGGGCCAGGCGCAGCCCGGGCAGTCGAAGCCCTCGGCCTGGTTCACCTTCAGCAATGTGCGGGCGCTGCGACCGACCCCCATCTGGCCCACGGCCATGCGCAGCCCCGCCACCACGCCGGCGGGGCCGGCCGCGGTCCGCTTGGGTGCGCCGACCTGAAGGTGCTCGTCGCCGCGATCGTCCCGGCCGCTCACACCGAGAACCTACCGGGGCGGGTGACGGCGTCGCGTCGTGCGGGTGCCACGGCCCGCAACCGGCCCGACCACGCCCGAGCAGAACGACACCTACGCCGGACGGGCGATGCTCCTACCCGGCCAACCCGGCCGACCTGGACGATCGGCCCGGCAGAACCTCGGGTCAGACCCTGTCAGAGCAGGTCGGCCTTCAACGGACCTATCTGTCGGGCCACGTCGTCGCCGGCCCTCAGCCACGTCGTCCGCAGCAGGTGATGATGGACGACGAAGGGGAACACGATCGCGGCCGTGGCGATCGGCTCGACCAACGGCTCGACCCGGGTGAGCGACAGACACGCACCGACCCCGGGGGGGCGGGTCTGGGTGACCGAGGCGACCACCCGATCGGCCAGGTCCCAGATCCACGCGCCCGCGAACACGTGCGGCGACCCCTCGGTGCGCACATCGAACTTGGCGACCTGCGCGCGGCCCCACCACACGACGTTCTTGTCGAACGCGCCGACCGTGGTGCGGTCCGGCGTGAGCACCCGCACCAGGTTGGGCGACCGCAGCGCCTCACCGATCGAGTCGGGCTCGGTGATGCCGATGCACGGCGCCCCACTGGCGTCGGCGAGCCAGTAGGTGGAAGCCCGCCCCCGGGCCGGCTCGGTGTAGGTGACCGGGCCCACCGCGACCCCGTTTCGGTCCGACACCGTCCAGACCGACTCGGTCTTCCAACTCGTCTGACGACCCGGTCCGTCCAGCCGGTACCAATAGCCGAGCTCCGCCTGCGTCGGAATGGGCATCGGCCCATCCTTCCAGACCACCGATCGCGGGGCGCTCCGTCGACGCGGGTGCGCCCCAGGGTCAGAGGAGCCCGACCGGCCGCCGGTTGCGACGGGAGCCGTTCACGTGGGCGCCGGCACACGCTCGACGCACCTCGACCAGCAGGTCCTGGCGGTCGTTGCGGCGGGCCTCGCACAGGGCGGCGGCGAACAACTCGCGAGCCTCGGTGGCGTGGCCCTGCTCGTCCTCCCGCGCCGCCAGCCGCAGCAGCACCGCACACCGCCGCTCGACTGTCGCAGGATCCGTCACGGCAGACTCCCCTTCTCCGGTCCACCCACCTCGCACTCCATCGGACACCTTTCGCGAAGTTGAAGGGTGGACCCTCTCGGTCGGTGCCACCCGCCACGCCTCGGGACGAGCACACAGGTGACCGGTCGTCGGCCTCCGCTTCTGGCCGCGCCACCGTGTCGTGAGAGCGACACACGGCCGCGTCCAGAAGGGGGAGCGCCGACCCGCCCGGCGCCGGAAACGTGCCCGCCGCCGGCCTGCAACAATGCCCGCCATGACCGAGCGCGCCCCCGACCCCGCCGGCGCTCCCGCCGCCACCCCGGCCGAGGTGCCCTCGTCCGACCGGCCGCAGACGTCCACCCGCGACCACGACGAGTTGGCCGAGCGGCTCGGCGCCTGGCTGGCGGCCCGCCCCGGGGCCACCCACGGGGTCGTCACCGACCTCGCGGCACCGTCCACCAACGGCATGTCCAGCGAGACCCTGCTCTTCGACGCCGAGTGGGTCGACGCCGACGGCGAGCACCGCGAGCGCTGCGTGGCCCGGCTCGAGCCCCAGGCCGAGGCGGTGCCGGTGTTCCCCGCCTACGACCTCGAGCTGCAGTACCGGGTGATGAACCTGGTGGGCGAGCGCAGTTCCGTGCCCGTGCCCCGCACGTTGTGGTTCGAGCCCGACCGGTCGGCGGTGGGCTCGCCGTTCATCGTGATGGGGCGGGTCGACGGGGTGGTGCCCCCAGACGTGATGCCCTACCCCTTCGGTGACAACTGGCTGTTCGACGCCCACCCCACCGACCAGGCCCGGCTGCAGGAGCGCTCGATCCAGGTGATCGCCGATCTGCACGGGATCGAGGCCACCGACGACGAGCTGGCCTTCCTCGACACCAAGGCGCCCGGCGACACCCCCTTACGGCGCCACGTGAACGGCCAGCGGGCGTTCTACGAATGGACCCGCGGCGCCGGCACGGCCGGCGAGATCCGCCTGCCCGTGCTCGAGGCGGCCTTCGCCTGGTTGGACGAGCACTGGCCCGAGGACGAGGGCGACACCGTCATCAGCTGGGGCGACGGCCGCATCGGCAACATGATCTACCGCGACTTCGAGCCGGTCGCGGCGCTGGACTGGGAGATGGCGGCGCTCGGCCCCCGCGAGCTCGACCTGGCGTGGACGATCTTCATCCACCGCTTCTTCCAGGACCTGGCCGAGCAGTACGGCCTGCCCGGCATGCCCCGCTACCTGCACCGCGACGACGTGGCCGCCACCTACGAGTCGATGAGCGGCCACACCCCACGCGACCTGGACTGGTACCTGATGTACGCGGCGCTGCGCCACGGCATCGTGATGACCCGAACCGCGCAGCGGGGCGTGCACTTCGGCGAGCGAGACGCGCCCGACGACCCCGACGACTACGTGATGCACCGGGTGACGATCGAGCGCATGCTGGCGGGCACCTACTGGGACTCCCTCTGATCGCTCTTCGCCCGAGTCGGGAGGCCCGGGTGGGCTCAGGCGTCGACCCCGAGCACGTGGCGAGCCCGGCCGAAGCCTCCGACCTGGGCCATCCGCTCGACGGTCGACGCCAGGGTCCGCCCCTCACAGCCGCCATGCCACCCACGCAGGAACGCCACCTGGTCGCGTCGGCGCAACCTCAGCCGCGCCACACCGATGAGGTCGGCCGGTTCGGTGACCACGACGACCTCGCTCGACCGCAGCGACCGGGCCTCGGCGTAGCGCCGCCCGGCGTGGCGGTCCGGCGCGATCACCACCACGATGGTGCCGGGCGGCGGTAGCCGGCGCTTGGCGACGGGCGCCGACCGCAGGACGCGGGCGGGCAGTCGAACGCTCATGGCGCCATCGTGCGGGTACGCGGTGACGGTCGGGTAGCACGGCGGTTGCGCAGGGCGACGGTCACGGTGCCGGGCGAACACCAACCCTTGCGGCACTTCGTGCTATTTCGTACGGTGAGCGCATGAGCATCGCCGTCGCTCACCCAGGCCCGTTCAGCATCGACGACCTCGACCACTTCCCCGAGGACGGCCACCGGTACGAACTGATCGAAGGGTCCCTGCTGGTGACCGCCGCTCCCAGCCTGATGCATCAAGGCACGTGTGCCCGGCTCTATGACGTGCTGAACGACGCCTGCCCGCCGGACCTCGAGCCGCTCCAAGGGCCGGCCGAGGTCATCACCGGAGCCGACACCCTGTTCCAGCCTGACGTCCTGGTGGTTCGCACAGCCGATGTACACGCGCCGCGGGGTCAGGCGCCACCTCCATTGCTGGTGATCGAGGTGCGCTCCCCGTCGACCCGCCTCGTCGACCAGGGCACCAAGCGACTCGCCTACCGCGAAGCGGGTATCGGGGCGTACTGGATGGCCGACCCGTTCGAGCCCAGCGTCACGGTCATCCGCTGGGAGGGCGCCACCGAGCACGAGCACCACGTCGCCGGCGACGAGGCGCTGATGGTCGACTGGCCGGCGCCGATCACCATCCAGCCGGCCGCGCTGGTTTCCGACCGACGCTGACGCGCGTCTCGTGCCGGCCGCGGCCACGTGTTCTGCTCAACACGCGGGCGCGGCCAGAAGCGCTGGTGAGTGGGACTCCTCGCCCACCCGACAGGGCTCTGTGGGCGCGAGCCGCTGAACCGGAACTGGCTGGCGACCGGCCTCGGCCACGGCGGGCGGGTCCCGCTACCGTCCGGGCCATGAAGTTCACGATCTCGCTGCCGTTCACGCCGGCCGAGCACCTGCTGCCGATCGCAACTGCGGCCGAGGCCGCGGGCTGGGACGCCATATCGGTTCCCGACTCGGTGTTCTTCCCCGAGGAGGTGTCGGCGGGCTACCCCTACACCTCCGACGGCAAGCGCTTCTGGCCGCCCGAGGCGCCGTGGCCCGACCCGTGGGTGGCCATCCCGGCCATGGCCGCGGTCACCGAGCGCCTCCACTTCTTCACCAACGTCATGAAGGTGGGCATCCGCGAGCCACTGCTCGTGGCCAAGACCGTCACGTCCACCGCCTCGATGTTCGAGGGCCGCATCGGCCTTGGGGTGGGCCTGTCGTGGATCCCCGAGGAGTTCTCGTGGCTGGGCCAGGAGATGAAGACCCGCGGCAAGCGCCTCGACGAGGGGATCGAGATCATCCGTGCCTGTCTGGCCGGAGGATGGGTCGAGTACCACGGCAAGCACTACGACTTCGACCGGTTGATGATGGGACCGACGCCCAGCGAGCCCGTCCCCGTCTACGTGGGCGGCCACTCCGATCCGGCCCTGCGCCGCGCCGCCCGTCTCGGTGACGGCTGGATCGCGGTGCAGGTGACCCCCGACGAGATCGCCGAGACCGTGCCCAAGCTCACCGCCTACCGCGAGGAGTACGGCCGGGCCGACCTGCCGTTCGAGATCAAGGTGACCCCGCTGGTGATGCCCTCGATCGAGGCCATGGACGAGCTGGCCGAGCTGGGCGTGACCGACGTGATCACCGTGCCGTGGTACTTCTACGGCGGCGACCCCGAGGCCCTCGACACGAAGCTGGCCGACCTGACCCGCTTCGCCGACGAGATCATCGCCCCCATTCGCGCCCGCTGATAGCGCCGGGCCGGCGCTGCCTCGACATCGGGCAGCGCGCCCCTCGGCGAGGGGCCGGGCCGGACCCCGCCTCGGACCCGCTCCTACTGGTGCAATTCGCCGAGCAGCCGGGCCAACCGCTCTTCGACTTCCTGACGCTCGTCGGTGGGTACAGGAAGCGTGGCGATCCGCTCCACGAGCAGTCTCGTGTCCACGAGCCCCGCTCCGATGAGGGCCCCGCAGAAGGCGATGTCCTTGTCGCGTCCTGCGTAGAGCTTCGACACGAGCAGGTCGTGCGGCTCCAGGCAACGAGCCTTGACGCCGTTCGTGTTCACGTTCTCGTAGTCGACGAGCCGGTCCTCCCAGCCGGCAGGCAGCGTTGCTGTATCCGGTCCCACGCCGTCTGCGTAAACGCCGAACGATTCGTGGAACGGCGAGAGCTCACCAAGGACGCCATCGATCATGTCGGCATCAGCCTCCCCGCCGGGGGGGAGGATGTCGGCCTCCATCGACATCGTCGCGGTGGGAGGAAGGTCGCTGAACGAGGCGAGGATCGCCTGGCTACCGATGACGATCAGCGTGTCCGTGCGCAGAAGATCGCCGGCCGCTCGCACCACGTGCTCGAACTGGTCGTGGCGCACCTACCGGACCGCCTCGATGATCCGCATACGCTCTGCCGTCGAGAGGACCCCGGCGAACGGGCTGACCTGGCGAAGGTCGCGGGCGCTCTGCCGCTCGCTCGTGAGCGTCTCGACGAGCGCGTCCACGGGGCCGTCGAGCAGGTGCACCCACTCATCGATGTAGCCGACGGCGCGTCGTTCCGTGTCGGCCTGCCGGAGCGTGACCAGGTTTCGATTCGCAGCGGACCGGACGGCGTCGGGCTCGGTGACGAGCTTCGACGCCACCAGGCGGTGCATGGCCAGGCTGCGGCGGTCCTTGCGAGTGAGCGCCCGGTCCAACCCGGCCGGAACGAGCTCGAGCCTCAGTCGGAACCCAAGGGCGTCGAGGATCCGGGCGAGCGTCGTCAATCTCGGCTCCTTGCGTCCCCGCTCGTAGTTCGACAACGTCGGTGCCGAGGTCCCCGACCGCTGTGCGACCTCGCCCAGGGTGAGCCCGAGCGCTTGTCTCACCTCCACAAGCAGGAGATCCGCGGTTCGCATGTAATTATCTTATCGAATAAGGAGCGGTCTCCATACCACCGTGAACGAGCTCCGCCGGCGGGAACGGGCAGGCGTCTTCCGTGCCGAACTCCCTGGCCGCAGGACGCTGATCACGCCGAACCGACCGAACCCGTACTTCGAGCCACTCGAGCGGCTGGCCACGCTGTCATTGCCACCGACGCCCTCCACTCCGTCAACGCGCTGGTCGACTCCGGACGGCTCGGCGTGTACTGAGCCGCCGCGCTGCGGAACCCCACCCGCTGGGGACGCCCGGTGTGCCCGTCAGGCGCCCAGCTCGACGAAGTCGATCAGGCGCTCGACCGCGCCCACCAGCTCGGGGCGCAGGTCGGCGTAGGTGGTCACGCGGTTGCGCAGGTCGGGCCAGAAGCCCTCGACGGTGGTGCCCAGGGCGGTGGCGAAGCCGGTCTTCCAGTCCTGGCCCCGGGGCACGTCCGGCCAGGCGTCGAGGCCCATGGTGCGGGGCTGGATGCCCGCCCAGATGTCCACGAAGGGGTGGCCGGTGACCAGCACGTCGTCGTAACGCACCTGCGCCACGATCCGAGATTCCTTGGAGCCGTCGACCAGGTGATCGACCAGGATGCCGAGGCGGCGGGTGGGTGAGGGGCCGAACGCCCGCACCTGGGCCGGGAGGTCGTCGATGCCGCCGAGCGGCTCGACCACGATGCCCAGCTCGCGCAGGTCGTCGCCCCACACGTGCTCGACCAGCTCGGCGTCGTGGCGGCCCTCGACCCAGATGCGACTGGCCCGGGCGGTGCGGGCCTTGGCCGCCCTGGCGGCGACCGACCCACTGGCGGTGAGGGTCACGGTGGGCGCGGCCTTCGTGGGCGCCACCAGGGTGACCGGCTTGCCCTCGAGCAGGAAGCCGCCCGGCGTCCACCGGAAGTGGCGGTGGTGGCCGCTGCGCCCGCGCAGCGTGACCGCGGCCGACGTGGTCTTCACGATGTCGCCGCAGAACCCCGACGAGCGGTCCTCGACCACCAGGCCCAGCGTCGCCTCCACCTTCGGGTACACCCGGGGCGCCCGGTGCTCGGCGTACTCGTCGAGGATGTCGCGCTCATACGGCGTCACGTCGACACTGGCTCCTCGTCCCTCGGAGCGGCTCCGCCATCCGGTGCATCGGCGCCGCAGCTCCGCTCCGCTCCGCAACGTGCACCCCTCACACTGGCTCCTCGTCCCTCGGAGCGGCTCCGCCATCCGGTGCATCGGCGCCGCAGCTCCGCTCCGCTCCGCAACGTGCACCCCTCACAGTGGCTCCTCGTCCCTCGGACCGGCTCCGCCATCCGGTTCGCCGAAGGCGCTGCTCCGCTCCGCTCCACAACGTGGATGATCCATCGCACGATCCTCGCGGGCCGGGGCCCTCCCGTCGTGGCAATGCGGGAGATCTCCGAACTCGGCGCAAAATCCGGCGCGTGCCGCCGGATGCTGCGCTGAGTTGGAACGACCTAGTGTCATCGCCATGAGCAGCGCGTGGGAGATGTCGCAGAGGTCGGTGGCCGCGGTCGAGGCCGGGGACCGCGAGGGCTGGATCGCCCTGTTCACCCCGGACGGGGTGGTGGAGGACCCGGTGGGCCCGTCGATGTTCGACGAGACCGGCCAGGGCCACCACGGTCCCGAGGGGATCGGCGCCTTCTTCGACGCCGCCATCGCCGGCAACCAGGTGCGCTTCACGATCCACGCCCACCACGAGTCGGGCGACGAGTGCGCCAACGTGGTCACCATCACCACCACCTTGCCCGACGGGTCGAAGGCCATCATCGACGCGGTCACCATCTACAAGGTGGCCACCGACGGCGAGCACCTGGCCAGCATGCGCGCCTTCTGGTCGCCCGACGAGATGCGCTTCGAGCCCTGAGGCGGCTGCCCCGCCTGAGGGGTCGGTCTACTCGACGACGATGGGGCGCAGCGCGTTGAACACCGCGGCCGAGCCGGGGAAGTCGTTGTGACCGATCGAGAACACCACGTTGGTGGCGCCACTGGCGAGGCGGGCCGACGAGTTGGGCAGGATCACCGCGTCGCGGTCGGACCAGAACGCGGTGTAGGTGGCGGAGCCCGGCGTCTCGTCGGACGCGTTCAGCGCCTGCGAGAAGTCCGAGTTGTAGAACATCTCCCGGCATCCGGCCGACCAGAAGCACAGCGAGATCAAGGTGCCGTGGTTGGCCCCGGCCAGCGACACCCAGTCGTCGACCTTGCCGTTGCAGGCGCCGGTCTTCATGCACCACCGGGCACCGAGCGCCCCCATCGAGTGGGTGACCAGGTCGACCACGGACGACCCGGTCTGGGCCCGCACCTGGTCGATGTAGGCGTTGAGTTGGGTGGCGGTGGTCTTGTTCGACTGCGACGTGTTGTAGCCGAACGCGAAGAGCCGGTCGGCGGGGAACCCCGACGCCACGAAGCGGTTGCGCATGGTGTTCCATGTCGACGGACTCGAGTTCCAGCCGTGCACGAACACGATGGGCTCCGGCGGGGCGGCCTGCGCCGCCACGGTGCCGGGGGCCAACGGGGCCCCGAGGGCCAGGACCGCCGTGAGCCCCATGATCGCGATCCGTGTGCGCCCGTGCATGGCCGTGCCTCCCCGACGACGATCCGTGGCCGCGATGGTGGCCCGGCAGGGCCCACCGAGGCAACCGCGCCACCGCCCCCGGCGGGGGACCCCGCCCCGACGCCCCCGCTACGGGTGGTTCAACAGGCCCGGGCGGAACCGGAAGACGAGGGGGAAGAACCGGCCACCGGCGTAGGGCAGGGAGCCGGCCTCGGAGACCGCCCAGAGGTCACCGTCGGGGGTCGCCGTGACGCCTTCGATGCCCGGGACGAAGTTGTTGTAAGTGGCGGTCGGCGAGCCGGTGAGGCGCTGGACCCGTCCCCAACCCCGCTCGGCGCTGGACGCCCAGTCGCTGGAGGTGACCCACAGTCGGCCGGCGCTGTCGTAGGCCGCTCCCTGGGGCCCGACCGGCGTCGATGTCTGGCCCAGCTCCTGGCTGCGGTCCAGCCAGCGCCCCGAGGGCACGCTGCGCAGGTAGGCCCGCGAGTACCAGCGGATCCGCTGGGCGTCGTTGTCGCCGATGCCGATGCAGGGACACGAGCCGGCCGACGTGCCGTTGTAGACCACGAACGACCCGTGGATGGTGATCGGGGAGCCCGCGGCGGTGTCCGGCAGGGGGATGCGGCGCAGCACGGGATCGCCGGCCTGCGATCCGAACAGCCGGTCGATCGAGAGCTCGATGAGCACGTTGGTGTCGGCCACCCACACCCGGCGGTCACCCTCGTTGACGATGCCGCCGGCATGGCTGCAGCCCGGGACGGTGCGGGGGTTGGACGCCGACCCGGTGAACGGGCTGACGGCGTAGACGCTGCAGCCGCGGCTCGAGTAGCCGCTGACGAGCAACCGGGTCTCGGTGAACGGGCCACCGGCGTCGACCCGGGTGATGCCTTGGGGCACGAAGCCCGAGTTCAAGCCCGGTGCCCAGAACGCCCGATCGATGGCCTGGCCGTTCAGCGGGGCCTCGAGGGACCGGTGGGGGTAGGTCGGCGCCACGCCGCCGGAGACCACCACGGCCGAGTCGGCCGCGGGCGCCAGCGCAGTGAGGGCCAGGAGCGCCATCAGCGCGGCCAACGCGGTGGCCGCGCCCGTGAAGGCCCGACGTCCATGGGCGGCCCGATCGGTCCGGTGCGGTGTCATGGGGGAACCGTCCCACGGCCCCGGCCGGTGGCGCACCGGCAATTTGCGCCATTGTCGCGGGCCGGGGTGCGCGTCCCGGGTCCCTCCTCGATCGGGGCGAGATCCCTCACCGTGGATCACCAGCGTCGGCGCGGTCACGCCCATCAGCCGATCGGCGAGCCCGGGGGCTCCGACGGGCGGTGCTCAGGCAGCGGCGAGCCAGAGGCGGAGCAGGTGGCGGGGGTGGTCGAGGTCGTCGACGTAGGCCGACCGGGCGTGGACGATGGTGCCGTTGTCGATGAACTGCATGTCGCCCGCCTGCAGGTCCATGTCGATGCAGAACTCCGGACTCGACGCCAGCTCCTCGAACAGCTCGAGCACGAGGAGCTGCTCGTCGGAGTACCGGGGGGCCGCCTCGTGGCGCTGTGACGAGGTGAAGTAGTCGTAGTGGTAGAAGACGCGGCGGCGGCCACGGCTGAGGTAGTCCATGGGCAGGGGAAGGAAGGGCGGTTCGCCCGGCCCCTGCTCGTCGCGCAGGTCGAGCAGCATCGGCTCGTTGAACACGTGCGCCAGCTCGGGGTGGCGCCAGAGGATCTCCTGGCGAACCGCCAGCGAGCTGGCGATGCGGCTGAGCCCGCCGTCGCCCGCGGCGCGCAGGCACAGCAGACCAACCACGTCGGCGCCGTCCACGTGGAAGGCGATGTCGTGGTTGGTGCGGTACTTGCGTACCGATGGGTCGGTGGCGGCCTCGCCGGTGTCGATGACGTGGCCCAGCAGGTCTCCCTCGGGGTTCTGCGGGAACGGCCGGCCGAGGTGACAGCCCAGGCCCCAGAACGCCAGCCCCGACCGCTCGGGCCCATAGCGCTCGACCGGCAGGCCCCGCAGCAGCACGAAGCCGCGCCCCTGGTCGATCTCGGCGGCCCAACCGGCGAGGCGAGGGCCGAGGGTGGGCAGCGGGAAGGCCTGGCGGTCCACCTCGCCCATGGCGAGTCCCTGCGCCTCGACGTGGTCGAGGGCGGCGTCGATCTCGGCCACGTCGCCGGCGGTCAGCGTGACGCTCCACTCGTCGGGCCCCAGGAACTCGGTGGGCCGCCAGCCGTCCTCGAGGGTGGATGCGGTGGAGATCACCCTCGCAGGATCGCAGCCGGCGGTAACACCTCGGTTGCAGGCCGGCGACGCGGCCGGCGCCCAGGGAGCGTGGGGGCCCGGGCGGGTCAGCCTCCGACGAGCACGGGTGAGGAGACGGGAGAGTCGGACCCGCCGTCGCCCAGTTGACCGTCGCTGTCGTAGCCCCAGCAGTAGAGGAAGCCGGAGGTGCGCTTGGCACACATGTGGAGGAACCCACCGTCCACGGCGGACCAGTCGGTGGCGTTTCCGGCAACCTCGGTCGGTGAGGCGAGGTCCGCGTTCGGCAGGCCGTTCCCGGTCTGACCGGTGTTGTCGAAGCCCCAGCAGTAGAGGCGCCCGGTGGTGCGCCTCGCGCACGTCGTGCGATCGCCGAGGCTCACCTGGCGCCAGTCGGTGTGGTTGCCGGCGACCTGGACGGGCGACTGCTGACTGGTGTTCGCTCCGCCGTTCCCTACTTGGCCGTGGTTGTCGGAGCCCCAGCAGTAGAGGCGCCCGGTGGTGCGCCGGGCGCAGGCGTGCGTGCCTCCTACCGAGACCGTGGCCCAGTCGGTGGCACCGCCGGCCACCTCGGCAGGCGCGAAGTGGAGTTGGATGCCCGGGCCGCTGCCCTGTTGGCCGTCGCCGTCGGTGCCCCAGCAGTAGAGGCGCCCGGTGGTGCGCCGCGCGCACGTGGACTGGAAGCCCGCGGACACGCTCGCCCAGTTGGTGAACCCGCCGCTGACCTGCACGGGGCTGGATTGGCTCTGGGTGCCCGGGCCGTCGCCCACCGCACCGGTCCCGTCGCTGCCCCAGCAGAAGAGCTGCCCGCTGCTGCGCTTGGCGCAGACGTGGTCGTGGCCGGCGCTGAGCTGTCGCCAGTCGGTGCGGCTCCCCGCGACCTCGACCGGTGTGGACACGTTCGCGTTCGGGGCACCGTTGCCGACCGCACCGAAGGTGTCCGCGCCCCAGCAGTAGAGGCGCCCGCTGCTGCGCCGGGCACAGGTGAAGAATCCCCCTGCCGACACCGTCACCCAGTCCGTGTGATTCCCGGCCACTTCGACCGGGGAGCCCACGTCGGTGTTGGCTCCCCCGTTGCCGAGCTGGCTGAAGTCGTCGTCGCCCCAGCAGTAGAGCCGTCCACTGGTCCGGATCCCGCAGGTGTGGACCGCGCCGGCGCTCACCTGCCTCCAATCGGCGGTGGCGGCCTCGGCGACCCGCGTCGATCCCGCGCTTCGATTCGTGGCCCCCGCCGGTTCGACGCCCCCTGTGGTGAGGAGCACGAGCACGACGAACGAGGAGATGGCGACCGCCCTTCGCATCATCGCCAGATCCTCGCAGATCGTCCGCACCGCCGCTCGACTCCTGCGCCCTCGACGCGTCCACAGGGTGCATTCATCCGTGCGCCACACAGCTCGACTTCTCGTTCGACTTCGACGTGGTCGACCGGCAGGGGCGCCGCCACGGCGGAGCGTTGGGCTTCCCGAGCCCCTGCGGACGATGGCCCTGGCCTTCCCGCTGCCCTACGTCCAACAGGTGGCCAACCACCGGAGGATCCTCCGCAACAACCGGACCTGATCACCGTGGGCCGAGCACGATCGGCCGCTGATGAGGCTGTGGCCCGCGGCGCCGTCCGTGGCCCGCCGCCGCCTCGCCGGCGGCGCCGAGGTCAGGCCGGCTGGTCCAGCACGCTCTCGGCGATGAGGTCCTCGAGGTAGCGGGAGTCCCACCAGGTGATCTGGAGCTGCTTGGCCCGGCGGAAGTAGAGCTGGATGTCGTACTCGACGGTGAAGCCGACGCCGCCCCAGACCTGCTGGGCCATGGCGGTGAGGTCGCGGAAGGTGTCGCAGGCCGACAGCTTGGCCATGGGGGCGAGCCGGCTCGTGTCCCGGCCGTTGGCCCGGGCCCATGCCGCCTCGTAGACGAGGGTGCGCGAGCCGTCGACCCGGGTGACGGCGTCGGCCAGGTAGTGACTGATCGACTGGAACGACCCGATGGGCTTGCCGAACTGGAAGCGGTCCTTCGAGTACTGCACGGTGATGTCGAGGGCGTGCTCGGCGCCGCCGGAGGCTTGGGCGGCGAGCAGGATGATCCCGTCGAGCATCACGTCGTGCCACACCGCCCAGCCCCCGTCGAGGGCACCCACCGGCTCGGCCGACACGGCTTCGAAGGTGACCGCGTACTGGGTCGAGGAGGCGATGGTCTTCTGCTGGGCGAGGGTGACGCCGTCGGCGTCGCGGTCCACGAGGAACAGGCCGACATCGGTTGCCGCGCCGCCGGTGCGGGCGAGGACGAGGAACGACGTGGCGGCCTCGGCGAACGGCACGTGCCACTTCGTGCCCGACAGGCTGTCGCCGTCCCAACGGGCCTGCACGCCGAGGGGGCCGAAGCCGCTCTCGGGCTCGAGCCAGGCGGGGACGACGATGGCGCCGCCCGAGGCGATCTGGGGCAGCAGGGCGTTCTTCTGCTCGTCGGAGCCCGCGGCCAGCACGGCCGACGCGGACAGGACGCAGCTCGGGAAGTGCGGTGACGGCGCCAGCGAGCGGCCCAGCTCCTCGTAGACCACGACACCCTCGAGCATGGTCATGCCCGAGCCGCCGTACTCCTCGGGGATGAGCAGGCCGAGGAGGTCGAGGTCGGCCAGCTGCTGCCAGAACGCAGCCGGGTACCCGACGGGGTCGTCCTCCATCTCGCGCACGACGGTGAGGCCGGCCACGTCGTTGCAGAGGCCGCGCACCATCTCGCGCAGCATCTCCTGCTCTTCGGTGAAGTCGAGGTCCATGTCAGGGGTCCTGTCTCGTCGTTCGAACGTTCACGGTTTCCAGTCGTCGGGCCCGCGGGCCCAGGGGTTGTCGTCAGGACCGACCGGCACCGCGATGCGGGCCGAGCCCGTCGTCATCGTCCGGTCGTCGACGGTCAGGGTCACCTCGACGCCCACCCAGCCGCAGCCGGCGTCGTCGCTGCCCACCTCGGTGACCACGCCCCGGAACACCATGGTGTCGCCGGGGAAGATCGAGTCCTTCATGCGGAACGTCACCTTGCCGAGGCGGCCGTGGGGGCCGGTCCAGTCGGTGAGGTAGCGCTCGAACCAGGCGGCCTGATTGGGCGTGTTGAGGAAGATGTCCTTCGTGCCGTTGCGCTCGGTGGCGAAGTGGTAGTCGTGGTGCATCGGCCGCCAGTCGCGGGTGGCGAGCGCGCCCAGCACGACCGTGGTGGCGGTGACGTCGACCGACAGCTCGGGGAGCGTGTCGCCCACCGACACCTGGTCGAGGGTGAGGACCGGCGTGACGCTCATGCGCCCGCCCCCTCGCCGGACCTGCGGTAGCCGAATCCGGTGTAGGTCTCCACGCCGGCGATCTCGTCGCGCTGGTTAAGATACTCCACGTCGATCACCCAGAACCGGCCGGTGCCCAGCTTGGTGGTCTTGGGCGCGCTGACCGAGCGCAGGACCTGGCGACTGCGGATCCGGTCGCCGGGCCGCACGGGCACCCCGAAGGTGATGGTGTTGTCGGTCATCACCGCCTCGGGCAGCCCGAAGGCCTCCTTCAGGTCGAAGTGCACCTGCAGCGGCACGAGGTTGTCGGTGGCGCCGGGCTGCCAGTGGTGGGGCCGGAACCACACCGACAGCATCGACGGCGGCGCGATGGGACCGCCGGTCAGCTCCTTCGCCACCTCGACGTCCCAGAACAGCGGGTTGCCGTTCTCCACCGACGCCAGGGAGGTCCAGACGTAGCCCATCTCGGCGTCGAAGCCGGCGTCGGTCTCGTACTGCTCGACGCCGATGACGGCGGCGACCTCTGGAGGGATGGCGGCGGGAGATTCGGTCATGGCACGGTTTCTGACGAGGCGTCAGATCATAGGACCGGGCGGCGTCGCGTTCACAGCTCGTGGCTGCCGCCCGCCCGGGCGCGGCCAGACATGGCGGACCCGCTGCGCTCAGGCGGACGCGAGCTGCACGGCAGTGAAGACCAGGCCGGCCAAGCCGAGCACGATGCTGACGACGCCGACACCGGCCGTGACCATGGCGAACACGATGATGCGGTTCTGGGCGGCCATCTCGCCGCGGACCTTGCCGAGCTCCTCGTGGATCTTGCCGAACTCCTCGTGGATCTTGCCGAACTCCTCGTGGACCTTGCCGAACTCCTCGTGGACCTTGCCGAACTCCTCGCGAACCTTGCCGAACTCCTGGCCGACCTCACCCCGGAACTCACCCAGCTCGGCCCTGATCCCCCCTATCTCCGACCGAACCCTGCCGATCTCGGTCCCGACCTCGCCGCGTAGTTCGTGGACCTGCCCGCGCACCTCTCCGACCTCGCTGCGCAGCTCGGCACGCGTGCGCTCGATGCGCAGCGTCAGCCGCTCTTCGATCGCCTCGAGGTCGGCCGCGGCCAGGCCGGCCATCAGCAGATCGGCTCCCCGGTCACCGAGTTGCTGTCGTACGAGCGCCCATGCAGTTCTTCTCGTTCCGCGGCGGTCATGGCCATCGGGCGTGCTCCCTGAGTCGGTGATCGTTCTCCGGGGAGCGAAACCACCGACGGCACTCCCGAGCCGTCGAAGAACCGTACCCGAGCAACTGCAGCGACTCAACGGGCGCGTGCGGGCCCCGTCGTACCCCCATCGCCACCCCCGATGCGCCAGTGCATCGGTTCCGCAGATACGGCCGAACGGCTCGGATCGGCGTGGCTACGGTCCGTCTCGTGCGTCAACGACCCATCACCGCCGACGAGTTCTTCGCGCTGATGCCGGGCGAGCACCGCCACATCGAGCTCATCGACGGCGAGATCGTGGGTCTCGGCGCGGACCGGCGCGATCGCATCACCATCTGGCTCGGCGCCGAGCTCGTCCACTACGCACGAGCCCACCCGGGTCTGGGTGCGCCGGGCATCGACCTCAACCACCCGATCATCGACCCGGGGGTGTTCCTCGCCGATGCCTGGTGGTCGAGCCCGTCCCGACCGCTCGCCCCGGACGCCCACGACCTGTACGAGCACATCCCCGAGCTCGCCATCGAAGTCGTTGCCGACGCCACCCGGGCCGACGACCTCGGGCCGAAGCGCGCACGCTGGGAGCAGGCCGGGCTGCCCGAGCTGTGGATCGTCGATCCCGAGGACCAATGGGTGACCGTCGCCCGCCGGTCCACGCCAACGGTTGCCGGCTTCGACGCGGTCATGACGGTCGGCGAGGGTGACGTCGTCACCACGCCGATCCTTCCCGGGCTCGAGCTCGACGTGTCCGCCCTGTTCGCCAGCGGCGACGACCCCCACGAACCGTGAACGCCGGTTCGACGCGCTGGCCTTCACACCGTCAGAGTCGATCGGTACCGCGGCGGCCATGGCCGTGCACGCGCACCGTCTCGGGAACCTCACCCCTCGGCAGCGTCGGCCCCCAGCTCTGCGACGCCCCTCCGAAGCGGCTGTTGCCTCGCTCGGGCCGGCGCTCAGTGCGCGGGTCGGAAGCGGTGCTCGTCCAGCACCACCTGGGCCACCAGGTCGGCGCGGCCCGCCCGCCAGGCCTCGCACTCCGCCACTGCGAACAGGGCCCGGGCCCGGGCCGGGTCGCCGCCCATGCGGTGGCGGTGTGCCAGTCGCAGCAGGGCCGCGCAGCGCGCATCGCTGCGGCTGGCGCCCGGGTCGTGGAGATCGGCCATCACCGCCATGGTGGTCGTTCGTGGTTGCGCCGCGGTTGCCGACCGGCAACAACGCCGGTCGCAGCCCGAGCGCCCCGGCGCGCCCCCCTCCCTCGCGCCAGGGCCGCTGGGCCCGATTCCCGCCGTGGTGGTGAGGGGATCGCCCACCTCCGCACCTCCTGACTCGACGGTAACAAGGGCCCGGTCAGGGCACATGACGCGAACGCGCCGTTTCCCGACGGTTACGCGGCGGGTGAGTGCGCCCGTTCCGGGAGCAGACGCCGCCTGTTCGGAGCTCGCCCGTCTGGTTGACGCCCCAGCACTTCACCGAGCCGTTGTCGAGCAGCGCTCAGGTGTGGTCGGTGCCCGCCGAGACGCTCGCGTGCTCCGCATCGTCACTCCTCGACCCCTGACGCCCACTGCCTGACCAGACAGATCGTCACGACCCGGCCGCCGGGCACGGCCGACGCAGGCCCGTCACCCATGGCGCTCAACGGGGCTGCCTGCGCCGCGACGTGCCGGGTGGGTGGACCCGCCGGCCGTCGGCGAAGCCGCGGTCAGAGGGCCAGAGCGAGGGATGCGTCGGCGGTCGCGGTGACGCCACCCGCCACCGCGATCACGTTCGCCGCCGCGTACCCGTCGGCGCCGCTCGCGCCGCCGTGGTCATCCCAGTACTCGGGCACGTGCGCCCCGGACACGTCGAAGAACCGCACCCGCACGGCCCCCACCGGCGCATCGGCCAACGTGTACGAGCCGTCGCCGGCGGTCTCGTCCACCGCCACCACCGACCCCGTCGCGTCGATCGCGAACGCCCAGATGCCCCCCAACGGGTCACCCGACCCGTCCTCGGTCACCGTCCCCGACACCGCACCCCGGTTCGACGTCAACGACGCGTTCACCACCCCAGGGCTGCCGACACCCGCCGCCACCGGCGTGGCCGACCCCAACCCCGCACCCGACTGGTCGTCGAACCACTCGAACTGGGTCGCCCCGGTCGTGTCCGCGAACCCCACCACATAGGTGCCCGGATCCACCGCGATGTCGAACCCGCCCGCACCGTCGGTCACATCGCCCGCCTCGAACGAATAGTCCCCCGCGTTGAGCGCCACCACCGCCACACCCGCGCCCGCCCCGCTCACCGTGCCCGTCACGTGCGCGGTCCCCGCCGGCCCCGCCTGCGCGGGCAGCCCCGTCGAGCCGATCACCGCCAACGCCCCCCCGAACACGTTCACCGTCGACGCCCCCGCCGGCGACGCCGACCCACCCGGCGAACCGTCGAAGTACCGCGGCGAATGCGCCCCCGCCAGATCCAACATCGTCACCAGATAGCCG
The DNA here is from genome assembly GCA_964635055.1 of uncultured Microthrixaceae bacterium. Lineage (GTDB taxonomy): Bacteria > Actinomycetota > Acidimicrobiia > Acidimicrobiales > DATDAH01 > JAEUJM01. Next base: position 103,313 of record CAZWMT010000002.1, on the reverse strand, counting down.
ACCGACCGCACGTTGCGGACCACCCAGAACCCGAACGAATCGGTCGCCGCGCCCACGCTCATCTGGCCCGTCACCGCGTTCGTCGTCAACGCCAACCCGCCCGCGACCCCGTCACCAGAGCCCGCGTCGGTCACCCGCCCCTCGATCCCGCCCAACGCCCGGTTCAACTCGGTGTCGACCACCACCTCGGCCCCGTCGCCCACCACCGTCGGCGACGACGAATGGAACCCCGCGATGTGGCCCCCCGACGGATCCGCCCGGTACAACCACACCGACCCCGCCGGCACCAACATCGCGTACCCGCCACCACCATCGGTCGTGTCCAGGCCCACCACCGAACCATCCGCGGGCGAGATCGCCGCCACCAACACCCCACCCACCGGGTTCCCGAACAACAACGCCGACACCCGACCCGACACCGCCCCAGAGCCCGCCGGCGGCGACACCCCCACCGTCACCGGCCCCGACTCCAACGGCACCGTCTGAGCCGAGTCCGCCGTCGCCGTCCGGGTCAGACCCGCCAAGAAGTCCACCGTCGCGGTCTCGGTGCAATCCACCGTCACCTCCGCCCCCACCGCCAGACCAGCCACCGGCCCCACGCACCCCGCCGGGCCCTCGGTCACCTCCACCCCCGACAACGGGATGTTCCCCGTGTTCGTCACCGTCACGTGGAAATGCACCGACGACCCCACCGCCACCGTGGTCTCGTCCGCCGACAACACCACCGACAACCCCGGCGCCGGCGTGAACAACACCGTCACCGCCAAGCTGTCGCCCATCTCGCCCGGACCGTCGCCGCGGGTCTGGGTGTCGCCCAGGCCCAACTGGCCCTTGTCGTTGATGCCCCAGCACTTCAGGCTCCCGTCGTCCAAGCGGGCACAGGTGTGGGTGATGCCGGTGGTCACCGCCACCACGGTCCGGCCCGTCCCCAGAGACACCGCCGGCAGGGCATCGCCCATCTCCCCCGGTGCCTCGCCCCGGTCGTCCGTGGCCCCGAGCCCCAGCTGACCCCCGACGTTCCAGCCCCAGCACTTCAACGACCCGTTGTCCAGCACCGCGCAGGTGTGGTTGAACTTCGACCTCACCGCGACGGCGGTGCGCCCCGTCCCGAGCGCCACCGCCGGCAGTGAGTCGCCCATGCTCCCTGGCTGGGTCCCCCGAGCGAAGGTGCCCCCCAGGCCCAACTGACCGAGGTTGCCCTGCCCCCAGCACTTGACCGACCCGTTGTCGAGGAGCGCGCAGGTGTGATCCGAGCCGGCGGTGATGGCCGTCGCCGTGCGGCCGGTGCCCAGGTTCACGGCCACCAGGTTGTCGCCCATCTCGTTGGGCCCATCCCCCCGGTTGGTGTTGCTCTCGTTGCCCAGCGCCCCGGCGCCGCCGGCCCCCCAGCACTTCACCGACGCGTTGTCCAGCAACGCGCAGGCGTGGAAGCCGCCGGCGACGACCGACACCGCGGTGCGTCCCGTGCCCAGATCGACGGCGGGCAGGTTGTCGCCCATCTCGCCGGCTGAGTCGCCGCGGTTGGCGGTGTCGCCCTGGCCCAGCTTGCCCTGGAAGCCGCTGCCCCAGCACTTCACGGTCGCGTTGTCCAGGAGCGCGCACGTGTACTGCTGTCCGGCCGACACCGAGACCGCCGTCCGGCCCGTGCCCAGGTCGACCGCAAGCAGGTTGTCGCCCATCTCGTTGGGGCCGTCCCCCCGGGTGAGCGCGTCGCCCAGCCCGAGCTCGCCGGTCTGGTTGAAGCCCCAGCACTTCACCGAGGCGTTGTCCAGCAGCGCGCAGGTGTGGTTCGTGCCGGCGGAGATCGCCACCGCGGTGCGGCCGGTTCCCAGATCGACGGCGGGCAGGTTGGCGCCCATCTCCCCCGCCGCGTCCCCCCGGTTGGCCGTGTCACCCAGGCCCAACTGGCCCTTGTCGTTCAGGCCCCAGCACTTCACCGACCCGCCGGACAAGATCGCGCACGTGTGCGAGCCGCCGGCGCTCAGTTGGCGGAACGCCGCCGGCGCACCCGGCGCCTCGTTGCTGTCCGCGCCGACCGGCGCCGACCCGCCCGGCAGCACCACCGCCACCGCGGCGACCATGACGGCAAGGACGACGGCCATCGCCATCCGCTTCACCCGCGCGCCACCGACCACCGGATCACCCTCCTGATCGCCACCACGTGCGGGAGAGTTTCGCTGACCCCCGGTTCAGGAGCAAGAGGCTCCTGTCGATGGCAAGCACCGATCAACGCAGGAGAACGTCGGTGTCGTCGAACCCGGGATCCCGGACCTCGTCGCCCACGACCAGCCTGACCGCCAGTTCCGGACGCTGACCCTTCACGCCGTCAGTGCCGCTCGGTACGGTGGCGCCATGGCCGTGGACGCGCACCGACGACTCACGGCCGACGAGTTCTTCGTCGAGCACGGTCGGGGCGGCGACCTCCGCGGCACGGTGGCCATCGAATACGTCCGGTAAATGATTGAAACGCATGGAAAGACGCTTACACATGCAGCTAGTGTGTACGCATGCATCGGACTCAGGTCCAGCTCGAAGACGACCAGTGGCGGGCGGTCGCACGCGCCGCGTCTGAGCGGGGGGTCTCCGCCGCCCAGGTCATACGCGACGCGGTCGACCGCGCGCTGCCAAGCGGGGGGGCGGGTCGCCGAGAGCGGGCCGTCGCGTCGATCGGCGGGTTCCGCTCCGGTCGGAGCGACGTCGCCGAGCACCACGACGACCACCTCATCGACGCCTTCTCGGAGTGACCGTCTTCGTCGACACCGCTGCGCTCTACGCCCTGCTCGACGAAGACGACCGCGCCCATGAGCAGGCCGCCGGCTGGTTCCGTGGCCCGGGACGGGATCCGGACCTCTCCCTCGTGACCCACGGCTACGTCGTCGTCGAGGCGTCCGCTCTGGTGCACCGACGTCTGGGTGCTGCCGCGGTGCGGGCGCTGCTCACTGGCCTGATCCCCAGCGTCGCCATTCGCTTCGTCGACGAGGACCTGCACCGCACCGCGACGGCGGCCTACCTGGCCGGGCTCCGCCGCGGGGTTTCGTTGGTCGACCAGGTCAGCTTCGAGATCATGCGAATCGAAGCGATCACCACGGCGTTCACCTTCGACGCCGACTTCCGCGACGTCGGGTTCGACGTCGTCCCGTAGCCGGGACCCCTTCACACCGTCGTACCCGCTCGGTACGGTGGCCGACATGGCCGTGCACGCGCACCGACGACTCACGGCCGACGAGTTCTTCGCCCTCCCTGGCGAACTGAAGCACACCGAGCTGATCGACGGGGAGCTGGTCGTGGACACACCGAGCATGCGCCACCAGAACATCGTCCTGTGGATCGCCCACCAGCTGTTGTCGTTCTCGGAGGAGCACTCCGGTTTGGGCCGGCCCGGGCTCGAGGTCGCCGCGCCGATCGACGACACCAGCGTGTTCCGGCCCGACGTGTGGTGGACGACCCTCGAGCACTTCCCCGCCATGGACGCCAACCGCCACCCCGGCCCACCCGACCTCGTCATCGAGGTCCGCTCACCCACCACCTGGGGTTACGACCTGGGCACGAAGAAGCAGGGCTACGAGGCCATCGGCGTGCCCGAGCTCTGGCTGGTCGACCCGGTGGGCGAGCGCGTGCTGGTGTTTCGCCGCTCTTCGCCCGACATGGCCACGTTCGACGTCGCCGTCGAGGTCGGCGAGGGCGAGACCCTCACCACCCCGGTCATCGCGGGCTTCGGCCTCGACGTCACCGCCCTGTTCGACCGCTGACCGGGACGGCGACACCGCCGGCGGTGTCGAGCACGGTCGCGGCGGCGTCTCCCTCGGCAGGGTGGTCATCGGTGGGTTCCGCCCGGCACGCCGGGCCGCGGAGGCGAGCCCTGGTCAGTTCGACCCGACGAGGGAGGGGAGGCCGGCGAGGGCGGCGTCGACGGTGGTGGTGGCGCCGCCGACGATGGTGACGATGCTGGCCGAGGGGTAGTCGGTGCCGGCGCCGGAACCGGCGTGGTTGTCGTAGTACTCGGGCGTGTGCGCGCCGGTGATGTCGATGACCCGGACCCGGACCCCGCCCACGGGCACGTCCGAGATCGTGTAGGTGCCGTCAGCCGCGGTCTTGGCCACACCCACCACCGAACCGGTGCTGTCGATGGCGAAGACCCACATGTCCGCCAGCGGGACCCCCGAGCCGTCCTCGGTGATCGTGCCACCCACCGCCCCCCGGTTCGACGCCAACGACGCGTTCACCACCCCGTCGGCACCCACCGCGGCTGTGACCGGCGTCGCCGACCCCAACCCCGAGCCGGGCTGATCGTGGTTCCACTCGAACCCGGCCGACCCGGTCGTGTCGGCGAAGCCCACGATGTAGCTACCGGGATCCACGGCGATGTCGTACCCGCCCTGGCTGTCGGTGAGGTCCCCGGCCTCGAAGGTGTAGTCGCCGGCGTTGAGGGCGACGACCGCCACGTCCGCCATCGCCCCGCCACCCGAGCTGGTGACCACACCGTTCAGGTGCGCGGTACCGCCCGGCGGGGTCTGGGCCGGCAACGTCGACGTGCCGATCACCTGCAACGCCCCGCCCACCACGTTCACGACACTCGCCGTCGCCGGCGTCGCCGCCCCGTTGTAGTACCGGGGCGCGTGAGCGCCGGCGAGGTCGAGCAGCGTCACCAGGTAGCCGACCGAACGCAGGTCGCGGATCACGTAGAAGCCGAACCCGTCGGTCGTGGCGCCGATGCTCATCTGGCCGGTCACCGGGTTCGTGGTCAACGCCACCCCGGTGGCGACCCCGTCACCGGTGGTGGCGTCGGTGATCCGACCCTCGATGCCCCCCAGCGCCCGGTTGAGCTGCTCGTTCACCACCACCGTCGCACCGTCGGCCACCGCCGTCGGCGACGTGGCGTGGAACTTGGGGATGTGGCCGTTGGCCGGGTCCGCCAGGTAGAGCATCACCGACCCCGCCGGCACCAACATGGCGTAGGTCCCGTCCCCGGCGGTCACGTCCAACCCCACCACCGAGAAGTCCGCCGGGTCCAAGCCCGCCACCATGGCCCCCGACACCGGGTTCCCGAAGATCACCGCCGTCACCTGCCCCTTCACCAACGCCTGGCCGGCCGGGATCGTGACCGACACGTCCACCGCGGTCGACGTGACCGGGGCGACCTCGGTGGCGTCCCCGGTGGCCGCGTTGGAGCGGGTGCCGATGTCGTCCACCGTGGGCGTATAGGTGCAATCGACCGTGCGCGACGCGCCGACGGCCAGGTCCGCCTGCGGCCCCGCGCACCCCGGCGCGTTCGCGTCGGTGACGGTGACCCCCGTGAGCGCGACGTTGCCCGTGTTGGTGAGGGTGACGTGGTAGTGGATGGGGGCGCCGACCGCGACGGTCGTCTCGTCGGCCGTCGTGGTCACCGTGAGCGCCGGCGCCGGCGCCAAGTGGCCGAGGTCCACCGGGGGGAGGGCGTCGCCCATCTCTCCCGCGAACCGACCCCGCGCGTCCGTGTCACCCAGGCCGAGCTGGCCGAAGTCGTTGCCGCCCCAGCACTTCAGTGTCCCGTCGTCGAGGCGAGCGCAGCTGTAGTCGTTCCCGGCCGCGAGGCCGACCGCGGTCCGACCCGTGCCGAGGTCCGCCGCCGCCAGGTTGTCGCCCATCTGGATGGCGAACCGGCCCACGTCGGAGGGGCTCCCGTTGCCCAGCTGGCCATGGTTGCCCCGACCCCAGCACTTCACGGTGGCGTTGTCGAGGCGGGCACAGACGTGGGCGAGGCCCGCCGCCAGCTCGACGGTCGTCCGGCCCGTGCCCAGTTGCACCGCCGCCAGGCTGTCGCCCATCTCGCCGGGACCGTCGCCGACGGCCGCGCTGGAGCCGGATCCGTTGCCGAGCTGGCCGAAGTCGTTCGAGCCCCAGCACTTCACCGTGGCGTCGTCCAGCAGCGCGCAGGTGGAGAAGGTTCCCAGGGCGAGGCTGCGGGCGGTCCGCCCCGTGCCCAACGCCACCGCGGGCAGCGCCGCCCCCATCTCCCCTGGGCCGTCCCCCCGGGTGGCGGTGTCACCCAACCCCAATTGGCCATTGCCGTTGTAGCCCCAGCACTTCACCGCCCCGTTGTCGAGGACGGCGCACATGTGGAAGGGGCCGGCGGCGATGGACACCGCGGTGCGGCCCGGCCCCAGGTCCACCGCCGGCAGGGCGTCACCCATCTCGCCGGGGCCGTCGCCCCGGTTGGCCGTGTCGCCCAGGCCGAGCTGGCCAAGATCGTTCCTGCCCCAGCACCTCACCGCCCCGTTGTCGAGGATGGCGCAGGCGGACGCCTGCCCCACGGCCACGGCCGCCGCGGTCCGGCCGGCGCCCAGGGCGATGGCGGGCAGGGCGTCGCCCATCTCGCCCGGGTTGTCGCCCCGCTGCACGGTGTCGCCCAGGCCGAGCTGGCCGTACTGGTTCCACCCCCAGCACTTGACCTGCCCGTTGTCCAGCACGGCACACGTGTCCAGATCGCCGGCCGCGGCGTCGACCACGGTCCGGTCCGTCCCGAGGTCCACCGGCGGCAGGGCGTCGCCCATCTCGCCGGGGCCGTCGCCTCGGTTGGCGGTGTCGCCGTACCCGAGCTGCCCGAACAAGTTGTACCCCCAGCACTTCAAGGTGCCATCCGCGAAGCGAGCGCAGGTGGAGCCAGCCTGCGGCCCACTGACCACGTCCACTGCAGACGCCACCGGCCCTACCAGCGCAGCCGTGGAGCCGGCAGTGCCCGCCACCAGCGTCACGGTCGACACCGTTGCCGCGATCGCGATCACCACCGCCCGTTTCATCCGACCCGCTCCGTGTCCCGACTCGCTCGTTCCCGACCGTCCAAACAGGACGAAAGTGTCACCAGCCCGACGGTCAGGCGCAAGTCACCGCGAGACGCCCGCTCGCCGCTCGGGCGCACGGCCTCGACCGCGTCGCCGCGCGCGAGGACCTGCGGGTCGGCCACCACAGTCCGCGGAGGCGAGCCCTCGTCAGTTCGACCCGACGACAGAGGGGAGGCCGGCGAGGGCGGCGTCGACGGTGGTGGTGGCGCCGCCGACGATGGTGACGATGCTGGCCGAGGGGTAGTCGGTGCCGGCGCCGGAACCGGCGTGGTTGTCGTAGTACTCGGGCGTGTGCGCGCCGGTGATGTCGATGACCCGGACCCGGACCCCGCCCACGGGCACGTCCGAGATCGTGTAGGTGCCGTCAGCCGCGGTCTTGGCCACACCCACCACCGAACCGGTGCTGTCGATGGCGAAGACCCACATGTCCGCCAGCGGGACCCCCGAGCCGTCCTCGGTGATCGTGCCACCCACCGCCCCCCGGTTCGACGCCAACGACGCGTTCACCACCCCGTCGGCACCCACCGCGGCTGTGACCGGCGTCGCCGACCCCAACCCCGAGCCGGGCTGATCGTGGTTCCACTCGAACCCGGCCGACCCGGTCGTGTCGGCGAAGCCCACGATGTAGCTACCGGGATCCACGGCGATGTCGTACCCGCCCTGGCTGTCGGTGAGGTCCCCGGCCTCGAAGGTGTAGTCGCCGGCGTTGAGGGCGACGACCGCCACGTCCGCCATCGCCCCGCCACCCGAGCTGGTGACCACACCGTTCAGGTGCGCGGTACCGCCCGGCGGGGTCTGGGCCGGCAACGTCGACGTGCCGATCACCTGCAACGCCCCGCCCACCACGTTCACGACACTCGCCGTCGCCGGCGTCGCCGCCCCGTCGTAGTAGCGGGGCGCGTGAGCGCCGGCGAGGTCGAGCAGCGTCACCAGGTAGCCCACCGAACGCAGGTCGCGGATCACGTAGAAACCGAACCCGTCGGTCACGGCGCCGATGCTCATCTGACCGGTCACCGGGTTCGTGGACAACGCCACCCCGGTGGCCACCCCGTCCCCCGAGGCGGCGTCGGTGATCTGGCCCTCGATCCCGCCCAGGGCGCGGGTGATCTGCGGATTGACCGTCACCGTGGCGCCGTCCGTGAGCGTCGTGGGCGAGTTCTGGTGGAACTTGGCGATGTGGTTGTTGGCGGGATCGGCGATGTAGAAGAAGACCGAGTCGGCGGGAACGAGCATCGCGTAGGTGCCGTCGCCCGCGGTCAGGTCCATGCCCACCAGCGAGAAGCCGTCGGCGTCCAGCGCCGCCACCAGCGCGCCCGACACCGGGTTCCCGAAGATCACGGCGGTGACCGTGCCCTTCACGAGGGCCTGGCCGGCGGGAATCGTCACGGTGACAGTGGCGGTGTTGGACGTGACGGGCGACGTCTGTGCCGAATCCACGGTGACGGTCGCGCTGTAGAGCCCGACATCGTCGACGGTCGGGGCGTAGGTGCAGTCGATCGTGTGACTGCCACCCGGCAGCAACGTGGGCACGGCCTCGACACAATCCGGCGCCGACGTCGACGTCACCGTGAACCCGGTCAACCCGACGTTGCCCGTGTTCGTCACCAGCACGTGGTAGTGGACCGGCGAGCCCACCACCACCGTCGCCTCGTCCTTCGACAACACCACGGTCATCGCCGGCGCCGGCGTCACCACCTGCACCGCGGGCAGGTCGTTGCCCATCTCGTTCGGCCCATCGCCCCGGAACACGGTGTCGCCGAGACCCAGCTGACCAGTGTTGTTCAGACCCCAGCACTTGACGCTCCCGTCGTCCAGCACGGCACAGGTGTGGGCGTTTCCGGTCGTGACCGCCAGGGCGGTCCGACCGGTTCCGAGCGCGACCGCGGGCAACACGTCGCCCATCTCTCCCGGAGCATCGCCCCGGTTGTCGGAGTCTCCCAGGCCCAACTGGCCGACGAAGTTGGCACCCCAGCACTTCACCGAGCCGTCGTCCAGCACGGCGCAGGCGTGGTTGATCCGCCCGCTGATCGACACCGCGGTGCGGCCCGTGCCCAGGTCCACGGTCGGCAGCGCGTCACCCAACTGCGACGGCGTGGTCCCGGCACTGCTGGTACCGAGGCCCAAGGCACCGTTGCCGTCGAAGCCCCAGCACTTCACCGAACCGTTGTCCAACAACGCGCACGTGTACTCATCGCCGAGCGTGACCGCGCTCGCGGTGCGGCCGGTGCCGAGGTTCACCGGAGGGAGCGCGTCGCCCATCTCCCCCGGGCCGTCCCCCCGGTTGGCGAGGTCACCCTGACCCAGCTGGCCGGAAGCGTTGTTGCCCCAGCACTTCAGCGACCCGTTGTCCAAGACCGCACACGTGTGCGCCGAGCCGGCGCCGACCGCCACCGCGGTGCGTCCCGTGCCCAGGTTCACCGCGGGGAGCGCGTCGCCCATCTCCCCCGGGCCGTCCCCGCGGTCGATGGTGTCACCCAGGCCCAGCCTGCCCTGGGCGCCGCCTCCCCAGCACTTCAGCGACCCGTTGTCGAGGATGGCGCAGGCCATGTCCGTCCCCGCGGAGATCGCCACCGCGGTTCGTCCCGTGCCCAGGTTCACCGCGGGGAGCGCGTCGCCCATCTCCCCCGGGCCGTCACCCCTGGTGGCAGTGTCGCCCAGCCCCAACTGACCCTTGAGGTTCTGGCCCCAGCACTTCACCGATCCGTTGTCCAGCACCGCGCACGTGAAGAACCGGCCCGCCGAGATCGCCGAAGCGGTCCGACCGGTACCGAGGTTCACGGCGGGGAGCGCGTCGCCCATCTGTCCCGCCACGACCCCGCGGTTCGCGGTGTCGCCGAGCCCCAGCTGTCCCTTGTCGTTGACGCCCCAGCACTTGACCGACCCGTGGAACAAGATGGCGCACGTGTGGCCGGAGTGAGCGCTCAGCGCACGAAAGACGGCCGACGACGCCGGTGCCTCGTTGCCGTCGGCGCCGACCGGCGCCGATCCGCCTGGCAGCACGACTGACACCGCGGCGACCAGCACCGCCAACACCACGGCCATCGACGTCCGCTTCACCCGCGCATCACCGACCACCGGATCACCCTCCCGACCGCCACGACGTGCGGGGAAGTCTCCCTGACCGCCGGGTCAGGAGCAAGGGGCTCGTTCGCCGAACCGGTGCCGATCAGTACAAGAGGGCGTCGCTGTCGTCGAAGCCTGGCTCGCGGACGTCGACCCGTTCGGGTCGGGGGGCGCCGGCCCACACCGCGGCCACCTGGCGGAAGGTCTCGCCGCTGGGGCGGACGGCTTCGACCACGTCACCGCGGGAGAGGACCTGGGCGTCGGCGACCACCTCGTCGATGCTGTTGACAGGGGCGACGCAGGTGTCGGCGGGGCCGAGCTCGGCGACCCACTCGTCCCGGCTCCGTCGAGCGAACGCCGCGGCGAAGTCGGCCCGGATCTGGTCCTGGACGTCGTCGTCGTTCTGATGCGCGCTCCACTGGTCGCAGCCGAGCAGGCGACACAGGTTGGCGTAGAACTTGGGCTCGATCGCACCGACCGACACCCACTCGCCGTCGGCGCAGCGGTACAGGCCGTAGCAGGCGTAGCGGCCGGTGAGGATGTCGTGACCGGGCTCGGGCACGACGCCGGTGGCCAGGTGCTCGTCGATCAGGAGGGCGAGCATGCCCACCACACCGTCGGCCACCGACACGTCGAGGTAGGCGCCCTCGCCGCGGTCGGCCCGCTGCACCAGCGCGGCCAGGATGGCGACGACGGCCTGCATGCCGCCGGCGGCGATGTCGGCCACGGTGGCGCCGGGAAGGGTCAGCTCGCCGTCCGCCCCTCGGCCGGCGCACGCGAAGTAGCCGCCGGCGGCCAGGTAGTTCACGTCGTGGCCCGCCCACTGCGACTTGGGCCCGGTCTGGCCGTAGCCGCTGGTGGCGCAGTAGACGATGTCGGGGTTGACCGCCTTCACCGCTTCGTAGCCAATCCCCAGGCGGTCGACCACGCCGGGACGGAAGCTCTCGATCACCACGTCGGCGTCGGCGGCGAGGCGCAGGAAGGCGGCCTTGCCCTCGTCCGACTTGAGGTCGAGGCGGACCCGCTCCATCCCCCGGTGGCCGCCGTAGGCGTAGAACGGCGGCTCGATCTGGACGCCTCCGGACGAGGCCGGCGCCCCCACCTTGATGACCCGTGCCCCGTAGTCGGCCAACATCCGGGCGGCCCGCGCCGCCGGCCCGACCGTCGACAGGTCGAGCACCGTGACGCCCTTCAGCACGGGTTGCCTCGGTCCGCTGCCGCGCGGCCACGAACTCGACGCAATAGCCCTCGGATTCCGACAGCTATTGCGTCGAGTTCGGAAGATCTGGCGAGGGGCACGGGAGGCGTGGCGCTCAGAAGTTCTTGGGGAGGCCCAGCTTGCGGCGGGCGATGATGTTCTTCTGCACCTCCGACGTGCCGCCGCCGATGGTGTCGATCACCGTGTAGCGGTAGGTCGACTCGGCCCGGCCGGCCATGGGGGCCTCCTCGGTCTTCACCCGCAGGGCGCTGCCCGGGCCGGCGATGTCCATCGACTCGTTGGCAAGGCGCACCGAGAGCTCGGTGGCGAACAGCTTGTACTCCGACGCGTCGGTGGTGGGCGGGGCGCCGCCCTTCATCGACGCGGCCACGAAGCGCAGGCCGAGCACGCGGGCGGCCTCGGCGTCGGTGACCAGGCGGGCGACGCGCCGGCGGATCACCGGGTCGTCCTTCAGGGGCACGCCGTCGCGCACGGTGGTGCGGACGTACTCGCACAGCAGGTCGAGGCGCTGCTTGATGGGCGAGAACGTGAACATGGTGAAGCGCTCGAGGTCGAGGGCCTGGCTGATGTACTGGAAGCCCTTGCCCACCTCGCCCACCACGTAGTCGTCGTGCACGAACACGTCGTCGATGAAGACCTCGTTGGTGCGCTCGTCGCCCATGGTCCACATGCCCTTGATGGTGATGCCGGGCTGGTCGAGCGGGACGAGGAACAAGGTGATGCCGCCGTGCTTGTCGTCGGGGTCGGTGCGGGCGCCCAGCCAGTACCACTCGGCGAAGTGGGCCGAGGTGGTCCACACCTTCTGCCCGTTGAGGCGCCACCCGTCACCGTCCCTGGTGGCCTTCAGCTTCATCGACGCGGCGTCCGAGCCGGCGTCGGGCTCGCTGTAGCCCACCGCGAACTCCACCTCGTTGCGCAGGATCTTGGGCAGGAACTCGGCCTTGAGCTTGTCGGACCCGTGGGCGATCAGCGTCTTGCCGATGATGCCCACGCCCTTGCCGATCTGGGGGCCGCCCCGGCCCGCGAGTTGCTCGTTGAGCAGGTACTCGTAGACGCCCTCGCCCTCGGCGCCGCCGTACTCCTTGGGCCACGTCATGCCCAGCCAGCCCTGGGCTCCCAGCTCGGCCATGAACTCGCGGCGGCGGGGCGTGTCCACGATCTGGGCCATGTTCTCGCGGGTGACGTCGAAGATCTCGGGGTCGTCGTGAGCGTCGAGGAAGGCGACGACCTCCTTCACGAAGGCCTCTTGTTCGTCGCTGAACTCGAAATCCATGGTTCTCCCCGGGCGGCGGCGGGACCCGTGGGCGATCTGACGGGTCGTCAGATCCGAGACTAGGGAGCCGGACGAGGGCCGGTCAACGCCGGCCCCCGCCGAGGCTCCTCGTGCGGGGCCGGCCCGTCAGGGGATGGCCACCGTGCCCGTGTTCGGCGCCTTGTCCATGTCGGTGCCCCCCGCGGGACGGGGATCGAAGGTCATCTCGATCCGGGCCGACACGCTCTGGGCCAGGGGCAGGCAGTCGTCGGGCACTCGCACCTTGTAGGTGTTGGGTGCCAGGTAGGCCACGGTCGGACCGGTGCCCGTTGCCGTCGTGGCGGTGCAGTCGAGGCCCGACGGGATGGCGGGACCGCCGAGGTCCACCGGCAGGTTGGCCACCGTCTCCGCCGTGAACACGTTCGGGCTGCCCGACACCGTGTGCAGGTCGGTGCGGAACTCCTCGCCCGGCAAGGGCGTCGTGTCCCAGAACACCCGGATCTCGGTGTTGGTGCCCCGCCACGACCGGGTGGTCACCGGGTTCACGCCCCGGGCCACGGTGATCTTGGCGACGTAGCGGCCCGACGCGTCGTCGTGGCGCAGCACGTAGCGGCGGATGTCTCCCTGGGGCTTGACGGCGTCACCGGCCGGGTCGGTGTTGGTCACCGCTCCGGACGGTGCGGCGAGCAGGCAGAACACGATCGCCGGCAACACGGTTGCGGCGAGAAGTCGTCTCATCTGGTCGTACCTCATTCTCGTTGGTCGCGAAGGGACGACCAGCAATGTGCCGGATGTGACACTCTATGTCAAGTTGTAACGCCTCGGGATCGACTCAGGGTGGCGGCGGGGGTGCCTGCAGGAACGGCCCCCAGCCCACGTCGGGGGCCTTGTCGGTGCCCTGGGTGCCGCCGACGGGCGGTGGATCCCACACCAGGGCCACCCGTTCGCGCACCCTGATGACGTCGAGCGGCGCCCAGCAGTCGCTCGGGATGTTGGCCTTGAAGATGTTCGGCTCCGTGAAGGTGGCGGTCGCCCCGCACTCCACCGGCGTCGGTGTGTCACCCAGCAGGCTGGTGACCTCGGCCACGAACGTGAAGGGCGGCGCCTCCTGAGGGGTCCCGAGGGTCACCAGGAAGTCGGGGCCGCCGTGGGTGTTGGTGACATCGAGGAAGGCCCGCAACTCGGTGTTGGTGTTGTGCCACGCCGGCGAGGTGACGGGGTTGCTCCCCTGCCGCGTGGTGACCCGCACCTTCAGGTGGGTGAGGAAGATGTCGGTGAAGTTGGCCGAGTAGGTCGACGCCAGCACATCGCCCTTCGCGGCGATCGCGTCGAAGGCGACGTCCTCCCGGTCGCCGCCCGCCGACGCGGGCGTCGGCCACACCACCAGGAGCGCCAGGGCCCCCACTGCCGTTCCCAGCCACCGTCGCCGCATACCTGCTCCCTCCCGGTCGACCCTTCAGTGGCCGACCCATCCGGACCATCGGAGCTTAGGGCTAGAGCGAGCGCTCGTACTCCGCTACGGCGCGGATCTCGGCATCGCTCAGGACATCGTCGAACGGTGGCATGGCCGGTGTGTTGGGTACCCCGTCGGTGATGACCGCGATCTGGTCGTCGATGTCCGGGTAGCGGCGCACCACCCGACCGTCGTTCACCTGCGGGCCGATGGCGCCACTGCCGTCGATCGCATGGCAGTTGGCGCAGTGCACCCCGTACAACGCCTCGGCGTCGATGGGCCCGTCGGTGCTGTTGGGGGTCTCGTCCGACCCGCCCGAGCCGACCACGACCACCACGAGGATGCAGATGACCAGCGTGACCGCGCCGACCAGGGCCCACACCATCCACGCGGAGCCGTTGTCGCTGTCCTTCTTCTTCTTCGTCTTCTTCTGCGCACTCACGGCGTGATGACACCCGCCTCGCTCAGCCGCTGCAACTCGGCGCCGGACAGGCCCAGCTCGGCCCGCAGCACCTCGACGGTGTGCTCACCCACCCACGGCACCCTCGTGCCCGGCGACTCTGCGGGGTCGTGCAGGTTCGACAGCTTCACCGGGTTGCCGGGCACCAGCACCGGCTCGTCCACGCCGTCCGTGCGCGCCATCGACACCAGCATGTGGCGCGCGGTCACGTGCGGGTCGGCGATCACCTCGGGCGCGGTGGCGCAGATGCCGGCCGCGATGCCCGCCGCGCTGAGCGCCGCGGTGGCCTCGGCTCGGGTGCGGGTGGCCAGCCAGGCCTCGAGGGCCGGCCGGATGGTGTCGTCGAGGTGGGCCACCCAGCCCGCCCGGGTCGCGAAGCGGGGATCGGCGACCCACTCGGGGTGGCCGACCAGCTCGGCCAGACGCTCGAACTGGTGCTCGCGCACGACCTGGACGACCACGTACCCGTCCGACGCCGCGAACGCCTCGAGGATGAGTTGCATCGGGTTGTCGGGGCGCACGCCGAGCGACCACATGTTGGTGACGACGTCGGTCATCGCCAGCAGCGAATCCAGCATGGCGACGTCAACCTGCTGCCCGAGGCCGGTGCGGTCGCGCTCGCGGAGCGCGGCGAGGACGCCGATCACCGCGAAGAGCGCAGAGCTGATGTCGCCGAGTGCGCCCACGGGGTTGGGGCGGGGCGGCTCGCCCGGGCGCCGGGCCCACTCGTACACCCCCGACATGGCCTCGACCACCGAGGCGTAGGCCGGCCACTCGCGGTAGGGGCTGTGCGCCCCCTCGGGTGACGGGGCGTTGCCGAAGCCCGACACCGAAACGTAGACGATGCCGGGGTGGCGCTCGGCGACCTCGGCGTAGGAGAGGCCCAGGCGGTCCATGGTGCCCGCCTTGAAGTTCTCGGCCACGACGTCGAAGTGGGGCACGAGGTCGAGGAAGAGGTCCCGGCCCTCGGGCGCCTTCAGATCGATGCCCACGCTGCGCTTGCCCAGGTTGTTGCGCAGGAAGGTGGCGCCCACGGCGCGCCCCTCGGGATCGGTCATGGCCGGATGCGCCCCGCGACCGGACTCGCCCTGCGTGGGGTGCTCGACCTTCACCACGTCGGCGCCGAGCCGGGCCAGCAATTGGGTGGCGAAGGGCAGGGCCTGCATCTGCTCGGCGGCCAGCACCCGCACGCCGGCGAGCGGCCCGGTGGATCCGTCCATCAGGACCTGCCGCGCCGAGGAATGACCATCTCCCCATCATGGCCGAGCGGGAAGGGCACCCTGTCCGCCGCGCCGCCCGTTCCGCCAGGTCTTCCAGGTCCTTCACGTCAGGCGCTCGC
Organism: uncultured Microthrixaceae bacterium; assembly: GCA_964635055.1. GTDB lineage: Bacteria > Actinomycetota > Acidimicrobiia > Acidimicrobiales > DATDAH01 > JAEUJM01. Next base: position 87,709 of record CAZWMT010000002.1, on the reverse strand, counting down.
CACGGCGCCCCCCTCCGACACAGCGCCCCGTCCGACACGTGGCCCGTTCGCCGCCCCGGCGGGCCCGCTCGTACACTCCGGCGCGATGCGAGGGATCCTCAGCGCTGCCGCCTACGTGCCCTACCGCCGCCTCGACCGCGGCGAGATCCGGGCCACCTTCGGCAAGGGAGGTGGCCGCGGGCAGCGGACGGTCGCGTCCTACGACGAGGACGCCACCACGCTCGCGGTCGAGGCCGCCCGCCTGGCACTGCGCAGCGCTCCCGCCGCCGCTCCGGAGGCCTTGTGGTTCGCCACCACCTCCCCGCCCTACCTCGACAAGACCAACGCCACCACCATCCATGCCGCCTTGCGCCTCGACCGGACGGTGCTCGCCTTCGACGCGGTCGGCTCGAGCCGCTCGGCCGCCGGCGCGCTCGCGGCGGCACTCGCCGGCGGGGGGACCACCCTCGTGGCCAGCGCCGACCTCCGCTCGGGGGCACCCACCAGCGCGGACGAGGCCGCCGGCGGCGACGCCGGCGCCGCGCTGGTCGTGGGAGAGGGAGACGGGGTCCTGGCCGAGCACCTCGGCGGAGCCTCGCTCACCGAGGAGTTCCTCGACCGGTGGCGCACGCCCGGTGCCACCAACTCGAAGACGTGGGAGGAGCGCTTCGGCGAGTCCGTCTACGTCCCCCTGGGGCTCGACGCCTGGGACCTCGCCCTGAAGGACGCCGGCGTCAGCGCCGAGCAGGTGGACCGCGTGGCCGTGGTCGGCACGCACGGCCGGGCCAACAAGGCCGTCTCCCGCAAGCTCGGGGTGGGTGAGACCGCCGTCGCGGACGACTTCTCGGCCACCATCGGTGCCACCGGCGCGGCCGCCGCCGGCCTCGCCCTCACCGCCCTGCTCGAAGGCGCCGGGCCCGGCCAGGTGCTCGCCCTCGTCTCGCTGGCCGACGGCGCCGACGTGTTCGTCTTCCGCACCACCGAGGCCCTCGCCGCCTGGGCGCCGGCGCGCACCGTCGCCGCGCAGGTGGCGGCCGGCGCTCCCGTCCCCTACGGCACCTTCCTGTCGTGGCGGGGCGAGGTCAGCGTCCAGCCCCCCAACCGCCCCGAGCCCCAGCGCGCCGCCGCGCCGCCGTCGGCCCGGCGCACCGAGTGGAAGTTCGGCTTCGTCGGCTCCCGGGACCCCTCGGGCGCCCTCAGCCTGCCCCCGGCCCGCATCTCCTACGCCGACGGCACCCTCGACGAGGGCGCACCGGCGCCGATGGCCGACGTCGCCGCCACCATCGTCACCTTCACCATCGACCACCTCGCCTACTCGCCGAGCCCGCCCATCGTGTTCGCGGTGGTGGACTTCGACGGTGGTGGCCGGTTCCCGGTCGAGCTCACCGACGTCGACGCCTCGACGCTGGCCATCGGCGACCGGGTGGAGATGACCTTCCGCCGCCTCACCACGGCCGACGGCGTCCACAACTACTTCTGGAAGGCCCGCCCCGTCCGGGACGGCGCTCCGGACAAGGGGGTCTCCTCGTGAGCTCGCACGGGATCAAGGATCGGGTGGCCATCGTGGCCATGGGGTGCACGGACTTCGGCGAGCACTGGGACCGCAGCGCCGACGACCTCATCATCGACGCCGCCGGCCAGGCGCTCGGCGGCGCCGGGCTGACCACCGACGAGGTGGACGCCTACTGGTTCGGGACGGCCACCACGGCCATGAGCGGCATCGCCCTGTCCCAGGCCCTCAAGCTGCGGGCGAAGCCCGTCACCCGCCTCGAGAACTACTGCGCCACCGGGTCCGAGGCCCTCCGCAACGCCTGTTACGCGGTGGCGTCGGGCGCCTACGACTCGGCCATGGCCATCGGCGTCGAGAAGGTGAAGGACGGCGGCTACCAGGGGCTGAACGCCCCGCCCATCCCCACCGACGGCACCCAGCGCACCCTGACCGCTGCCGCCATGTTCAGCCTCGTGGCGCCGGCCTACGGCGACAAGTACGGCGTCAGTGAGGCCGAGCTGCGCGAGGTGCTGGCCCGCATCGCCGCGAAGAACCACTACAACGGCGCCCGCAACCCCCGGGCCCAGTTCCGGCGGGAGGTCTCGATGGAGACCATCTGCAACTCCCCGGTCGTCGCCGGCCGCCTCGGGCTGTTCGACTGCGCCGGCGTGGCCGACGGTGCCGCCGCGGCCATCGTGGTCCGGGCCGAGGACGCCCACCGCTACACCGACAAGCCGCTGTACGTGAAGGCGCTGTCGTTCGTGGCCGGCAACGGCAGCGGCAACGCGGATCCCGACTACGACTACACGACCTTCCCCGAGGTGGTGCAGGCCGTCACCGACGCCTACGCCCAGGCCGGCGTCACCGACCCCCGCGCCCAGATCGCCATGGCCGAGGTGCACGACTGCTTCACCCCCACCGAGCTCGTCCTCATGGAGGACCTCGGCTTCTGCGACCGGGGCACGGCCTGGAAGGAGGAGCTGGCCGGCACCTTCGAGCTCCACGGCGACCTGCCCGTCAACCCCGACGGCGGTCTCAAGAGCTTCGGCCACCCTGTCGGCGCCTCGGGCCTGCGCATGCACTTCGAGCACTGGCTCCAGTTCCGGGGCGAGGCGCCGGCCGAGCGCCAGATCACGACGGTGCAGGACCGCAAGCTCGGCCTCGTCCAGAACCTCGGCGGCTACCCCGGCGAGATGCTCTGCTTCGCGTCCGTCCTCGGCCCCGAGCTCGGCTGACGGGCACTCCCCGCGGCTCCGTCTCTCCGTCTCTCTGTCTCTCCGTCGAACCGACCGGTCGGGCGGGAACTCGGCAGCTGACGGACTGGTCGGTCTGGGCCGATCGGCCCGCCACCTGAGCCGTTCGGTTCATCGCGCGCAGGTCGGCGCCGCGGCGTGCCGAAGAACCGGACGTGAACTGGGAGCGACTGCAGGGCATGTGGCCCTTCGGGGGTCGTGACGACGACGTCGACGTGCTCCTCGACGTGACCCGTCGCCTGCTGCGGGCCCCGACCGTCCTCGAGGCCAACCGGGTCCTCGAGGACCCCCGTCTCGAGCGCTTCGACGAGGAGACCCGGTCGCTGATCGCCGAGGAGGCGGCGCTCGTGGTCGAGCGCCTGCGCGAGCGCACCCGTCTCGCCGCCGAGGCCGAGAGCGAGCCGCTGACCGGGCTGGCCAACCGCCGCAGCTTCACCCGGGCGCTGCACGCCGCGCAGCACGGCGACACGGTCGTGATGATCGACCTCGACGGCTTCAAGTCCGTCAACGACCGCTTCGGCCACCCGGTGGGCGACGACGTGCTGGTGGCGATGGCCGACTGCCTGCGCCGCACCTGCCGTGAGCGCGACTGCATCAGCCGCTTCGGCGGCGACGAGTTCGCGCTCGTGCTGCGGGGATGCGACGAGACCGCCGCCCGGGACATCGTCGAGCGCCTGTCGCGGTGCTGGGCGGAGACCGAGCCGTTGATCGCGTTCTCGGCCGGCGTGGGTGCCTGCCTCCCCGACGAGGACCCTTACCGTGCCCTGGACCGGGCCGACGCCGACCTGTACCGCTCGAAGCGCGCCGGCCGCCCCGCCGTCCTCCTGCCCATCGAGCCGTAACCCCCGGAACGGGGCGGCCATCGGCCAGAATGCGGGGCATGGCCCCCGCGTCCGATCCCCCTCCCCCGCGCGAGGTCGTGCGCTACGGCCCCGAGATCCCCACCGAGGACGACCTGCGCCTTCTCGGCACCATGGCGGACAAGCGGGTGCTCGTCCTCGGGCTGCACAGCCCCTCGGCCTGCATCGCCCTCGCCCAGCAAGGGGCCAAGGTCGTGGCCGTCGACCCCGACCAGGCCAAGATCGAGCGGGGCCGGGCCGCAGCGGAGCAGGCCGAGGCCAAGGCCGAGTTCCGCCAGGCGGACCTGGCCGGACTGGCCTTCCTGTCGGGGGACTCGTTCGACCTCGTGCTCAGCATCTACACCCTCGCCGGCGTGGACGACCTCAACCGCGTCTTCCGCCAGGTCCATCGGGTGCTCAAGGCCGGCGGCGCGCTCGTGCTCTCGCTGCCCCACCCCGCCTACGCCATGCTCGACCAGGCCGAGGCACCGCGCCTCCCGGGTGACCCCGTGGCGCTGGCGCGCCCTTACGCCGGGATCGACGGTGCCGCGACGAACGGCGGCGCCGGAGGTCTCGAAGGGGACGAAGCCCGCCGGACCCACCCTCCGAGCGACGCCTTCACCGCGATGCACCGCGCGAAGTTCCGCCTGGACGGCCTGCTCGAGCCGGCCGCGGCCACCACGGGCCCCCGGGGCCCGCAGTGGAACGAGCTCATGCGCTGGGTCCCGCCCACCCTCATCCTCCGCGCCCGCAAAGAGGGGATCTAGCCCTCGGAGGCACCGTCCGCCGCCATCGTCTCCGGTGCCGCCGCAAGGGCGGGCACCTCGAACCAGACGGTCTTCCCGGTGGCCACCTGCTGCACCCCCCAGGCTGCGGCGAGGGCGTCGACGATGCGCAGGCCCCGGCCCGTCTCGGCGCCCAGCGCGTGGGGCCGAACCTCCACCGGCTGGTCGCTCCGATCGGTGACCTCGACCCGCAGGCAGCCGTCACGCACCGACACGCTGACCAGCGCCTCCGTCCGGGCGTGGAGGCCCACGTTGGTGACCAGCTCGCTCACCATCAAGGCGACGTCGTCCTCGTCGGTCTCCACGCCCCAGGCGCGGACCTGCTCGCGGACGAAGCGTCGAGCCAGCCCTGCGCTCTGTGGCGCAGGGGTGAGCTCGACCGTCGCCGCGCGCTCGGTCATCGCCGTCGTACCGCCAGCCGCCGCTAGTGGCTCACGTGAAGATGCTCGCACCGCCGGGGCCGACCAACAGACCGACGATGATCAGCACGACGCCGTACAGCACCTGGCGCCTCACGATGGCGACGACACCGGCCACCACGAGGATGACCGCCAAGAGCCACAGAAGGAAGTACATGAGGATTTCCGCTCCTTCACCCGACACGGGACGTTCGGATGTGAACGCTGCTCTACCCACGGGTACGGGCCTCAGAACCTCGAGCCCGGGAGGCCCGTCCGAATGTGCCCCGAACGTGCCCGGCCGGGGCCAAGGAACCCCATCGTGGGAAATTCCCCGCCGCGGGTTCTAGGCTCTGGGTCGGCGGGTACGAATGGAGCAGTACGGCTCCACCACCCGCCGGAGGCCGCCAGCGTTGTCAGGGGGCGGGACCGCTACCGCCCAGTGGTCCCGTCCCTTGAGAGCGCTGGCGGTCTCGGCGTTTTGGTGGCGCTGCGTCCCTGACCTCGACCCTCGACGCCCGGAGGCCCCCAATGGCCCCGTCCTCTTTCCGCCACCCCACCGCCACCGTGCTGCCCGACCCCCCGTCGGAGCCAGAGCCCACGACCATCATCCCGGACCCCAACCCCAACCCCAACCCCGAGCCCGCGCCCGTCATCCCGGACCCCAACCCCAACCCGGATCCGGCGCCCGTCGTCCCCGATCCTTCCCCCGAGCCATCGCCGGAGACCGAGCCGGCGCCGCTCGCTGTGGCCTGATCCCCACGATGCCACCGGGCGGCGCAGCGTGACCCACCGGGCGACGAGCAGGGCCCGGCACCGGGCGACGAGCAGGGCCCGGCACCGGGCGACGAGCGGGGCCAAGGGTGGGACGACGTCACTACCATCGTGCGAGTGGCGGAGTCCTTCGAGTCGGACAGCGACGGCACCCCGTCCCGGCGATCCGGGTCGACGGGCCGCCGTCAGGTGCTTCCCATGATGGCGGGTGTCCGCTGGGGGCGCCGGCGCATCGCCGGGATGTTCGTCGGCCTGGCTGGCACCCTGCTGCTCACCCTGGCCCTGTCCACCACCGACACCCCGGGGACATACCGACCGGCGGCCTGGTACCTCGTGATGGTGGCCCTCGCCGCCCTCGTCGGCGGCGTCGGCGCCCTGGCCGTGACCCTCGTCGCCTGCGTGGTGGGCATCTGGTACACGCTCGTCACCCCGGTCCACACGTTCGGCCCCCTCGGAGGGGACGACCTGGGGGGGATGTTGGGGTTCATCGTCGCCGCGGGCGCCATCGGTCTGCTCATCACCCGCATGGAGGCGGCCCTGCGCGAGCGGGACCTCGCCGTGCAGGCCCGTCTGAAGGTCGAGGCCGACGCACGGGCCCGGGCCGAGCTCGACGCCACCCGCGCCGAGCTCTACGTCAGCGAGCTGCAGCGCCTCCGGGCGTCGCGCATCGTGGACGCGCTCCAGGAGGCGATGCTCCCCCAGGAGCTGCCCGTCGTGGACGGCTTCGAGCTCGACGCCTCGTACACGCCCGCGACCCCCGATCTCGCCGTCGGTGGCGACTGGTTCGACGCCTTCCGACTCGACGACCGCACGCTCGCGCTGGCCGTCGGGGACGTCTCCGGGCACGGCCTGAGCGCCGCGGCCCTGATGGCGCAGCTCCGCAACGCCAAGCGTGCCTTCATCTTCGAGGACCCGGCACCGGGTCACGTCCTCGGACGCCTCAACCACTACCTCTACCGCCTCGAGACGGGCGACTTCGCCACCGTCCTCTACGGGCTCCTGGATCTCCCCACCGGCGACTTCCGGTGGGCCGTCGCCGGGCACCCACCCCCGATCTTCTTCCGCGAGGGCTCGGCCACCGCGGTCGAGGAACCCGACGCCCGCGGCCCGCTCCTGGGTTTCCAGCCGGGCGCCACGTACGGCGAGACCGTCCGGCGCCTCGATCCGTCCGGTGGGGTGCTGCTGTACTCCGACGGCCTCGTCGAGCGCCGAGGAGGTCATCTCGACGACGGGATCACCCTCGTCGCCGATCTGCTGGCCGCCGCCGGTGACGACCCCGTGGACGGGATGTGCGAGCGGCTCGTGTCCCGCCTCGACGGGGGCCACGAAGGCCGCGACGACGTCTGCCAGCTGCTGGTCCGGCGGACCGCCGCCGCCTGATCCCCTCCTGAAGGCATACTCCGATCACCAACGGGGTACAGAGAGGGCATGGCGCTGATCATGGGCGAGGGTCGAGTGTCGAGCGCGCGGTTGCAGGTGCCAGCGGTCCCATCGTCACTGCGACTGGCACGGCTGACGGCGTCGAGCCTCGCGGCCGACCTCGACTGGTCGTTGGACGACATCGAGGACCTCCGCATCGCGGTGGACGAGCTGACCGCGCTCCTGATCGCCGGCGCCGATGACGCCACCCTCGAGCTGGACTTCGCGCACGACGGCCGATCGCTCGTCGTGGCCGGCGCCTGTGCCTGCCCCGCCCCCCTCGGAGCACTCGACCCGCTGGCGCTCGAGCTCCTCGGCCTCACCACCGACCGCTACGCGGTGGAGAGCGCCGACGGGCACCGCCGCTTCGAGATCGAGAAGGGCCCGACGTCCGAGGGAGCGCCGATCGACGAGAGCGACGCCGCGCCCCGATCGCCGGACGATGCCTGACACCGAGACCCTTCGGGCCAACACCGCGATCTGGTTCGAGGAGTACCAGCGCACCGGTGACCGCGAGGTCCGCAACCGCATCGTCGAGGCGCATCGCCACATCGCCGACTACTACGTGCGACGCTACGAGCGTCGCGGTGTCCCCCACGACGACCTCCTCCAGGTGTCGCTGCTGAGCATCGTGCGGGCCGCCGAGCGCTACGACCCCGCCCGCGGTGTCGAGTTCTCCACCTTCGCCGGCCGCACCATCGAAGGTGAGCTGAAGCGCTTCTTCCGGGACCGCACGTGGTCGATCCGCCCACCCCGGCGGGTGCAGGAGCTGCACCTCGCGCTGCGGCGGGCCCAGGAGGAGATGGCCCAGACCCTCGGCCGCTCACCCACCGTCAAGGAGCTGGCCCGCTTCTGCGAGGTCTCCCAGGACGACGTCCTCGAGGCCCTCGAGGCCAGCGGTGCCCACCAGGCCGCCAGCCTCGACCGCTCGCGCACCGCGGAGCCCGACGACTCGGCCGGCTCGCTCGGCGACCGGGTGCTCGCCGCCGACGAGGCCGGCTTCGACCACGTCGACCGGCGTGACCTCGTCCAGGGCCTGCTGGCCGACCTGCCCGAGCGCGAGCGCAAGATCATCGAGATGCGCTTCTTCGAGAACATGACCCAGCCCGAGATCGCCGAGCGGGTCGGGGTGAGCCAGTCCTACCTCTCCCGGGTGCTGCGCCGTACCCTGCTGGACCTGCGCGAGAAGCTCGCCCACCAGCTCCCCGACGAGGACCTGCTCGTCGAGCGGAGCCCTGACGTGGTCTGAGGACCAGCGGCAGTCCGGCCTTTCGGGCCACACGCGGCAACCGGGGAGGCAGGGGCGCCTGTCGGCGACCCGAGCAGGCGGGACAGGGAGGACCGACCGGTTCGGTTCACCCTGGCCGTGACGCGGGGTACGTAAACGGCCAACGACGAACCAGCCCAGACAGCCGAGGACGACCGACGCCACCCACGCTGCTCCCGCCCCCGAGCCAACAGGTCCGATCCCCGATGAACTCCACGATCTCCGAAGCTCCCCCACCGGCCCCGCCCAGATCGGCGGTGACCAGGTTGCCCCCCGATCGTCAGAGCCCCCGCCTGGCCCGCCGCTTCGTCGCCGAGCACCTTGCCGCGTGGGGGTGTGCCCACCTGGAGGAGGTGACCACCCTGCTGGTCAGCGAACTGGTCACCAACGGGGTGACCCACGCGGCCACCCCCGTGGCCATCGCCGTGGGAAGCGACGGCGACACCGTGGCCGTCGCCGTCACGGATGGAGTTGCCGGTGGTGTCGACCACGAGGGGCACGGCCGGGCACGACCGAGGGGCGCACCCTCGGGCCGAGGGCTGCACATCGTCGACGCCCTGGCCGACCGCTGGGGCGTGTCGGTCCACGAGGGCGGCAAGACCATCTGGTTCGAGGTGGCCACCCGGCCGACCTGATCCGCCAACCCGCTCGAGGGGCGGAGCAGAGCAGGCTCAGCCCCGGCGAGAGCAGGCTCAGCCCGGGGAGTCGGACGCCGCTTCGATGGTCAGCTCGTCCGTGAGCCCGGTGATCTCGAGCACGCGCAGCGTCGACGGGCGCGGCGCCCGCAGCACGAGCGATCCCGACGCCGCCTCGGCCTGGCGCTGCGCACGGATCAGGGAACGCAGGCCCGCGGAGTCGATGAACGTGACGCCGCCGAGGTCGAGGACGAGGCGAGCGTCGGCGGCGAGCGCGTCGTCCACGGCCGCGTCCAACTGCTCGGTGGTGTGCGGGTCCACCTCGCCGTCCAGGGTCAGCGTCGACCCGCCCTCGTCCGTGCTGGCCTCGATGGTGAGGCGGCCGTCGGTCATCTCTCGTGCCTCCCGGCAATCGTTCGCATGGTCCCGGGTCGCCGCGCGGGCGACGACCAGGGTGTCTGACGGTCTCTTCCCCATCAGGGCGTCGCGCAGAACCCACCCGGCACCGGGTCTCGGTACCACGGCCCCAGGGTAGGGGCCGGGGCCCACGCCGACGGTTGTCGCCGTCGACGTCCCACCGACCGAGGAGCACCCCGTGTCCGATCCCACCGAGACCGATCCCACCGACGACCTGCTGACCGACGAGACCGTCCGGTCCGACGAGGCCGACGCCAACGCCGCCCACGAGGCCGATCGTCCGCCCACCCCCGAGGAGGAGGCGGCCGCGCCGACCGAGGTCGACCCGCACGTCGCCGACGCCTACCGGGAGGCCAACGAGCGCGGCGCCGCGGTCAAGGGTGAGGGTCAGATCGACTGACCCTGCGCGGTGCGGGGTAGAGGCCGTCCATGTCCCCACTCCCCGAGCTGAAGGTCGTCTGCGCCTGGTCGGACGAGGACTTCCTCGCCTCGCTGCAGGGCGCGTTCGCGGGCGAGGCCGCCGTCCACTTCGGCGAGATCCTCCTGCTCGAGTCGTGGCGGGGACTCGCCCGCATCGCGCTGGATCTGGTGGCGGTCGACGAGATCGACCTGCTCGGGCTCACCGCGCTCTGGCGGGTGGCCGAGTCGATCCAGGAGCTCGGTGGGGTGCTGGAGGTGCAGGGCGTGCCCGACCCCGTGGGGCGGCGCCTGACCACCTTCGGCATCACCGAGCGGGTCCTCACCGGCCCCGACGGCGAGGTTCGCTCGCTCCTGGGCACCGGCCCGCTGCACTAGCCCTTCCCGGCCCGGCTACCGCGGTCGGACGGGCGCGCCTCGAGGTCGTTGACCGCCGGGCCCTGCAGCAGGCCACCCTCGGCCGAGAACCGTGACCCGTGGAGCGGGCAGTCCCACGACCGCTCCAGCGGGTTCCACGCGAGCACGCCCCCGAGGTGCGGGCAGATGCCCGAGACCTGACAGGACCGGCCGTCGACCCGCGCCGTCGCGGTCCCGCGGACGACCCGCCCGGCCTGCGAGGTCGGCCCGCCCCGGGCCAGGGCCGATGAGGCGTGGCCGGCGACCAGGCGCCCTGCCACCTCCCCGTTGAGGGTGAGGAAGCGACGGGCCGAGCGGAGGAGGTCGATCCGGCCGGCGTCGACCGCCGCGGCCCAGGGTGGGCGGGGGCGGTCGAGCACGTCGTCGGCGAGGAGCCGGGCCGCCATGGTGCCGTTGGTCATCCCCCATTTGGCGAAGCCGGTGGCCACCCGCACCCCGTCCGGGAGCCCCGGTGCGCTGCCGACGTACGGCAGGCCGTCGAGGGTGACGTAGTCCTGCGCCGACCACCCGGCGACCCGTCGGCAGGCGCCGACCTGCGCGTCGACCCACGCCAGCAGCTCGGCCTCGCGACCGCCGGTGTCCCCACCCCGGCCCACCGGATGGCCGGCGCCGCCGACGAGCAGGAGCTCGCCACCGTCGGGGCGCGGTGCGGTGCGCAGCGACCGGACGGGCTCGTCCACGCTGATCGACATGCTGCGCGGGAGCGCTCCGTCCACCTCGACGGCCACGAGGTAGGACCGCAGCGGCTCGAGTCGGGCGAAGAAGAGCCCGCTGTCGACGAACGGCGTCGCGGTGCACACCAGCACGTGATCGGCCCGCACCCGCCCACGGTCGGTCTCGACGGCCGGGCGTCCGGCGTGCCGGCTCAGTCCCAGGGCGCGGGTGCCCTCCTGGATCGTGGCCCCGGCCGCCACGGCCGCCATCGACAGGGCGCCGAGGTAGCGGAGCGGGTCGCACTGGAACTGACCGTCCTCGAGGACCACCGCGGCCGCCACCGGGAAGGGGACGTCGAGGGTGTCGCTGAGGCGCACCGGGAGGCCCGCGGCGGCCGCAGCCGCGTGTTCCTCGACGATGACGTGACGATGGCGCTCGTCCCGGGCGTAGGTGACCGCGGCGCGGTGCTCGAGCGCGACGTCCACGCCGAGGTCGGCCACGCACTCCTCCATCCAGGCTCGGGCCGCTTCGTTGCCGGCGGCGTAGGCGGCCGCCGTGTCCACCCCGTGGCGGCGCACGAGCGTGCGGTAGGTGGCACCGTGCAGCGAGGTGACCTTGGCGGTCGTCGACCCGGTCGCACCGGCCCCGACGGCCCGGTGCTCGAGCACCCGGACGGACCGTCCTGCACGGCTGAGCTCGAGGGCCGCGGTCAACCCGACGATCCCGGCGCCGACCACGACGACGTCCACGTCCCCGTCGCCGTCGCCGTCCATGGATGAGCCCGCCGTCGCGGGCGGGGCCGCCCCGGCGGACGGGTCCCGGTCGGGCCGCGCCCAGATCGGCAGGCGGTCGTCGTTGCGGGATCGGTCCGGTGGCGGCGGCATCAGGTGGGCGCCTCTACCCACTCGCCACCGTCACGCGCCCGGCACGGCCCGAGGCGACCCAAGGAAGCGAGCGGTCCGACGCCGCCTCGCCTGGGTAAGGAGAGGCATGCGCGCGGACGTCCCCCCTCCCCTGCCCACTGCCCGAGGTCCGCTCACGACCGCCCTGTTCGCCGTCCTCCGCGGCGACGATCGCCACCTGCTCGTGCCCACCGCAGGCGCGGACCCGCTGACCGACGACGACCGTCACCTCGCCCTCTACGCCTGCTACGAGCTGCACTACCGCGGGTTCGCCGGCGTCGACGACCGCTGGGAGCGCGACCCCGCCGTGCTGCGCCTCACGGCGGCACTGGAGGACTCCTTCGAGGACGCCCTCCGCGAGGAGGTCGGGGCCGACGCAGTGCACTCCGACGCCGTGCACCGGCACCTGCGGGAGCTGGCCTCGCCCGGTGACGGGCCCTCGCTGTCGCGCTTCGTCGAGGAGCGGGCCGACCGCGAGCACGTGCGCGAGCTGGCCATCCACCGGTCCCTCTACCAGCGCAAGGAGGCCGACCCGCACAGCTGGGCCTTCCCCCGCCTGAGCGGGCGGGCGAAGTCCGCGCTGGTGGAGATCCAGATGGACGAGTACGGCGAGGGTCGACCCGGTGCCTCGCACGCCGAGCTCTTCGCCGACACGATGCGGGCGCTGGACCTCGACCCCACCTACGGCGCCTACCTCGACGTCGTCCCCGGCCCCACCCTCGCCACGGTGAACCTGATCAGCCTCTTCGGCCGACAGCGGCGCCTCCGCGGCGCGCTCGTCGGTCATCTCGCCCTGTTCGAGATGACGTCGGTCGGGCCGATGGGGCGCTACGCCGCCGGGATGCGCCGGCTCGGCCTCGACGGTGCCGCGCCCTTCTACGACATCCACGTCGAGGCGGACGCCCACCACGAGGTGGTAGCCGGGCGGGACCTCGCGCAAGGGCTGGCCGACGACGAGCCGGCGCTCGCGGCCGAGATCCTCTTCGGTGCGCAGGCGCTGATGGCCGTCGAGGGCCGGTTCTCCGCGATGGTGCTCGAGGCCTGGCAGCGCGGCGAGGGCTCGCTCCGGGGTGACCTCCCGCTCGGCGAGCGGGCCCGCCATGACGTCCGGATGGCCGTGGCCTCTTGAGCCTTTGCCCTCCCTCGCTCCGACCGGGCCTCGCCTCCGTACCCTTGACGCCGAGGAACCACGTCCGGTCTGCCGCGGCGACCGACGGGTAGGGGTGCCACCATGCGAATCCTGGTCCTGCTCCTCATCGTGCTCGTGATCGTGCTGATCGTCGGCGGCGTCGGCTTCCGCGGACGCGGCCGGCTGTAGACGCCGCCCGCGTTGCCGAGCCCACCGAGATCGACCAGCACCGTCGCCCCTGCCGTGGACCGCTCCACGCTCAGGGGCGCCACTGAATTGAGGCGCCACCGGTGAGCACCGTGCCGGACGCCGCGGCTTGCGGCGTGGTCTCGGAGGTCGAACTCGCCGCCGCTCCCGACCGGGTCTTCGACGTGCTCCTCGACCCCGCCACCTTTCCCGACTGGTTGCGCGGGGCGAAGCGGATCCGCGCCGTCGACGACTCCTGGCCCCTGCCCGGGTCGGCGTTCCACCACGTGGTCGGCGCCGGTCCCCTGTCCCTGGCCGACAAGACCACGGTTGTGGAGCGGGAGCGACCCCACCGTCTCGAGCTCCGCGCCGGCGCCCGGCCGCTCGGCGTCGCCGCAGTGGTGTTCACGCTGACGCCGGTCGGGACCGGCACCCACCTGACCCTCAGCGAGCAGCCACACGCCGGACCGATGCGCTTCTTGTGGGACCACGGCGGACGCCCCCTCCTCGCCCCCGCGCTCCGCGCCCGCAACGACGACTCGCTGCGTCTCCTCGAGGAACTGGTCGAGCGAACCTGAGCGGTCCGCCGTTTCGCCAGGAGCCGAGCGAGCCGGCAACCCAGGCGAGCCCGGACCACGGCCGGCGATGCGGCCACGCAGTGCTTCGGCGACGTCGTCGGTGACGTTCAGGTCGATCACGTGCCCCGGGTGGCGCAGAACCCCGGCCGGCGCCGAGCCGCGTGGCGCCGGGGCGCCGGGGCGCCGGGGCGCGTCGCTACCAGTTGGACGTACGAGACGATGGTGCCGAGCGTCGGGTCGGCGATGGCCGGCGGCGGGCGCTGCCCGCTACGGCATTCGGTCGCCCTTCAGGCGGTTGGCGCTTCCGCACTTGCACTCGCCGTTGGCTTCGGCGGTGGGTCCACCCTTGCTGCGGGGGATCACGTGGTCGATGTGGCAGTCGCGGCCGGGGAGGCCGCAGCCGTCGTCGCGGCAGAAGCGGTCTCGGAGGATGATGGCCTCTCGGAGGGGGCCATGGAAGTAGTCGACGGCTTGTCCGAAGTCGAGGATCTGGCTGTCGGCGCCGAACACGATGCGTCGGATGGTGCCGGCGAGTCCGAGTGAGATGGCGGTGCGGGCGGCGATCGGGGTGCAGTCCTCGAGCTCGCACATGGTGTCGTAGAAGCGGGTGTCGGCAAGCCCGGCGCCGGGGCGCAGGTCGATCGACTTCCACCAGTCCGGGAGCGGCCGCGGGGCGACGGTTCCGTCGGCGGCGTCCTGGACGTCGCGATCCCGCGGGTCGGGCGCCTCGACGTCGGTCGGGCCCGTCGGGCCGCTCGGCGCCCGGCGGGTGGCGTCAGCGCGCTCAAGGTTTCCGGGGTCGGTGTCGCGATCGTCGGGGTCGATGCCGAGGTCGAGGTCGAGATCGAGATCGGGGTCGGGGTCGGCGCCGAGGTCGTCCGTGTCGAGGGCCCCGGTGTCGAGGTCATCGAAGTCGTCGTCGTGGGCGTCGTCGTCGTGCACGTCGTCCGGATCCGCGGCGTCGGCGTCGTCGCGGTCGGGGTGGCCGCCGCAGCAGGGGCAGTGGTGGTCGCCGGTCTCGCCGGCGAGGGCGGCGAGCTCGTTCCAGAAGGTGGCGTAGCCGACCATCACGTTGAGGACCCACTTGGGGGGCCGGCCGGGGGTGTCGCAGGTGGCCGAGCGGCGGGCCATCTCCACGAACGCATCGGCACGGCGTTGCTCGGCGGTGCGGGCCAGGTCCGACGCCTTGGCGTGGTCGCCGAGGCGGGCGCGGGCATCGGCCCAGTCCGCTTCGAACAGCTCCTTTTCGAGGCGGCGGAGCTCGGCGAGGAACTCGGTGCCGCCGATGGCGTCGAGCCAGGCGTCGATGCGGACCATCCCGTCGAAGGTCCGCGAGGCGTGGGCGCGGCGTCGTTCGTCGGCCTTGCGGGCGCGCTCCTCGGCGCCGTCGGGGTCCACGAAGTCCATCCACGCCCGCACCGCCCGCACGAACAGGTCGAAGTCCAAGGTGCGGGCCGCGGCGACCAGCTCAGCCTCGGCCTCCGCGAAGAACGCCTCGGTGTCGGCGTTGACCGCCCGGCTCAACGTGGCCACGTGCTCGAAGCCGATCCACCCCCGGCGGTAGGCGTCCTCGGCGAGCGGCATCGCCCGGGTCTTGCGTGCCACGCCGATCTGGTGGCGGACCCGCCGGCGGTCCGCCTTGGTTCTGGCCGCCATCCACGTCGCCGCCGACGGCTGGGTGTCGAAGCGGTACTGCCCGGAGGCGTCGAACGCAGCGAGCGCACCCAGCTTGGCCGCCCCGACCATCCGCTCGACGCGCGACAGCTGCACCAGGTCGTCCCCGAGACCTGACTTCGCCCGGTTCGCCCACGCGGTCCGGGCCACCCCCGCGGCGATCGCCTCGAGCCGATCCAACTCGGACTCCGGTGCGGACCCCGCGGCAACGTGGTCGTCGAGGACAACAGACACGCGCTTCCACTCCCAACCCGCACCCACGAAGGGGCGCAGACACGATCGATCAGATTGGCTTTGGGGAAGCGACAGCCGGCGTGCTCAACAGGGCTGCGATCTGTTGTCCGTCACCGTAGTCGAACTGGCGTTCGTATGCAAGTCACGACGGGTACCGCGGTACCGGCACGCAACTCGGCGTCTCGTCGTCGGCGAGCAGGCGAAAGTTGGCCACCTTGGTCTCCGCGAAGTCGCCCACGAAGGTCCCGGACGACGGCGAGTCGAGGGTGAAGGTGCCACCCTCGAAGCGCTCGCCGGCGGGCGCCCAGCTGCGGGGGTCGCCGTCGACGAGCACCCAGGTACCCGACAGCTCGAAGGCGAGGCAGTCGAGGTCGACATCCACGTAGTACCCGACACCCGCCGTCAACGAGGCGATCGACGTGGTCGTCATCGGTATCTCGGTGACGGGCCCCACTGAGGTGGTGGTGAGCGGCATCGTCGTGGTCGGCGCCTGGCTCGTGCTCGTGGTGATGGGCGGATCGGTCAGGCGGCGCAGGCAGTCGTCGGCCTCGTGGAAGAGGACCTCGACGGCCACGGTCTCGCCGGGTGCCACCTCGACCTCGAGCGAGCAGGCGAGGTCGCCCTCCAGGTCCGGGGGCACAGGAGGGGGACCGGCACCGATGGACACCTCCGCCCGCACCACCACGGGACCCGCCGGCACGTCCTGGGTGAGCACCGAGTCGTAGTAGGTGTCCATGGTGTCGTCGCCGGACGTCTTCACGAACTCCGACCAGAACGTGGAAGCGATGACCTCGCCCTCGGTCGTCTCGAAGCGCAGCCCCACCTCGAAGCCCTCTCGCAAACAGCAGACGTCCGGCTCGAGCTGCACAGTGATGCTCCCGGGTCCGTCCTCACTGCCGGCCACGGGGCCGGTCTGGACCACGACGTCACCGTCGCCGCCGGTGCGGGCCAGGATCGCCACGCCCAACGCCACCGAGACGAAGGCGCACGCCGCGGCCAGGACCCAGCCCCGGCGACGCCGGCCGGCGGTGGCGACGTGGGCTCCGCCGCTCGCGGCCCGGGCGCGCACCTCGTCGCCGGTGATCGGGTCCCGGCTGGGATCGGTGGACCGGGCCCAACGACCGAGCAGGTCGCGCGGATCGTCGCTCACGAGGTCACCTCCATCTGTCGGCGGAGCTTCGCCAGCCCCCGGTCGGCGTGGTTGCGGACGCTCGACACCGAGATCCCGAGCAGCTCGGCGACCTCGGGGACCGGCCAGCGGCACCCGTGCACCAGGTAGACCGCCACCCGTTGTCGCTTCGTGAGCGACGCGAGCAGCTGGACCAACGCCGGTTCCACCGAGGGTTCGTGGTCCGGTCCGGCGAGGTCTTCGGTCAGGCGGTCACCAAGTGGACGGTCGAACCGCACCCGGCTCCGGGCGACCGTGTAGAGGTAGCCGGCCGGGTTGTCCATGGCTGCCACCCGGTCCCAGTGCTGCCAGACGTAGACGAGACCGTCCGTGGTCGCCTGACGGGCGGCATCGGCGCCGGCCAGCGGAGTCAGCGCCCGCCGCACCCTGTCCTGCGCGTCGACGACGAACGCGTCGAAGTCCTGTGGCGCCGCGTCCGTCGTCACTGCCTCTCCCCGCGTGTCGATGCCCGTAAAGGGTGCCGCACCCGCGGATCCGCCACATCGGATCTCGGGCGCAGACGCTCGGGCTGGACCCGGCGTCAGCCCTCGCGGGCGGCCCACCAGGCGTCGAGGCGGCGGTAGGCCTCCTCCTCGCCGAGGGGGCCCTCGTCGAGGCGCAGCTGCAGCAGGTGGTCGAGGGCCTCGCCCACCCAGCGGCCCGGCTCGACCCCGAGGTGGTCCATCACCTGGCGCCCGTCGAGGTCGGGGCGCATGGCGTCGAGCGCCTCCTGCTCCTGGAGCTTCGCGATGCGCTCCTCGAGCTCGTCCATGCGCCGGGAGAGGCGCTCGGCCTTGCGCTGGTTGCGGGTGGTGCAGTCGCAGCGGGTCAGCTCGATGAGCTCGGGCAGGAGGTCGCCGGCATCACGCACGAAGCGGCGGACCGCGGCGTCGGTCCACCCCATGGCGTAGGTGTGGAAGCGCAGGTGCAGGTAGACGAGCTGGACGATGTCGTCGGTCTCGTCGTTGGGGTAGCGCAGGGCCTGCAGCCGCTCGCGGGCCATGCGGGCGCCGACCACCTCGTGGTGGTGGAAGCTCACGCCGCCGTTGGCGAACGAGCGGGTCTTGGGCTTGCCCACGTCGTGGAGCAGGGCGGCGAGGCGCACCCGCTTGTTGGGCCGGCCCTCGGCGTCGAGGCGGCCCGTCTTGGCCACCACCGCGATGGTGTGCGCCAGCACGTCCTTGTGGTGGTGGATGGGGTCCTGCTCGAGGCGCATGGCCGGCAGCTCGGGCAGGAACTCCTCGGCGAGGCCCGTGTCGACCAGGAACCAGAGCCCCGCGGACGGGTCGTCGACCACCATGAGCTTGTCGAGCTCGAGGCGGATCCGCTCGGGCGCCACGATCTCGAGGCGGGGGGCGAGCGCCTTCACGGCGGTGATGAGCTCGCCGTCGGGCATCAGGCCGTAGCCGGCCAGGAAGCGGGCCGCCCGCAGCATGCGCAAGGGGTCGTCGCTGAACGACTCCTCCGGTGCGAGCGGGGTGCGCAGGCGCCGGTGCACCAGCAGGTCGACCATGCCGTCGAAGGGGTCGACGAGCGCGAGGTCGGGAAGCGACAGCGCCATTGCGTTCACGGTGAAGTCGCGGCGGGACAGGTCGGCCTCGATGGCGTCGCTGAACTCGACCTCGGGCTTGCGTGAGTCCGGGCGGTAGGCCTCGGCCCGGTGGGTGGTGATCTCGAACTCCCGGTCGCCCTTCTTGGCGCCGATGGTGCCGAAGCGCTCGCCCTGCGTCCACACCGCGTCGGCCCAGCCGTTGAGGATGGCCTTGGTCTGCTCGGGACGGGCGTCGGTGGTCAGATCGATGTCGACGTCGGGCAGCGGCGAGCCCAGGAGCAGATCGCGCACGACGCCGCCCACGAGGTAGAGCCCGTGGCCGGCGGCGGTGAAGCGCTCGGCCAAGGGAGCGACGTCGTCGAGCACCGGCTGGAGCGACGGCCGCAGGGGCTCGGGGATGGTGGCGGGTGAGTTGCTCACGAACCGGTGCTCACGGGACGTCGGGGCGGTCGAGGGGCGCGGAGAGGTCGGCATCGATGGCGCGCCGCTCGGCCACGGCGCGCACCACGGTGCCGCCGGGCCCGCCGGACGTGGCGGGCTCGGGGCGCAGGTCGACGCCGGCCATGGCGCCGAGGCAGGCGGTGGTCGAGCGCGACAGGGCCTCGAGGTCGTAGCCACCCTCGAGGAACACGAGGCGCCGGCCGGCGGGAACGAACGCGAGGAGGTCGGCGGTCAGGTCGGCGAAGTCACCCGAGGCCAGGGACAGCCCGGCCAGGGGGTCGTCGCGGTGCGCGTCGAAGCCGGCCGAGAGCAGCACCCAGGTGGGCGCCCACGTGTCGACGAGGGGGGCGAGCACCTCGTCCACGCCGGCGCGCAGGACATCGCCCGTGGCCCCCGTCGGCAGAGGGAAGTTGATGGTGGCCCCCGCCCCCTCGCCGACGCCGGTCTCGTCGAGGGCGCCGGTGCCCGGGTACAGCGGCCACTCGTGGAACGACACGTACACGACGCGCGGATCCCGGTAGAAGATGTCCTGGGTGCCGTTGCCGTGATGCACGTCGTAGTCGACCACCAGCACCCGCTCGCCCCGGTCGGCCAGCGCGGCGGCGGCCACGGCCACGTTGTTGAACAGGCAGAAGCCCATGGCCTGCGCCGGCCGGGCGTGGTGGCCGGGCGGGCGCACCGCGCAGAACGCGCTGTCCGCGCCGGCGTCCCCCCGGTCGAGCGCCTCGATGGCGGTGAGGCCGGCCCCCGCGGCCAGGAGCGCCGCGTCCCACGACTCGGTCACGGCGACGGTGTCGCCGTCGATGTAGCCGCCGCCCTTGGCGCAGAACGCCTCGATGCGGTCGATGAAGGCCGCGGGATGGACGCGCTCGAGGTCGGCCCGGGTGGCCGGACGGGGGTCGAGGTCGACCAGGGCCTCGCCCAACCCGGCCGCCTCGGCGCCGTCGAGGACGGCCTGGAGCCGCTGCGGGCGCTCGGGGTGACCCGGGCCGGTGTCGTGGCGCGCGAAGGCGGGATGCGTCGCGAACAGGACGGTCATGGTGGCGCCCACGGTACCGCCCGGCCTCTCCCCCACCCTCGCCCCGGACCTCTCCCCTCACCCCTCGCCCCGGCCGGCGGACCCACTCCTGCCGGGGGCCATCCGAGGGGTCGCGGTGCCGCGAAGCCAGATCAGGGCCGAAGGGGGCCCGCGTGCCGGACGCCGCCGTCCCGCGCCGCAGAGGGCCTCGGACGGGCCGTATCCTCGGGGGGTCGTGCCCCGTCCCTCGTCCCGCCCCTTCGCGCCCCGGCTCCGGGCCGGCCTGGTGCGGGACGGCCGCGGCGGGGTGGTGCTCCACGGCGAGGGCTCGCCGCTGCGCCTCGGCCCGTGGCAGGGCGACCCCGAGGTCGCCTACGTCGTGCCCGTGCACGGAGGCTCGCCCAGCGCGGTCACCGACGTGCGCCGCGCCCTCGAGCTGGCCGGCGAGCAGGGCTACCGGTCCGTGGTCACCGCCGCCCTGGCCCCCCTCGACCAGGCCGCGTTCCTCACCGTCGGTTTCGAGGTGCACGAGCGCCTGCACCTGCTGGCCCGCGCCCTGCCGGTGGCGCCGCCGCGGGTCCCCGGCGCCCCTGCGGGCGTCGTCCTGCGCCGGGGCCACACGAACGACCGCGACTCGGTGCTGCGCCTCGACCACCAGGCCTTCGAGCCGTTCTGGCGCCTCGACCACCGGGGTCTCGCCGACGCCATCGCCGCGACGCCGTCGGCGCGCTTTCGCGTGGCGGTCGCCGACCGGGGGAGCGCCGCCGAGGTGGTCGGTTACTCGATCATCGGTCGCGCCTCGCACCGCGGCTACGTCCAGCGCCTCGCGGTGGCGCCCGACCGCCACCGCGGCGGCGTGGGGCGGTCCCTCCTCGCCGACGGGCTGCGCTGGCTCGAACGGCGACGCGTCCGCCGTGTGATGGTCAACACGCAGGAGCGCAACGCCGCCGCCCTCGCGCTCTACGAACGCGAGGGCTTCGAGCGCCAGCCGGGTGGCCTGGCCGTGCTCTCGCTCCCCCTCCGCGAGGCGACGTGAAGCGGACGGGCGCGCCGCGCCTGCTCGCCGCGCTCGCCCTCGCCGCGGGGCTGGCCGCCACGACGGTGACCGTCTCCACCGCCGGCGCCCAGGACGCGCCGGAAGAGCCGGCGCCGACGACGTCCACCACCGCCACGAGCGCCGCCGGGGCCACCACGACGACCGGTGCCCCCGAGCCGGACGCGCCGACGCTGCTCCTCGAGCGCCAGACCACCTGGGTGGCCCCCGGCGATCCCTACACCGTGCGGGTCCGGGCCACCGGCGAGGTCCCCGACGGCGCCGTCATCGAGGCCGACGTCCACGAGGTCACGGCCTCGCGCTCCGACTTCGCCGCGCAGGCGGCGGGGGGAGAGCTCGGCGACGTGATCGGTGATGTCGGCGCCCGTCCCCTGTCCGGCGACGACCCGCCCGAGGCTGCGGTGCGCTTCGCCACCGACGGCGACGCCGACCCCGCCGCCGGTGAGTTCGATGCCGAGATCGACGAGTCGGGGGTGTACCCCGTCGAGGTCCGCCTGGTGCACGAGGGCGCCGTCCTCGACCGCCTCGTCACCCACCTCGTCCGCCTGCCCGGCTCGACGAGCGAGGCGCCGGCGCTCCAGGTGGCCGTGGTGCTCCCCGTCGACGCCGGGCCCGGCATCGCCCCGAGCGGCCGCCGCCGCGTCGACCCGGTCGGCGAGGACCGCTTGACCGCGTTGCTCGACGCCCTCCTCGACCACCCCGACCTGCCCCTCACGGTCGTGCCCACCCCCGACACGGTCGCGGGGCTGTCGGGCTCCTCGTCGCTCACCCGCCTGCGTCGGGCCGTCGACGGCCGCCAGGTGGTGTCGTCCCAATACGTGCCCGTCGACCTGTCGGCCTGGGTCAGCGCCGGCCTCGACGAGGACATCGCCCGCCAGACCACCGCGGGGGACGCCGCCCTCGCCGAGCACCTCGTCGAACGACCCGACCGTCGCACCGCCGTGGCCGACGCCACCTTGTCGCCCGACGCCCTGACCAGGCTCGAGGAGCTGGGCGCCGACCAGGTCGTCGTCCCCTCGAACGCCCTGGCGCCCGTCGACCCCACCGCCTTTCCCACCACCGTCGCCCAGCCCTTCGGCGTCCTCGACGGCGACGGCAACGTGGCCCGGGCCGTCGCCGCCGACGCAGCCCTGGCCGCGCACGTCGACTCGACCGGCGACCCGGTGCTCGACGCCACCAACCTGCTCACCGACCTGGCCGTGCTCTGGTTCGACCGGCCCACGCAGCAGCGCGGCGTGGCCGTGACGTTGCCCCGACGGTGGGACCCGTCGCCGGCCTTCCTGGAGACCCTGCTCTCGGGGCTCGGCGCCTCCAGCATCGTCACCCCGGCGACCGTGGACGAGCTCTTCACCCGGGTCCCGGACGCCACGGCGGGCGGCGCCGACGATCCCGACGGGCCGCTGCTCGTACGGACGCTCGCGCCCCAACCCGCCCCCTCGCTGGGCAGCTACCCCGAGGTGCTCCCCCTCACCCGCCTCACCGCCGAGGGCTTCGCCAGCATGGCGGGCAGGGACAACCCGGTCGTCACGTCGATGCAGCGCCGCCTGCTGGTCTCGGGCTCGGCGGACTTCGGCCGCGCCCAGCGACGGGCCTACCTCGACGCCATCAGCCGCCAGATCGACCGGGCGTCGGCAGCCGTCGTGGCGCCCGAGAGCGGCAACGTCACCCTCACCTCCCGCGACGGCAGCATCCCGCTCAACCTGAGCAACGAGAACCTCTACGACGTCACCGTCCGCCTGCGCTTCGACAGCGACAAGCTCACCTTCCCCGACGGCGACACCGTGATCGTGCACCTGCCCGCCAGCACGGTGACCTCCCTCGACATCGCCGTCCGCGCCCGGAGCTCCGGGACGTTCCCCCTCCGCCTGGTCGTCACCTCGCCCGACGAGATCGTCGTGGTGTCGCGCTCACGCTTCACCGTCCGGTCCACCGCGGTCTCGGGCGTCGGCCTCGTGTTGTCGGTCGGCGCCGGGCTCTTCCTCGCCCTCTGGTGGGCCAGCCACTTCCGGCGAGTCCGGCGGGCCCGCAAGCTGGTGGCGGCCGACGAGGCCGCGGACGCCATCGCCGAGGCCGACCGAGACAGCGACCGGGACAGCGACGGGGCCGGGGCCGGGAAGTAACCTTCCGGTCTCTGCGACGGTCGAAGCACGCGCTGCCCACGCAGCGTCGACCCAGCGGGTCAACCAGCACGTCCCAGCAGGTCAACCAGCACGTGTCGACGCCCACCCGGGGCACGACCGAGGAGGCGCAACGCAGACATGAGCATCCGGATCGTCACCGACAGCGCCTGCGACCTGCCCGACGACATCGTCGAGCGGTACGGCATCGAGATCGTGCCCCTCAACATCCGCTTCGGCGACGACGAGTACGTCGACCGCTTCGAGCTCGACGTCGAGTCGTTCTACGACAAGCTGTCCAGCCACGACGCGCTGCCCGAGACCTCTGCCCCCGCACCCGGCCGCTTCCAGGAGGCCTTCGAGAAGCAGGCGGCCGCCGGCGCCGACACCGTGCTCTGCATCAACCTGGCCTCGGGGCTGTCCGCCACCATGGAGTCGGCCCAGCAGGCCGCCAAGAACGTCGACGTGGACGTGCGGGTCATCGACACCCAGACCGTGAGCGTGGCCATCGGGCTCGCCTGCATCGAGGCGGCCCAGGCCGCCGAGGCGGGCAAGAGCGCCGACGAGATCGTGGCCGACCTCACCGAGAAGGCCGACCGCACCCGCATCTTCGGCGCCTTGAACACCCTCGACAACCTGAAGAAGGGCGGTCGCATCGGTGGGGCCCAGGCGCTCGTGGGCAACATGTTGGCCATCAAGCCCATCCTCGAGATCAGCCACGGCCACGTCGAGGAGGCCTCCAAGCAGCGCACCCGCAAGAAGGCCATCGGCTGGCTGCGCGACCGGGCCCTCGCCGACGACGTCGAGGACCTCTGCGTGTTGAACGGCCTCGCCGCCGACTTCGACGAGTTCGTGGACATGTTGGCGCCCAAGTACACGCGCGAGGACCTCTTCGTGGGCACCATCGGCCCCGTCATCGGCACCCACGCCGGCCCCGGCGTCATCGGCATCGGCTTCCGCACGAAGAAGTAGCCGTCGGTCCGGACCGAGGGGTCACGGTCACCCTCGCGGGCCGTCCCGAGGGAGGCGGAGGCCACTAGCTAGCCTCAGGGGCGTCGTGTCCGACTCCCCTCCCCCATCGCGCCCCGGTGGCCGCGCCGACCTGGCCGGCACGCTGCTGGCCGGGCGCTACCGCTTCGAGCGGCTCATCGCCACCGGGGGGATGGCCCAGGTGTGGGAGGCCACCGACCTGGTGCTCGACCGGCGGGTGGCCGTCAAACTGCTCCACGCCCACCTGACCGACGACACGACCTTCGTCGAGCGCTTCCGCCGGGAGGCGATCGCCGCGGCCCGCCTCGCCCACCCCTCGATCGTGTCGATCTACGACACGTACTCCGGTGACGGCATGGAGGCCATCGTGATGGAGCTGGTGGAGGGCACGACCCTGCGCCAGGAGCTCGACCGCCGCCACCACCTGCCGCCGCCGGAGGCGGTGCGCATCGGCGTGGCCGTGGCCGACGCCCTCTCGGTCGCCCACCAGTCCCGCCTCGTGCACCGCGACATCAAGCCCGCCAACATCCTGCTCTGCCAGGACGAGCGCGTGATGGTGGCCGACTTCGGCATCGCCAAGCTCGAGGAGGGTGGCGACCACACCCAGGAGGGCACGATGCTCGGGACGGCCAAGTACCTGGCTCCCGAGCAGGTCGAGGGGCGTCCGGTGGACGCCCGCACCGACGTGTACTCCCTCGGTGTCGTGCTCTACGAGATGCTTTGCGGGCGGCCGCCCTTCGAGGCCGACACCGACGCCGCCACCGCCCTGGCCCGCCTGCACGGCGACCCGCCCCGCCCCCGCCAGATCTCGGCCGACCTCCCCCGCGACCTCGACGACGTGGTCATGCGGGCCATGGCCCGCGACCCCGAGCAGCGGTACCAGAGCGCCGCCGAGCTGCGGGCCGCCCTGCAGGCCGCGCACCTCGGCCCGCCCGAGCCGGTCTCCTACGCCGACAACACCGCCGTCACCACCCGTACCCCGCCGGCGGGCACCCCGCTGGTGGTGGGTGCGGCCGCCGGCGGAGCCGGGACGGGCCCCGACGGTGGCGGCGCACCCCCCGCCGCGGGCCGGCCCCGCCGCCGGGTGGTGGGCCCGGTCCTCATCGTCGTGTTCGTGGCCCTCGCCCTCGCCGTGGCCGGCGTGCTCATCGGCAACACGCTGGCCGACGGCGGCCTGTTCGACGGCGACGACGCCACCGCGACCACCACCACCGCCCCGGCCGCGACCGACACGCCGCTGCGCGTGGCCGCGGCCACCTCGTTCGACCCTCAGGGCGACGACGGCGAGGAGAACGAGAGCACGGCGCCGCTCGCGATCGACGACGACCCGGCCAGTGCCTGGGTCACGTCGACGTACAACTCCGCCGACTTCGGCGGCCTCAAGGACGGCGTCGGCCTCGTGCTCACCCTCGACCGGGCCGCCGACCTCGCCTCGCTCACCGTGACGTCGACCACCCCCGGCTGGACCGCGGACGTCTACGTGGCGGCCGAGGCCGCGCCCGACCTGGCCGGGTGGGGGGAGCCGGTCGCCGCCGGGCAGGCCATGGGCGCCGAGACGACGGTCGACCTCGGGGGCGCCAACGGCGCCGCTGTCCTGATCTGGGTGACCGCGCTGCCCGAGGGCCGCAAGGTCGAGGTCACCGGCGTCGTCGTGGCGGCCGCCTGAGCGGTGACCCCGAGCGCCGACGACGCCGTCCTCATCAGCGCGGCCCAGGCCGGCGACACGGCCGCCCTCGATGCGCTGTTGCGCCGCCACTACGACCGCATCCACGCCATCTGCCGGCGGCTCGCCGGCAACGCGGCCGACGCCGACGACGCCACCCAGGAGGCGGTGCTGGCGGTGGTCCGCGGCCTGCCCCGGTTCGACGGGCGGGCGGCGTTCACCACCTGGTCGTACCGGGTGGCGACCAACGCCTGCCTCGACGAGCTCCGCCGCCGGGGACGCCGGCCGGTCCCCACGGAGGGGCTGGGCGACGACCGACCCGACCCGGGCGCGACGGGCACCGGCGCCGGGCCCGCCGCGGACCCGGGCCCTGCGGTCGCCGACGCCGTCGCCGACCGCCTCGAGGTCGATGCGGCGTTGGCCACCCTGCCGATCGAGTTCCGGGCGCCGGTCGTGCTGCGCGACCTCTGCCAGCTCGACTACGCCGAGATCGCCGAGACCCTGGGCATCCCGCCGGGCACCGTCCGGTCCCGCATCGCCCGAGGTCGCGCCGCCCTCGCGGGGCAGATCGCACCGGTCGGTGACACCGCCGGGAACCAGGAGGGGCCCGACGGACGTCTGAGGAGGGAGCCATGAGCGACGTGGACCCGACGCCGGACGACCTGCTCGTCTCCGCCGTGCTGGACGGCGAGGCCTCCCCCGCGGAGGTCGACCGGGTCGCGTCCGACCCCCGGTTGGCGGCACGCCTCGTCCAGCTGCGGGCCGTGGCCCGGGCCGTGGGCGGCCCGGTGCCGCTCGTCGACCCCGTCGTGCGCGAGGCCCACCTCGCCGCCGCCCTGGCCGAGGCCCGCCGCGTGGCGCCACCGGCCGCCGCCGCCTCGCCACCCACCGCCCCCCCGCCACCCACCGCCCCCCCGCCACCCGCCGACCTCGCCGCTGCCCGCGCCCGCCGCTCCCGGCCCGTCGGCACCGTGATCCTCTCGGTCGCGGCCGGGCTCGTGCTGGTCGCCCTCGTCGCCGCCGGCCTGGCCCGGGTGGCGAGCGAGTCCGGGGCCGGGGACGACGAGGCCGCCTCCACCGCCGAGTCCGCCACCGACGAGGCGGCCGACAGCGCCGGCGGTGACGCCGCCGACGGTGCGGGCGACGCGGCCCGGCCCGAGGCCCAGGACGACGGTTCGGCCCTCGAGGGCGGCGACCCGTCCCCCACCACGACCGGTCCCGGGGCGACGTCGGCCGCCACCGGGTCGGGGATCGACCCGTCGCTGCCCACCCTCGGCACCTTCGCCAAGGGCGACGACCTCGCCGCGGCGGTTCGGGGCCGACTCGTGCTCGAGCCCCGGCCCGAAGCGGTCGGCGAGGACCCGGCGTGCCAGGACGACTTCCCCGTGCCGACCACCCTCCTCGGCCGGGCCACGGTGGACGGCGAGGAGGGCCTGGTCTACGTCGAGGCCGCCCCAGGCTCCGGCCGTCGGCTCTGGCTCGTCGCCCCAGGGTCCCCGGGCACGGGCGGCGACACCTGTCGCGAGGTCGTGCCCGTCCAGCAGTTGTAGGGCCCGACGTCACTGCCGACCAGGCGTGCTGCCAGAGGTCGAGGGTTTGAACTCAGGCTTGTGATAGGTGCAGGAGAGGCACGGTGACGGCGGGCCGATTCACGTCGCCGCGGCAACGGTGTGACAACCCGATATCAACTCAGGTTGCGTCTCTGGTTGACTGCCACTTTTCACAGGGCGTACGCTCGGTCCGCGTCACGATAGGGGCGATGTTCGACGTGGTCGGTGGTGGCGCGAATCGACGGAACCCCACGTCGGCGAGCAGCAGCACCGAACGGCCTGATGCGACACGCGAAGAAGGGCGGTGTGACGTGACGACGGAGCAGCAGTTGCCCGCGGCGCACGTGTTTCGGGTCACCATGCACGTCGTCTGCGCCAGTGTCGCACCGCATCCTGGGGCCGTTCCCTCGGATCCGGAGCAGTGGGACGCTCCGGCCCTCCTTGCCGCACTCCGAAGTGGCGCCGCGGAGGTGCTGGACGAGGCCGTCTCGGTCAGGAGTGTCGGCGTCGCCCCCTCCCTGCCGCGACCGGGCACCACCAGTCGGGTGCTGGAGGGTCTGATCGACGGGGACGTGGCGATCCTTCCGAGTTCGAGCGGCGGGGGTCCGATGACGGTCGAGCTCACCTCGAGCGCTGGAACGTACCGAGGCACAGGAGCCACGTTGGAGATCGCACTGGGCACCGCTGTGCACGAGGCGATCCGGGGGTCAGATCGCCTCGCTGCGGAAGGGTCGCCCAGCGTCGAGCCCGCCTCGTGTCCCGATGGTTGGCACCGGTGGATCGGGCCGCTCGACGACTCCGAAGGTTCCCGACTGCTGTGCGTGCGGTGCGAGACGACGAGCGAGGTCTCCACGCCGGTGCCAGAGCCCACCTGAATCTCGAGGCACGTCCATCCGCCGACGTCTCCTGGCGCCCCGCTGACGGCACGCGAGCGGCGCCGCCGCCCGGTGCCCGTGGTGGCGCCCCGTTCGGCTCAAGCTCTGGGATTCCGTCCACGCTCCGACGCGCGTCGTCAGTACGCCCGCGGGTGACCCGCGACGACCGAACGTCCCGGGATGTGCCACAGCACGTCGAGCGCGCTGTGGACGACGAAGCCGATCATCGCGGCCAGCAAGTCAGCGACCTCACCGCCGTGACCGCGACCGAACTCGTGGAACGGCTCGCCGGCGTCGGAGTGTCGGTGAACGGACACCACCTTCACGGGTGACCTGCCCTCGCTGCGTTCGTGGGGCCGGCGGCCCCAGTTCAGCGTGCGGCCCCGTCCCTGGGATGGCGCACGGTCATGCTCGTGCTCACGGCTCGAACCGGTAGCCGAACCCTCGCACCGTCACGATGCGCTCCGGTTGGCCGGGATCCTGCTCGAGCTTCTTGCGAAGCCGGTAGATGTGCTCGCGCACGGTGTCGAGGGCCTCACCCTCGCCGGTCGTGTCCCAGACGATCTCCAGGAGCTCGGTCGGCGCGAAGGTCTTCCTCGGGGTGCTGGCCAGGCAGATCAGCAGTTGGAGCTCGCGTCGGCTCAGCTCGACGACCTTGCCGGCGACCTTCACCTCGTAGGCGAGGAGGTCGATGCTCAGGTCGCCGAACACGAGCAGCTGCGCCGCCGGCCCATCGGTTCGATCGTCGGCGCCTGGCGCACGGTTCGTCGTCATCCCGCCTTCCCTGTGGGGCGATCGCGAGGCTCTGCCGACTGCAGACGAGGGCAGGCGGCAGAGGAGGGTGGCCGGGGGCCCCTGCGAGGCGGTTGCCTCGCAGGGGCCCGGTGCTGGCCCCCGTCCCCCCCAGGAGATCGGGTTGCCCGTGCGGGGGGCAGGGACGGGGGCCGACCTAGGCGGTCAGCAGTACTTCGGACCGCCCGGCGGGCAGGTACCCGGGAAGCGGTTCGTGATGCGGACCTTGCCGCTCTCACCACCGCCGGTGCCGAACTCGATGCGGCCGGAGTTCGGGCCGTAGGTGGCGTCACCGGTGGCCGAGGTGGCGAAGTACTCCACGCTCGACGCACCGCCGTTGTCGATCTCCCGCACGACGCAGTTGTTGCGGTTGGCCGGGATCGACAGGTCGACCGGGGTCTGGTCGGTGAAGGTGAGCAGGCGCTCCTCGGTGATGCCACCGCCGGAGCAACGGACCCGGACCACGGCGTTGGCCGCACCCGGGATGTCGCCACGGAAGCGCTTCTTGATCCGGAGGGTGTTGTCAGCGCCGAGCGGCGTGTCCGGGAAGCGGTTGGTGATGGTCACGTTGAGCTCGCTGGCCACACCATCGGGGCCCACGGGCGCCGGGTTGAGCGGCCAGTTGACATTGACCGAGCCAGTACCCGGGGGCGGCTGCAGGATGGTGAACAGCACGTCCGCCGCATCAGCGGTCGCCGCGTAGTTCACCGACTGGGCGCCACCGCTGACGGTCTCACGCACGAGGCAGTCGTTCGCACCGAAGTGCGGGCTGGCCGGCTGGACGACCTGCTGGGTCTGGGGCTGGCCCGCACCGAACAGGACGAACTGCGTGAAGTTCTGCGATGCGAAGTCCTCGCCCTGGCAGTTGACCTCGACGAGGAACAGCTCGCCGGCCGGCACCGTGCCGGTGGTCACCTTGCTGATGTTGATGGCGTTGACGCCGAACTCGCTGGCGTAACGGTTGGTGAGGGTCGCCTCGACGCCGTGGTTCCCGCCGGGGGCGAACTGGAACAGGACGCCGCCGTCGGTCGCCGAGATGAGCGTGCCCGCACCGGGAGGCACGACGGCCTGCCAGTCGAGGTCGATCACGTCCGGCGGGAAGAAGGGATCCCCGTCGATGTTGCTCTCGAACACGATGCAGTCCCGCAGCTCACGGGAGACCTGGAACTGGTAGGTCCCGCCGGTCTGGGGGAACTCGTGCGTCTCGACCGAGGGTCCAGGGACGTTGGGGTCGCCGGCCGCCTGCGAGCAGACCGCGGTGACGTAGAACTTGGTCCCCTGGGTCACGTTTCCACGCACCCGCTTGGTCACCGTGATGGTGTTGAGCGGGTTCGGGCTGACGTACCGGTTCTTCACGTTGACGGCACGGGTCTGGTTGGCTCCCGTGAAGGCGCCGCCGGCGACCGGACGCGTCTGCCCGACGGCGACGATCGTGCCGTCGATCGTGGTCTCCACGAACGGGGCCACGGCCACCGGCTGGGTGGGCTCGCGGACCGTCTCCGCTGCGGTGCAGCTGTTGTGGAGCCCATCGGCCGGCACCTTCAGTGCCTGCGTACCACCCGCGGCGGTGAAGAGCGCCGAGTAGGTGTCCGGCCCGCAAACCACGTCGATGCGGAAGAACGCGTTGGCGGGCGCATCACCGGCAACGGTCTTGGTGACGTTGACGGTGTTGAACTGGGCCGGCACGTAGGTGTTCGTGATCCCAACGCTGGCGAGCTGGCCGCCGTTGTTGTCGAACACGATCTGGGCCCCCAGCGTGGCGTCGTTGGCGTCCGGGATCTGGATCGCGGCCGTCGCGCTCACTGCCTGGATGGCGGTGGAGTTGGGCCCGGCGCCGTCATCGGCCCCGCGGTCCTCGGTCTCCTGAACGGTGCAGGAGTTGAGGTTGCTCGGGATCGACGCGGACTGGGTACCGCCGGTCGGCGGGAAGGTCAGGGTCTGCACGTTCGCGCCGCACTGGACCACGACCTCGATGTTTCCTGCCTCCGTCGGCGTTCCGTTGACAACCTTGGTGACCGTCACCGTGTTGTTCGCGGCCGCCGACGCAGGCGATGTGAGTGCCAGCGGCAGTACGAGGGCGACCATTGCGCCCACGATGCTGCTCACTAGCGCAACACGCTTGTGTCGCCTCATGTGTGCTTCCTCCATGTTGACTTGCGGCTGCGCTCGGTCGTCGCAGTCCGTTGCGATGTGCCGATGACCGAAAAGCGCCCAAGGGTGCCCGCCGGACTCCGACCCGGGCAGACCCTAACACAGGTTCCAATCTCAAAATCAAGTAGAGATTTCAGATGAGATTGAGAATCTGTTGAGAGACTGTCTACGTGGCCCCAGATCCCGCCCCCGGCCAGGACGGTCGGCTACGGCCATCTGCCGCATGTCAACAAGAGATCATGGAAACTTCGGGCTAATCGGAGTTAGAGTCCTCGCATGGCACTCACTGCGACAACCCCACCCTTCCCTGTCGGCCGCCGTCGGCGCACTCGGCTCGCCGGCGCCGTCTTGGCGGGGGCGCTGGTCCTGAGCGGCGCCGCGTGCTCGAGCGACGCGGACGACCCGACCGAGACGACCAGCGCCACCGAGCCGTCGGACTCCAGCGAGGGCACCTCGCCCACCACGGGCTCGGACACCACCGCGACCACCGAGGCCGGCAGCGCCACGACCATCGACGGGGCCACCAACGACGTGGGCACGGAGGAGGCGAGCCCCGAGGTCACCGCCTACTGCGAGGAGATCGACGAGGTCGCCCAACTCATGGCCGACATGCGCGCCGACCCGTCGCCGGAGGCGGTCAATGAGGTGAACGCCCGCCTCGCCGAGCTGACCGAGACCGCCACCCAACTGATCGAGGACCACCCGGACGAGGTCGACCGCATCAACGACTGCGCCGAGGTCCTGTACGCCAACTGAGTCCCACGAGATCGCGCCGGGCCGGGTGGTGCACCCCACCCGCCCCCGGCCCGGCGCTTCTCGTCACCTCCCTATCGCCGTCGGGAGGCGCCGGTCAGCAGGCTGCCCGCCCCAACCAGAAGGGCACCAAGGGCGACCAGGCTGACCACGGCGACGGCGCCGGTGCGAGGCAGGCTGCCGGACGGCGCCGGCGTGACGCCGTAGTCCACGGGCGTCGGGTCGTCATTCGACCCCGACACGCTCAGGACGGCGGTGTCGCGGACCGCCGAGCCGTCGGCGCCGTCCACGTAGGCGACGTTGGTGACGGCGGAGCCGGGAGCCGCGCTGACCAGCGTGTCCAGGCGCAGCGGCGCCGCCGGTCCGCGGCCTGCCCCGGTTCGACGGGCGGGCGGCGTTCACCACCTGGTCGTACCGGGTGGCGACCAACGCCTGCCTCGACGAGCTCCGCCGCCGGGGACGCCGGCCGGTCCCCACGGAGGGGCTGGGCGACGACCGACCCGACCCGGGCGCGACGGGCACCGGCGCCGGGCCCGCCGCGGACCCGGGCCCTGCGGTCGCCGACGCCGTCGCCGACCGCCTCGAGGTCGATGCGGCGTTGGCCACCCTGCCGATCGAGTTCCGGGCGCCGGTCGTGCTGCGCGACCTCTGCCAGCTCGACTACGCCGAGATCGCCGAGACCCTGGGCATCCCGCCGGGCACCGTCCGGTCCCGCATCGCCCGAGGTCGCGCCGCCCTCGCGGGGCAGATCGCACCGGTCGGTGACACCGCCGGGAACCAGGAGGGGCCCGACGGACGTCTGAGGAGGGAGCCATGAGCGACGTGGACCCGACGCCGGACGACCTGCTCGTCTCCGCCGTGCTGGACGGCGAGGCCTCCCCCGCGGAGGTCGACCGGGTCGCGTCCGACCCCCGGTTGGCGGCACGCCTCGTCCAGCTGCGGGCCGTGGCCCGGGCCGTGGGCGGCCCGGTGCCGCTCGTCGACCCCGTCGTGCGCGAGGCCCACCTCGCCGCCGCCCTGGCCGAGGCCCGCCGCGTGGCGCCACCGGCCGCCGCCGCCTCGCCACCCACCGCCCCCCCGCCACCCACCGCCCCCCCGCCACCCGCCGACCTCGCCGCTGCCCGCGCCCGCCGCTCCCGGCCCGTCGGCACCGTGATCCTCTCGGTCGCGGCCGGGCTCGTGCTGGTCGCCCTCGTCGCCGCCGGCCTGGCCCGGGTGGCGAGCGAGTCCGGGGCCGGGGACGACGAGGCCGCCTCCACCGCCGAGTCCGCCACCGACGAGGCGGCCGACAGCGCCGGCGGTGACGCCGCCGACGGTGCGGGCGACGCGGCCCGGCCCGAGGCCCAGGACGACGGTTCGGCCCTCGAGGGCGGCGACCCGTCCCCCACCACGACCGGTCCCGGGGCGACGTCGGCCGCCACCGGGTCGGGGATCGACCCGTCGCTGCCCACCCTCGGCACCTTCGCCAAGGGCGACGACCTCGCCGCGGCGGTTCGGGGCCGACTCGTGCTCGAGCCCCGGCCCGAAGCGGTCGGCGAGGACCCGGCGTGCCAGGACGACTTCCCCGTGCCGACCACCCTCCTCGGCCGGGCCACGGTGGACGGCGAGGAGGGCCTGGTCTACGTCGAGGCCGCCCCAGGCTCCGGCCGTCGGCTCTGGCTCGTCGCCCCAGGGTCCCCGGGCACGGGCGGCGACACCTGTCGCGAGGTCGTGCCCGTCCAGCAGTTGTAGGGCCCGACGTCACTGCCGACCAGGCGTGCTGCCAGAGGTCGAGGGTTTGAACTCAGGCTTGTGATAGGTGCAGGAGAGGCACGGTGACGGCGGGCCGATTCACGTCGCCGCGGCAACGGTGTGACAACCCGATATCAACTCAGGTTGCGTCTCTGGTTGACTGCCACTTTTCACAGGGCGTACGCTCGGTCCGCGTCACGATAGGGGCGATGTTCGACGTGGTCGGTGGTGGCGCGAATCGACGGAACCCCACGTCGGCGAGCAGCAGCACCGAACGGCCTGATGCGACACGCGAAGAAGGGCGGTGTGACGTGACGACGGAGCAGCAGTTGCCCGCGGCGCACGTGTTTCGGGTCACCATGCACGTCGTCTGCGCCAGTGTCGCACCGCATCCTGGGGCCGTTCCCTCGGATCCGGAGCAGTGGGACGCTCCGGCCCTCCTTGCCGCACTCCGAAGTGGCGCCGCGGAGGTGCTGGACGAGGCCGTCTCGGTCAGGAGTGTCGGCGTCGCCCCCTCCCTGCCGCGACCGGGCACCACCAGTCGGGTGCTGGAGGGTCTGATCGACGGGGACGTGGCGATCCTTCCGAGTTCGAGCGGCGGGGGTCCGATGACGGTCGAGCTCACCTCGAGCGCTGGAACGTACCGAGGCACAGGAGCCACGTTGGAGATCGCACTGGGCACCGCTGTGCACGAGGCGATCCGGGGGTCAGATCGCCTCGCTGCGGAAGGGTCGCCCAGCGTCGAGCCCGCCTCGTGTCCCGATGGTTGGCACCGGTGGATCGGGCCGCTCGACGACTCCGAAGGTTCCCGACTGCTGTGCGTGCGGTGCGAGACGACGAGCGAGGTCTCCACGCCGGTGCCAGAGCCCACCTGAATCTCGAGGCACGTCCATCCGCCGACGTCTCCTGGCGCCCCGCTGACGGCACGCGAGCGGCGCCGCCGCCCGGTGCCCGTGGTGGCGCCCCGTTCGGCTCAAGCTCTGGGATTCCGTCCACGCTCCGACGCGCGTCGTCAGTACGCCCGCGGGTGACCCGCGACGACCGAACGTCCCGGGATGTGCCACAGCACGTCGAGCGCGCTGTGGACGACGAAGCCGATCATCGCGGCCAGCAAGTCAGCGACCTCACCGCCGTGACCGCGACCGAACTCGTGGAACGGCTCGCCGGCGTCGGAGTGTCGGTGAACGGACACCACCTTCACGGGTGACCTGCCCTCGCTGCGTTCGTGGGGCCGGCGGCCCCAGTTCAGCGTGCGGCCCCGTCCCTGGGATGGCGCACGGTCATGCTCGTGCTCACGGCTCGAACCGGTAGCCGAACCCTCGCACCGTCACGATGCGCTCCGGTTGGCCGGGATCCTGCTCGAGCTTCTTGCGAAGCCGGTAGATGTGCTCGCGCACGGTGTCGAGGGCCTCACCCTCGCCGGTCGTGTCCCAGACGATCTCCAGGAGCTCGGTCGGCGCGAAGGTCTTCCTCGGGGTGCTGGCCAGGCAGATCAGCAGTTGGAGCTCGCGTCGGCTCAGCTCGACGACCTTGCCGGCGACCTTCACCTCGTAGGCGAGGAGGTCGATGCTCAGGTCGCCGAACACGAGCAGCTGCGCCGCCGGCCCATCGGTTCGATCGTCGGCGCCTGGCGCACGGTTCGTCGTCATCCCGCCTTCCCTGTGGGGCGATCGCGAGGCTCTGCCGACTGCAGACGAGGGCAGGCGGCAGAGGAGGGTGGCCGGGGGCCCCTGCGAGGCGGTTGCCTCGCAGGGGCCCGGTGCTGGCCCCCGTCCCCCCCAGGAGATCGGGTTGCCCGTGCGGGGGGCAGGGACGGGGGCCGACCTAGGCGGTCAGCAGTACTTCGGACCGCCCGGCGGGCAGGTACCCG
Organism: uncultured Microthrixaceae bacterium; assembly: GCA_964635055.1. Lineage (GTDB taxonomy): Bacteria > Actinomycetota > Acidimicrobiia > Acidimicrobiales > DATDAH01 > JAEUJM01. Next base: position 52,538 of record CAZWMT010000002.1, on the reverse strand, counting down.
GGAAGCGGTTCGTGATGCGGACCTTGCCGCTCTCACCACCGCCGGTGCCGAACTCGATGCGGCCGGAGTTCGGGCCGTAGGTGGCGTCACCGGTGGCCGAGGTGGCGAAGTACTCCACGCTCGACGCACCGCCGTTGTCGATCTCCCGCACGACGCAGTTGTTGCGGTTGGCCGGGATCGACAGGTCGACCGGGGTCTGGTCGGTGAAGGTGAGCAGGCGCTCCTCGGTGATGCCACCGCCGGAGCAACGGACCCGGACCACGGCGTTGGCCGCACCCGGGATGTCGCCACGGAAGCGCTTCTTGATCCGGAGGGTGTTGTCAGCGCCGAGCGGCGTGTCCGGGAAGCGGTTGGTGATGGTCACGTTGAGCTCGCTGGCCACACCATCGGGGCCCACGGGCGCCGGGTTGAGCGGCCAGTTGACATTGACCGAGCCAGTACCCGGGGGCGGCTGCAGGATGGTGAACAGCACGTCCGCCGCATCAGCGGTCGCCGCGTAGTTCACCGACTGGGCGCCACCGCTGACGGTCTCACGCACGAGGCAGTCGTTCGCACCGAAGTGCGGGCTGGCCGGCTGGACGACCTGCTGGGTCTGGGGCTGGCCCGCACCGAACAGGACGAACTGCGTGAAGTTCTGCGATGCGAAGTCCTCGCCCTGGCAGTTGACCTCGACGAGGAACAGCTCGCCGGCCGGCACCGTGCCGGTGGTCACCTTGCTGATGTTGATGGCGTTGACGCCGAACTCGCTGGCGTAACGGTTGGTGAGGGTCGCCTCGACGCCGTGGTTCCCGCCGGGGGCGAACTGGAACAGGACGCCGCCGTCGGTCGCCGAGATGAGCGTGCCCGCACCGGGAGGCACGACGGCCTGCCAGTCGAGGTCGATCACGTCCGGCGGGAAGAAGGGATCCCCGTCGATGTTGCTCTCGAACACGATGCAGTCCCGCAGCTCACGGGAGACCTGGAACTGGTAGGTCCCGCCGGTCTGGGGGAACTCGTGCGTCTCGACCGAGGGTCCAGGGACGTTGGGGTCGCCGGCCGCCTGCGAGCAGACCGCGGTGACGTAGAACTTGGTCCCCTGGGTCACGTTTCCACGCACCCGCTTGGTCACCGTGATGGTGTTGAGCGGGTTCGGGCTGACGTACCGGTTCTTCACGTTGACGGCACGGGTCTGGTTGGCTCCCGTGAAGGCGCCGCCGGCGACCGGACGCGTCTGCCCGACGGCGACGATCGTGCCGTCGATCGTGGTCTCCACGAACGGGGCCACGGCCACCGGCTGGGTGGGCTCGCGGACCGTCTCCGCTGCGGTGCAGCTGTTGTGGAGCCCATCGGCCGGCACCTTCAGTGCCTGCGTACCACCCGCGGCGGTGAAGAGCGCCGAGTAGGTGTCCGGCCCGCAAACCACGTCGATGCGGAAGAACGCGTTGGCGGGCGCATCACCGGCAACGGTCTTGGTGACGTTGACGGTGTTGAACTGGGCCGGCACGTAGGTGTTCGTGATCCCAACGCTGGCGAGCTGGCCGCCGTTGTTGTCGAACACGATCTGGGCCCCCAGCGTGGCGTCGTTGGCGTCCGGGATCTGGATCGCGGCCGTCGCGCTCACTGCCTGGATGGCGGTGGAGTTGGGCCCGGCGCCGTCATCGGCCCCGCGGTCCTCGGTCTCCTGAACGGTGCAGGAGTTGAGGTTGCTCGGGATCGACGCGGACTGGGTACCGCCGGTCGGCGGGAAGGTCAGGGTCTGCACGTTCGCGCCGCACTGGACCACGACCTCGATGTTTCCTGCCTCCGTCGGCGTTCCGTTGACAACCTTGGTGACCGTCACCGTGTTGTTCGCGGCCGCCGACGCAGGCGATGTGAGTGCCAGCGGCAGTACGAGGGCGACCATTGCGCCCACGATGCTGCTCACTAGCGCAACACGCTTGTGTCGCCTCATGTGTGCTTCCTCCATGTTGACTTGCGGCTGCGCTCGGTCGTCGCAGTCCGTTGCGATGTGCCGATGACCGAAAAGCGCCCAAGGGTGCCCGCCGGACTCCGACCCGGGCAGACCCTAACACAGGTTCCAATCTCAAAATCAAGTAGAGATTTCAGATGAGATTGAGAATCTGTTGAGAGACTGTCTACGTGGCCCCAGATCCCGCCCCCGGCCAGGACGGTCGGCTACGGCCATCTGCCGCATGTCAACAAGAGATCATGGAAACTTCGGGCTAATCGGAGTTAGAGTCCTCGCATGGCACTCACTGCGACAACCCCACCCTTCCCTGTCGGCCGCCGTCGGCGCACTCGGCTCGCCGGCGCCGTCTTGGCGGGGGCGCTGGTCCTGAGCGGCGCCGCGTGCTCGAGCGACGCGGACGACCCGACCGAGACGACCAGCGCCACCGAGCCGTCGGACTCCAGCGAGGGCACCTCGCCCACCACGGGCTCGGACACCACCGCGACCACCGAGGCCGGCAGCGCCACGACCATCGACGGGGCCACCAACGACGTGGGCACGGAGGAGGCGAGCCCCGAGGTCACCGCCTACTGCGAGGAGATCGACGAGGTCGCCCAACTCATGGCCGACATGCGCGCCGACCCGTCGCCGGAGGCGGTCAATGAGGTGAACGCCCGCCTCGCCGAGCTGACCGAGACCGCCACCCAACTGATCGAGGACCACCCGGACGAGGTCGACCGCATCAACGACTGCGCCGAGGTCCTGTACGCCAACTGAGTCCCACGAGATCGCGCCGGGCCGGGTGGTGCACCCCACCCGCCCCCGGCCCGGCGCTTCTCGTCACCTCCCTATCGCCGTCGGGAGGCGCCGGTCAGCAGGCTGCCCGCCCCAACCAGAAGGGCACCAAGGGCGACCAGGCTGACCACGGCGACGGCGCCGGTGCGAGGCAGGCTGCCGGACGGCGCCGGCGTGACGCCGTAGTCCACGGGCGTCGGGTCGTCATTCGACCCCGACACGCTCAGGACGGCGGTGTCGCGGACCGCCGAGCCGTCGGCGCCGTCCACGTAGGCGACGTTGGTGACGGCGGAGCCGGGAGCCGCGCTGACCAGCGTGTCCAGGCGCAGCGGCGCCGCCGCGGCGCCCGGATCGAGGTCGGCGTCGGTGGCGCAGCGGACCTCGGCGGCAGACGCCTGGCACACCCAGCCCTCGCCGTCCGTCTGAACCAGCTCGAGCTCGGAGGGGAGCTCGTCGACCACGACGATGGGCTCGGTGACGGGCGCTGCCCCGTCGTTGGCCACCGTGATCAGCCAGACCGCGTTCTGGGCCTCCGGGTCGGCGCTCGCCAGGGACTTGTCGATGACGAGCTCCGGCTCGGCCGCGGCCGCCGTCGTGACCACGGCCGAGGATTCCGCAATGACGAGATCCGCCACCTGATCGCCGGCGTCGTCCACTGGTGCGCCCGAGACGGAGCTCACGTTGACGAAGCCTCCCTCGACCTCGGTCACCGTGCACTCGTAGACAGCCAGGCTGTCACCCGGCGCGAGGACCTCGTCGCCCGTCCGGTCACAATCCGGCGCCTCCTCGTCGGTGACCACCAACTCGCCCAACGGCACCTCACCGGTGTTCTCCACGAGAACCTGGAACACGGCATCGGCGCCTGGCTCGATGACCGCGGTGTCCCCGAAGTCGCCGGTTCCAGGATCCTGCACCAGGGTCTCGATGGCCACGTCGGCGACCTGGACCTCGGCGAACTCGGCCTTGCCCGCGCCGTCCGGGGCAGCTGCGTCCGGCTCACCGTCGACCTTGGCCCCCGCCACGGCCTCCAGGACGAACCCTTCCTCGACCTCGGCCACGGCGCAGGTGAAGTGCCATTCCTCCTCGGGCTCGAGGAGCTCCGGCTCCCCTTCGTCGCCGTCGAGGTACGTCGGCGGCTCGTCGCACTGCGGTGCCTCCAGGGTCACCTCCGTCAGGTCGACGTCGCTGGTGTTGGCGACGCCGAAGCGGAAGTCGGCGGTGTCGCCCACCCCGAGGATCGCGGCACTCGGGTCGTTGCTGCCCGCCGTGCCCTCGTCATCGTCGGCGTCAACGTAGGTCTCGGTGTAGGGATCGAGCACCTCGGTCACGAGCGAGACCCCGGCGGTCACCTCGCGGACCTCGGCCGTGTCGTCGTCGACGACCGGTTCCACGCCGGCGATCGGGTCGCCCGCCTCGTCGACGGCGATGCCCTCCACCTGCGCGGTGTTGGCCAGGTCCCCGTCGACGGTCTGCTCGAGGTAGAGGACAGCGGTGTCCCCGGGCGCCATGGACGACAGGTCCCCGGACAGCACCGTCATGTCGGCGCCGGTGAGCCCGAGGTCGAGGTCGTCGATCTCGACCGGCGCCAGGATCGCGTCGCCCGAGTTGGTCACGGAGAAGCAATAGGTGACGGAGCCCTCGTGGACGACGTCGACCGAATCCTCGCCCGGGCAGCCCGCCCCCGCGTCGTGGCCCCGGTAGACGGTCTTCTCGAGGGTGAGCTCGGGCCCGCCCTCGTCGACGAGTGCCGTGTCCTCCGCCACGACCGGGCCGCCGTCGACCGCCAGCGGGTCACCGGCCTCGTCCACTGCCTGCCCCTCCACGGTGGCGGTGTTGGTCAGATCCCCCTCGACCGTGGATTCGAGGTAGAGCACCGCGACGTCTCCGGGCGCCATCGAGGAGAGGTCGCCGGAGAGCACCGTCATGTCCGCGTCGGTGAGGCCGAGGTCGGCGTCGTCGACGGAGACGGGGGCCAAGGTCGTGTCACCCGAGTTGGCCACCTCGAAGCAGAAGGTGATCTCGTCGCCTTCGTCCCCGACGACCCGATCGTCCCCGGGGCATCCCGCGCCGGCGTCGTGCCCGCCGTACACCGACTTGTCGATGGTGAGCCCGGCCAACGCCACGCCCGCGCCGTCGGTCGCCGTGACCGGCTCCGCATCGACGATGGGGTCACCGGCCTGGTCGGCCGGGACACCACCTGCGTCGGCGACCGCCAGCAGGGAGGACGTCACGTCGCTCTCGTAGTACAGGTGGACGTCCGCACCCGGCGCGACCAACGCCAGCGCATCGGCGACCGAGCCGCCGCCCACGAGCTCGAGGTCGGTCTGGTCGATGTCGAGGCCCGCCACATCGATCGTGACGCCGGCGAGGTTCGTGTCCGTGCCATTGTGCAGGTCGAAGCACCAGGTAGCCGGCGTGTCGGCCATGGCGACGATGCCCTCGTCACCGGGACAACCGACGCCGGCGTCCTGGCCGACGTACACGGTGGTCGACAGCTCGAGGCCACCGACCGCCTGGGCGCTGACGGTGGTCGGCAGCCAGAGCGCCGACAGGGCCACGCCGGCGACCGCCAGGATCAGACGGAGTGCCGGACGATGTTGACGACCGGGGTGTCGGTCGCTCGGCGGTTGCGCCGCCGTGCGCTGCGGGCTGCGGTGGGAGAACATCGCACCTTCCTTCGGGGAGGTTGTAGATGCTCTCTTGGTCGGCGGACTAAAACTCCGCTTTAGGAAAAGCGTTCGTCACCCGACGGACGTGGCGTGCCAGCCCTCGTCGGCGCGTGCGTCCGAAAGGGCTCCCGCCCCACGGCCCCGCTCCACGAGGCGGAGCTTCAGGTAGGCCTCCCCGAGTGCCGCTTTGAGCTCCTCGTTCTCGGCCTCGAGCTCCGCCTCACGGCTGCTCGGCGGGCCCGCCGTACGTTCGAAGGATCCCCGGCCGGCGTCGAGGAAGCTGCGCTTCCAGTTGTGGATGCTCTGTTCGGAGATCTCGAGATCACGGGCGACCTCCGCCGCCGTGCGACGCCCGGCGAGCACGGCGAGCACGGCCTGCACCTTCTCGTCGGGGGACTTGTTGGATGGTCGCGCCATGGGGAACGAAATCCTCTCTGATCGTCGTCGGATGAGGCCCGAAGCAGGTGGACCACCCAAAACCACCGCTCCGCAGATCAACAGAGCCACCCACTCCGGAGATCAACGCCGCATCAACCACTATACAACGCTGTCTATGTGTGCGCAAACAATCATTTTGGGGGGGTTTTAGAACGGCCGGGGCCTACCCACCGCTGCCACCGCTTATGCACCCCCGCCCGCCGCTGATACCCCTAGGGGTACCTGTTGCAGATACCCCTAGGGGTATATAGACTCGCTCGTCATGACCGTGATCGACGACCGCACCTCACCTGGCCCCGACCCCCAGGGCCCTGCTCCGACCGGGCCCGACGGCGCCGGCGAGCCCACCCCCGACGGCCTGGTCCAGGGCCACGGCTGGTTCGGCGCGCTGGCCCGGTTCGCCGGCCGCCGGCGCCGCGCGGTGATGCTGGTCTGGCTCGCGGTCGTGCTCCTGGCCGCCCCCCTCGCCATCACCCTGTCCGGCGCGCTCTCGGGGGCCGGGTGGGAGGCGCAGGGCTCCACCGCCCAGCAGGTCCGCGACGAGCTGCGGGCGGACTTCCCCCGGCTCGGCGCCGAGTCCGCGATCGTCGTGTACCACCAGGACACCCCGATCGCCGAGGACCCGGCGGGCGTGCAGGCCGTGGTCACCGACCTCGACGGCGCGCCGGGCGCCACCGCCGTGGTCGACCCCCTGGCCCAGCCCGCCGAGGCCGGCCTGGTGTCGCCCGACGGACGCACGGTCCTGATCCCCGTGGGCCTCGAGGCCACCGAGGACGCCGGCCTGCCCGAGTCCGCCGGCGCGCTCATCGACCACGTCGGCGAGCTCGAGGTCCCCGAGGGGGCCCGGGTCGAGGTCACCGGCGAATGGCCGGTGTGGAGCGACTTCAACGAGACCAACGAGGAGGCCCTGCACCTCGCCGAGCTGGTCTCGGGATTGCCCACGATCATCCTGCTGTTCATCGCCTTCGGCTCGGCGGTCGCCGCCGGCCTGCCCCTCATCCTCGCCGTGGCGGGCATCGCCGTCGGCTTCGCCGCCCTGCACCTGCTCACCGGCCTGACCCCGCTGTCGGTCTGGTCCATGAACTTCTCGATGATGATCGGCCTCGCGGTCGGCATCGACTACAGCCTGTTCATCGTCTCCCGGTACCGAGAGGAGCGCGAGGACGGGCGCGGCCCGATCGACGCCATGGTCGGCACCCTCGCGACCTCGGGCAAGGCCGTGTTCCTCTCCGCCCTGACCGTCGTGCTCTCGCTGGCCGCGGTGCTCGTCGTGCCGATCATGGTCTTCCGGGCCATGGCCCTCGGCATGATGCTCTCGGTCACCGCCACCGCGCTGGCCTCGCTGACCCTGCTGCCCGCCGTGCTCCTCGCCATGGGCGACCGGGTGCTGGTGGCCAAGGGCCACGACGACCCCGACCGCGCCGCCGAGGGCCGCTGGGCCCGCTGGACCGGCCGGGCCCTGCGCCGGCCCGGCGCCACCCTGGCCATCGGCCTGTTCCTCCTGCTCGGCCTCGCCGCCCCCGCCCTCGGCCTGCGCCTCGGCATGCCCGGCGCCCGCGTCGTCGACGAGGGCCGTTCGAGCCGGGACGGCTACGAGCTCGTGGTCGAGGCCTTCGGCCCCGGCGCCGCCGCCCCGCTCTACGTGACCGTGCCCGCCCAGGACGCCGAAGCGGTGGTGGCCCTCGCCACGGCCGACGCCGGCGTGGCCGACGCCCGGATCGTGGCCGAGCCCGCCGCCTCGGGCCGCACCGTCGTCCGGGTGATCCCGACGACCGCGGTCGACGACCAGGCCACCTCGGACCTCGTCGAGCGCCTCCGCGAGGAGGTCGCGGCCGAGGTGCCCGAGGCCCTCGTGGGCGGCCCTGCGGCCCAGAACCACGACCTCACCTCGGTGCTGCTCGGCCGGGCGCCGCTCGCCGTGGGCCTGATCATGCTCGTGGCCTTCCTGCTGCTCCTCGTGGTGTTCCGCAGCCTGACCGTCGCGCTGTCCTCGATCGTGTTGAACCTGATCAGCGTCGGCGCCAGCTTCGGCTTCGCCGCCATCGTGTTCCAGCACGGGATCGGCGCCGGCCTCATCGGCATCGACCACCAGGGCTTCGTCGACGCCTGGGCGCCGCTGTTCTTCTTCGCCCTGCTCTTCGGGCTCTCGATGGACTACCAGCTGTTCCTGCTGGCCGCGATCCGGGAGCGCTACGAGGCCACCGGCGACACCGCGCTCGCCATCCGCGAGGGCATCGCCCGCACCGGCCGGCCCATCACCAACGCCGCCCTCATCATGATCGTGGTGTTCGTGGCGTTCGGGGTGACGGGCCCCATCCCGCCCACCGAGCTCGGCATGACCCTCGCGGTCGCGGTGGCCCTCGACGCCACCGTCGTGCGGATGATGCTCGTGCCCTCGCTCATGGGCCTGCTCGGCGACCGCAACTGGTGGCTCCCCGGCTGGCTGGACCGGGTGCTCCCCCGGGTCCGGTTCGAGCACTGACACGGGGGGGACGGCGCCGCCGAGACCGCGGCGGCGCCGTCCCCCCCGTTCCCTCCGGTCAGCCCGGATGGGTAGGGTTGGCCGCCATGACCGAGCCGATCGGGCCCGCGCCCCGACCCACCGCGCCCGGGGGCGCCGGCACGCCGGCCGAGGACTGGCCGGCCAAGGCCACCGACCAGATCGTCAACCTGGTCGACCAGGTCCGGGAGAAGACCACCGGGCCGGCCATCCGCTTCGCCCGGGCCGTCGTCTTCGGCTTCCTGGCCACGATGCTCGGCACCGCCGCCCTCGTCCTGTTCATCGTGGGCCTCGTGCGCTTCGTGAACGTCTACGCACCGGGCGGTGTCTGGGTGGCCCACGGCATCGTGGGCCTGCTCTTCGTCGGTGTGGGCGCCTGGCTGTGGTCCAAGCGCTACGGCCCCGCCGACGCCACGGAATAGCCCTCCCCCACCCGAGGTTTCGCCTGCCATGAGCAGCTCCGACGTGCGCAACGTGATCATCATCGGCTCGGGCCCCGCGGGCCTCACCGCGGCCATCTACACCGCCCGGGCCAACCTCTCGCCCCTGGTCATCGAGGGCGAGCCCTCCTCGACGAGCGACCAGCCCGGGGGCCAGCTGATGCTGACCACCGAGGTCGAGAACTTCCCCGGCTTCCCCGAGGGGATCATGGGCCCCGACCTGATGGCCCGCTTCCGCGAGCAGGCGGTGCGCTTCGGCGCCGACCTGCTCACCGAGAAGGTGTCCAAGGTCGACCTCTCGGCCCGGCCCTTCGGCGTGTGGGTCGGTGACCCCGACGCCGCCGAGCCCACCTACCGGGCGCAGTCGGTCATCGTGTCGACCGGCGCCAAGGCGCTGATGCTCGGCCTGCCCGCCGAGGAGCGCCTGCTCGGCCACGGCCTGTCCACCTGCGCCACCTGCGACGGGTTCTTCTTCCGCGAGCACGAGATCGCGGTGGTCGGCGGCGGCGACTCCGCCCTCGAGGAGGCGCTGTTCCTCACCAAGTTCGCCACCAAGGTCACCCTGATCCACCGGCGTGACGAGCTGCGGGCGTCGAAGATCATGCAGGAGCGGGCCTTCGCCAACCCGAAGATCGAGTTCCTCTGGAACCACACCGTCGACGACATCGTGGGCGAGCACTCGGTGGAGAAGCTGAAGGTGCGCAACGTGCTCACCGACGAGGTGTCCGACCTCGACGTCACCGGCGTGTTCGTGGCCATCGGCCACCAGCCCAACACCGACCTGTTCAAGGGCCAGCTCGACATGGAGGACAGCGGCTACCTGATCACGGGGCCGGGCACCGCCACCAACGTGGACGGCGTGTTCGCCTGCGGCGACGTGCAGGACCACACCTACCGCCAGGCCATCACCGCGGCCGGCTCGGGCTGCATGGCCGCCATCGACGCCGAGCGGTGGCTCGAGGCCGCCGCGCACGCCGCCGGCTGAGCGCCGACGCGCCCGCGGCCGGCGCCGCGACCATCCCCGAGCACGCCAGGGCCCGCCGCTAGGGTCGATCCCGTCCGCGTTCGCGCCCGAGCACGAGGATCCCTGACCCGCCGGAGTCGACCATGAAGAAGCTGCTGCCGGGGATCGTGGTGGGCATCGGCCTGTTCCTGCTCGTCACCAACCCGTCGGAGTCGGCCAACTGGGTCAGCTCGGCGCTGAGCGTCGTGTCCGACATCTGGGACGGCGTGATCGAGTTCCTGAAGGAGCTCCTGAACTGAGCGCGGGCGCCGCCGCCTCGGACGCGTTCCTCCTCGAGGGTGAGACGGTCGTCTACGAGACCAAGCGCCACTGGGCCGTCCTCATCGGCCCGGCGAGCTGGGCGGGCGGCAGCCTGCTGGTGCTCTCGATCTTCTTCGGCATGACCGGCTCGACCGAGGTCACCGGTCTGTTCGGGCTCGGCGTCATCTACCTCTGGCTGCGCCTCGGCTGGAAGCTCGCGGACTGGCGCTTCGACACGCTCTACGTCACGGACTGGCGGGTGTTCGAGGTCTCGGGCCTCGTCACCCGCCGCCTGGCGGCGATGCCCCTGCGCAAGATCACCGACCTGACCTACGAGACGTCGCCCCTCGGACGGGTGCTCGGCTACGGGCGCTTCGTCATCGAGACCGCCGGCCAGGACCAGGCCCTGTCCTCGCTCGACCACGTCCCCGACCCGCACCGGATGTACACCGAGCTCTCCCACCTCACGCTGCACGGTCCCGGCCGGCCCGGCCAGGCCGACCGCACCGTGGAGGAGCGCCGCTGACCCCACCGGCGACCCCGGCGGGAATGCCACCGGACCCCACCGGGTTGGGGGTACGCGAAGATCAGGGTCCGCCAGGACCCACGAAACCGCAGAAAGGCTCGTCATGGCCGCAGGCATCTCCACCCTCTCCGACGCCACCTTCAACGAGGAGATCGGCAGCGCCGAGGGACCGGTCCTCGTCGACTTCTGGGCCGAGTGGTGCGGGCCGTGCAAGATGATCGCCCCGATCCTCGAGGAGATCGCCTCCGAGCACGGCGACAAGCTCGCGATCGCCAAGCTGAACGTCGACGACAGCCCTGGCGCCGCCCGCAACTACCAGGTCATGAGCATCCCGACCCTCATCGTCTTCAAGGACGGCGAGCCGGTGAAGCGCCTGGTGGGCGCCAAGGGCAAGGGCCAGCTCCTCGAGGAGCTGTCCGAGTTCATCTGAGCCCGCCCCGCTGAACCGCCCCGAGTCCCCCCGCCCGCGGGGGGACTCGTCGCGCCCCCGGTAACCTCCGGCCGGTGATCCAGGGTCTGCCGTTCGGTCCCGGCGCGACCGGTGAGCCGGTACGCGACCTGCAGGGCCGACTCGTCGCGCTCGGGGTCGACTGCGGCGACGACGGGCCCGGCACCTACGGCCCCGGCACCGAGGCGGCGGTGTCCCGGTTCCAGGAGCAGCGGGGCCTGCACGTCGACGGCATCTGCGGCCAGCAGACCTGGTCCGCGCTCGTCGAGGCCGGCTACCGCCTCGGCGACCGGCTGCTGTACCACCGGACGCCGCTGCTGCGGGGCGACGACGTGCACGAGCTGCAGCAGCGCCTCGGCGCACTCGGCTTCGACGCCGGTCGGGTGGACGGGTACTTCGGTGCGAACAGCGCGAAGGCCCTGAAGGACTTCCAGCAGAACGTCGGCCTCACGAGCGACGGCATCTGCGGGCCCGACACCCTCGCCGCCCTGGCGCGGCTCGTCGGCGCCGGCTCGGCCGGCGCCGCGGCGCCGGCACCGACCGAGGCGGAGGTGCGCGAGCGCGAGCGCCTGCGGCGGGCCCGCCGGGGCCTCGCCGGCCAGCGGGTGGTCGTGGCCGAGTTCGGGGGCCTCGACGCCCTCGCCACCGCCCTCGCCCGCGCCCTGCAGGACGAGGGGGCGGTGGTCGTGGCCCTGCACCACCCCGACGGCTCGGTGCTCGCCGCCGATGCCAACGCGTTCGCCGCCGAGGCCTACGTGGGCCTGTCCCTGCGCCCGGGCCCGCCCTGCACGATCGCCTTCTACCGCTCCCCCGGCTTCGAGTCCGTCGGTGGACGACGGCTGGCCGAGCGCGCCGCGGCCGAGCTCGACCTCGCCTTCGGCGCCACCACGTGCTCGGTGAGCGGCATGCGCCTCCCGGTGCTCCGCGAGACCGTCATGCCGGCGGTCCAGGTCGAGCTGGGCGAGGCTCGTCTCGCCGTCGAGGGTGCCGCCGACCTCGTGGCCGCCCTCGTGCGGGCGGTGGTCGGGTGGGTGGCCGCCCCGCTCGACGGTTAGAGATCGACAACCCTGTACAGCAAACCTCCGGTCGAGGGCTGTGGGGGTCGGAAAACCACGCCTGACCAGGGAGAACAGTGCTTGCCCCTGCACGGAAGCGCCGGTTGACCACAGGGTTTGCCACAGGTGTGGAAAACCCTCACGCGCGGCCGCGGGTTCGTCGGCAAAACCCTCGACCAATGATCGAGGGTTTTAGTCCTCCGGGTCGCCCGGGCGGCCCTGCACCATGGCGCGGTAGATGCGCTCGAGGTCTTCGAGGGTCGCGAAGTCGATGACCACGCGCCCCTTGCGGGCACCCATGCTCACCGACACGCGGGTGTCGAGGTGGTTGGCCAGCAACTCCTCGAGCTCGAGCAGCCCGGCCGGTCGCAGCGCCGTCGCCGGCGGCGCCGCCTCGTCCTCGTCCTTCTCCGCCTCCCGCCGGCGCACGGCGTCCTCGACCTCCCGGACCGACAAGCCCTGGGCCACCGCCCGCTTGGCCAGGCCCTCCTGGAAGGCGCGGTCCGGGGTGCCGAGCAGGGCCCGGGCGTGACCGGCGCTGAGCTGGTCCTCGGCCACGAGCTTCTGGATGCTCGGCGGCAACTGGAACAGGCGCAGGGTGTTGGCCACCGCCGACCGGCTCTTGCCGACCCGCTCGGCCAGGCGCTCCTGGGTGAGGTCGAAGTCCTCGATGAGCTGCTGGTAGGCCGCCGCCTCCTCGAGGGGGTTGAGGTCCTGGCGGTGCAGGTTCTCCACCACGGCCTGCTCGAGCGAGTCGAGGTCGTCGACCTCGCGCACGATGGCGGGCACCGACGGCAGGCCGGCCCGCTTGGCCGCCCGCCAGCGCCGCTCCCCCGCGATGAGCTCGTAGCGGCCCGGCTCCGCCGCCGGGCGCACGAGGATGGGCTGGAGGACGCCGAGCTCGCGGACCGAGGCGGTCAGCGAGGCCAGGGTCTCCTCGTCGAAGTGCTCGCGGGGCTGGTAACGGTTGGGCTCGATGTCGCTCGTGGGGATCTCGAGCAGGTTGGTGCCACCCGCCGACACCGGCACCTCGGTGGGGATGAGTGCGCCCAGTCCTCGCCCGAGCCCTCCCTTGCGCGTCGCCATGATCGCTCCTGTGCTCAGCTCTTGACCGCCTCACGGCCGGAGACCTCGGCCGCGAGGAGGCGGTACTTGCGGGAACCCTTCGACCCGGGGTCGAACGAGGTGATGGGCAGGCCGTAGGACGGGGCCTCGGAGAGTCGCACCGTGCGCGGGATCATCACCTTGGCCACCTTGTCGCCGAAGTGGCTGCGCACCTCCTTGGCCACGTCGGCGGCCAGCGTGGTGCGGCTGTCGTACATCACCAGCACGATCGTGCTCACCTCGAGGGTGGGGTTGAGGTTGCGCTGGACGAGCTCCACGTTGCGCAGGAGCTGGCCGAGGCCCTCGAGGGCGTAGTACTCGCACTGGATGGGCACCAGGACCTCACTGGCCGCAGCGAGCCCGTTCACGGTCAGCAGGCCCAGCGACGGCGGGCAGTCGATCAGCACGTAGTCGTAGTCGTCGAGGACCTGGCCGATGGCGTTGGCCAGGCGCTGCTCCCGGCTCATGACCGAGACGAGCTCGATCTCGGCGCCGGCCAGGTCGAGGCTGGCCGGGGCCACGAAGAGGTTGGCGTTCCCGGTGGCCTCGACGCAGTCCTCCATGCGGGCGTCGGCGAGGAGCACGTCGTACATCGAGACCTCGAGGTCGCGGATGTTGATGCCCAAGCCGGTGCTGGCGTTGCCCTGGGGATCGAGGTCGACCACGAGGGTGCGAAACCCCAGCTCGGCCAGGCAGGCACCCAGGTTGACGGCCGTGGTCGTCTTGCCCACCCCGCCCTTCTGGTTGGCCACCGCGATGATGCGAGGCAGGGGTCGAGGCTCCATAGCGCGCCCATCCTGCTGGCTGGCCGACGCCGGGTCAAGGACCCTCCGCCCGCCGAGCTCCAGAACGGCGAAGGGACGGGTCGCCAGGGTGAAGAAGGCCCGGAGGAGCAGCGGAGGCGCCATGGCCCTCAGTGTTCCACGTGAAACATCCCGGCGCGAATCGGACACCGCCCGGGCCGCCCGGGCCGCACCGTTTCACGTGAAACATCCCGCCACCCGTCTCCGCCGCCTGGGGGACTGTTCCACGTGAAACATCCCACGGCCCCGCCGGCGCCCTGCCGGGGCCAGCTACCAGAGCGGGCGCCGCTTGGCTCGACCGCTCTCCCGGGGGTAGCCCTCCGGGCAGGCGCCGTCGCGGACGAGCACCTGGAGCCGGGGTGGGCCCTCGAGCGTCCGGGCCGGGGCCAGGCCCAGCTGCGCCAGGGGGCCCCGGGGCCAGCGGTTGGCCCGGGCCTCCGGCGGTTCGCTGACCACGAGGAGCCCGCCGGGCACCAGGAGGGCCGCCGCGCACTCGGCGGTCACCGGCGGCGGCCCGAAGGACCGGGCGGTCACGAGCCCGCAGCGCTCCCGGCGCGCCGGGTCGCGTCCGATGTCCTCGGCCCGACCGTGCAACACCTCGACCCGGTCGGCGGCGCCGAGCGCCGCCACGGCCTCGACCAGGAACGCGGCCCGACGCTCACGGCTCTCCACCAGCCACCAGCGGCTCCGGGGCCAGTGCTCGACCAGGACCAGGGCGGGCAGGCCCCCGCCACTGCCCAGGTCCGCGGCCTGCTCCGGCGCGTCCGACACCGCACGCGCAAAGGCCCGGGCATGGTCGACGTGGGGGTCGACCGGGCCCGGGCCCAGGAAACCGAGCCGGTGGGCCCGTTCCAGGACGTCCTGGAGGGCGCTCACCGGTTGCGCCCGCTCAGTCGGCGGGGACGATGACCACGCGGCGGCGGGGCTCCTCGCCCTCCGACGTGGTGGCGATGCCGTCCATCTCGTTCACGGTGTCGTGCACGATCTTGCGGTCGGCGGCGCCCATGGGCTCGAGGGAGCGGGCCACGCCGCTCTCCTGCACCTCGGCGGCGAGCTGGCGGGTGAAGCGCACCAATGCCTCCTTGCGACGCTGGCGGTACCCGCCCACGTCGATGCGGACCCGGCCGTGGTGCGTGCCCGTGGCCTGGCGCTGCACGACGGTGCGGGACAGCTCCTGGATGGCCCAGAGCGTGCGGCCCTTGGGGCCGATCAGCAGGCCGAGGTCGTCGCCGGCGAGGTCGAGCTCGATGGTCTCGTCGTCCACCTGGTCGCGTCGGATCGACGCCTCGACGCCGAAGGCGTCCACGAGGCCCTCGAGGAAGCCCTCGATGATCTCGGCCTGCTCCTGCACGGTCACGTCCTCGGTCATCGCCTGCTCCTTGGTGGTGGCGTCACCCCCGGTGGGGGCGTCCTGCTCGGTCGATCGGTTGGTGCCGGCGCCGTCGCCGGCGGGCTTGCGGTTGCGGTTCCGGCCGCCCCGACTGCCCCGGTTGCGCCCGGACCCGCCGGTGCGGTCGCCCCCGGCGCCCGGTGCGGCCGGCTCCTCGGTGAGGGTGGCCACGGCGGCCTCGACCGGGGCGTCGTCCGCCTGAGCGGCCGGTGCGGTCGCCGGGGTGGCGTCGGCGTCCTCGCGATCGCCGCCGCCCTTGGCGCCACCGCCGCTGCGGTTGCGGCCGCCGCGGCCACGGCCGCCGCCCTTGCCGCCCCCGCCGTCACGGCGCCGTCGGTTGCCGCGCTCGGCCTTGGCCCGCGGCTGGCGGGGCTTCACCCGGGCGCGCACCCGGGCCTCGCCCCGGACCCGACCGAACAGCCCCGTGCGGGGCTCCTCGAGGATCTCGAACTCGGCGTCCTGCTCGTCGACGCCGAGCTGGTCCAGCGCGGCGTCCTTGGCGTCCTCCACCGTGCGTCCGGTGGTCTCGACCCATTCCACGGGCTTACCTCTTCTTCTTCTTGCGGGGCTTGGGCTGGGGGAGCGAGGCGCCGCTCGCGGCGCTCGAGCCGCCCTTGGCCGCCCCGTCCTTGGCGGCCGGGGTGGGCCGGCCGTTCGTGCGGCTGGAGCCCTGCGAGCCTCGACCACCGGTCGAGCCCTTGGGCTTGGCCCCGCTGTTCTTGGCCGGCGTCGCGGCCTTGGCCGCCTTGGCGTCCTCGCGGGCCGCCTTGGCGTTGCCGGCCTGCTCGGTGAGGAGGGCCTTGAAGCCGAAGCCCTTGGGCTTGTCCTCGGCGGGCGTGGTCTCCTTGGCGGTGACCTCGATCGGGTTGCCGTCCTCGTCCTTGCCGTAGATGTGGCGGCCGATGAACCACTGCTGGCCGACCCGCCAGAGGTTCGACACCACGAAGTACAGCACCAGGGCGCCCTGGAGCGTGAACGAGATGAAGGCCATGAAGGCCGGCATGATCTTCAGCAGCATCTGCTGCTGCTGGTTGACCTCGGAGGCCCCGCTGCGGCCCGACACCTGCTTCTGCTGGACGTAGCTGGAGATCAGCACCAACAGGATCATGAAGAGGTAGGGGAGTGCGGTGAGGAAGCCGTCGCTCGACAACACGTTGGCGGCGCTCTTCGAGAGGTCGACCCCCAGCCACAGCATCTGGTCCGTCGAGCGCAGCGCCGTGTAGAGCTCCTGGCTCGAGTTGAGGTGCTTCGGGTCGAAGCACTCGGTGGCACCGTTGAGGCAACCCTCGTCGGTGATGCTGCCCGACAGCCCCTGGAGGGTGCGGAACAGCACGATGAACACCGGCATCTGCGCCAGCAGCGGCAGGCAGCCGCCGAGGGGGTTGATGTTGTTCTCCTTGTAGAACTTCATCAGCTCCTCGTTGAGCTTCTGGCGGTCGTCCTTGTGCTCCTTCTGGAGCCGCTTCATCTCGGGCTGGAGGCGCTGCATCCGCATCATCGAGCGGGTGCCCTTCAGCGTGAGCGGAGTGAGAATGATCATCACGCTCAGCGTCAGCAGGATGATGGCGCCGCCGTAGGACTCGCCGGTGATGACGAAGAAGAAGTTGAGGACGCTGGCGAACGCATCGAAGAACGTGTCGAACATCTACTGGGCCTTCCTGGGCGAGGATGCGGTGTCGTAGCCGTGGGGCATCTCGGTGGCTTTCGGAGGAGGGACGGGGTCGTAGCCGTGGCTGGCGAAGGGGTGGCAGCGCAGGAGCCGCCGGGTGGCGAGCCACGAGCCGCGGGCCGCGCCGTGGGCCTCGATGGCCTCGAGCGCGTACGTGGAGCAGGTGGGGACGTAGCGGCAGGGGGAGGGCCGGCCGGCGAAGAGGGTCTGGTACCCCCGTATGAGCCAGGCCAGCAGGCGGGCCATCAGGCCGCCAACCGCCGCAGGGCGCCCTGCACGGCCGCGTCGAGCGCCTCGTAGGGCAGCTCGGCGGCCTCGGGGCGCACGCTGATCAGGTAGGCACCCGGTCCCGGGGGCAGGACCGAGTCGGGGCGGGCGGCCTCGGCGACGATCGCCCGCAGGCGACGGCGGACCCGGTTGCGGACCACGGCCGGACCGACCCGCCGACCCACCGAATACGCGACGCGCGGCGGGGTCGAGCCATCGGGGAGATGGGTGATGGTCACCGGCCCCTCCCGGGCCCGTCGACCCCGCCGTCCCAGTTCGACGAACGTGGTCCGGTCACGGATGCGATGGATCAGCGCTTCGCGCTCAGGCCGACAGGCGAGCCCGGCCCTTGCGCCGGCGTGCGCTGATGATGCGGCGGCCGGCCTTGGTGGACATGCGGTGGCGGAAGCCGTGGCGCTTGGCCCGCTTCCGGACGTTCGGTTGGTAGGTCCGCTTCACAGGGCAACCTTCTTGTCGGCGGTGGGGCGCTGGGCCCGACCTGGGGAGGAAAATGTGGAGGCCTCGCACCGGAGCGGGGAGGCGTCGACCGGGACCCTCCCGTCGCACCGCCGGCCACGGGGCCCGGTCGTGTCGAGGGACGAGGCCGACGACACAGGTTTTCCCCACGCTAGAGGCGCGCGCCCGCGAACGGCAAGCCGCGGGGCCCGCGCCGGCCCTGCGTCGGGCCCCCGGGACGCGCCCGGCGCGGCCCCGAGCCGCGGAAAACCGGTGCTGACCTGGGAGGACGCGGTCATCCACAGGACCGTTCGCAGGCCCCGGACGCCGGTGCTAGGTTGCCCGGACGCCGTCGGTCGCCGACCTCCACGGTGCCTGGGACGACCAGGAATCGCAATGCCGGGCGCCGACCGGCGCCGATCCGCTTCCCCCTCGGGACGGGGCTTGTCCACGGACCTTTTCCACAGGTGTGGATGGTTCTGTGGACGTCGAGTGAGTACGTGGACCGCGGTCCGTGAGAGGTAGATGGTGGGAGCAATCGCAGACGGAGACCGTGACGACGAGGCGGGCGGGCGGTCGGTCTGGGAGCAGTGCGCCGCCATGTTGCGTCCCCAGGTGTCGGGGGCGGTCTGGGCCCTGGCCTTCCAGGACGCGCAGCAGGTCGAGCTGACCGACGAGTGCCTGGTGCTGTCGGTGCCGAGCTCGCTCGCCAAGGAGCGCATCGAGGCCCGCTACCTCTCCCTCGTGCACGACGCGCTGGCCGACGCCGGCCTGCCGCCCTACGACGTCGAGCTGCGCGTCGACGAGTCCGCGGCCACGGTCGTCGACCTCGAGCGCGGCCCGGGCCTCGACCTGGGTCGGGCCGCCGACGACCTCCTCGGCGACGTCCTGCCCGTCGCCGACCCGGTGCTCGACGGCGCCGGCCCCGCCGGCGAGCCGAGCGGCGACCTCCACGCCCCGCGCCTGCAGCGCGACCGGGTCAACCCCCGCTACACCTTCGACGCCTTCGTCACGGGCTCGTCCAACCGCTTCTCGCACGCCGCCGCGTTCAAGGTGGCCGAGACGCCGGGGCTCTCCTACAACCCGCTGTTCATCTACGGCGAGAGCGGCCTGGGCAAGACCCACCTCCTGCACGCCATCGCCAACTACGTGCGCACCCACTACCCGAGCTACCGGGTGCGCTACGTCTCCACCGAGACCTTCCTCAACCAGTTCGTGTACTCGATCCGGTCGGGCACCGCCGACGAGTTCAAGCGGCGCTACCGCGAGATCGAGGTGCTGCTCGTCGACGACATCCAGTTCATGGAGGGCAAGGAGCAGCTCCAGGAGGAGTTCTTCCACACCTTCAACCAGCTCCACGAGAGCGGCAACCAGATCGTGCTGTCCTCGGACCGGCCGCCCGACGCCATCTCCACCCTCGAGGTGCGCCTGCGCAGCCGGTTCAAGATGGGCCTGATCACCGACATCCAGCCGCCCGAGCTCGAGACCCGCCTCGCCATCCTCGGCAAGAAGGCCGAGCAGGAGAGCGTGCACATCCCCGACGACGTGCTCGAGTTCATCGCCACCAACATCACGGCCAACATCCGCGAGCTCGAGGGCGCCCTCAACCGGGTGGCGGCCTTCTCCACCCTCAACGACGAGCCGTTGTCGGCCGCCCTGGCCGAGCGGGTCCTCGCCCCGGTGCTCGGCGACCGCGAGCAGCGCGCCATCACGCCCGCCGCCATCCTCGAGGCCACCTCGCGGATGTTCGACTTCAGCGTCGACGAGATCCAGGGCCAGAGCCGGCGCCGCCCGCTCGTGACCGCCCGCCAGATCGGCATGTACGTGTGCCGCGAGCTCACCGACCTCAGCTACCCCGCCATCGCCGACGTCTTCGGCGGCCGGGACCACACCACCGTCATCCACGCCGTCCGCAAGATCGAGACGCTCATGAAGGAGCGCCGCCAGATCTACGACCAGGTCACCGAGTTGATCGAGACCATCAAGGCCGGCGAATGAGCGTCGTCCGCCACGACCAGGTCACGGAGGCCCGACGCCGACCCGAGACCACCAAGGCGGGGGAGTGACCCACGCCACCGCCCCGCACGGTGGTGGCGCGCGTCAACAGGGCCTGTGGGCGACGGCGGGACCGACGGTGGAGAACCGCCGCGTTCTCCCCACCCCGTCCCACCACCGGGACGTCCGCCGCGCGGTCACCCACCGCCCTGGGGACGGGCCGCGCGCGCGGATCGCGCCGCTGACCTGCGAGAACGCGGCATGATCCACAATCCACAGCCCTTACTACTGTCATCGCGATCTATCTCCATGCCACCGGACTCGTTCCGAGGGGAGGCTCCACTGTGAAGTTCCGTTGTGAGCGCGACGTCCTGACCGACGCCGTCAGCACCGCCGGCCGTGCCGCCGCCAGCCGAGGCGGGGCCCTGCCCGTGCTGTCCGGCGTCCGCGCCGAGCTGGCCGGCGACCGCCTCACCGTCACCGGCAGCGACCTCGACCTGACCATCTCGGTGTCGACCACCGTCAACGGCGAGGCCGACGGCGTCGCGGTGATCCCCGCCAAGCTGGCGTCGGACATCGTGCGCTCGCTCGAGCCCGGCGCGGTCAGCTTCGAGGTCGTCGACGAGGAGGTCCGCATCACCTCGGGCCGCTCCGACTTCTCGCTGCGCCTGATCCCCGCCGACGAGTTCCCGCACCTGGCCGAGCCCGCCGGCGACGCGGTCACCCTGTCGGCCGCCGACTTCGCCGCCGCCCTGCACCAGGTCGTGCCCGCCGCCTCCGCGGACGACTCCCGCCCGATCCTCACCGGCGTGCTCCTCGCCGCCGAGCCCGAGGGCCTGCGCCTGGTGGCCACCGACTCCTACCGCCTCGCGGTGCGCGACCTGCCCGGCACGTCCGTGCTGGCCGAGGGCCAGAGCGTCCTCGTCCCGTCGCGCGCCCTCGGCGAGCTCGGCCGGCTGCTCGGCGACGCCGAGGAGGTCACCCTCCGCCTCGGTGAGCGCGACGCCTCGTTCGAGGTCGGCGAGGTGCGGCTCAGCACGCGCCTGATCGAGGGCGAGTTCCCGAACTACCGCGGCCTGATCCCGGCCAGCCACCCCAACCGGCTCACCGTGGGCCGCGAGGTGCTGCTCGACGCCGTCCGCCGCGTGCGGCTCATGGCGCGCGAGTCGACCCCGGTGCGCCTGGTCATGAAGCCCGACGCCCTCGAGCTGCTCGCGGTCACCCAGGACGTCGGCCAGGCCCACGAGGAGCTCGACGCCAAGTTCGACGGCACCGAGCTGACCGTCGCGTTCAACCCCGAGTTCCTGATCCAGGGCGCCGAGGTCACCCAGGGCGACGAGATCATCCTCGAGACCATCGACGCGCTGAAGCCGGCGCTGCTGAAGTCCGCCGACAGCCCGGAGTTCCTCTACCTGCTGATGCCCGTCCGGGTGTCCTAGCCCCCCGGGGTGCACCTCCGCCGCCTCTGGCTCACCGACTTCCGCAGCTACGCCGCGGCGGACGTCGCCTTCGCTCCCGGGCTCACCGCCGTGGTGGGCGACAACGGCCAGGGCAAGACCAACCTGCTCGAGGCCGTGGCCTACCTGGCCACGCTGGCGTCGTTCCGCGGCGCGCCCACCGAGGCGCTCGTGCGGGCCGAGGCGACCGCCGCGGTCGTCCGGGCCGAGATCACCCGCGACGACCGCGAGCTGCTGGTCGAGGCCGAGATCGTGCCGGGCGGCCGCTCCCGGGTGCAGGTCAACCGCCAGCGCCTGACCCGCAACCGCGATCTGCTGGGCGCGCTGCGGGTGTCGGTGTTCGCCCCCGACGATCTGGCGGTCGTGAAGGGCGGACCGGCCGGGCGCCGGCGCCTGCTCGACGACACCCTGGTGGCGCTCTCCCCGAAGAACGACGACCTGCGCGGGGAGGTCGACCGGGTGCTGCGCCAGCGCAACGCGCTGCTGAAGCAGGCCGCCGGCCGCCTCACCCCCGAGGTCGAGCTGACCCTCGACGTCTGGGACGCCAAGCTCGCGTCGGCCGGCACCCGCCTGGGCGAGCGCCGGGTGGCGCTGCTGGCCGACCTCGCCCCGTATCTGCGCGCCGCCTACGCCGACCTGGCCGGCGCACCGGTGGACGTGGGTGCGTCCTACGAGTCGGCGTGGTGGGGGAGCGAGGCCGGCCTGCCCGGCGCGCTGGCCGCCGCCCGCGAGGAGGAACTGCGCCGGCGGCTCACCCTGGTGGGCCCCCACCGCGACGAGGTGGCCTTCTCGATTGGCGGGCTGCCCGCCCGCACCCACGCCTCGCAGGGCGAGCAGCGCTCGCTGGCCCTGGCCCTGCGCCTGGCCGCGCACCGGCTGGTGTCCGACGCCACCGGCACCCCGCCGGTGCTGCTGCTCGACGACGTGTTCAGCGAGCTCGACCCCGCCCGCTGCGACGCCCTCGTCACCCACCTGGTGGGCAGCGGCGCCCAGACCATCGTCACCACCGCCGGCGCCCTGCCGCCGGCGGCGCACCCCGAGGCGGTCGTGCGAGTGGCCGGCGGCGTCGTCACCTGAGCGAGGTTCGTCCCTCGTCACCCTCGAACGGAACCCGTTTCAGCCTGGGCGTAGGCCTGGCGGATGCCGCCGACCAGCACCCCCGGCCCACCTGATCGCTGATCTCGGCCTACCAGAACGGACGGCCGGCGCCAGGACGCGGCCGACCGACGGGCCGACCGCTGCGCCCCCGCCGCAGCGGTCCGATCAGGAGACCGGCGCCCGCAGGATGGCAGTGGCGAGGAGACCGATCAGGCACAGGGTCCGGTGGTCGCCCAGACCAGAGGCCGCCACACCAGCTCGTCCCCAGCCCGACGCCACGAGCAGCGAGACCCAGCCACCGCCGCGATAGGGGCACGAGAGCGTCTCGTGGTCGCGACCAGGGGCCGTCCGATACGGCGCTGTGTCATCGAGGTGACGGACACCGGACGTCGGCGGGCGGACGGTGGGGCCATGACCGCCATCGAATCTCGGACCGACGCCCGCCACCTCACGCGGCGCGAGGAGACCGTGCTCGTGCTCGTCGGCCGGGGCCTGAGCACCCGGGCCATCGCGGAGCGTCTGGCCCTGAGCCCCGCCACCGTCGACGGCTACGTCGATTCGGCCATGACCCGACTCGCCGCGCGCACCCGGGCCCAGGCGGCCCTGATGGTCGTCGACCCGGTGGCCGCTGGCTCGGTGGTCCCGTTTGCCGAGATCGCCTGCGAGCACGAGCGCCACCTCCTGCTGCTCCTCGCCTCGGGCTCCACCGTGGGATCGGCGGCGTGGACCGTGGGCTGGAGCCGGCGCACCGCCGTCCGCCGGCTGTCCGCGCTGCGCCGGGCCTACCGGGCGTCCACCATCCCCCAATTGCTGGTGGCCCTGGCGTCCACCAGGGCCCCCGCCGCCGACACGGAGATGGACACGGACACGGACATGGACATGGACACGGACACGGACACGGACACGGATGGCAGGGTCCGAAACGGCGCCGGCGCCCGCGCCCGCGTGCGCCCATGACCGACGACGGCGGCCGAGGGAGCGACGCCCGGTCCGACGTGGAGGCACACGTCGTCCACCCGCCCGTGGTCGAGCGCCGGCGGTCGCGCCGGCGCCCGATCGGGCGGGCGACGCAGCTGGCCAACGCCGCCACCTTCCTGGAACCGAAAACCACCCGGTCGGTGGTCTTGGGTTCCCGGAAGGGTCGCCTTTCCGCCTGACCAGGCACTGATCGGTGCCACCCAAGCGGCCTGTGGTGTCGGTGGGCTCAGGGGGACGGGGCGCGCAGGATGGCGGTGGCGAGGAGGCCGTCGAGACAGAGGGTGAGGGGGAGAAGCGTGGCGATGAGGATCTGGTCGTGGCGGCGCATGCGCTCGACCAGCCGCAGCTCGACGCCGGCCAGGTCGGACTGCGTTGCGGCGGCTTTCAGCCGGAGGTCGAGGTTGGCCAACTCGGCCTTCACGGCGGCGAACTGGGCTTCCATGCGCTGCTCGAGGATGGTGATCCGCGCGTCGAGGCGGAGCTCTGCGTTGTCCACGTCGGTGGTGGTGGCGACGTCGGCCCACCCGGCAGGCGGCAGGTGCTCCATCAGCGTCACGGCGTCGTCCCGGCCGAGGGTGGTGTCGAGGGTCTCGTGCAGGTGATGCCGGGCGGCTTCATCGATGGCCATGGCGGGGCTCCTCGGTGCAGACGATCTGAGGAGCACGCTGTGGCGGCGCTCGAAGCAATCGCGGTCACGGTACCGCCGGCGCCGCGGCCCCGCCCTCGTTTCTACGCTTGCCTCGTTCAGTTCGTAGCTGCCGTCCTGGGGGAAGCGATCGAGGTCGTCGACCGTGAACGCTTCGCGCGCAGAGATGACCGTGGACGGGTGTGAAGAAGTCCAGAGCTGCTGAAACACACAATTGAGGCCGGTGCGGCCACGTCGCGGAGCGTGTGCCGCCGTGGCGCAGATTCCCGATGCATGGGTCAGGTGGGCCACGTAGCCTTTCGGTGTGGCGGCGGGAACGGCGACGGTGACGTTCTTGTTCGTGGACCTGGTGGGGTCGACGGATCTGTTGCACCGGATCGGCGACGACGCCAACGACGAGTTGACGCGCCGCTATCAGGGGATCATGCGGGAGGCGGTGGAGCGCCACGGCGGCGAGGTGCTGCGCACGATGGGCGACGGGTTGGTCATCGTGTTCGAGCACTCGGTGGCGGCGGCGCTGTCGACGGCGGTCGACATGCACCGGGCCATCGACCGGATGGGTCGCACCGACCCGTTGCTGCGCCTGCAGATCCGGGTGGGGCTGTCGGTGGGCGAGGCGTCGAAGCTCGACGGTGACTGGTCGGGCACGCCGATCTTCGAGGCCGCCCGCCTGGAGTCCAAGGCCCGTCCCGGGACAATCCTGGTGAACGACGTCATGCGGGTGCTGATCGGGAACCGGGGCGGGTTCGAGTTCACACCGGTGGGGGCGTTGGAGCTGAAGGGCTTCCCCGAGCCGTTGCCGGCGTCGGAGGTGGCGTGGGAACCGGATCCGGGCCGGCCGGAGATCCCGTTGGCCTCCGCGCTCGAGGTGGGACTCGACTGGCCTCTGGTCGGGCGTGAGGTCGAGCTGCAGCGGTTGCGGGATGCCTGGGTGGCCGCGGCGGCGGGCGAGCCGTCGATCGTGGCCGTCACCGGCGACGGGGGGATCGGCAAGACCCGGTTGGTGGCCGAACTGGCCGTAGCGGTGCAACGCGGCGGCGACGGGGGTGAGGCCGCTGGCAGTGACCATCCCGGCGGTGGTGCCGGCGGCGATGACGACGCCGGCGATGCGGGCGGCGGCGGCGCAGGTGGCCGCGCTGCCGTGGTGCCGGGTGGGACGGTGCTCTACGGGCGGGCGGGCGCCGACCCGGGACCACCGCTGGGGGCGTTCGCCGAGGCGTTGCGCTGGTGGGCGGCGTCAGTGCCACCCGAGGTCCTGCGGGCGGCGGTGGGCGACGACGCCCCGGTGCTGGTGGGGGTGGTGCCGTCGTTGGCGGCCCGCCTGCCCGAGTTGTTGGGCGGGGGCGTGGCTGCGGACGCGGCCGAGCTCGCGGACGCGTTGGCCCGGGTGATGGACCGGGCCACCGAGGCCACCGGGGCGTGGTTGGTGATCGTCGACGCCGCCCACTCGGCCGACGAGGCCACCTTCGACCTGATGACCCGCATCACCCAGGGCGACCTCGCCGTGCTGGTCGTGGCGGTGGGCCGTGAGCCCGGCCGGTTCGCCGGCGCCGACCGCATCGAGCTCGGGGGACTGGATGTCGACGCGACGGGCGCCTTGTTGGGCGAGGTCACCGCGCATGCCGGCGTCGACGACCCGACGGCCGATGTCGTCACCCGCACCCACGTCGAGACCGCCGGCAACCCCCGGCTGATCATCGAGGCCGGCGAGCGCCTGGTGGCCTCGGGGGCGATGGGACTCGACGCCGGCGCGGGCCGTGACGAAGTCGTCCGGCGCGCCATCACCGGGGTGTCCCCGTACAAGGGGCTGCTCGCCTATCAGGCCGACGACGCCGAGGACTTCTTCGGGCGCGACACCGACGTCGCCGCCCTGCTGGCCCGGGTCGCCGCCTCACGCCTGCTCGCCGTGGTCGGCGCGTCGGGCAGCGGCAAGTCGTCGCTCGTACGGGCGGGGCTGCTCCCGTCACTGCGGCGTGGGGCGCTGGCGGGCAGCGCCGAGTGGCCCCAAGTGCTGCTCAACGCCGGCGCCCGCCCGCTGCTCGAGCTGGCCGCCGGGGTGGCGACCGCGCTCAACCAGCCGGCGGGCGAGGTGATGTCCGCGCTCGAAGCGGGTGGCGGCGGGCTCGATGACGTGCTGCGGCGGGCCGCGTCCGGGTCGGGCACCGCCCCCGCCCGGGTGGTGATCGTCATCGACCAGTTCGAGGAGATCTTCACCGCGTGTCAGGACGACGCCGAGCGGGAGCGCTTCGCCGAGACCCTGCTGCACGCCGCGACCGTCCCGGATGGCCGCGCGCTGGTGATCGCGGTCATGCGGTCGGACTTCTTCGGGCACTGCGCCGAGCTGCCCGGCCTCGCCGCCGCCCTCGAGTCCAGCACCGTGCTGCTGGGCCCCATGGACGAAGGCGCCCTGCGGGCGGTGATCGAGGGCCCGGCCCGCCGCGCCGACCTCACCCTCGAGCCGGGCCTGGCCGACGCCATGATCCACGACGTGGCCGGCGAACCGGGCGGCCTGCCCCTGCTGTCCCACGCGCTCTACGAGACGTGGGAGCGCCGCGAGCACCGGGCCCTGACCCTGGCGGGCTACCGCGACGCCGGCGGCGCCCGCGGCGCCATCGCCCGCACGGCCGAGAACGTGTACGCCACCGGCCTCACCGCCGACCAGCAACAGATCGCCCGCAGCCTGTTCCTCGACCTCACCGAGCTGGGTGAAGGCACCGAGGACACCCGCCGGCGGGCGCAGCGCGCCGACCTCGACGAGCGGGCCGGCGGCGCCGACCGCCTCGAACCCGTGCTCACCGTGCTCGTCGGGTCGCGGCTGGTGACCGTCGGCGACGACACCGTCGAGGTGGCCCACGAGGCCCTCATCCGCGAGTGGCCCCGCCTGCGCGACTGGCTCGACGAGGACCGCGAGACGCTGCGCGCCCTGCGCCACCTCTCCACCGCCGCCGCGGACTGGGACCACGGCGGCCGCGACCCCGCCGACCTCTACCGCGGTCCGCGCCTCGTCGCCGCCCTCGACGCCTCCGCCACGGCGGCGCTCACCGACCGCGACCAGCAGTTCCTCGCCGCCTCGCGCGACGTCGAAGAAGCCGAAGTCCGCCGCCAACGCGTCCAGAACCGCCGCCTCCGCCGGGCCCTCGCCGGCGTCGGTGTGTTGCTGGTCTGCGCCCTCATCGCCGGCGTGGTCGCCTTCCAGCAACGCTCCGAGGCCAACGACCAACGGGCCACCGCCGACGCCCGTACCGCCGACGCCGATTTCGAGCGGCTCATCTCCCAGTCAGTGGACCTGGCCGAGTCCAACCCGAGCTTGGCCTTCCTGCTCGCCCGCCAAGCCAACGCACAACGTGACAACGCCGCCAGTCGCTCGGCGCTGTTCACGACGTTGCAGCGGAACCGTTCCTTCTTCGGCTACACGCCCACTGATGGTGTTCCCACTGGGGCGACACTGAGAGGTGACACCCTCGTCTACGGCACCCGCGACGGGATGGTCGGGTTCTCTGACCTCGACAGCGGCCAACCGGTGGCCGACACGATCGCCGTCGGTGACGATCCCGACGCCCTCGTCCACGTCTTCGTGGCCGACGACCAGCCCGCCGGGCGCGATGAGACGGTGGTGGTGGCCAGGGCTGACACGGGGGAGATCGTCCGCATCGACCCCCGCTCCCACGAGGTCGTGGGCCGCTCGATCGACGCCGGCCAACCGCTGTTCGCCCTCGCGGCCAGCGCCCGGCTCGGGCTCATCGCCGTCGGCGGCGAGGACGGCACGGTGGCGCTCTTCGACCTCGAGTCTGGCGACGAGGCCGGCGTGCTTCCGGCGCAGACCGACCCCACGAACGTCGAGGCGCCCTCACCGGTGGACGGCGCCAACGAGCTCTACGGCGCCGGCGACGCCATCATCGACGACGGCGACGCCGTCGCCCTGGCCTTCTCACCGACCGAGCGCCAACTGGCGGTGTTACGCCCCGATTCGTCCGTCGAGTTCTGGGACCCGGCCACCCGGCGCATGGTGGTGGCGAGCGAGCCGTCCGCGGTCAAGTACGAACCCGAGCTGGGTGAGCTGGTCTACCGGCCTGACGGCGACCAGATCATCGCCTTCGACAATGCGGTCGATCCCTCGCTGCTGGCCGCTGACCCCGCCGACGGGAGCATCGACTGGGCCAGCTTCAAGCTCACCGATCAGGGCGTGTTCTCTCCCAACGGCGATGTCTTGTACGTGTCCGCGACCGGCGGGACAGTGGTGGGACTCGATCCGAGCGACGGGGCTCCCACGGGCGTCGAGCTCGACAACCGGCTGGGTGTGCTCGCAGGGATGTCGCTTCGTGATGAACAGCTCGTGTTCACCAGCGGTAGCGAGGCCGCGGCCGGCGGGTTGAGCGTCGGGCGGGACGGTGCGATCGTGACGCCACTCGGTGACGCGACTGTGGAGACCCTGCCGCAGCAGATCGCTCCCGACGCAAGCAGTGTGCTCCTCGTCGACGCCCACGACGGACCTGCGCAGGTCTGGGATCCTGTGAGCGGCCGAGCAATCGTCGAGCACATCGACATGCGGCTCGGTGGCTACACCGGTGATCGCACCCTGCTTGGTTTGTTCTCGGACCTGACCGCGGGTCTGTACGACATCGATGCCGGCCACCGCATCCCACCGCCGATCGAGTTCGATGCCACCGGGTTCGTCAACGCGATCATCAGTCGACAGACAGGCTTCGTCGCCGTCGGCAGGGAGGACGGCACGATCGACTTCTACGCCGCCAACGGCGAGCGTCCCTTCCCCAGCATCCAGGCTGACGGTGCCGCCCGCATCCAGGCCCTCAGCAACGACGGTCGCCTCATCTTCGTCGCCTCCCTCAGCGGACAAGGGTCGGTGTACGACACGCACACGGGCGAACTGGTCGCCGGACCGGTGAGCGGCGTATCTGCGGCGATCTTCCGTCCTGACAGCGAGGCCGTGTTCGTGGCGGCGAACGACGGAGGGCTCGAGGAACTCGCCCTCCCGTCGCTCGAGAGCATCGGGGAGCCGTTCCCAGACATCAAAGGCGTCGGGTTGAACCTCAACATCAGTGATGACGGTCGCACGCTCGGCGTCGCTGACTTGAGCAATCGGTACTCCGTGATCGACACCGCATCCCGATCGGTGATCGGCGATCCAATCCAGCTTGGATCGCTGGTCGCCGCGCAGAACGGCGAACTGTCGCCGACGGGCGGTTTCATGGTGCTCAGCCGCGAGGACGGCGTCGAGACGTGGGACCTGGTGCCCGACCACTGGCGCGACGCCGCCTGTCGCCTCGCCGGCCGCAACCTGACCCAGGAGGAGTGGGACACCTACCTCCCCAACGCCGGCTCGTACCAGAAGACTTGCGAGGAATGGCCCGCCGGCGCCTGACGCCGGCGGCGCGCTCGCCGTTCTTGGCACCGAAACCCACCCGCCCGGTGGTTTTGGCTACCAAGAACGCCAGACCGGTCCGCCGACGGACGGAAACCCCGCGGGGGAGGCGGCGCCGGGCACCCTCCTTCCCTGCCGATCTTCGCTCGCCCCGCCACCGGTTCACCGTTCTTGGGAACCGAGAACAACTCGCTCGGTGGTCCAGGGTTCCCGGAACCGTCGGGCCGACGGTGGCGGGCGCGCGCCGGGCCTGGGTACGCGTCCCGGTGGTCGTGGTGCTCGCGCTCCTGGCGGCGGCCTGCTCGAGTGGAGGCGGTGCCGGCGACGCCGCCCCGACATCGACCACAACCGCCCCTACGCCCCCCACGACCGCGCCGCCGCTGCCGTTCGAGCCCGAGCCGGTGACCTGGGAGGACTGCGACCCCGAGTACCAGTGTGCCACCCTGACGGTCCCGCTCGACTGGAACGACCCCGAGGGGGCGACCACCGACATCGCCATGGTGCGGGTGCCGGCCGCGGATCCCGAGCGCCGGCTGGGCTCACTGTGGGTGAACCCGGGCGGCCCCGGCGGCACGGGTATCGGCGCGGCCGTGCTCGGGAGGTTCCCGGCCGTCGTCGCCGAGCGTTTCGACCTCATCGGCTGGGACCCCCGCGGCGTGGGCCGTAGCTCGGACCTGGAGTGCGGCGACTCGGTCACGGCGTGGCTCCAGGCCGACCCGAGCCCGGACGACCGGGGCGAGCGCCGGACGCTGAACCGCACGGCCCGTGCCGTCGCCGCCGAGTGCGAGGCCGAGGACGGCGACGCGCTGCCCTTCCTGGGCGCCGACAACGAGGCCCGCGACCTCGAGGCCATGCGCATCGCCGTCGGCGAGAATCGAATCAACTACCTCGGGTACTCGTACGGCACGCTCATCGGGGCGCGCTACGCCGCCCAGTTCCCCACCCACGTCCGGGCCATGGTGCTCGATGGCGTCGTCGATCCCACCCGGGACCACGAGCAGTTCTACCTGGCCCAGGCCGCCGGCTATGAGCGGGGCCTCGACGCGATCTTCGCCTCCTGTCTCGACGACCCGCAGTGCCCGGTGGACGACCCGCAGGCCGCCTTCGACACCGTGGCCGCCGCCGTGGAGGTGCAGCGCCTGCCCGGCGGCGAGCACGGATTGGGACCCGCCGAGTTCGGCCGGGCCTCGTTCTTCGCCACTTACGGCGAGGACCAGTGGGCGGGCTACCTCCAGGGCCTCGCCGACGCGGTGGCCGGCGACGGCACCGCTCTCGCCGAGCAGGCCGCCGACTACGACCTGACGAGCCCGTACACGTCGTACGCGGCCATCTGGTGCGCCGACGAGCCCCACCCCGTCGGCGCCCGCGAGTGGGACGCCTTCGTCGACCGGGTGGTGGCCATCGCCCCCCGCATCGGCGCGGTGGAGGCCAACGAGTTGCGCCCGTGCGCGTTCTGGCCGGCCGAGCCCAACCGCTCGATGGACCCGGTCGTGGCGCCCGGCTCGCCGCCCATCCTGGTCGTGGGCAACACCGGCGACTACGTCACCGTCATCGACGAGGCCCGCAACGTGGCCGCCACCCTCGAGAACGGCCACCTCCTCACCGTCGAGGCCGACCAGCACGCGAGCGGCGGGATCCCGTGCGCCGACACCGCCGTCGGTCGCTACCTCGTCACGGTCGAGGCACCGGCGGAGGACTGCTGAGCGAGGTGTGGACGGGGGGCCGACCGGTGCCCTCGGCTTCCACCAGGACCACCAACTCGATCACGGAGTCCACGTCCGCGGCCTGGCGCAGCAGCAACAGGTGGCGCACGGCCGAGCGTCGGCTCAGGCCCACGAGCGACGCGGCGCGGGTCACCGTCTCGCCCGAGGCCAGCAGCCCGAGCAGCTCCCGTTCGGGGGGCGAGAGCCGAGGGACCGTGCCGCGGGGGCCGGAGGCCGAGCCGCGATCACGAGCAAGCGTGGCGGCGGCCTGCAGGCGGGTGCGAGCCCCGAGCTTCCGCATGGCCGAGCCGACGAAGGCATCGACGGTCCGGGGCATCACACCGAGGCGTGCCGCGATGGTGGACGTGGTGGCGCCCCCGACCACCAGGTGCAGGGCCTCGTGTTCCCGGGGAGACAGGCGGGTGGCGTCCATGCCCTGAACGATCCGCCACTTCGGCGGCCGGCTCTGTCCGCCAGATGACACTCACCATGTGACGTCGGCCACGCGGTGCGGCTGGGTCGCGCCTGCGGGGACGCCGGGCTCGTGCCTGGGTAGGGCGGGGGTCTGCTCGGCGTTCGTCCTCCGCGAGGTCCGGCTCCGCCAGGTCGCAGGTTGGCGCAGATTGCCGATGCGCAGGACCGTCCGTTTGGCGGACAATGGCGGGAGCCGGTCACCGACCCAGAGGAGCAGACCATGGCGTTCATCCCGCGGCGAACCGCCCTCGCTCTGGCCATCGCGCTCGTGCTGGCCCTCGCCTCGTGCAGCAGCGACGGCGGCGGCTCCGACGATGCGGCCGATGCGTCTGCGGGCGACGACGCGACCACCGAGACCGCGGCCGGCGTCACGACGACGACCGCGGCGGGGCCGAGCCTCGAGGCGTTGTGCGCCTCGCTCGTCAGCGGGACGAACACCAGCGGCGATCTCGTGAGCCTTGCGCCGCCCGAGCTGGTCGACGATGTCGCCGAAGCGCAGAACGAGGACTCCGACGCCATCGACCGCATCACCGACGCGTGCGCGGACGGGCCGGCCACGGCCACGGCGACGGTGAGCGGCGGTCCCGCCGACGGCACCGAGATCACCCTCGCCGGCGGCTGGTGCGGCACGAACGAGGCCGACGACCTGGCTGGCTACGGCTACCGCCACCTGTACATCGGCGCGAGCGCAGGCCCGGCCGTCGCAGGCGACGGCCTCATCATCGTCACCGCCGAGGGCGACGGCCCGGTCACGCTGTCCACCGCCCGGCTGGTACTCAGCGATGACCCCGCCGCCGCCCTGAACCTCGAGTCCGCCACGGGCGAGCTCACCGCCGACGGCGGCCAGGTCGAGATCACCGGCCAGTCGGTCGTCGACGAGTCGGCGGTCACCGTGGCCCTCGACATCACCTGCTGAGGGTCACTGTCATACCTCCTCGGTGTACTTGGAGGTATGCGAAGCGAATTCGAGCTCCACCGTCTCGGCGCCCGCCAACATGGTCTCGTCCTCAGCGGGCAACTGCTGGCCGCCGCCGGATGGACCGCCCGCGAGATCGACCATGCGCTGAGCAGTGGGCGCCTGGTGGCCGTCCACTCTGGTGTGTACCCCTGTCGGGGGCCCCGATCACGTGGAACCGGATGATGCCGGCCGCCACCCTGGCCACCGACGGGGCGGCGTCGCACCGGGGCGCTCCGCCACTGTGGGGGGTCGATCTGCCCGGCGGTGCCCCGCCCTTCGAGGTCAGCGTCGACCGCCCGCGTTGCCCCCGGCCCCGTGGCGTGATCGTGCACCGGTCGCTCGACCTGTCGCCGGATCAGGTCGTGCGCCGCCACGGGATCCCGGTGACCAACCCACTGCGCATGCTCGTCGACCTGGGCGCCGTCGTCGGCCCTGACCAGGTGGCGATCGCGCTCGAGTCGCTGACGACGCGCAAGATCGTCACGCTCGCCGGCGCCCGGGCGTTCCGTGAGCGTCTCGGCGGACGAGGCCGCCGCGGCGCCGGCGTGCTGGGTGAGGTGCTCGACCGGCGAGCGCTGGGCAACCAGCGGGCCGACGGCATGCTCGAGCCGGTGATGGCCGAGCTGTGCCGATCGCGCCGTCTGCCCAAGCCCGAGTTCCAGGTCCGGGTGCTGGTGGCCGGCGAGTGGCGGCGCCTCGACTTCGCCTACGTGGCCGAGATGCTCAACATCGAGGTTGACGGCTACGAGGAGCACGGCGCCAAGTTCGACAACTGGCTGGACGACAAGGTCCGCGATGCCGAGCTCACCGCCCTGGGCTGGCACGTCCTCCGCTTCAGCTGGAACGACGTCCGCTACCGACCCGCCTACGTCGCCCGCATCATCACGACGGTGCTGGCGCAGCGGCGGGCCCTCCTGGGGCTGGTGTGAAGCGGCGGGGGGCGGTTCTGGGAACCGAGAACCACCGGCTCGGTGGTTTTGGCTTCCCGGAATGGTTCGGGCGGGTGGCGGGGTGGGGAAAGGCCGCGAGGAGAGGGGTGGTGGGGGACGCCGGCGGTCCGGCCCGGCGTTCTTGGCACCGAAAACCACCGAGCGGGTGGTTTTGCGCTCCTGGAACCGTGGGACCCTGCGGCGGCGCCCGCCCGGCGCACGCCCTCCGTTCTCGCGGTTTCTTGGCCGGCCCAGGCATGGGTGGGGTCGGTCGGGCGCTGACCAACCCGCGTGGATACCCGTGGAGGACCAGGTTCAGCCGCCGGCGAGCAGGAGGCGGGCCGGTGTGACGGTCACCGCGAACGGCCACGCGAGCGTGGCCGGCTCGTCGCCGGCGGCCACGACCTCGGTGGCGGCGTCGCCGTCCCAGTGCCAGGCGGTGATGCTCGGGACGGTGGGGTCGACCACCCAGTAGGCGCCGACGCCGGCCTCGCGGTACGCCATCCGCTTGGTGCCGAGGTCGTACAGGCGGGTCGTCGCCGACAGGATCTCCACGACGAGCAGCGGGGCGGCCTCGAGGCGCTTGTCCGGCAGCGGGCCGGCGGCACGGACCAGTACGTCGGGCTGCACCACAGTGTCGACGCCCAGTTGCACGTCGAGCGGCGCCAGCATCACCTCGAACTCGGGCGGTGCCGCATCGCGCAAGGTGGCGGCGAGCTCGAAGACGACGCGTTGGTGGATGGGGACCGGTGCCGGGGTCACGTGCAGGCTTCCCTCGATCAGCTCGTAGCGGTTGCTGTCCTGGGGGAAGGAGTCGAGGTCGTCGATGGTGAACGCCTCGTGACCAGCCATGACCGTCGTCATGAATGAAGACTATCGAGAACCACTGAAAGTCCCAAGCGGCTTCGTGGTGTGGGTGGGTGAAAGGCCGCGGGGGAGGGGGTGGTGGGGGACGTCGGCGGCGGCGCTCGGGCGGGGGGTTCTTGGCACCGAAAACCACCGAGCGGGTGGTTTTGCGTTCCCGGAACGGTGGAACCCTGCGGCGGCGCCCGCCGGCGCACGCTCTCCTTCTCCGCGGGTCTTTGCCGGACCGGGTACCGGTGGGAGCGCTCGGTCGGTTGCGTCCACAAGCGCGGCGAGGCCCGGGCGCAGCGCCCGGGCCTCCCGCGGGAAGCGATGCCCTACTTGACCTTGATGCTCGCCATTGTCTTGCGCTCGGCCTTGCGGGTGTCGTCGGCGTCGGTCTTGGCGTCGGCGACCTTGTCGTCGTCCTGCTTGGTGGGCTTGATGTCCTTGGCGGTCATGGCCGGCTCCTCTACTGGTGGGTTGCTGGTCGCAGTGTGCACCTGCCCCGCATGGTCCGTCTGTAACGACGGTGACACAAGGGTCAGGTGTGGTCGAGGGCGTCGTGGCCCCCAGCCGCTCCGATACCAGAACCGACGACACTTGGTGGTTGCCCGTTGGGAAGGGTTCGGACCGGCTGATGGCGGTGAGCAGGGCCGCCTGGGGAGAGGGCACCGCCGGCGGCGGCGGTCCGACTGAGGTTCTTGGCAGCGAAGACCCCCGGTCGGCGGCTCTTTGGCTTTCCGGGTTTCCTCGGGCGGGTGGTGGCTCGGGGAAAGGCGGCTGGGGAGGAGGGTGGTGGGGGACGTCGGCGGCGGCGCTCGGGCGGGGGGTTCTTGGCACCGAAATCCACCGAGCTGGTGGTTTTGCGTTCCCGGAACGGTGGAACCCTGCGGCGGCGCCCGCTCGGCGAACGGGTGCACTCACCCGCATGGTCCGCCTGTGACGACGGTGACACAAGGGCCGGGTGTGGTCGACGGCGTCGTGGCGGCCCCAGCCGCTACACCACCAGAACCGACCACCACCCGGTGGTTTGACGTCGGCGGGCGACGGTCTGGTCGGTTCCTGGCACCGAAAACCACCCGGTCGGTGGTTTGGCTTCCCGGAAGGGTTCGACTGGGAGGCAGGGTGGAGGAAAGACGGCCGGGGAGGGGGGTGGCGGGGCACGGCGGGGGCGGCGCTCGGGCGGGGGTTCTTGGCACCGAAATCCACCGAGCGGGTGGTTTTGCGTTCCCGGAACGGTGGAACCCTGCGGCGGCGCCCGCCTGGCGAACACTCTCCTTCTTCGCGGGTTTTCGCCGGACCGGGCACCGGTGGGAACGCCCGGTCGGGTGCGTTCACGAGCGCGGCGAGGCCCGGGCACGAGGCCCGGGCCTCGCTAGCGGTGGTGTCACTCAGGGGTGCTTGTAGTGCTGGGTCTTGCGCTCGGCCTTGCGGGTGTCGTCGGCGTCGGCCTTGGCGTAGTCGACCTTGTTGTCGGCCTGCCTGGTGGGTTTGATGTCCTTGACGGTCATGGGTTGCTCCTTGCTGGTGGGTGGCTACTGATTGGCAGTGTGTGCCCCCGTGCCGTGTCCGTCTGTCACCACGGTTACACCACGCTCAGGTGTGGTCGAGGGCGAGGTTGGGGCGGACGGCGCCGCTGCTGAAGGCCCGGCGGACGAGGGCGTCGAAGCCGGCGACGTCGAGGCGGAAGACCCGGGCCGGCGTCGTCGCCCGCACCGTCGCCACTCGGGGGACGGCGTGCAGCAGGGCGATCTCGCCGAAGTGCTCGCCGGGGTCGATGGTGCGGACGTAGGCGCCGTCCTCCTCGACGTGGAACCGGCCGCTGTGCACGGCGTAGAAGGCGTCGCCCACCTCGCCCTGGGTGACGACGGCCTCGCCGGGGGCGACGGTGCGCCACTCGCCGCGGGCGCCGAGTTCGACCAGCTCGCCGGGGCCCAGGTGGGCGAAGCAGGGCAGCGCCCGGAGCTCGTCGCACTGCTGGAGGGTGGTGGCCACCGCCGCCACCTCGGCCCGGTCGGCGAGCAGGCGCTCGAAGGCGCTGCGCGAGATCACGAACAGCTCGCCGGGGCTCGTCGCTCGCACGGTGGCGTTCCGCGGGGCGTTGTGCACCAGAGCCATCTCGCCGAACGACTCGCCGGCGCCGATGAGACGCAGCACGGTGCCGGGGTCGCCCTCGTCGTCGACCACCTCGAGGGTGCCCTTGCGCACCAGGTAGTAGGCGTCGCCCCGCTCGCCCTGGCGGATGACGGTCTCACCCGTCGTGACCGTCCGCAGGGTGACGAGCCCGGCCAGTTGGTTGAGGACGTCGACGGGGACGTCGGCGAAGATCGGCTGCTCGTCGAGCAGCAGCGCGGCCTCGACCCGCCAGCGCCGCTCGGCCCGGAACCGCAGCGAGCGACCGATGCGGCGGGCCCGTCCGGCCAGGCTGCGGACCGCGCTGACCGCGGCACTGACCACGGGGCCGGCTATCACCACGGTGAGGAGGACGAGGCCGGCGATGCCGGGCGGGCCGGCGTCGAGTAGACGCCGGATCAGCCCGCCGCCGAGGTGCTCCCAGTAGTTCACCGCCAGCAGCGACACCAGGATGGTGAAGGCCACGCCGGCCGTGCCGTACAGGGTGAGGCCCACCTCGGCCCGGGTGAGGCGCCGGCGGCGACGCAGCTTCCACCACAGGTCCTTGCGCACGAAGGCCAGCGACCGGGGGCGCAGGTCACACACCCGCAGGGTGTCGGACAGGATCCAGTAGCCATCCAGTTCGAGCAGGGGCAGCAGGTTCATCAGCACCACGAAGTAGCTGATGGCGCAGAACCGCCACAGCAGCGGCGTGAACCCGGCGTGGGGGAAGGCGGCCACGAGGAGGCCCACGACGCCGGCGCCGACGAACTCGAACCACGGCCCACCGAATGACTGCCACAGCCGGGCCCGCCGGTCCATCATCAGGGCGTCGGTGGACTCGATGTAATACGCGGGGGTGCCGAAGTAGAGGCGGAAGCCGGCGCCGTTCACCCGCCGCCCGTGGTGCAGCAGGACCATGGCGTGGCCGGTCTCGTGGACGAACACCGAGGCGGCGTCGAGCACGAACAGCAACAGCACGGCCAGGCCCAGCGCCTCCGACGCGAGGCTGAACTCGTGGGTGGCGGTGGTGGCCACGAAGGCGGCGAACCCGCCCAGGCCGACGACCGTGGTGACGATCTTGCCGGCGGGCGTGAACAGGTGGCGCACCACCCGGTCGTAGAGCACCCGCAGGAACCGGTCGGCGCCCTTCCACTGGACGTCGAACGTGCGCAGGGCCTCGGCCACCCGCCCCCGCCACCCGGACTTGGTGTGGTCGAGGGCCCGATCGAGGGCGGCGGCGGTGTCCACGTAGGGCTCGGTGAGGAACCCGCCCCGGTGCAACAGGCCCACGAGATCGCCGACGGTGGCGGCGTCGAGGTCGCCCGTCTCGCGGAACTCGCCGGCCACCAGGTCGCCCACGGTGCGGGTGCCGTCCATCAGCGGGACGAGGTCGGCCTCCTGCTCGCTCAGCCGGTAGTAGACGCGGTCGCGGGGGTTGTGGGCGACGACGTCGGCGCCGCCGTCGCGCAACGGGAAGCGGGCCACCTCGATGTCGGCGGCGACCTCAGGCCGCCGGCCGGCGACGTCGAGGCGCTGGTCGAGCGCCTCCCAGACGTCAGTCACCGCCACGACGCACCGCCTCGTTCGGCCGCGCTCGACCGTTCTGGGAACCCAAAGCACCGAGGGCGTGGTTTTCGGTTCGCAGAAGGAGAAACGGGGCCGGCGATGCCGGTTCGGGCCGGTGTGGGGTGGGTCGCCAACAGGGTGGGGAGCGGGGTGCCCCGCCGAACGGCAGGCGGGCCGGAGGGCCGGGGGCGCCGCCCCCCGGATCTCGGTGTGGTGTTGGTGAGTTCAGCAGCACCGGGTCTTGCCGTAGTTGGTCTTGCGTTCGGCTTTGCGGGCCTCGTCGGTGGACTCGGTGGTGGGCTCGTCGCTCTTGTCGTTGTCCTGCTGGGGCTCGATGTCCTTGGCTCGGCGCATCTCGGGCTCCTTGTCGTGGGTTGATCCGATGAGTGCACGGTGCGCCCGTCGGCCCCGCCGGTCTGTCACCACGGTTACACAACGAAAGAACTCCCGCCACGGGTTCTTCGCCGCCTGCCGGCGGCGTGCCCGCCCGGCTGCGCCCTGCGCTTGCTCATCACGGGCCCGGGCGGTTCGAGGCCGGCACCGGGCGAACACCCGGCACGGACGGGGGGGCGGGTGCGCCTCAACCGTCGTCTCCCGCCGCGTGTTCTGCGCCCGGCGGGTTGGCCTGGGCGTTCGTTGGTCACGGTCGTCCCTCGGTGCCAGCGGGCGCGCCGCCGGGCGTGAACCGGCAAGGAAGTGGGCGTGACGGCCGACAGACCGTGTCGCCGGCGCGAGCGCTACCCGCGTTGCCGTTCTTGGAAGGCAAAACCACCCGAACGGTGGTTTTCGGTGCCAAGAAAGCAGGAAACCCCGGAGTGGCACCGCCGACGGTGCGGCGCCAGCGCCCGCCCTCGTTCTTCGCGCCTTCCGCCTGACCAGGCACCGATCGGCGCCACCCAAGCGGCCTGTGGTGTCGGTGGGCTCAGGGGGACGGAGCGCGCAGGATGGCGGTGGCGAGGAGGCCGACGAGACAGAGGGTGAGGGGCAGGAGGGTGGCGATGAGGATCTGGTCGTGGCGGCGCATGCGTTCGACCAGCCGCAGCTTCACACCGGCCAGGTCGGACCGCGTCGCGGCGGCATTGAGCCGGAGGTCGAGGTTGGCCAACTCGGCCTTCACGGCGGCGAACGGGGCGTCCATGCGCTGCTCGAGGATGGCGATCCGCGCGTCGAGGCGGAGCTCCGCGTTGTCCACGTCGGTGGTGGTGGCGACGTCGGCCCAGCCGGCAGGCGGCAGGTGCTCCATCAGCGTCACGGCGTCGTCCCGGCCGAGGGTGGTGTCGAGGGTCTCGTGCAGGTGATGCCGGGCGGCTTCATCGATGGCCATGGCGGGGCTCCTCGGTGCAGACGATCTGAGGAGCACGCTGTGGCGGCGCTCGAAGCCATCGTGGTCACGGTACCGCCGGCCCCGCGGCCCCGCCAGGGCCATCCGAAGCGCTGAGCCCGGTGGTTCCGCCGGTCAGGAGACCGGGACCGACGACGACTCGAGGCCCGGGCGGGAGCCCTGTCCCCGGTGGGGTGTCGGTGAGTTCAGCAGCACCGGCTCTTCACGACGTTGGTCTTGCGTTCGGCTTTGCGGGCCTCGTCGGTGGACTCGGTGGTGGGCTCGTCACTCTTGTCGTTGTCTTGCTGGGGCTTGATGTCCTTGGCTCGGCGCATCTCGGGTTCCTTGTCGTGGGTTGATCCGATGAGTGCACTGTGCGCCCGTCGGCCCCGCCGGTCTGTCACCACGGTTACACAACGAGAGAAATCTCGCCACGGGTTCTTCGGCGCCTGCCGGCGCCCGAAGGCCGCCCGGTCGTGTGGTCCCGGCCACGAGCGACTCGAGTGGGGCGCCGCCCGGCGCAAACCCGACCGGGAAGGGAACGGGTTTCCCCGGGCACGGTCTCTACCGCGAGGGGGGCGCCCGACGGGTCGGCCCGACTATGCGTCTGGTCACGGCTACCCGGCGGGGCGAGGTGGGCGCCGCCGGGTGCAAACCCGGCAAGGAAGGGGGCGGGATGGCCGAACAGACCGTGTCGCCGGCGCGGGTTCGGTGTTCTTGGCACCCAGAACCACCCGTGCGGTGGTTTTCGGTGCCAAGAACGGGGAAACTCGGAGCGCAGCGCCGGCGATCTCGCGCCGGGGCCCGTCCTCGTTCCTTCGCGCCTTTCCCCGTCGGCCCACCGCCGGTCGGTGCCACCATTGACCTCAGGCGACTCCCCGCGAGGCCGCCGCCGCCGCCCTGTCACCGCCTCACGCCGGCGGCGGCCGGCGCATGAGGCGGGTGACGACGATGCCCGTCGTGGCCCAGATCGCCGGCCACCACACGAGCTCGGCCCACCCGTTGCCGGTGGCAGCGACCCAGCCCGCCACCGCGGCGAGCGTCACCCACCCGCCGCAGCAGTAGGGGCATGACACCATCTCGTAGAGCCAGGCGCGCAGGCGCTGCGGCCGGGCCACGTGGGCGGCGGCCGCGGCGAACGATGCGGACGGCTCGCCCACGGGCTCGCCGCCGACGCGGGCCTGGAAGGGGCCGGTGTCCTCGTCGTCGAGGGTGACCACGTGGTCGGCGCCGGCCGCGCACCGGCGGAGCGGGGCGAACGGCACCCGCAGGTCCACCAGCAGCTTCACCCCCATCGCGCATCCCAGCACCAGGCCTGCGAACGACTCAGGAGTCACCGCGCCTCACCTCCCCCCGGTCCGTCCCGATCCTACGACTCCGCTCCCTTCGGTTCGCGAGGGATGGGGTGATGGCCGGTGCCGATATGTCGGTGCCGATACGCCGGCGTCGAACGCATCGCCTCCGGTGCGACCGGGGGTGGTCGGACACAGCGCTGTGTCATCGAGGTTACGGACACCGGACGTCGCCGGGCGGACGGTGGGGCCATGACCACCATCGAATCCCGGATCGACGCCCGCCACCTCACACGACGCGAAGAGACCGTGCTGGTGCTCGTCGGCCGGGGACTCGGCACCCGGGCGATCGCAGAGCAGTTGGGCCTGAGCCCCGCCACCGTCGACGGCTTCGTCGACTCGGCCATGACCAGGCTGGCGGCGAGGACCCGGGCCCAGGCGGCGCTGATCGTCGCCGACCCCAGCGCGGCCGATTCGGTGCCGCCGTTCGCCGAGATCGCCTGCGAGCACGAGCGCCACCTCCTGCTGCTCCTTGCCGCCGGCTCCACCGTGGGATCGGCGGCGTGGACCGTGGGCTGGAGCCGTCGCACCGCCGTCCGCCGGTTGTCCGCGCTGCGCCGGGCGTACCGGGCGTCGACCATCCCCCAGCTGCTGGTGGCGCTGGCGTCGGCCGAAGCCCCCGCCGCCGCCGGCACTGACGAGGGTGGCAGGGACCGACACCGCGCCGGCGACCGCGCCGGCGTGCGCCCATGACCGACGACGGCGGCCGAGGGAGCGGCGCCCGGCCCGACGTGGAGGCACACGTCGTCCACCCGCCCGTGGTCTCGCGCCGGCGGTCGCGCCGGCGCCGGTGTGCACCCGTGACCCACGACGGCGGCCGAGGGAGCGACGCTCGGTCCGACACCGACACCAGCCTCCTCGACCCGCCCGTGGTCGAGCGACCGGCAGCGAGCCGGCGCCGGCGCGTCGCGGAATGGGTGCTGGTGGTGGGCGGCGCGGTCCTGCTGGCGGTGGTGGTCCGGGCGTTCGTGCTGCAGGTGTTCTGGATCCCGTCGCTGTCGATGTTCCCCACCCTGCGCGAGGACGACCGGGTGGTGGTGGACGAGCTCAGCTATCGCTTCCGCGACGTCCACCGTGGTGAGATCGTGGTGGTCGATCGCCCGCCCAGCGAGCCGCCGGGCGAGGTCGACCACCTGATCAAGCGCGTGGTCGGCGTCGGCGGTGAGACGGTGGAGGCACGCGGCGGCCGGGTGCTCGTGGACGGCGAGCCCCTCGACGAGCCGTATCTGCCGGCGGGCACGGTGACGAACCCGTTCGGACCGATCGTGGTGCCGGAGGGGTCGCTCTGGGTGATGGGCGACAACCGCGGCAACTCGCAGGACAGCCGCTGGTTCGGCCCCATCGACGAGGACTCGGTGGTGGGCCGGGCGGTCCTGCGGGTTTGGCCGTTGGGGGCGTTCGGCGCGCTGTAGGGCGGTGGGCGGACGGGCGAGCAGGTGGCCGGTCGGCGCAGGACTGC
This sequence comes from uncultured Microthrixaceae bacterium, assembly GCA_964635055.1. Lineage (GTDB taxonomy): Bacteria > Actinomycetota > Acidimicrobiia > Acidimicrobiales > DATDAH01 > JAEUJM01. The sequence goes on along the minus strand of CAZWMT010000002.1, from coordinate 10,510 downwards.
CGGCTCCCTCGTTCCTGGGAACCGGAGACCACCCGGTGGTTTTCGCCTTCCAGGAACGCCGGGACACGGTGGCCGTCGAACCTGGTGGTGCAGCGCTCGGTCGCCCCACTCCGGACCACGCGAGGATGGGCTGATGGCCGGCGCCGATCCCGAGACGTACCTGGCCGGGGTTCGGGCCCGAGCGCTGGCCCTGCCCGAGGTGGTGGAGACCGTCACGTGGGACCGCCCCACCTTCCGTGCCGGCAGGCGGCCCTTCGCGCTCTTCTGGAGCGACAAGACACATCCGGCCGCGCTGGTGATCATGCCCGACGCCGACGAGCGTGACGCCCTGGCGGCGGACGACCGCTTCTTCGTGCCGCCCTACTTCGGCGCCCGCGGCGCGCTGGCCCTCGACCTCGTCGCGGCGCCGGTCGACTGGGGCGAGGTGGCCGAGTTGCTCGACGCGTCGTACCGCCACGTGGCCATCGAGCGCATGCGGCGCGCCCTCGACGGCGAGCGTCGACCCTGACCTCGGGACCGCAGCGGCGTCAGCGTCGGATCCGGAGGTGAGCCCGAGGTGGTGGCGCTCGGTGGTGACGAGGAAGGCCGCGAAGCCGGCGAAGGCGATAGCGGTGGTGGCCAGCTTGCCCGCGGAGCGGAACAAGTGGCGCAGGCCCCGCTCGTAGTCGGCTCGGAGGACCCAGTCCGCGCCCTTCCACTGGACGTCGAACCCGACGACGGCGGCCACGGCCCGTTGGCGGCGGCTCTGGTCCGTCCTGGGACAGCCCCACCTTCCGTGCCGGCGGCGCGCACCGTTCCTGGAACCGAGAACCACCCGCTCGGTGGTTTTCGGCGCCAAGAACGGGGACATCCGACCGGATGATGCTCGGCGGGAAGGCGGGCTCGGACCTGTGCGACGGCGGTACCGGCACCGACGGCGCCGTCGCCTGCGAACGGCTCGTCAACTTCCCCCGACCGTTCTGCCCGGACGCGCGTGCCCTGCCCTCAACGGAGGGCAGGGCACAGGCGCGCCCCGAAGGAGAACGCGGCCGATGTGTCACACGGGTAACAGACCCTCCGCCCGATCGGGAGGACGCTCGGGAGGTCAACCCACCAACGAAGGGAACCACCATGACCGTCAACCGCAAGCTCGCAGGACTGGCGCTCGCCATTGCCATCACCGTCATCGGCGTGCTCGCCGTCGGAGCCCCGTCGGCTTCCGCGCAGACCGTCATCACCACGGGCTCATACCCCGGCTCGACGACCTCGGCACTGACCTACGCCACGTACTACCTCAACGGCGGCTCGGTCATCACGACCGGTCCCCGCACGATCTTCCCGAACCAGACCTACCGCAACTACGACCAGAACGTGTGCATCAACGCCCGACTCTGGCAGCTCAACACGCCCGGGGGTGGCCGCCAGAGCTGGGCGCTCATCCAGCAGAGCGGCTACCGCTGCACAACGATCCGGGCGGGCACGGTCGGGTACAACGACTACGGCACCGCCTTCCGGCCGCCGCTCCCGCTCAACGGGTACAGCACCGACGTCCAGGTGGTCTGGCGGCTGATGAACGGAGCAGTGCTCGGAACACGCACCTACGACCAGAACGCCACGAGCGATTATCGCTGCACGAACGCCAACTGCTGGGTCCAGAACTCCACCATTGGGGCAAATGTGATCTTCAACTGGTGAGGATCCGTCGCTAACCGCCAAGGTGCCACCGGGAGACCGGTGCGCACTTTGCGTTGGGCGCGGGTGCGGCGCCGTGGGTCACGCCTCGGCCATCAGGCGGCGGATCTCGGCCATGACCGCCTCGGCGTTGGCGGCGTGGTCGTCGCCGGTGAGCCGCATCGGCTCGTCGGCCACGTTGACGATCACCCGCTTGCGGCGGAACGGGTTGAGGTGGGGGAACCGGGCGCCGGCGGGGAAGATCGTCTCGGTGCCCACCAGCGCCGCCGGCAGCACCACCACCTCGGCGCCCACCGCCAGGCGGGAGATGCCGGTCTTGGCCTTCCCGGTGGACAGGGGGTGCTCGGGGTCCCAGTGCAGCTTGCCCTCGGGCATGATCAGCAGGGGGATGCCGTCGCGCAGGGCGGCGATCGCCACGTCGAGCACGGGGCCCGAGTCGCCGCGGTCGACGGGGATGGCCCCGATGGCCCGGCACAGGGGAGCGGTCCACCGGCCCTCGAAGAACTCGCGGGCGATCAGCACCCGCACGTAGCGGCCGAAGTGGTGCAGGGCGATGAGGCCGGCCACCACGTCGAACAGGCTGCGGTGGTTGGCGGCCACGATGCCGACCTTCAGCTGGGGCGCACAGGCGCCGCCGCGGATGTCGTAGCGGACGAACGGCGCGGTGAGGAGGCGACAGAGTCGGGCGATCCAGCGCAGGCGTGACTCGGGGGTCCTCACGGATGCACCGCAGCCACAGCAGCCTCGTGTCGCGGATCGGTGACGGGGGACGGGGTCATCCCCACCAGCGTGTCACCGACCCGGGGTCCTCACCACGGTGCCCCACCCCGGTCGGCCAGCCACGGCCCGAGCGCCGCCATCGCCGCCTCGTGGCCCCGCTCGACGAACGTGTCGAAGCGGTCGAAGTCGAGCACGGGCAGGTCCTGCACCGGTGGCCGGATCATGAGGTCGGCGTCCACGTCGTCGGCCCCCGAGCCCAGCTCGGTGAGCCTCGTCATCACCCGCACGATGTTGACCGTCTGGCTGCGCCGCCGCCCCGGGCCCGAGCGGCCCAGCAGTGCGGGGAGACTGGGGCGGACCATCGTCCACAGCAGCGGCCAGCCCGAGACCACGCACGACTCGGGCAGGCTGCCCGCGGCCAGGTCGCGGCGGGCGCCCACGTCGACCGCGATCACCACGGCACCCTCGTGCTCGTCACGCATGCGGCCCACCGGCAGGTTGTCGAGCAGGCCGCCGTCCACCAGCACGTCGCCGTCCTGGGGCACCGGAGGGAACACCCCGGGGATGGCGAAGCTGGCCCGCACCGCCCGCCACGCCGGTCCCCGTCGGTGCACCTCGGCCCGGTTGCGGGAGAGGTTGGTCGACACGCAGAAGAAGGGCCGCCACGTGTCGGCCAGGTCGAGGTCGCCCGACGCCGCCCGGAGCTTGGCGGTGACCTTCCGCCCGGTGGCGAAGGCCACGGCGGGGAAGGTGGGGTCGATGGGCGTGGAGCCGACGAGGCTCTCGCGCAGTGTGCGCTCGACGCGGTCGGCGTCCCAACCGCGCGCCACCGCGCCGCCGACCAGGGCGCCGGCGCTGGTGCCGGCGACCGCGTCGATGGGCACACCGCACTCCTCGAGGGCCCGCAGCGCGCCGATCTCGGCCATGCCACGCGCCCCGCCACCGCTCAGGACGAGGGTGACGGGCCGGTCGAGGAGCATGCGCGCGACTCGCTCGGCGTCGGCGGCCCGGTCGACCCGGAGGTGGTGGTGGCGCTGCACCTCGTGCCGGTCGAGCCACCCCGTGGTGCCGTGGGGCTCGACCGTCGCCGGACCGTGGGCCAGGACCAGCTCGGTCCGGATCGGCAGGGCTCGCCGGCGCTCGACGACCCCCCGTTCGACGGCCCGGGGCCCGGGTCGCTCGGTGGCGTCGGCGACGAGGAGCACGAGGTCGGCGTGGCGCAGGCAGCGATCGGTCCACTCGCCGGGCACCGGGTCGGCCCGGAACACGATCAACGCGTGCTCGCGCTCCAGGGTGTCGGTCCACCGGGGCCCTGCGCCGGCCAGGTCCGCGGGGGCGTCGCCGGCCCCGACGTCGGCGAGGGTCGTCACCCGGGCGCGGAGCGCGGCGATCAGTGCCCCGATGGCGGCGTCGACCACGGGGGTCGCGCTGAGGGGCAGCAATACCACCGTGGCGAGGGGGCTCCGGTCGGGCCCCGCCAGCATGCTGCGGCGCAGCCGTCGGAGGAGTTGGGTGGTGATCGATCGCAGCGCCTGCGGATGGGCGAACAGGGTGGCGAGGGCGTCGCCAGGGAGTCGCAGCACCTGGCTGTCCCGCACGGCGACGACGGTTGCCGAACGAGGCTCCTCGGTGAGCAGTGCCATCTCACCGACCACCTCGCCGCGGCCCACCTCACCGGCCACCCGGTCGGCCCCGTCGGCACCGGTGACGACGATGCGCAGGCGGCCGGCCAGCACCACGTACGCGCTGTCCGCGGCGTCGCCCTGGCGCATCAGCACCTCGCCGCCGCGAACGGCCATCGGCTCCACCGACGCCGCGAGCGCGGCCAGCGCCTCGTCGTCGATGCCGTCGAAGAGGTCGAGGTCGGCGAGGAGGTCCACCCCAGGGGTGCCCGTCATCCGGGGGTGCCCGTCATCGGATGGCCCGGAGCGCGCCGACCACGGTGCTCGCGTCGGGGAGCTCGTCGGGCGACCCGGTGGCCCCCACCCCGTCGCCATCGGCGCTGATCCGGCCGGCGGTCATGCTCGCCGCGACGGCACTAGGGATCGAGGTGGGCGTTGGCCCGGGTGGTCGCTCCCGCGTGGACCACCACCGGCGTCGCAAGCGTGGGATCGGGGGTGTCGTCGTAGAACTCGGTGGCGTTGACGCCCCGGGGGTCGAGGAACAGCAGGGTGTAGTTCCCCGCGCTGACGTCGGTGATCCGGTACTTGCCGAGCGGACCGGCCTGCACGGCCCGGGCGACGCCACCCGTGCTGTCGACCAGCACCACCCACGTCCCCGCCGCATCCCCAGCGGGCTCGCCAAGGCGGCCGGCGATGGTGCCGGGGTCGGTGGCGGGGGGGACGGGGTGTGGGGTCAACGCGGCGTCGGTCCGCGTCGCGGCACCCGCCACCGGCACCGCACCTGCGGTCGAGACGTCCGGCTGGTCGTTGAAGTACTCGAACTCGTGGCCACCGGTGGGGTCGAGGAAGGCGACGGCGTAGGTGCCCGAGGGGACCGCGATCTGGAAGTCGCCGGTGGCGCCGGTCTCGGCCACGGCCACGAGGTCGAAGGTGGTGTGATCGGAGATGACCGCGACCGTGTTCGGGATGCCCACGCCGGTTCCGTCGTCGGTGATCTCGCCGACGATGCCCGAACTGACGGGCGGGTCGAACAGTTGCAGGCGGTCGTTGCCCGAGTCGATCACGTAACGCCGGTTGGCCTGGTCGACGAAGACGTTTCGGGGGGCCTCCATCTCACGGTTGCGCGAGCCGGTTCCGCCGAATCGGCGCTCCGCGACGCCGGCGCTGCTCCAGACCGACATGCGGTCGTTGCCGGTGTCGGCCACGAACACACTGGTGGTCGAGGCGGGGGTGCCCTGGGTGAAGATCCCCTGCGGCGACTCGAGTTGGTTGGTGCCGCTGCCGGTCGTCCCGAAGGCGCGGACGAACGCGCCGCCGGTGGAGAACTGCGCGACGCGGTCGTTGCCGGTGTCGGCCACGTAGATGCTGGAGGCGCTGGCCGCGACGTCTCGCGGCAGGCGGAGCTGACCCGGGCCGCTGCCGGCGGTGCCGAACTGGCGCTGGAAGGTGCCCAAGGCGGTGTACACCTTGATCTTCGAGTTGCCGGTGTCGGCCACCACGACGGTGTTGCTGGGCCCCAAGGCGATGCCCTTGGGCCCACGGAAGAGGCTGTTGCCGCTGCCGAGGCTGCCCCACGCGAGCAGGGGGACCCCGCCCGAGTTGTACTTGACGACTCGGTGGTTGCCGGTGTCGGCGACGAACACCTCACCGAAGGCGCTCACGGCCACGTCCCACGGGCTGTCGAGGCGCTGGCCGAAGGCCGGGGTGGCGCCGAAGGTCCGCACGAAGCGACCGTCGCTGTCGTACTGCACGATCCGGTCGTTGGCCGTGTCGGCGACGTAGACGTCGCCGCTGACGGGGTGGACGGCGACGCCCCGCGGGTTGTCGAGGTTCTCGAAGCCGACACCCGACGACGCCCAGGCGTCGGCGAAGTAGGGCGCCGCCGCCCCGTTCGCGTCGGCCCCCACCTGGTCGTCGGCCGCCACCAGCGCGGCGGTCACCACCGCGATCACGCACCACGTCGCACGCACGCCTACCCCCTTGCTCCGCGCCCCTGTCGACCCGAACGGTACCCGCCGGCATCGAAGGCGTGTCGCCCGGTGGGGTCGAAGAAGGCCACGTGGGTCGAACAGTTCGAGGCGGTCGTTCCCGGTGTCGGCCACGAGGCGCCGGTTGGCCGCGTCGACGAAGATGCCGCGCGGCGCCTCCATGCGGCCGGTGAGCGATCCGGTCGTCCCGAACTTGCGCTCGAAGGTGCCGCTGGCGCTCCAGACCGAGACGCGGTCGTTGCCGGTGTCGGCCACGTACACGTCGCCGGTGTCTTCGTTGACGGCCACCCCGCGCGGGTTCTGGAGGTTCCCGTCGCCGCTGCCCGACGTGGCCCAGTCGTCGGCGAACCGCGGCCGTACCGCGCCCGTCGCGTCGGCGCCGGCGGGCAGCCGACCGCCGCCGAAGGCCACGACCGCCCCCAGCAGCACGACTCCCAGCACCAACCTCGTTCGCCTGCGCATCCGATCCTCCCCGCGAGATGTGCCAAGGCGGTACCGGGCGGCGTCGACGGCCCTCGGTAACGTTGGGTCATGTCGCAGCCCCGGCCCCTGGTGGACGGCCTCGACCACGTGCTGGCCTCGCTCGGGGCCCCGTCGGTCGACGCCATCACCGCGGTCATGGAGGCCTGGCCCGAGGTGGTCGGCGAGGGCCTCGCCGGACACTGCTCGGCCCGGTCCGTCGAACACGGCCGCCTCGTCGTCAACGTCGACGACCCGGCGTGGGCCGAGCGGCTGGCGTGGTCGGAGCGCCAGGTCCTGGCTCGCCTCGACGCCGTCGTCGGGCCCGGCGTGGTCGACCACCTCGACGTGCGTGTCCGGCCCTGATCCCCGGCCGGCGATCCGCCGAGGACCTCGGCGCCGCGCCGCCGGCAGGGCACCGCACGGAACCGTCCCGGACCGTGGGCGCCGGCCGCCGCGCCGCCGCCCGGGGCACTCCGCACCAAAGACGCCTAGGCTCGCCGCCGTGCGGGGGACGATTCACCGGGCGAATCGAGGGCGGGGACGGGCGGTCCTGTCCGTTGCCTCCGTCGTGTCCGTCGTGTCCACGGTGCTCGTCGTGGCCGTCCTCCCCGGCACGGCCGAGGCCACCGCGACGGCCGGACCGGAACCGCCGGCCGAGGTGGGCACGGCGGCGGTGCCGTCCATCACGATCATCCACGACTCCATCCCCGACGCCGAGCAGGACTTCACCTACACCGGGTGCGCCGGGGCGTCGTGCACGGAATTCGTGCTCGACGACGACAGCGGAGCCCCGCCGCGCGGCTCGACGGTGACCGGCTCGGGCCTCGCCCCCGGCACCTACACGATCAGCCAGGCCGCGGTGGCGGGTTGGACGCTGGTGGACATCTCGTGCGACACGGGCGAGTCCGTCGACCTGGCCTCGCGGACCGTGACCATCACGCTCGACGCGGGTGAGGCGGTGACCTGCACGTTCATCGACCGGGCGCCGGCCATACGCATCGTCCAGGACGCGATCCCCGGCTCGCCGCACGACTTCGGCTTCACCGGGTGCCTCGGGTCGGGCTGCAGCACGTTCTCGCTGGACGACGATGTCGACGCCACCCTGCCCGACTCGGTGATCGGCGCGCCGCTCGCCCCCGGCACCTACACCATCACCCAGACCCCCGAAGCCACGTGGCCGCTCACCGGCATCACCTGCACGACGTCCGAGGCCGTCGACGTGGCCAACCGACGGGTGACGATCACCCTCTCGGCCACCGAGTTCACCACCTGCACCTTCACCAACAAGACCCAGTCCATCACCATCGTCCAGAACACCGAGCCGGACGCCGCGGAGGACTTCGCCTTCACCGGATGCCTCGGTGCCGGCTGCAGCACGTTCTCGATGGACGACGACGCCGACGGGACCCTTCCGAACACGGTGACGGGCGCCGAGTTGGCCACCGGCACCTACACCATCACCCAGGGCCCCGAGGCCGGCTACGACCTGACCGGGCTCTCGTGCACCACGAACGAGTCGGCCAACCTCACGACCCGAACCGTCACCATCGGCCTCTCCCCGGGCGAGAACGTCACCTGCACGTTCACGGACACGATCGGCGGCCCGACTGTCCCGATCACCCAGATGGGGTCGGGCCACCGACAGACCTGTGCGGTGGTGCAGGGCGGCACGGCACGGTGCTGGGGCGCCGGTGGCGGCGGGGCACTCGGCAACGGCACCACCGCCGATCGCACCCTGCCCACCGTGGTGATGAACGAGGACGGCTCCGGGCCGCTCACCGGCATCACCGAGATCCACACGTCCGGCACCGCCCAGCAGGCCCCGCCCGGGCCCAGCTCGGGCCGCACGTGCGCGCGGTTGGAGGACGGCACGGCGCGGTGCTGGGGCAGCAGCGGCGGGGTGCCCGGCGGCATCGGGTCGCTCGGCGACGCCGCCGGCAGCACGTCCTCGTTGCTGCCCGTGCAGGTCGCCAACCCGAGCGGCACCGGCCCGCTGCTCGGCGTGGCGCAGATCGGGACGGGCGCCGGCTACTCGTGTGCCCGCGTGGGCAACCAGGTGCGCTGTTGGGGCCGCGGCGGTGCCCTGGGCGACGACAGCTTCACCGATCGCGCCCTCCCGGTGACCGTCGTCGACGTGGATGGTGCCGCTCCTCTCACGCTCGTCACCCAGATCAGCGTCGGTGCCAGCCACGCCTGTGCCCTGCTCGCGAGCGGAGAGGTGCGGTGCTGGGGTGGGAACGAACGCGGCCAGCTGGGTGACGGCACCTACACGGCCCGCAGCCGGGCGGTGGTGGTGGTGAACCCCGAGATGACGGGCCCGCTCACCGACGTGGTCGAGGTGAGCGCCGGCAACGGCCTCACCTGCGCCCGCTTGGCGAACGGCCAGGCCCGCTGCTGGGGCGCGCACACGGGCAACGGGCTCAGCGGCAGCAACCGCCCGGTGACCGTCCTCGATCTCACCGGCACGGCGCCGCTCACGGGCGTGGCCCACGTGTCGGTGGGCGGCACCTACGCCCCCGTGCCGGGCCTGGGCGACAGCCCGTACCGAGCAGCCTGCGCGGTGCTCACGAGCGGTCAGCTCCGGTGCTGGGGCATGAACCAGTTCCGCCAGGTCGGCGACGGCACGACCACGACGCGCCTGAGGCCGGTCACGGTGCTGAACGCCGACGGCACGGGGCCCCTCACCGACGTGGCCCAGGTGACCATGGGTGGCCAAGGCGCCTGCGCGATCCTCACCTCCGGGGAGGGTCGGTGTTGGGGCACCATCGCTCCCGGCAACGGCAGCGGCGGGTCGGTGTTCCCCGCCCGCGTACTGACCCACTGAGGGACGCACCGGGCCCTGAGCATCAGCCGATCCGGGGGGTCCCGCTGGTAGAATCAGGGGTCCGTGGACGCCACTTCCGACCAGCGAAGCACTCGCGGTCGAGTGTCGCCTCCACCCCTTCCCCGCACCCCGTCCGTCCGTCGCGAAAGGGCCCCGCGTGGCCGATAGCTCCTCGTATTCCGCCAAGGACATCACCGTCCTCGAAGGCCTCGAAGCGGTTCGCAAGCGGCCGGGCATGTACATCGGCTCGACCGGGCCGAGCGGCCTGCACCACCTCGTCTACGAGGTGGTCGACAACGCGGTGGACGAGGCCATGGCCGGCTACTGCGACCGCATCGACGTCACGATCCTGGCCGACGGCGGCTGCGAGGTGCGCGACAACGGCCGCGGCATCCCCGTCGGCACCAGCCCCCGGTTCAAGAACAAGTCCGCGGCCGAGGTGGTGCTCACGGTGCTGCACGCCGGCGGCAAGTTCGGCGGCGAGGGCTACAAGGTGTCGGGCGGCCTGCACGGCGTGGGCATCTCGGTGGTCAACGCCCTGTCCGAGCGCCTCGAGCTCGAGATCGACGTCGAGGGCAAGCACCACTACATGGACTTCGCCAAGGGCGGCAAGGTCGAGACCAAGCTCACCGTCACCGGCAAGGCCCCACGCGATCGCACCGGCACCACCGTGCGCTTCTGGCCCGACCCCACCATCTTCGAGGAGGTCGACTTCAGCACCCGGGTGCTGCTCGAGCGCTTCCAGATGATGGCGTTCCTCAACAAGGGCCTCGAGATCCGGGTGCGCGACGAGCGCCCCGACGCCACCATCGAGCCCACCACGTTCAAGTACGCCGGCGGCATCATCGACTTCGTCAAGCACAACAACCGCTCGAAGGAGGCCCTGTTCTCCAAGGTCGGCTACTTCGACCAGTCCGAGGAGGACCAAGAGGTCGAGATCGCGTTCCAGTGGAATACGGGCTACAACACCGACGGCATCCACAGCTTCGCCAACGGCATCAACACCATCGAGGGCGGCATGCACGAGGAGGGCTTCAAGAAGGCCCTCACCAACGTGGTGAACAAGTACGCCCGGGCCAAGGGCGCGCTGAAGGAGAAGGACCCGAACCTGCAGGGCGAGGACATCCGCGAGGGCCTCACCGCCATCATCTCGGTGCGCCTCCGCGATCCCCAGTTCGAGGGCCAGACCAAGGGCAAGCTGGGCAACGTCACCATCCGCTCGC
>CAZWMT010000001.1:0-284655 GCA_964635055.1 uncultured Microthrixaceae bacterium | reverse complement strand
CTGAACACACCGAGGATCACACCCTCGAATCCCACCACTCCGCGGGGCTCTGTCGTAGTTCTGGTGTCGCCGATCGTCGATAAACGGGCGGCCGAGGGTCAACCCCCCGGCGGAGCCAGTGGCCTCTCTCGGATATGGGTCATGGGCATCATCGGCGTGGCAGGAGCGCTGCCCGTCCTCGCGGTGATGTTTGACTTGGCAGATCGACTGCCTAAGACCGTGCCTACCGTCCCAGCGGTAGCCGTGCTAGTGGTGAGCATCGCTTTGAATGTCGGGTTGCTACTCGACCGATCTAGGCGGCAACAACCTCCAACTGCGATATCCGCTAAGGATGAGGTGGCTCCGTTCGTATGCGATGTCATTGACACGCAATGGGCCTTCAGGAGATCTGACTCGTCAGACGGTTGGTGGGCGGCGACCTATCAGTGCCGGCTAGCCGTCCGAGCCAATGTGGCTGGAGTTCTGAAGCACACGCTTGTGGACTTCACCCGTGGTGACGAAAGACTGGCGAGTTTTACCGCCGAGAATGCACCTCTCGTGGAGATGGTCAGGTTTGCTCGGTCGGGTGACGGCGATTACGAAATCATGCCACCACATCAATCCGTTGGCGCCACCTACGCGTTCCATGTGCGGTATGTGCCCCCACTGCGTGAAGGGGAGACGGCAGACTTTGCCCTGAAGATTGATTTCCCGGTCTACCGCCGAGCTTTTCGTGAGGATTTGCTAGCTGCAACGACTGGCTCCGCTCTCGGTCCTCGCGACTACGACTATTCCGCTCGTCGCGTGAACTATCCGACTGGCCGGTTTGACATGAGTGTATTCATACCTGATGAACTCGCCGCCGAACCGATTGGTCCGGTGGCTCTGTCTGATAAGACAACGATCGACGCAATGGAGACTGAGGCGCTTAGTCGGAGTTCGTCCGTAGCCCGTGCCGTTGTCGATGGTGTTCCGGGATGGTTGATGTCGTTTGGCAGAGTTGATCCGCCATTGAAGATGCGGTATCAGATCCGCTGGCGTCCACCCGAGAGGCTTAGCAGGTCCACATCGTTGGAGACATGACTGACTGACTCTTCCTCTTGGCGGTGCTCAGGGCTCAACAACACCACGGGCAGTCCGCGTTCGTCGACGCTGATCAGCGGTGGCCGCCGCCTCGCGCGCTTCGGTTTTGGCGCGACCTCGTTCGGTGAGGATGCGCATGACTTCCTCGGCAGGGACGCGAAGGGCGTTGCCGACGCTGTAGCTGTCGATGCGGCCTTCGCCACACAGGCGCGCAAGGTGCGTGCGCGACATGCCGAGCAACTTCGCCGCTTCGCTCGATGTCAGCGCCTTGCCGCCGGCGACTGCCGCGACGGTCTCGCCACGTGCGTACGCGTCGATGGCAAACAAGAGCTGAGCGCGGACAGGTTCGGGAAGAGACGCAATATCGATCGTGCCGCTGCGGACGGCATCGTCGGCGATGTGGCTGAGCTGGTCGCGCTCGGCATCGCCCAGCTCCTTGGGATCGACGACGTTCACAGGCGAAGTTCGCATTCGGTTCGCCTCCTGTCCTGGTCGAACGACCGCAGACGGTGCTCTATAAGTGTCACAAGTCCCATATCAGAGTCACGTGAGCTCTACTGAAGTGATCCGCGTTCGCGACGTCGCGGCGAGGCAGATCTGCTGCTGCCCGGTGGACACATCGCTAGAGTTCTCGGGCCGGGTGTGGGCCGCTGGTCTTCAGCCCGTGATCTTGGATCGGCCCGGCTCCGCGCCGGGCCGATCCTCGTTTGTTCGGCCGAGCATCGAGCATGAAGGCGGTCTGTCGCGGTCAGACTTGCGCTCGTGCGGGTCCTCGGGGTGGATGCGGCCGGAAAGCTCGGCTGGGTCGGGGTTGTCTTGGACGACGGCGCCTTCGCCTGGGCACTGTTGGCCGACGGACTCTTGGCGATGGTGGCGGCAGTCGAACCTGTAGAGATCATCGGTGTGGACATCCCGATCGGGGCGACGACCGCCGGCGTCCGTCAGGCCGACATCGCTGCCCGGTCGTTCATCAAGCCTCGCGGGTCCTCGGTCTTCCCGGCGCCTCGGTACGAGGCCTGGGCATGGCGGACTACGCATCGGCGAATGCCTGGCTCGCCGACAACGCCCACCCCAAACTGTCGCAGCAGGCGTGGGCGCTCTTGCCGAAGATCCGGGAGGTCGACGCCCTCGCGACGGCTGATGACCGCATCTACGAGGTTCACCCCGAGGTCTCGTTCCGGGCGATGGCCCGCGTGGAGCTCCCCAGAAAGAAGTCGTGGGAAGGGGCGCAACGGCGCCGTGACCTGCTGGCTGCCGAGGGAATCGTTCTGCCATCCGACCTCGGGGATGCCGGCCGAGCCGCAGTCGATGACGTTCTGGACGCCGCTGCGGCGGCGTGGACTGCGAACCGGATCGCCCGTGGCGATGCGGCAACGCTGCCTGATCCACCCGAGCCGTCCTACGACGGCCGCGAAGTGGCGATCTGGTACTGAGCGACGTCGGCGTCCCGGCTGTCGTCGGCATGGGCGCCGCCGGTGCGTCATGCTCTGGACTCGCGACACGAGCGGGGTGAGGGGGAGCAGTGGCGGGTATTGATCTCGGTCCACAGGTCGACGGCGAGAAGGGCTTCATCGCCGAGATGCGACAGCACCAGTCGTGGTGGCGGGAGGTCCGTCTGGACGTTCGATATGGCAACGGTCCATCCGCCGGTGGCCCGCTCTCGGGGAGTTGCCTGCGCGCCGGGGACGCGGCCAAGGGTGCGAACTTCCTGACTGACGAGATCCACGAGGTGGCCAAGAGGCGGCTCGGCGACAAGGACTACCGGTGCTTCCACAATCTGCTCTCCAGCCAGCCCATGTGCTTCAACCTGTTCGGGCCACTCGTGCCGAAGACGAACCGGAAGCTGGCGACGCAGCTGATGAACGCGTTGCTGCCCGGCGAAGTGGTCCGTATCAACGAGGTGAAGATCGAATACCGCCCCGAGCCGATCGCCGAGTACCTCGGCGATCACACATCGTTCGACGCGTTCGTGGACTATGCGCGCCACGACGGCCGGCGGGCGTTCCTGGGGATCGAGACGAAGCTCACCGAGCCGTTCTCCAGGAAGAATCCACCCGAGCGGACCGCCCACTACCGCCAGCTCACCGGTTGGTTCGACGGTGTCTGGCGGCGGGATGCGCTAGCCGAACTGGCGAACCCGAAGTGGTACCAACTGTGGCGCAACCACCTGCTGGTCGAGGCGCTCCGCCGCCACCCTGCGAGTGAGTACGCATCGGGACGGGTGATGGTGGTCGGTCACCCCCTCGACGCCGATCTCACCAAGGCCGTGAGCGGCTACGCCGCGCTCCTAGTCGATCCGCCGTCGTCGATGGTCGTCCGGCCGATCAACCAGATCGTCGCGGCGTGGAAGCCCGTTGTCGCCACCGACGCTGTCCGGGCGCAGTGGCTCGACGCTTTCCACGACCGCTACGTCGATCTGTCGTTGAGCGCCACAGGGTGAGGGCGGCAGCCGGGACCGACGCATTTCTACCCGCCAGCCCCAAGGAACTGGGCTGACCTGCCTACGCGCCGCGGATCTGGTCGATGAGCCGCCACATCGTGCTGCTCGGGTTCGTGTGCGGGGGAGAATCATCCCCCTCGTGCTTGACATCCAGGGCCTGGGCGCGCCGCCTCGCTTCGGGGTAGTTGGCCGCAAGCTGATCGAGCGCCGCGCTCGACAGCGCTTTCTCGCACCCGAGTAGTCCGAAGGAGGCAGCCTGCGCGGCGTCTCCCTCGAGGTGGGCCTGTTGGTCGCGGAAGTGCAGGATGAACCACAGTTCGATGCACGGGACGGAGAACGCGATGCCAATGCCGTTGGCTCGGGCCTTGTCCAAGGTCGCAGGGATGTGCGGATGCTGGTCGCGGTCGAAGGCACACCAGACCTCGTCGTAGGGCCGCCCGCCGCCGTTCCGGGTTTCGCGCTTCTCGGCGCGGATCGTATCGACGGCACGGTCGACGAGCAGGTGAGGTGGGCCGTGGAACCCGTCGACCGTCACGGTCACCGACTCCAGGTGGAGACGCCAGTAGTGGCGGAGGTAGTCCGTCTCCGTCTTCTCTCCCTCCGTGAAGACGAGGAACTGCCTGCGCTGGGGGGCACGGGCGCCTACCCGTGGGTCTACCGGTCTCGGCTTCCGGTTCACTTCACCGGTCGCCGGCGGTGATCAGCTCGGCGGCGCTGGTGAACTCCCCCGGCAAGAGGATGGGCACGGCCCCGTAGCGCCCCGCGAGATAGCGCTTGCCCACCGCTTCTTGCTTGCGTGGGTCGAGGTCGCTGAGCGGATAGAGACGCGTCGAGCCGCTGCGGTGCTTTTCGGTAAACCAGATCTGGTCCCGACCGAGCAGTCGTTCGCCGCTGGCGTCGCCCAGCAGAGAGGCGTCGTGCGAGTTGAACACCACCTGCGCACGGTTCGGGTTGGTCTCCGGGTCTTGGAACAGGCGTAGGAGCTGGTCCGCCAGTGTGGGGTGCAGGCTGGCGTCGAGCTCGTCGGCCAGGAACACCGATCCGGACTCGAGGGCCTGGATGACGGGGCCGATCAAGCCGAACCACACCAATGTGCCCAGGGACTCGTCCTCGGG
This sequence comes from uncultured Microthrixaceae bacterium, assembly GCA_964635055.1. Lineage (GTDB taxonomy): Bacteria > Actinomycetota > Acidimicrobiia > Acidimicrobiales > DATDAH01 > JAEUJM01. Next base: position 280,038 of record CAZWMT010000001.1, on the reverse strand, counting down.
CTCGAGCTCGACGCCACCGTCCGGCCCCTGATGGAGCAGCCGCACACCGAACTGCTCGAACTGCGGCCCCTCGTCGCCGTCGGCATCCTCGTCGATGCCGTTCAGGATGCGCACCGCCCGGCGCATCCTGTCCTGCATCAGTGGGTCCACCTCACGAAGGCGAGCCCCGGTCACCCCAAGGTCTGCTGCTTGAAGGAGCGACATCACCTGCGCGCGTGAGGCACTGTCGTTGAGGAGCGAGGCCGTGAAGGCCTGCCGGTAGTGGCGACTGTCGGCCTCAGCGAGGAGGAGGTTGCGGCTGAACCACTCGTAGAGCGGCAAGAGGGTCGGATGGCCCGCCGATGCGGCCGTGGAAAGGTAGAGGGCATTGGGGCGTAGCAACTCGCGCACTGCTCGCGACCGGTGACGCTCGACGGTGCCGAACTCGATGTCGTCACCTTCGCGCCGGAACAGCAGGGCACTGCGACCCTTCGGGTACCGGAACGCCCACTCTTCGAGCACCCGCTTGTCGTCAACGACGAAGCCGTACTCGTGGCGAACGCCGTGGAGTACCAGGTGGATCTCGAACTCCGTCGGCGCACGGCGCGAGGCCTCGTCGAGCACGAAGGGCCGCCGGGCGACGCCGCCAACGGGATCGCCGTGCCGGAACGAGTGCAGCACGAGGTGGCGCATGTCGGCCATGACCCTCAGGACATTGCTCTTGCCGGAGGCGTTCGCGCCGAAGATGCCGGCGACCGGAAGGACGGACAACGGCGTACCACCCGCCCGCCAGGGCACGTCGCGGACGTAGGCCTTCTCGGCCATACCTGTCGCGAGCAGCGAGAGCGTGAGCTCCTCGCGGAAGGATCGTGCATTGGCGCTCCTGAACGAGAGCAGCACGGACGGCTCAGATCCTTCATCCCGGATGCTCATACGGAAACTATCGCAGAAATCTTGCGCTAGTCGACCTCTGGGATGCACATTGTAATATCACAGCCATGTGATTCATCCGGATCGCGGGGGACGGAACGTGCTGCCCCGACGACTCGCATAGCGTCTGCTCGATGGGGACCCTCGCCGAGTTGGAAGGGCTGCTGTCGCCGAAGGAGTACCAGCAGCTCGTGGGGCTCATCGGTGATGGCGTCGCTGCCGCGCCCGGGATGGACGAGAAGGTGGACTCGCATCTCCGGTTCCTTCAGGACGCGGCGGATGACGATGAGTTCGTCGAGATGGATCTCGGCCGAGCCGTGGCCGGCGTGCTCCACCAGCTCATCCACGGCATCGATGCCCTGGCGGAGGAGGAGCAGCAGCTCCTGGCCGCAGCGGTCGAGTACTTCGTGCTGGCGGGTGATGTCGACAACGACACTCGCAGCCCGGTCGGGCTCGAGGACGATGTCCGTGTGGTGAACGCCGTCGCAACTGTCCTCGGGCGGGACGACCTCAGGATCTGACGCCGACGACCCCGTTGTGCAACTCGGCGGCGGTCCACGCCTCCAACGGCCGGGCCTGCCATCCTTCGCCAGAGAGCCAGGCGTCGCGCTCGGGAGTTGTCTCCGTGACGATGGCGACCTTGGCGTCGGGCCAGGCCGCCTCGACTTCCCAGCCGCTGCCCGCCGGGCCGACGGGGTAGCCCACTTCGGGCGGTGGGGCGCCGAGCTCGACCACCTGCCGGACCAGCGGCTTGACCTCTTCGTCCAGGAGGGCGAAGTCGCCGGTGAGCAGCGGCGTTCCTGAGGCATCCCGACCGAGGGCCGTCAGCAACACCTTCTCGGCGGCGCCTCTGGACAGCCGGTCGTGGAAGATCTGGTTCGAGTAGCTGCGGAGGCAGTTGTAGCAGGAGGTCTCGGGACCGCACTCGCAGCGCTGCACCTTGTCCAACGCAGCCTCGATCAGCGTCGGGATGCCTTCGGCGATGCGCTGAGCGTGACCGGCGCCGCCGGGCACCGTGTCGAACAGCACGAAGGCCATAGGCGCGCTCGGTGCGTAGCGGTGCTGTGTGCCGTCGACGTCCTCCCTGCTGATCCGCAGCGCTGGGGTGGCTTCGAGCAGCGCATAGAGGGTGCTGACGGCGGTGGGCTCGTCCATGGAGACGTCGAAACGGATCTCGGTGACGTCGGTGAGGTACTCGTGCCCGAAGTGACGATGCGCGAGCTGCCCCGCACACTTGCGGCCCGGCCGGCGGATGTCGTCGTGCTCGGCGGGTCCGCGCTTGGTGGCTCGTGCCGGCGCCGGCTCGCCATACCCGCACCAATTGCAGATGCGGAACCCTCGGCCCCGAGGACCCCGATTGACCACCGAGATCAGTCCCTGCCGGCTCGACCGGAAGTGGACCCGGTCGAACCCGTCGAGCGGCTGGAGCGGGGGGTCCTCGTCCCGGTAGGAGCCGAAGTAGGTCTCGGTGGCCGACATGCGCGGCGGGCGGGACTCACCGGTCTTGGCCGCCGAGCCACCCACGAAACCGAAGATCGGCGTCACGTAGCTGCCGGTCCGGCCGATCGCCTTGCGGTCGCTCCCGCACACCTGGCACTGGTCGGACACCTTCTCGAGATGCTGCCGGAAGGCGCCGCAGTCCTGACACGTGGCCCAGTGGTAGGTCGGCAGCGCCTGGTTGGCCCGGATGACCACCCCCTTGCTCTTCCACAGTCGCTTGGCGGCGACCACCTGAGAGCCGGGGGCGTAGTCGCTGATGGCCAGCGACAGGTCGCGAGTGAGCTCGAGCTTGCTGGCGTCGGCGTCACCCGAGCTTCTCAGGTTGAGCTCGACCACATCGACGGGGAAGCCGTACTTGGGAAGAACGTTCCTGCTGGCGAGGAAGCCGGGGAGGTGGCGTGATGACACGGTGATCTTGACCTTCTCGAACCGAGCGGCCTGCCCTCCCCGACGTTCGTTGTAGGCCTCGTCGATCAGCTCATCGAGGGTGTCGAGCTCGTCGCGGATCTGATCGGTGGCTCGGGCCAGCCAGCCATGGGTCGGGTCGTCGTCGGAGGGGTGAGCCAGGGCGTCGACCCATGCCCAGTCCTCTACGCCGAGCCCCGCGTTGACAGCGGCGGGGACTACTCGATCCAGGGCCTCGCGAATGGAGGGAGGGTGGGTTTCGAGCCAGGCGACGAAGTCGTCAACCGGTGCCGTCGTCGAGGCAGCCGCAGGCCGAAAGAACTCGGCGACGTTCCTGTGCGGCTCCTGGCCGCTGTCGACGACCCGTCGTTCGAATGCGGCGAACGCCAGCGAGTGGACATGGCGGCGGACGATCGAGGTGTTCTCGAGCAGGATCGACGGCGGTGAGATGGTGCCGTCGACCATGCGCCGCGGGTCACCGAAGTGACTGAGGTCGTGGTTGCGCCGCTGCGCGAACGTCACGACGAGGGCGGCGCTGTCGGTGCGGCGGCCGGCGCGGCCGGCACGCTGCACGTAGTTCGCCGGCCGGGGCGGGACGTTGCGCAGGAGCACGGTTTCGACCTCGCCGACGTCGACCCCGAGCTCGAAGGTGGTCGAGCAACTGAGCACGTTGACCTTGCCGCCGACGAACTGGTCCTGGATGTTGCTGGCGGCCGTGGCGTTCCACTGCGCAGTGTGCTCCTGGACGGCCATCCCGATCGGGTCGAGTGACTCGTAGAGGCGGGCGTAGTGACTCGCCTGGAGCTTGTCGAGATCCTCAATCGGGGCGACCGTGCCGCTGCAGCGCCAGGTGGCGCAAATGCCCCCGACGGTCCGCCACCAGATGCGGTTGCAGTCACCGCAGCGGAGCGGGCGGTGCGCCTCGGAGACTGGCAGGAACTCGAAGCGCTCGTGACGGAGCCGCCACAGCGCCCCATGCTGGCGGTCTTGATAGCCCTCGAGCACCCGGTCCCACCCGGTGTCCGGGTCGGTGAGATGCTTCCAGAACCGTTCGAGTACGTCCCGCGGGTCGGCGGTGACTCCTTTGGCCGCAAAGACCTTGTTGAGGATGTCGAGTCGTCGGTTGAGCGAACTCGACGCGGGGGACCAGGCCAGAACGCCTGCTCGATCGGTGCTGCCCATCCCCCGGATGCCGTACTCGCGGTTCTTGGGCTCGAACCGGACGTCGGCCGCGTCCACGCCCTCGGGCAGGGTGATCGCTCCACCACTGCGCACGGTCTCGAGCAGCATCTGAAACAGATCGGTGGCCTCCTCGTGGCTGAATCCGAGATCGATCAGCGCGCGGGGCGGCTCGTAGTCACGTGGAAGGGCGAGCGCGATCTCCGCAGTGCCGGTGCCTTCGAGGGACTGCCGGCGGTCGATGGCCCGCAGCTCGAGCGTGAGCCATGCGCTCACCTCGCGGGTGTTGGTCAGCCGGCTCTCGTCGGGGTCCAGGACCAGGAATGCCCCAGCTCGCCTGCGTACCTCGTCGACGAGATCTTCGAAGCGGGGCGCCTCGTCGTCGGCGAGCTTGGTGATGGCGCCGGCGATCAGGCGCCGCTGAATAGCCCGCTGATACGTGCGCTCGAGGTACGGCGCGAAGAACGCAGCGTCCTGGCGGCTGTCCGAGAAGGTGAGGAGCTTACGGCCTCCACCGACACGACCGGCCTGCGTCGGGTCTCGGGACTCGGGAAGCTGTTGGTAGAGGTCGGTGGCGATGACTGCGACGGGGGCGTCGGTGCCCGTGACGAAGCGGGTGACCGCTTCGCCCGAGGTGCGCGAGGCGCAAATCACGCAGGAGTGGAGGATGGGGTCATCGTCGGGAAGGTTGACGTGGCCGACAGCGACCGGTGCCGGCCGGTTCGGGCACTGGCACGCCTTGCCGTCGGGGGAGACCGTCCCACAGGATGGGCAGAGGAGCAGCTTGGTTACTCCTTTGGCGGCGGCGACGCCCGTCGCCGCCTCGTCGTCGTCGTCGGCCTGATCGGGGTCATACGCCGAGCCGAGCACGTAGTACTCGCGGGTGGCGAGCCAGTCGCCGGCGGTCTTGAGCTTCTGGGCGTCGCCTTCGCCGCCTTCGTGGTTGCCGACCAGGTAGCCGGCGCCGCAGTTGCGGCAGACGCCCAGCTCGAACATGGCTGCTTCGCGACCTTGTCGACTGCACGAGGGACACCACCCGAAGCGCTGGAGCACCAGTGAGGGCTCACCGTCGGTGTGCTGGGGGTGCAGGCACACGAATGCGCCCTCGAGCGACCGTAGGAAGAAGTGGTAGCGAGCCGGGATGAGGGGGGCGTCATCGACGCCCGACTTCGCCGCGACGCAGAGGTCGATCAGGGCGACGACGTCCTCACGTGCCGTCGGACCGGAGAACACCCGAGTGGCGATGTCGCCGAGTTCCACCGACCCCCGTTCGAGCTCACTCTGCAGGGCGACGACGCTCTTGTCCCGTGAGAGCAGGCGGTACAGGTAGGCAGGCGGTTCCTGATCGTCGGTCGGCGCCTCGACGGAACTCGCCGTGCCGACCAGGGCGGCCAACGCGTCGGCCGATGCGCCAGTGCGAAAGGCGCGCTGGAGGCCGGCGAACAGCTCCTGGGGGATCTCGTGGGCGGCCTCGTCGCGGACGAGGTCTTTGCGTGTCGCGACCACGATGTCCTGGCGGGTCGGGTCGTCGTCGTGCCACTCGAAGGGCTCGGCGAACAGCGACCCGGCGAACTCGATGAGCTCGGGGTAGTCCTGCTGCCCCTTGCCGAGCGTGGCGCTGGTGGCAAAGCAGCGGAGGCGCCCCGGCTCGCTCTCGATCACCCGGTCACGGAGGCGACGGAGCAGCATCGCCACCTCGGTGCCCTGCGCCCCGTTGTAGATGTGGGCCTCGTCGAGGGCCAGGAACCGCCAGTGATCGCCGGTGGGGCCATCGAACAGCGTGCTGTCCTGGGGGCGGAGCAGCAGGTACTCGAGCATGGCGTAGTTGGTCAGCAGGATGTGCGGTGGCTGCTCCCGCATGACCTCGCGTGAGATCAACTCGTTCGGGAGTCGCTCTTCACTCGGATAGCGGGCGCGGAAGTTGTCCTCCGCCTCGACCTGGCCCTCGGCGGTCTCGCCGACGTAGCGGCCGAAGGTGATGTGGGGCAGGTCCGCCAGCAGTCGTCGCAGACGTTTCACCTGGTCGTTGGCCAGGGCGTTCATCGGATAGAGCAACAGCGCTCGCACGCCGGGACGGTCGAGGGTGCCCGCGGAACGCTCACGGAGCAGGTGATCGATGATCGGGAAGAGGAAGCACTCGGTCTTGCCCGAGCCCGTGCCGGTCGAGACGATCAGGTTGCGATCCTCGCCGACGGACTTGCGAATCGCTTCTTCCTGATGCTGGTACAGGGGCCGCTCGAGCGGGAACCCGTCGCCGAGGCTCTCGAAGCCCTTGTCGAGCACGCCTTCGGCGATCAGCTCGGCCACTGAGGATCCGGTGACGAACGGGGGATCGACCTGGAGGTAGGGGCCCCGTGTCAGCCGGAAGGTGTGGCTGAGCGCGAGCTCGAACTCGCGGGCCAGACCCTGCTGACGGGGACTGAACGAGGACCGGAGGTAATTCCGATAGTTGTCGGAGATGCGTCGCGTCGTCGTCAGTGGATCGAGACTCACGGGGCGACCTCCTGGTCATCGAGCCACTGGAGCAGACAGGCGAGCACGAGATCGCGGCCGACCAGTCGGGGTGCCCACGAGTGGGCCTCGGCGAGGAGGCTGATTGCCTCGGCGCGACTGTCCTCGTCGGCAATGGCGAGCGTCGCGAGTGCGAGTGACGCCTTCGGCACGCCGGCCCACGAGACGGTTCCCTGCGGCGGCTCACGACTCTCGAGATGGGCGCTGAGGTTCGGCCCAGGGGTGCGGAGGTGGCGTGCCGATTGGCGGGCGATGTGCCACCACCGCTGCACGTCGACGCCGTCGCTCGACGCGGCGAGCAGCCACTCGAAGTTGGCGGCAACCAGCGAATCGATGTCGAGGAGGCGCCGAGGGACAAGATCGATCTGTGCCTGGATCGCCCGGAGCGTCTCGGCGGGCATCGCCGCGAACATCTGGTTGACCGGTTCACCTGTGGGGATAGGGTCGTCGGCGTCGGGCGCCCACCCGAGGAACTCGTCGAGGCGGGCCTGCTGTTCGCCGCTGAGTGATGCGGTCAGGTCGAAACGGATCGCGGCGAGCGGGCAGGTCTGCCACAAGCCGCGCATCTCGCCGGTGATTGACGTGCGCAGCTCGGGTGGCTCGATTCGGTCGACCAACTCCAGGGCGACCCGTGTGGCCTCCGTCGGTGTGCAGCGCCCGTCGGTGACGGCAGAGGTGATGGTCTTGGCGAAACACGTCTCGTCGGCAGTCAGGAGACTGCCGATGGCCGAGAACCGCGGCGAGCTGAGGTCGTGACCTCGATCATCGGTGATGGCGTGAAGTGCGGCGGTCAGCGCCAGCGGGCCGACCTTGGCGAGCTCGGCTTCGTCGAGGTGACGGGCGATCCAGCCGGTGGACGCGGCCACTTCGAGCACCGCAGCGGGGTCGTCAGGGTTGAGCGCGTTCAGATAGTCCTGGCGGTCGAGGTGGGTTCCGACAGTGATCTCCGCCGTGTGGGGCGCGCCGCGAGACGGGCGTTTCGGGCTGCCCCAGCCGTCATCGATGGCCAGCTCGGCCCGGTACTCGCCCGGGGGGATCGAGTCGTAGCCCGAGATCTCGGCGAAGCCGAGCTGCCCGTCGGGGATGGGGGCCCCAACCGGTTCATCCCAGGGGCGATCACGCGACCAGAGGCGCAGCACCCGGTCCTTGACCGCTCGGGGTTCGTCGTAGTCGAGCCGGATCGAGGTGAAGCCCTCCACGCAGCGCGAGGTGGCGGTGACGTCACCGATGGCCAGCGACGCCCGGAGGCGGGCGACGGTGACTGGCCGCATCCCGATGAAGAGGACGAAGTCGAGGGTCGAGTCGGCGCTCGTCTTCACGGTGTCACGGAATCGGGCGAGGTCGAAGACCCACCGTCCCTCCCGGCCCGAGGCGGTGTAGGTGTCGCTCTTCTGCAGCGGCGTGTTGTCGCGACCGTGCAGGGCGAGCGTCAACTCGTGGCCGCCATCGCCGGTGTGCACGACCAGCGCGCTCACGTGGCCATCAATGACATCGTCGGCCCGCACAGCGACGACCTCGGTGCCGATCTGGGTGACCGGATCATCGATCATCGACAAACCCCACTGGACGCGGGGGACCCTGACCAGGAGTTCGATCGAGGTTGATCCCGCCGTGATGTCGAGCTCGATCTCGTCACCGAGGTCCGGGACGTCGAGCCGTAGACCGTCCTCGCCGCGCTCACCGTTGACCAGATGGTCTGGACCGGTGCGGACCGTTACCCCCGAGGTCTTGTCGCCCGGGAACAGGAGACGGTCGGGGCGGTTCACCTGTAGGCCCACCACGACGGCGAAGCTGGTGCGGAGGTCCGAGCCCAACGGACCCTGTACGACAAGGTCGACGGCCGTGAGGGTGTTGCCGGGCAGGAGGTCGTCGAGCGCGATGACGCCGTGCTCGTCGGTGACGCCGTCGGCGCCGACGCTGACAGGAGCCGTGCCGTCGCCGTCGCGCACCGAGATGCGCAGCCGCCATTGATCGAGATGATCGAGGGCCGCGTCGGGGAGGTGGACCGAGGGTGTGGCCGGAAAGACGGCCAGGCCCGCCGCGGTGGTCACACCGGAAAGGGGGTCGTCGACGAGGTCGGGTCGTTCGCCAACCGCGAGCATGCGGACCGTGTGTGGCGCATCAGCACCGGGTGGTGTGACCTGCAGGCTGCTGATGCCGGCCAAGTCGAAGCAACGAACGGTGTAGCCGGACCATGAACCAGTGGGTTCCGGCAGGAGCTCGGGCTCGACCAAGGCCACACTCGAATCAGCCCGGTCGCGGGCTTCGTAGCGGGTTTCGTCGGGAGCCAGGACCCACACCGACCTCAGGCGGAGCCCGCTGGCCGCGGACATGAGGCGCCCAGTGTCCGGGTCGAAGAAGAGGGCGGGAAGGGGGTCGAGGCCCTCGAAAGAGGTCTGGCGGAGCACTCCCTTGTCGAGGCTGGCGAGTTCGACCCCCCAAGCCGGCGCGGGGTTGAGGGGGATCTGGACCGTCTGCGGTCCAGCCGTCACGCGGCTCCGTTGATCGGCCTGGACGTGCCAGGCGGCGTGCTGGAGCGACCGATCGACAGCGGGCAACGTCAGCTGGGGGCCCTGCGCGGTCCACGGGTCGAGGCTGATGGTGGGTCGGCCAGACGTGGTAGCCGGTCGGCTCCTGCCCTTCGGTGTCTTGTCCTCGCGGCGAGCGAAGGCCCGGACGACGTACGAGGGGAGGCCGGCGTCCTCTGCGGACATGACGGTGCCGCTGCGGCTGTGCTCGCGCACCAGGTCGATGCACCGGTCGATGAGGTCGACAGCCAACTCGCCGCCGTGGAGCAGAAAGCGCTGCACGGGGCGGTCGATGTTCTGGAAGCGGGTTTTGCGGGTGCGCCACACCGTCAACAGGTCATTTGCATCGGCGGAACCTTCGCCGAGGTCCTTGAGAAGCAGCCCGAAGAAGTCGTCCAAGCAGTACTTGGGGATGCCGCCATGAGCCAGGATCGGGGTGATGAATCGCAGTGCCTTCTCGGAGCCGAGGAGGTTGGTGAACGTCTCGAGGCCGAGATTTCGCACGGCCTTCTCGAACGCTGGGCCGCCGAGGTCACGGTTCATCTGATGGACGGCTTGGCCCGACCAGTAGTCGCCAGCGCTGTACTGATAGACGCCGTGAGCAACGAGGTAGGTCGCCGTCAGGGCGGGATACGTGTTCGCGAGGCGCTCGGCATAGGCATCCAGGGAGTTGGACATCACCTTCTTCAGGGCCCGGGTGGTGGTGCGGTAGAGGGCAGGGTCGATGCCGATCTCTGCGATGAGACGACGGCCCGCGAGGCGCATGCGCAGGTCGCGTTCGACCCTCAGTGGGTCCGTTGACTCCTCAGTCGCCGCGATCTCCACTATTCCCCCCTCCAGTCCCCACCTGCGCCCCGTGCGCTTCGACTACATCGACTCTCCTATCGGAGGCAGATGTGACAGGGCGACCAGACGGCGCTCAGTTCTGGCTACAAGCTGCGGTCAGCGTCCCGAATGGCGTCGAGCAGTTCGACGGCGAGATCTCCCTCGGCGGCGAAGAGCGTCGCCTGGCGCATGCGCCCACGAATCTTGTCGATGACGGCCTCGAGTTCGTCAGACAAGAGCGGTCTCATGGCCCAACGGTTCGATGGTGGGTACGGGTGCCACCGGAGGCCAGCGCCAAACGTCTGGCCGTCGAGGACTCCCCAGCCCATGACGCCGTGCTCAAACGAGTTGGTCTTCGTCCACCAACACACCAACCGCTCACCGGCCTGAGGTTCCCGCTTCGTCTGTTTCTTGCCGACGGGCCACGACACTCGCTCACCCTCGGCCACCTCGAGGCGATAGGAGTTCTGGTCCCAGTCCCAGTCGCCCGTCGACAGTTGATACACCCAAACCACCGGAGGCACGGTCTTCGCCATTTGCGAGAGGGTAGGCGCTTCCAGGCGGCGGCGCCGCGAGGCGCCCCCTATCCGCTTGAGGCCCCGTCTCGCTCGCTACGGTCGCCCGCGGAGGAGGTGGATGAGCGCAGATCGGCCGGGCGCAGCGCTCGGACCCGTTGTCGGGAGTCGGCGTCGCTGGCGTGTCGGGCTTCTCGTCGCGGTGGCAACGGCCGTCGGCGCTGCGTTGCTCGCCGCCGGGCCCAACGACGCCCATCCTCCGTACGACCTCGGACTGGCGCTGGTGTCGGGCGCCACCGTGGGGCTGGTGTTCGTGGTCGTCGAGTCGCTCATGGCGAGCGCCGCCGATGCTCGGGCGGCTCGGTCGAGCCTGTTGCTCCAGTTGGCAATCACCGAGGCGCTGGAGGGCATCGACCTGACCGGTGCCGACCTGCGGGACCAGTACCTCCCCAACAAACGCCTCATCGCCGCTCGGTTCGTCGATGCCGACCTACGTGGGGCCACGCTGCTGTTCGCCGACCTCCGGTCGGCCCAGATGACGAGGGTGAACGCCAGCGGCGCCGACCTTGGCGGCTCGACCTTCGCGGCGGCCGATCTGCGAGATGCCGTGCTCGAAGGGGCGGTGTTGCTGGACTGTGGCTTCGCAGGCACCGATCTCACGGGTGCGGTGCTTCGGGATGCCGATCTGCGCTACTCGACCATGAGGGGCACGATCGTCGACGGCGCCGATCTGACCGGCGCGAACCTTGAGCAGCTCGACCTACGCGGGACGGATCTGCGGAGGGCGACGCTCGACCCCGACGGGGTTCGCCACGCCGTTATGGACGACACGACGCTGTTGCCGGAAGGGGTCGAGCGCTCGATGCTGACCGAACCGTCGCACGCCTGGACGCCGGGCATCGGTCTCGCAGAGTGGCTCGAGCGACGGGCGTTGCTCCTTCGCGGCGATCAACGCGACGAGGGTGGTTCCTGATCCTCGTTCGGGCTGGTGCGTCGTCCTGGTCGCCGGGGCGGCGCCCAGAGGCGATGGACGCCGTTCGACTCCGAGCGCGAAACCAGCGCCTGCGGGTCTCGATGAGTGGGTGTCAGGCGGGCATGCGGCGGCCTGGGCGCCGCGCTCGCCGGTCGGCCTCGGGCCGACCGGCGAGCCGTCCTCAGGCTCAGCCCATCCGGTCGACCCGCCGCTGTGGGACACGTTCGGTGTCAGACCTGCTGCGTACGTTCGGAGCATGGACACGACCAAGCCGAACAAGACCGTGGCGGGGGAGTCACTCGCCGTACTCGAGCGGGCCGAGAAGTACGTCAGGCCGGAGGTCACCGGCAAGATGGTGCGCTTTCGCATCGATGTGCCCCCGGCGTTGCGCGAGCCTTTCACCCGTGCGGTGATGCGGGTCGAAGCGGAGTTGCTCCGTGAGTACGCCGACGCGTGCAGCGCTGATCCCAGCGAGCCGCTGCCCAGTCGTGAAGGCCTCCATGCCTTGGCGGTCGCCACACTACTGCAGCGGGTCGTCTACGGCACCGACACGCCTCCGTCCTTCGCATCTTCTCCGCATCCGCGGTCTCGGCCTTCCTAGGGCCGGTGCGCCGAGATGGCGCAGTTGCTGGGTTCGATGGTGGCTCCGGCGCGGGACAGCGCACACCCGGTCCCACCTGCGGTGGTGAGGATGGCCTTCCCGATCACTGCGCGACCACCACGTCGGGGTCCAAGGCGAACCCTCGCTCTGCCTGAACGGGACACGGACCGCTGTCAGGGCCCGAGGAGCGCCGCCGGGACCACGCCGATCCCGTCGGCTCGGCGGTACGCGTCGGTTCCCGTCGTGACGATGATCGCGTCGAGCAACTGGTCGCCGATCTGGTCGCGCAACCAACGAAGGTGGCGGACGTCACGGTCGGTGACGGCGTGGGCGAGCTTCACCTCGATGGCCACCACCCGGTGATCAGCCCGCTCCACGATCAGGTCGACCTCGCGCTCGCCGCGGTGGGTGCGCAGGTGCCCAACCCGGGCCTCCGCGTGCTGGGCGTAGACCCGAACGTCGAGGGTGACCAACGACTCGAACAGTTGGCCGAGGAACGCTCCGTCTCCTGGTGCTGGCGGCCCGACCGCTTGGGCGTCGAGCAGCGCCCCGGCGTCCATCCCGACCAGGCGCGCTGCCAGTGCAGGATCCACCAGATGGTGACGGGGGGCCGATCCGAGTCTGTTGAGGTGGCTGCGCGACGGGCTCCACGCCGGCACGGCGTCGATCACCCAGAGGCGTTCGAGCGTGTCCCGGTAGGCCTGCACGGTCGCCTTCGCCGGTTTGTCCGCCTCTCCTGGTGTCGCCGCGTCCCGGATGGCCTCGTAGGAGGCGGTGGTGCCGGTGGCCGCGCCGTAGGCCGCCATCCAACGCCGCAGTGCCACTGGATTGCGGATGGGGCGATCCAACTCCGGGAAGTCGCGGTCGACGATCCGCTCGAGGTACCCGTCGAGCTGACTGCGAAGGGCACGGTCGCTCAACGGTCGGAGGCCGGGAAGGCCCGATCGGCAGATCTCGGAGACGTACGTCTCCAGGCCGACTGCGGTCGAGCCCTGAAGCAGAGAATGCCCGCCCGCAATGAGCGTGCTCAGGCTGACCGTGGGTTGCTCGACGCCGCGTTCGGAGAGCGTGAACGGCCGCATCCGGACCCGCACGATCCGACCGGCGCCGGAATGGGTGCCCGCGCCGGCCGGCGACGCCGACCCGGTGAGCAGGAACCGGCCGGGACGTGGATCGTCATCGACGGCTCTGCGGACGAGGTCCCACGACTCGGGGAGGCGCTGCCACTCGTCGATCAGGACAGGGGTCTCGCCCTCGAGCACGCGGTGCGGATCGGCACCCAAGACCCGGAGGAGCCCGGGCCGGTCGAGCTCGTGGACGGTTCCGGCCCGCTGGCGAGCGGTGATGGTCTTGCCCACCCCCTTCGCGCCATCGACCGCAACGGCTGCGAGGCCGGCGAGCAGATCGTCGAGCTCAGCGTCCACGACCCTTGGCAGATAGCCACTTCGCATCCATCTACCTTACCATTTCGCTACTAATCAGTAGTCTATTTCGTGACCTCGTGACGCTTTGTGTTCTCGGGCGACGTAGTGACGGCAGGCGGTCTCGGCGAAGCGGAACCATGCGGCCGCAACGAGCCGAATGTCGACTCGACTAATACTTCCGTTGACGGTAGGATTGTTTCGTGGACATGCTCGGGGTGCCAGACGCGGCAGCGGTGCTCGGCGTCAGCGCGGAACGTGTTCGCCAGCTGATCTACGCCGGCGATCTCTCCGCGCACAGGATCTCGGGGCGCTGGATGGTCGACGGGGCGAGCCTGCAACGGCGGGCGAGCCGCGTGCGCAGGGCGGGGCGTCCGTTCTCGGCGGCGAGGGCCTGGGCGCTCTTGGCGTTGGCGGACGGTCGAGAGCCTGATTGGGTTCCGGCCTACGCGCGCCATCAATTGCGAGAGGTGCTCGATCGACGAGGTCTCGCAGATCTGCATCACCAGCTCGGTCGCCGGGCGGAGGTGCGCCGGTGGTTCGTACACCCGTCGATGGTCGAGGACCTGGTGGGCGAACGTGGGGTGGTGCTCAGCGGGGCGGAGGCCAGCGGGGTGCTGCGATCGAGCGGGCCGGCCGAGGTCTACGTCGATGCTGAAGTCGTGGCCGCCCTCGAGCGCGACTTCGTGCCCGATGTCGACGCTGAGCAGCCCAACCTCATCGTGCGGGTGGTGCGAGGTCCGTGGCCTTTCGCAGCAGGCGAGCGTCGGGCGTGGCCGGCCGTCGTGGCCGCCGACCTGATGGATCACCCGGACGACGAGCGAGCCGTTCGGGCGGCGCGTGAGATCTTGGCCGACGTCCGTGACTGATTCCCTATGGAGGATCGGTTGTCAAGCGGTTCGGCGGTTGACGTGATCGATCGGGGGCGTGGACGATGCTGGGCGGGGAAGGTCGCCCCGTGTGCCGGCGCGTTGAGCGTTCGGCTTGGCCTGTGCTGTGAGCACTTGCTGGGGGGCCTTCCCCGCCTTCTTGCTGCGCCGGCGGGCGCGGACCTCGGCGGGCACGGTCCAGTGCTGGGCGATGATGGCCTTGGCCTCGTCGGCGGTGACGGGGCGGCCGTCGTTGTCGCAGATGAGGTAGGGCATCTGGCGGTTCATGACCGCCCAGAACCGTTCGGCGAGGTTGGCGGCCACGACGCAGAGCGCGCCGAGGTGATCCTTGCCGCGCTCGACCATCTGCAGGTAGTAGGTGCGGGCGAGCTGGGGGTCTTGCTTGCGGGCGTGGTCGGCGGCGCGGACCAGGGTGGTGCGCAGCAGAGACGACCCGGCTTTGGACGTGGGTTGGCCTTTGCGGTCGGTGTCGCCGGTCTCGGATGCCCGTGGGGCGAGCCCGGTGTAGGACCGGAACGCTTTGGCGTTGGGGAACCGGGCCGGGTCGCCGATGGCTGCGACCAGGACGGGCCCGCTGATGGCGGCGACGCCAGGCAGGCTGCGGGCGAGGCCGGCCGGGTCGACGAACCGGTAGGCGTGCTCGCGCTGGGCGGCGTGGACGGCGAGCTCGGCCTCGACCGCGCGCAGGAGCCGGACTTCGGTGGCGATCTCGGCGGCGAGATCGGCGAACGCGACGGCGGGGTGGCCGGCGTAGAGCTCGATGGCCGCCTCCGCGGCGGTGATCCACTCAGCGGCCCGGTCTGCGCCTTGGTGGTTGTTCGACGCCTTCACGATCAGCGTGGTCAACCGCTTGACACCGGCTCTGACCAGGGTGTTCGGGTCCGCGTAGCGCTCGAGGACAGCCAGGTCGGCGACCCCGAGATCCGCGCCCAGCGGGGTCATGGGCATGACCTGGCGGACCAGGTCACGGATCCGGACCTTGTGCTCGGCGCCCTGGCGGGTCAACCGGTCACAGGCCCGCACCCGGCGGTCCAGGGCGGCGGCCTCCTCACCGGCCAGCACCAACGGCCGCAACCCGGCCGGGTCGACCAGCGGCAGGCGGGCCAGGGTGTCGGCGTCGATCCCGTTGGTCTTGGTGTGCCGCGACAAGAACCGGCGCAGATCAGCGGCCTTGGCCGACGACACGCGGTGCACCACATGGCCCCGAGCGGAGAAGAACACCGCGATCGGCA
Organism: uncultured Microthrixaceae bacterium; assembly: GCA_964635055.1. GTDB lineage: Bacteria > Actinomycetota > Acidimicrobiia > Acidimicrobiales > DATDAH01 > JAEUJM01. Next base: position 264,549 of record CAZWMT010000001.1, on the reverse strand, counting down.
ACCACGCCGGCCCCGTCGGTTCCATCACCACCTCCAACCGGGTTCCGTCCGGGCAACCGGCCAGCGCCGCGACCTCCACCGCCGACAGGCTCTCCACGGTCGGCCACGCCTTGCGCTTGGCCACCGCAGCGCCGGTCTCGTCGAGCACCCGCACCGTGTGCGCGGACGCGATCCCCAGATCGATCCCCACCAGCCGTCTCGTCATGTCGTCTCCTTCGGTCGTGTCGGTTCCACCGGCTCGCCCGCAGAGGCGACGCACGCATCAGGCCACGGTCCCAAGGAGCACCACGGCCAACCGCGGCTCCCACTCATGTGCTGCAACCGGCTCCGACCTCCAAGGATCAAGCCACTTCCCTCATCCGGGGCATCCGTGGCCAGCCAGGTGTGGCAATCAGTCGTACGGGGCCAGCACCCTCACGGGCACTCCCCCAGAGCCGTTCTCGACGCCACCACCCGGACCAGCCGGGAAGACCATGCAACCCTGGGACCTCAGCCCCGTGGTGGATCCACGGTGCCGATGTCCCTTACATGAGCCGTTCCCGCTCGTCGATCGCAGACCGATCGAGTCAGCGGCGCTGGTGCCGCAGCTCTGGACCTTCCTCGGCCGACTCGAGGAGCAGTTTCCGGGTAGCTGGGTTCTCGTGGGCGGTCAGATGGTGCTGCTCCTCGGCCTCGAGCACGGTCAGCTGACGAGACGCGAGACCACGGACGCCGACGCCCTCGTCAATGTGCGGGTGATTCCGGATGGCACCGCCAGGTTCGCTCGGTTTCTTGAGTCCGAGGGCTTGGCCCTGGTCGGGATCGCGACCGGTGGTGAGGGTCACCGCTTTGCCGGGGGCGGCTTGTCGGTCGACCTTCTCGCCCCTGACCACATCGGAGCCCGGGCCGACCTCACGACCATTCCCCCGGCTCGAACGATCGAGGTGCCGGCGGGAACGCGGCTCCTGGACCAGCCGCGGCGCTGTCCGGTGCGGTTGGGAGATCGGGTGGTGGCGGTCCCTCGACCGGACCTCCACGCCGCCATCGTCGGCAAGGCCGCGGCGATGTCACTGGTGGATTCCGTTCGCCACGCCGAGGACCTCGCGTTCCTCTGTGGGCTGGTCGTCGACCCGCGCGTCGTGGCCGCGCAGCTCACCCGGTCGGACCGGAGCTGGCTTCGCAGTGCTCGTCCCCTGCTCGATGACGCGAGGGTCTGGGAGTACGCCACAGCACCGGTGGCAGCCCGATCCGCCCTGGCGTTCTTGTTGAGCGGCAGCGGGGTGTGACCAGTTGTGTGGGCGTCAAGGTTCACAGGCGCTCGCTCGGCCGCCTCCGCTTCGGTCGGCGCCGTCGCGTGTGCCTGGGTTTGCTGTGCTCCTTCCCTCGCCCCGGCGCTCACGAGCGGGGCGGTGACCCGTGACCGTTGACGATCCCCGGACGGCGGAGCTGGTCGCCGAGGTCGAGCGCCTCCGGGCGGAGAACCAGCGCCTGAGGGCGCTGCTCGGGCTCGATGAGCGGGAGCCGGGCGGGCATTCGGCCGCGTGGGCGCCGACGCTGCTGCCGGCGCCGGCGGTCGACCAGGGGCTGACCGCCGTCGATGGCTCTTCGCCGGCAGTCGAGAAGCTGGCGCTCGTGCGGTCGCTGTTCTGTGCCCATACCGACGTTTACGCCGTGCGGTGGGAGAACGCCACCACGGGCAAGTCGGGGTGGTCGCCGGCGTCTCGCGGCGGATGGTCATCCAAGCGGAGACCAGCCGACCTGCTGCCGCTCACCGACGACGTCCTGGTCCGCCACCTCCGGGGCGAGGCGACCATCGGGGTCTACCCGCTGGTGCCGGGTGACACGTGCGGGCTGCTGGCGTGCGACTTCGACAAGGGGACGTGGGCGCTCGACGCTCTGGCCTACCTCGATGCCTGCCACGCCCACGGGGTGCCCGCTGCGCTCGAGCGGTCGCGCTCGGGGAACGGGGCGCACGTGTGGGTCTTCTTCGATGGGCTCGTCCCCGCGGCCACGGCACGCGCCCTCGGCGCTGCGCTGCTGCGGCGAGCCATGGCCGCGCGTGCCGAGCTCGACCTCGCCAGCTACGACCGCCTCTTCCCGTCGCAGGACTTCCTGCCCAAGGCGGGGTTCGGCAACCTGATCGCCCTCCCGCTGCAGGGCGAGGCGGCCAGGCGGGGTGCGACGGTGTTCCTCGACCCCACCACCCTGGAGCCCTGGCCCGACCAGTGGGCCTTCCTGTCGTCGATCGCCCGCATGGCACCGGATGCGGTCGAGGCCCTTGCCGACGCCCTCCGCCCCGTCGATGCGGGCCCAGCGCTCTCCTTCGCCGACCTCGCTGCTTCGATCGCCTCGGCGGATGGGCCGCCGGCTCCACCGGTCATCCGGGCCCGGATGGGGGCGATGCTGTCGATCGAGCGGCGTGGCCTCCCACCCGCGGTGGTCGCCGCCTTGAAGCACTTGGCGTCGGTGGCCAACCCCGAGTTCTACGAGAAGCAGCGCATGCGCTTCTCCACCTGGGACACGCCCCGCTTCATCACCGCCTACCGGGAGGACTTGGAGTGGCTGCACCTGCCGCGCGGGCTGCGGGAGCGGGTCGAGGCGCTCGTCGCCGACCTGGGCAGCTCGCTCGTCGTGGAGGACGCCCGCCCGGAACCTGATGCGATCGACCTCGAGTTCGAGGGCGAGCTTCGCCCGCAGCAGGTGGCCGCCGTGGCCGACCTCGTCGGCCACGAGCTGGGCGTGCTGGTGGCGCCGCCCGGCGCCGGCAAGACGGTGATGGCGTGCGCCGTCATCGCCCACCATCGGGTGCCCACCCTCGTGATCGTCGACCGCATGGAGCTGGTCGACCAGTGGCGGGCGCGCCTCGTCGACCATCTCGCCCTCGACGGTCACCCGCTCGAGTCGTCGGGGATCGGTCAGATCGGCGGCGGCCGCAACAAGCCCACCGGGGTCGTCGACGTCGCCATGATCCAGAGCCTGGCCCGCCGTGACGACGCTGCCCGGTTCGACGGCTACGGACTGGTCGTCGTGGACGAGTGCCACCACCTGCCGGCGGTCTCGTTCGCGTCCTGCGTCGAGCGGGCGTCGACCCGGCGCTGGCTCGGGCTGACCGCCACGCCCTACCGGCGGGACAAGCTGGAGGCCCTCATCGCCTTCCACTGCGGCCCGAACCGCCACGAGATCAAGGCGGGCACGGTGGAGGGAACCGAGCTGGTGCGGCGCGACCTCGTGGTCCACGGGACGGCCGCCGACGTCGACGAAGACGTCGCCGCCCACATCCAGGAGGTGTTCGCGGCCCTCGTCGATGACCACCGGCGCACCGAGCAGATCGCCCACGACGTGCACCAAGCCATCAGCGAGGGGCGAACCTGTCTGGTCCTCACCCAGCGCAAGGAGCACGTCGAGCACCTGGTCGCGGCACTGCGCTCGCTGGGTGACGACCCCCAGGTGCTCCAGGGCGGCATGGGCAAGAAGGCGCGGGCGGCGGTGGCCGACGCGGTGGCGGGGCGTGACCCGGCGGCGGGCTTCGTGATCGTCGCCACCGGCTCGTATCTCGGCGAGGGGTTCGACTGGCCAGAGCTCGACACCTTGTTCCTGGCGTTCCCGATCGCCTTCAAGGGCCGGGTGGTTCAGTACGTCGGGCGCCTGCTGCGGTCGCACGACGCCAAGGTGCACGTCGAGCTGCACGACTACGTCGACGTGCGCATCCCCGTGCTCGACCGCATGCACGCCAAGCGCTTGCCGGCGTATCAGAGCCTCGGCTTCGACACGCCCCGAGGGCGACGCCGTCCCCGACGTGGGGCTGGCAAGCTGTCCGCCGTGCCCGACGAGCCGCTGGTGGACCCCTTCTGACGTGACCGCGACCGATGCCTTCGGCGAGGGCGACGAGCTCGACGAGCTGATCGAGAGGATCACCGTCGACGCCTACGGAGACGAGCCGTACTGGTGCTTCCTCCAGGCCTTCGCCGACGAGGTCGACGTCCCGTTCGCCGCGACGGTGGTGGGCACGCCGGTGCGTGTGGTCGGTGTCGACTTCGATGGCGACGAGCGCCGTGGCCTGGTGGCGGTCGTCGAGAACGAGGGCGGCCGGCACCGGGTGTCGATCCTCGACGTGGCCTTCCAGCGACCTGATCAGCATGCCGCCACGCTGGTGGCTGCCTACCGCCGGTGGCTGGGGGTGGACGGCTGATGCTGCTGGACCCGCAGGAGGACCTTGCCGCCGTCGTCGCTGCCGACCGGCCGGACGACCTGTGGCGGTGGCTGGTGCGGGCACACAGCGTGCGGTCGGCCCCCAACTCGTGGCTGGCCGAGATGGTCTTCCGGCACCTGCATCGAGAGAACCCCGAGGAGGCGTGGCGGACCGCTGGCTTGTTGTGCACCGACCGTCGGTGGCGGCAAGCCACCGGCCCGCTCATTCGGGGGATCGAGGAGTCGGGTCTGGTGGAGGCCGGGCGCCTCGACGACCTGGCGGTCGAGTTCGTGCTCGACGAGGACTACGGCTGGCCGGTGCCGCCGGCCTGGCTCCGTGACGGCACCGTCCGGGTGGAGCGGCCGGCGCCGCGGAACGGCCAGGCGGCGCCCGTGGTGGTCGTCAGCCGCCCGATCCAACCGCCGCTGCGGCGTTGGGGCGCCGAGCGGGCGATCCGCCACCAGTTCCTCGGCGCTGGCGACCTGCTCGACGCGGTGGTGCACCACCCGGCCCGGGCCGGCGACCACGTGCTGCTCGGTCTGCTCGACGCCTGCGAGTGCCTGGATGACGAGCTCCGTGCTGCGGCCATCGAACTGGCCGTGACCTGGAGCAGCGGCACGGTGCGGTTGGCCGCCCTCGAGAAGCTCGCGGCGCGCGACGGGCCGGAAGCGGCGGAGCGCCTCGCGGCCACCGACCGCAACGAGAAGGTGCGCCGGTGGGGCGTGTCCGTGCGGCGGGCATCGGCCAGAGCGCCCGATGGCAGGGCGGAAGTGAGCAGCGGCGGCTCCGGTGACACCGCCGAGGTGTCCCAGCCCTCGTTGTTCGACGACTGAATCGACGCCGACGATAGGGCCGCGCCGGTCTTCGGCGATCAGGTCGACCTCGGCGCCATCCTGGCTCCTGAAGTGGAAGAGCTGGGCGTCGGTGTCGCTCCATGCGAGCTGGCGCCGCAGCTCGCCGGCGACGAAGCACTCGAGCAGTTGGCCGACGGGGCCGCCCTCGAGCGCATCGGGGTCCACGTCGAGGTAAGAACCCAGCACACCGCTGTCGGCCAAGTGGATCTTGGGCGCCCGGCGCGCCCGGGTCGTGCGGTTCGACGACCACCCTTGCATGCGGTGATCCATCGCCGATTTGCAGCCCTCCGCTCGCCGATTTGCAGCCCCCCTATCGCCGATCTACCGGGCTCCTCTCGTCGATCGGCTGGCAGGCTGAGCGGAGGTGCCGGCGCGGGTGGCCGTTCCTGTCAGACCGGCTGCCTACGATCCGGAACCATGACGTTGCGGCCGTGGCGAGACCTGGAGGCGGACCTCTTCCGCTTCACCACGACCGACCGCCGAGACGCGCACGTCGCGGTGATGAGCGCCTTCGAGCACGCCGGCGTGCTGGCGCCGGTGCTCAACCTCGACGGCGTGCGGATGGCGCTGCGCCAGGTGGGCTGGGACGAGCCCATCACCGACGACCAGCTCGTCGCCGTGCTGGCGGCGCTGGCCGGCTGGGGCCTGCTCGAGGTGTCGCAGGACCACACCGCCACCTACGCCACGCCCGAGGAGTTCGAGCGCCGCAACCTCCAGTGGTCGCTGGCGCCGAAGGGCGAGGCCGCCGTGGCGGGGCTGTTCGCCGCGCTCGAGTCGCTGCGCCACGTCGCCAGCCTCCAGCCCGCGGTGCTCGACGCCATCGGCGACGCCCTCGGCGAGATCGCCGACCTGCTCGACGCCCCCGCCGAGCCGCGGGCCGACAACACCGTGTGGGTGCGCCTCAAAGAGGTCGAGGCCCACCTGGCCGGCCTCGTCACCAGCGTGCGCCAGTTCAACACGCAGCTGCAGCGGCTCGTGCGCAGCGGCGGCGAGCCTTCCGACGACGGGCCTGTCGATGGCGGGGGTGTCGACGGCGGGGGTGCCGACGGCGGGGGTGTCGACGGTGGGCAGCCCGACTCGACCACCCCGCCCACGTCCGCGGCGTCGGTGGACGCACCCGACGGACAAGACGTGTTCCTCGAGGTCAAGCAGCGCACGGTGGCCTACCTGCAGGACTTCGTCGATGACGTCGACCGTCCCCGCCGCCGCATCGAGCGGGCCATGCGCCGCCTCGAGGGTCGCACGGCTGCGCTGTTCGACCGGGCGGTCCGCGGCGCCAACCTGGCCCCGGTCGCGGGTGACGACCCGACCGCCGCCTGGATCGCCGAACGGCAGCGCCGGTGGGACGCCCTCGCTGCCTGGTTCGCCCCCGTCGGCGCCGAGCCCGCCCGGGTGCAGGGCCTGCTCGGTGTGGCCCGGGCCGCCATCATCGAGTTGCTGCGGGTGCTCGAACGGCGCTGGGACGAGCGCCGACGATCGGCGTCGGTCGCCCGCGACCTTCGGGTGCTGGCCGGGTGGTTCGCCGAGGCCCCCACCGAGAACGACGCCCACCGTCTGTTCCATGCCGCGTTCGGCCTGTGGCCCGCCCGCCACGCCCACCTCATCGCCGACGACGACCACGCGCGCCAGCCGCGCCGGTCGTGGGGCGAGACCGAGCCCGTCGAGGTGGCGCCCTCGCTGCGCACGGTGGGCAGTCTCGACCAGCGGGGAAGGTCGAAGGCGGTGGCCAGCCCCGATCGGTACCGCGCCCACCGCCTGCGGGCCCAGGCCGACGAGCTCGCCCGTCACCACCAGGTGCGAGCGGGCCTGGCCACCGAGGGGACGGTGCGCCTGGCCGACCTCCCCGACCTCGACCCGGCCACCTTCGCCGAGTTGCTGGCCCTGCTGGCCGCCGCCCTCGACGCCCGCCCCGCCGTGGACGGCACTCGCCGGGCCCTGTCCGCCGACGGCCAGGTCGAGGTCGTGCTCTCACCCCCGGACGGCGGCCGTGCCCGCCTCCGCACCGCCACCGGGGTGCTCACGGCCCCCAACTTCGGCCTCTCCCTCACCCTCACCGACACCTCCGGTGGCGGCGCCGGGGGTGTGCTGGCCGAGGCGGGAGGGGCACCGTGAGCGCCACCCCCGAGCTGGCCACCCAGCTCGATGCCGAGCGGGCCGAGGCCATCCAGCACCTGCTGCGCCGGCCGCTGCTCGACGTCGGCGCCCACCACGATGCGTACACCCTGGTCGCCCGCCACGCCCCCTGGCTGGCCGACTGGTTCGATGCCACCTGCGGCTGGACCCTCCACGTCGACCCGGCCGCCGGGTTCGCCCGCCTGGCCAAGCGCCACGCCGACCCCGACCCCACCCGGCCGCTGCGGCGGCTGCGGGGGAGCGGTGCGCCGTTCGACCGCCGGCGCTACCAGTTGCTCTGCCTCGTGGCCGCCGAGCTGGTCAGCCACCCGGTCACCACTGTCGGCCTGCTGGCCCGGGCGGTGGGCTCCTCGGGCGGGTTCGAGGCCGAACGTCACGGCGACCGGGTGGCGTTCGTCGACGCCCTGCTGGTCCTGCGGGCGTGGCGTGCGGTCGAGGTGACGAGTGGCGACGTCGAGGACTACGTCGGCAACGAGAAGGCCAACGCCCTGCTCACCGCTGATCTCTCCCGCCTGCACCGGCTGCTCGTCCCGGCCACCGCGCCCAGCCGGGTCGACCCGGGGAGCGAGTTCGCCGGAGCGGTCGACGCGCTGTTGCGCGAGCCCCGCTACGACGGCACCCACCTCGACACCGCCGACCCCCACCGGGCCACCCGCCACCTCCTGGCCCGGCGCCTGCTCGACGACCCCGTCCTGCACCTCGCCGACTGCACGGACGACCAGCGTGACTACCTGGCCAGCGGCGCCGGCCGCACCTGGCTGCGGGCGCGGGTGGCCGAGGCCGGCCTCATCCTCGAGGAGCGGGCCGAGGGGCTGGCAGTGGTGGACGAGGCCGGGCGCACCACCGACGACACCTTCCCGGCACCCAACGGCACGGTCCACCAGATGGCGCTGCTGCTGGTCGACCACCTGGTGGCCGAGGTCCCCTCCGATGAGGGCACCCCCGCCGAGCGGCGGCCCCGCACCCGTACCCGCACGGAACTGGTCGCCGCGGTGGACGGCCACCTCGCCGCCCGCCGCACCTGGGCCAAGGCCTACCAGGAGCCGGGTGGCGCCGAGCGCCTGGCCGCCGAGGCCGTCGCCCTGCTGGCCGCCTTCGGTCTGGTGCACCCGTCGCCCGACGGCGCCGTGGTCGAGGCCCGGCCGGCGCTGTGTCGCTACCGACCGCTCCCCGTCGGCGACGACGGTGATCGCTCGACCGCCGGATCGGCTGGGCGGCGCCCCGATCCGGCACCGGCCCTGTTCGAGAAGCCGACCCTGTTCGAGGAGACGTGATCTCATGAGCCTGCTCATCGACGAGACGGTCGGCCTACCTGTCGAGGCTGTCGAGCTGCGGCCCCGCCCGCCGGCACCCGACGACCGGTGGCGCCCCACCCGTGCCGGCCTGGTCAACGTGTGGCGCTACTGGGACGAGGTGTTCACGTTCCACGCAGGGCGCCTGCTGCTGCGGGGACCCAACGGCTCGGGCAAGTCCATGGCCCTCGAACTGCTCCTGCCGTTCCTGCTCGACGGGGACGCCAGCCCCGGCAAGCTCACGTCCGCGGCCAAGTCGCGTGGCGGTCTGTACGAGCGGGTCATGACCGGCACCACCGACACCGCCCGGGCCGGCTTCGCCTGGGTCGAGCTCCGCAGGGGCGACCGCACCTTCACCGCCGGCGTGCGTCTGCGGGCCTCGGCGTCCACCAAGACCGTGACACGCACCCTGTTCACCACCAGCCAGGCTGTGGGCCGCGACCTGCATCTCCTGGACAGCTCACGTGTCCCCATCTCCCGTAGCGCCCTCGTCGAGGCCATCGGCGAGCACGGGCGGGTGACCGACTCGGCCCCCGAGCACCGTGACGCGGTGCGGGCGACCCTCTTCCCGGGGTTCGGCGCCGATCGCTACGAGGCGTTGATCGGCGCCCTGCTCGCCCTGCGCAAGGAGAAGCTCAGCCAGCACCTCGACCTCGACAAGTTCAGCGAGGTGATGTCGGAGGCCCTGCCGACCATCGACGAGCACGAGCTGGCCACGGTGGCCGAGGGCTTCGAGCGCCTCGACCGCCGGCGCGAACGGATCGCCGAGCTGGAGGGAGACGTCGCCGAGCTGGAGGAGCTGGGCCGGCGCCAGCGGGCGTACGCCCGGGCGGTCATCGCGGCCCTGGCCGACGAGGTGCGCGGGGCCGAGTCCTCCCGGGACGGTGTCGTGCGCCGTCAGCGCCTCGCCGCGGACGAGCAGGCCGAGGTGTCTGCCGCGCTCGCCGCCCTCGCCGAGGACGAGGCCCGAGTGCGCGACCGGCTGCGTGACGTGGGCGGTGAGCTCGAGGGCATCCGCACGAGCGACCTGTACCGCGACGGCGCGCAGCTGGCCCAGCTCCAGCACGACCTCGGTGAGCGCACCGCCGAACGCGACCGGCTCGACCACGACCGTGCCGAGCGGCAGCGCGACGTCGACGACGCCCAGCGGTCGGTGAACGACGGCGAGGCGGAACAGGCCACCGCGGCAGCGAACCTCGGTGGCGCCGAGCGCGAGCTGCGGAGCCTGGCCGAGGAAGCCGGCGCCGGCGCCACCCTGGACGAGGCCCTCGCGGCCGACGATCACGACCACGCGGCGGCGCTGATGAGCGCCTGGGTCGGTGAGCGGCAGGAGGCCATCGCCGAGATCCGGGCGTTGCTGACCGAGCACGGCCGGGCCGTCGATCGGCGGGCTGACGCCGAGTTCCACCTCGAGGCGCAACGCGCGCGCGTGGACGAGCTCACCGCGGCACGACGCTCGGCTCTGGCCACGGTCGAGGACGAGCGGGCCGCCTTCGCCGAGGCCGTCTCGGCGTGGAGCGACACCAGCGCATCGTTCACCGATCGTTGGCGTGCCGCGGTCCGCCGGGCCCTCCGCGGCCTGCCACCCGAACGCGAGCCGGCCGACGCAACGGACGGCGAAGGGCACTCCGGGGCGGGATACCCAGGTGCCGGCACGCTCGGGCGGGCCTCCGGAGATGTCGCCGTGCACGAGGGCGATCGCAGCACGTCCGACGGTGGCGGTCCCGGGCCCGAGGGCGCCGGCGGCAACCTCGTGCCTGGTGGGCCCGATCAAGGGCCCGCAGCCCACGTCGACGACACCGACACCGGCGCCGACGACGGCGTGGGCGAGGACGCGGCTGCCGGCAGGGCCGAGGTCGTGGATGCGGTCGACGCCACGGTCGCCCACCTCCGGGCCGAGCACGTCGCCGCCACGGCCCGTGCCCGCGCCGACCTGCGGCATCGCCGAGCCGCGCTCGACGAGGAGCAGGCGGGCCTCGAGCGCGAGCTGGCTCCACTGGTCGCGGGCGGGTGGCCCGAGGTGCCGGCGCCGTCGTGGCGGTCACCCCGCCCCGAGGCCAGGACGGGGGCGCCGTTGTGGCGGCTGGTCGATGTCACCGACGGGACGCCGGACGACGTCGTCGACGGCCTCGAGGCGGCCCTGGTCGCGGCGGGCCTGGCCGACGCCTGGGTGTCGCCCCTGGGGCAGGTCGAGATGCCCGCCGAGGCCGATGTGGTGCTCACCGTGCTCGACGTCGATCGCCGACCGGCGGCGAGCCTGGCCGACCACCTCTGCCCGGCGGCCACGGCGGCCGGGTTCGGGGTGTCGCCCGACGTCGTCGACGGGGTGCTGCGCTCGGTGGCCACCGCGCCCACCGCACCGACCGGCAGCGCCAACCGCAAGCTGGTGATCGGCATCGACGGCACGTTCCGGTCGGGCTCAGCGGCCGGCCGCGGGCCGGCGACGCCGGCCCGACTGTTGGGCGCCGCCGCCCGCGAACGACACCGCCTGGTGGAGATCGACCGGGTGCGCGACCTCATCGGCGAGTGCGGGCATCGCCGCCGGCTGCTCGACGCCGACGTGGCACAGCTCGAGACCTCGGCCGCCGCGGTGGTCGCCGACCTCGATGCCAGGCCGTCCCGGCGCCGCCATGACGAGGCCGCGGCCCGGCTCGGCGATGCCGAAGTCCGCCTGGGTGAGGCCGACAGCGCCCGCGTGGCCGCCGAGGCCGCGGTGCACCAGGCCGAGGAACGGGTTCGCGGCGCTCAACGCCAACTCGCCACCCGGGCCATGGCCGTAGGCGCGCCGACCGACCCTGCCGGCCTCGACCGGCTCGCCCACGCGGTGATCGCGGTCCGAGACGCCGCCGGCGTCTGGCGGCGCCGTGCCGACGACCACGCCACCCGTGGCCGACAGCTGGCCCAGCTCCGCGACAGCCACGAGCGGGCCGAGCGGGCCGCGACTGCGGCCCGAGACCGGTGGCGCACGGCCGCCGACGCGGTGGCCGTGCTCGACGCCCGGATCGAGGCCATCCGGGCCACGCTCGGCTCCGGCTACGACGAGATGCTGGCGAGGGTCGCCGGCCTCGAGGGCGAGCAGCGCGAGCTCGGCGACGAGCGCGATGCCGTGCAGCGCCGCCAGATCGACCTGGCCACCAGGAAGGGCACCGTGGAGGAGGCGTTGAAGACCGCCACTGCCGCGCTCGAGCAGGCCGAGGCGGCGCGCGCCGACGTCCATGCCCGCTTCGTCGACCTCCACGCCGGCCCCCTCCCGGCCGATGCGTCGGTGACCCCGCCGGCCGAACCGCTCGACGGGGTCACCGCGGTCCTCACCCGAGCCCGGGTCGTGGCCGCCGAGCTCGACGGCGTCGCCGCCGGTGTCGACGATGTCGACCGCCTCTCGCACCGGGTGGAGGGGCGGTTGCACGATGCCCGCGCGGTGCTGGGTGTCCGGGTCGACCTCGACCGGGTCCGCACCCCCAACGGCTGGCACGAGGTGCGGGGATCGACCGGTGGCGTTCGCCAGGTCCTGGTCGAGTTGCGCGGCCATCTGAGTCGTCAGCTGGCCGACGCCCATGCCGAGCTGCAGGCCGAGGAGGCCGAGCTGTTCGAGCGGACGTTGTCGGGCTCGATCCGCCAGGCCCTGGCCAACCGCATCCGGGGCGCCAACGAGCTGGTGACCGCCATCAACCGCCAACTCGCCGAGGTCCAGACCGCCGCCGCCGGGGTGGCGGTGAGGCTCCGCTGGGCGGTGGACGACGACCAACCCGACGCGGTGCGAGCGGCGCGCTCGCTGCTGTTGCGCGACCCCGCCGACCTGAGCGACGACGAGCGGGCCGCCCTGACCGACTTCGTGCGGGCCCGGGTCGACCAGGCCCGCGCCGAGCTCGAAGCGCATGCTCCCTGGGAAGCCCGGCTGCGCGAGAGCCTCGACTACCGGGCCTGGCACCGGTTCTCGTTGCAGGTCGCCCATCGCGACTGGGAGGGCTTCAAACCGGCAACCCCGAAGCTGCTGCAGCGCCTCTCCACCGGCGAGCGCTCGGTGGCCCTGCACCTGCCGATGATCGCCTCGCTGGCCGCCCACTACACCGGCTCCGACGGCACGCCGGGCGAGGGGCCGCGTCTGATCCTGCTCGACGAGCTCTTCGCCGGCGTCGACACCAACAACCGGGCCCAGCTGTTCGGCACCTTCACCACCTGGGACCTCGACGCGGTGTTCACCTCGGACCACGAGTGGTGCCAGTACGCCAGCCTGAACGGCATCGCCATCCACCACCTCCAGGGCGGCCAGGATGACGAGCCCGTCACCTCCACCCGCTTCACCTGGGACGGCGCACAGCGCCGCCTCGACGACGGCGCGGACGCCGCCTGATCATGGCCCGGTCGGTCCTGGCCCGGTCGGTCCTGGCCCGCTCGGTCCTGGCCCGCTCGGGCGCGGATCGACCTCGCCGACGGCCCGGTCGTGGCGGGCCCCGGTGGCGGAAGGCCACGGGCTGGTGACCACACCGGCCGAGGTCGCGCCTGCCACCGGTGCGGTCCAGGGGCTTCCCCCCACGGTGGAGGATCCGCAGACGCAGCTCTGCGCGGCGCCCCAGGTCGAACCGCAGGGCGCCCGGGACCCGGCCACCCGACTGGGCCATCCGGATCTCATGCCGCTGGTCGACGAGCTCGTTCGCCGCTACTCGTCCGGACGAGCGCCCGTCCGGGTCACCGTGCCCGACCTGGGCGACCGCGGCGGAGCCCGGTTGGCCGACCTGCTCGGTTCCGACCGCCTCCTGCCCGCCGGGTCGATGCTGTCGATCGCACGGCTGGCGGCCGCGCTCGGTGTCGACGGTGCCGCTGGTGTCCGGACGCTGCTGGTGGGCCTGCGGGGCCCGCTGGGCGACCGTCGCGCCGACCGGGACGCGAGCGCTGACGCTCGGGCAGCGTTGTGGGACCACCTCGAGTCGTCGGCTCGGCGCCTCGCGGTCTTCCCGAACGCGGAGGCGGCGTCGAGGTGGACAGCGCGGCTGGGCGCTGCGGGTGTTCCCCGGGGCGATGTCGAGGCCCACCGTGCCCTGCTGGACCGGGCGGTCCGGTGCCTGAGTCGACTCCCGGCCCAGGAGCCCGTCAGTCTCGCCGGGCTCGCCGCCGACATCACCGGCTCGGCCCACAGTCTCGACCCTGGGCGGCGGCTCACGCGGGCCGTGCTCGACGGGCTGTCCATCGCGTTCGGGCTCCCCGCGCCGACTGACGCCGAAGGCGCCCGAGCGGTGTGGGAGCGGGCCGGCGTGGTGCCCGACCCGCTGTCGTCCACCGTGCTCAGCCTCGGGCTCCGACCGAGCGGCGATCACCCCGTTGCGGCGTTCCTCCGCGCCGCCGCTGACGCGAGTGAGCCGGTGGTGCTCACCCTGCGTCAGCTCCAGCACTGGCCCGCGTCGGCCCGCTTCGACGTGGGCGGCGCCTACCTGGTCGAGAATCCCTCACTGGTGGCCGACGCTGCCGTCCATCGGATCGGAGCACCTTTGCTCTGCAGCTCGGGCCGGCCCTCCTTGGCGGTGGTGAGCCTCGTGCGCCGCCTCGTCGGCGAAGGCGCGATCGTCCGCCAGCACGCCGACTTCGACCCCGCCGGGCTCGAGATCACCCGGTGGCTCGCCGCCCGGGCAGGAGCCGTGTCGTGGCGCATGGGTGCGGCCGACTACCGGCAGGCGATCGCCGCCGGCCGGCCCACCACCGACCTCGTCGGCGTCGTGGGCGACACGCCCTGGGACACCGAGTTGGCCACGGCCATGCGGGTGGCCGGGCGGGCCGTGCACGAGGAGGTGCTGCGCGAGGAACTGCTCGAGGCGATCGGGGATCGGTAGCGCCCGCCGACGGCCGGGACACGGTTCGGCGTTCCGCCGATCCCGCGTCCGAAGGGATCGCGGTCCGTGCGGCCCTGCCGCCAGGTTCGCTCCACCGACCCAGCCGGTGCCGGCGGCCGCCCCGCCGAGCGGTGGGGCTGCACGTGGACGTCGTCGCCGGCGGTTCCGGCGGTTCCGTCGGGTCCGCGCGCCGCGCCCGAGCGCGGTCCCGCCGCACACTGCGAGTGGGCGCGGCCTCTCGCACCGGCCTCGACCGGGCGTCAGCGAGCCGGACCAGCCGGCCCCGGGCGAGACATCGGTCACATTTGCTTGATTTCTCTAGCAGAAGGGTTGACGGAGCAAGCATCGCTTGCGATAGTGAGCACAGCCGCCACCGGAGCTAGCACTCCGGGGAGCGACGAAGATCCGAAAACCCGCCACCCGGACCAAAGGAACCAGACCATGTCTGCAGCCATCGACCAGCTGAACGAGATCGAAGCCAAGGTGCTCGACGTGCTCGTGCAGATCCAGGAGCCCGTCGTGTCGGGCGTGCGCAGCGCCGCCGAGTGGGCCGAGTCGGTCCTGCCCGAGGTGAAGGTGCCCAAGCTCGACACCGTGGGCACCGCCGACGAGTACGTCGCGTTCGGCTTCGGCGTCGTCGACGCGGTCGTCAAGAACCAGAAGGCGTTCGTGGGCGACCTGCTCGGCGCCACCGCCCCGGTGCGGGCCAAGTTCGTCGACGCCGACGCCAAGCCCGTGAAGCCGGTCGCGCCCGCCTCCGCCAAGAAGGCCGCCTGACCCGAGCCCTCGGGAGCTAGACCGCCGTTCCCCCCACGGCCGGTCGCTCCCGACCCGGGGTCAGCCGGCTCTGCCGGCGGCCCCACCAACGACAGGAGAGGAGGACCTCCCCCCGGGTCCTCCTCTTCTGCCGTTTTCGCCCCGATGGTCGACCGGCCGGACGCCTGTCGACGATGGTGTCAGAGGGCCTCGTCATGATGACGCCATGGCTACTTGCACCTACTGCGAACAAGAGATGCTCGTCGCGGCATCGTGCTCGGTGACCGAGCTGCACCTCGACGGCGTTGCCCAACCGTTGCCCCGATGGGGCGCCGAGACGGGCTACGGCAGGCTCCCGAGACCCCTGGGGCGCTGCGGGGACTGCGGCGTCGAGCCCGGCGGGGCCCACCACCTCGGCTGCGACCTCGCCCAGTGCCCGAGATGCCGAGGGCAGCTGCTGTCCTGCGGCTGCCGCTTCGACGAGGACCCGCCCGACGAGGAAGACGAGGACGACGAACACGAGGAGGACGAGCGCGACGGCTGGGTCGCCTGAGCCGGCTCGACGGCCCGCCGGCTACGCGACGTGCTCGGGTGCTCGCGTGCTCCGATCCCTACCCTTCACGCGGCTTCGGCGGCCGGACGACACCGCTCACCGTGTTCGTCCGTCGCCGAACGGCAGGCGCGGGACTGCTCCACGCGCGTTCCGGCGGCGCCGACGGGTCACCGAGCCACGCGGCGACGTTGCCTGACCAGCTACGGCGTTCACCCTGTCTTCGGGACGGGTGTACCGCCACCGAAGTGACGCCTGGAGGTGTCGTGCCCTTCGACGCTGCGCTCGCCGCGGTGGGACCGCCGCAGCACCATGCGTGCGACGATGCCGGCCACGACGGCAGCGAGCAACGTGAAGAGCAGCACCTCGTCGACGGACAGCCCGTCGATGTTGGGCTGCAGGTCCTCCTCGGTGGCCCAGCCGAACAGCCCCTCGCTGGTGAGCAGGCCGGCCACGAACGCGGCTGCCGAGCCGATCAGCCAATACCAGAGGTTCCGCGCCCTGCCCGCGATCAGGTACGTGATCACACCCATGGCGAGCGACATCGCGACGAGCACACCCATTCCCTGGATTCCCAGATCCCACTGCACTGCTCGCTCCTCTCGACGGGAAGGGAGCCAACGCCGACCTGAAGGCCAACCGATGGCCACCCTTCACCTGGCCTGAGTGTCCGCCGGCGACCGCAGAGTCGATAGGGCACAACGTCCACAACCGGTGGCCACAGGCGCGCCGGTCCAGGCGTGGCGATGCCGAGCACCGGCCCCTCGCTGCAGCCGGGCCGGTGGTGCATGACCGACCGACCGGCGCTCGCATCGAGAGGACGGCGGCGCGACGATGCAGGCGCCGGAGCAGCGCCGGAGCCGACGGGCCCCACCGGGATCCGGTGACGCTTGATGACGTGCGTCGGGCCGCGCCGGTGAGTTGTCGGGATGGGGTCATTGGCGCTCGCCTCGCTGGTCGGGATGCGATGCTCAGCGCGCGGATCGTGCGCGCCATGCCGTCGAGAATGGTGTGTCGGTCTGGTAGCCCCGGCCACGGGCGGCGCCGAGCCGGTGGGTCGTCGGCGTGGTCGCGGTCGGCCTTGCTGGTCGGGATGTGGTGCTGAGCGCGCGGTTCGTGCGCGCCATGGCCTCGAGCGTGGTGCGTCGGTGGTAACCCGGCCACGGGCTGCGGCGAGCGGGTGGGTCGTCGGCGCGGGCCATTGGCGGTCGGGCTTGCTGGTCGGGATGTGGTGCTGAGCGCGCGGTTCGCGCGCGCCATGCCGTCGAGCCTGGTGTGTCGGTGCGCAACCCGGCCACGGGCCGTGGCGGTGCGGGGTCGCGTCTGGTGTGGGGCGCGCCGGCTCGGTGTCGGTCGAGCCGATCAGGCGCCGGCGACGAGCCGCGGGCGGGCGGTGCCGGCGGGCATGAGGTCGAGCTCGGGGATCTCGTCGTCGAGGCTGGTGTCCGACCCCGGGCGGCCCTCGCGCAGCAGTGCCTGCCAGTAGTCGGGGTCGTGCTCCGCGGCGCGGGTGGTGGCCACGAACTCGCGGACGAGGGCGACGAAGCGGTCGGGGTCGTCGTGGTGGGGGAAGTGGCCCCCGGTGGGGAACAGCTCGAGGCGGCTACCGGGCATGGCCGCATGGGCGGCGTGGGCGTGCTTGACGGGGATCACGCCGTCGTTCGTGCCCCACATGATCATGGTGGGCATCGCTTGGGCCAGGTAGCAGCGGTCGCGCAGGGTGACCACCTGGCCCCGCCAGTCCACACCCGAGCGCAGGGTGCGGGTGAAGGCCACGCGGGCGTCGGCGTCGGGCAGCGCGCCGAACACCCGAACGAGCTCGTCGCGGTCGCGTCCCAGGTCGTGGCCGCTGAGGCGCAGCAGCTCGAGGCCGAGCAGCCCGAAGGGGCGGGCGATGGGCGGGCTCAAGGGGATCAGGAACAGCTCGGCCAGCGGGGCGGCGGCGATGCGCAGGAACGGCGTGACCGCGGTGGCCACCCCGCCGGTGGCCACCAGCACCAGGCGCTGGCAGCGCTCGGGGTACTGGTAGGCGAATTGGGCGGCCACGCCGCCGCCCAGCGAGTGGCCCACCACCGTCACCCGGTCGACCCCCAGCAGGGTGAGCAGGTCGCGCATGCCGTTGGCGTAGGCCGCCACCGAGTAGTCGGCCCGGGGCTTGGCCGATTCGCCGTGGCCCAGCAGGTCGGGGGCGATCACCGTGTGATCCTCGGCGAGCTGCTCCATCACGGGCAACCAGCTCACCGAGTTGTCGCCGATGCCGTGCAACAGCAGCAGTGGCGGCCCCGTGCCCGCCACCCGGTACGCGCGGCGGTGGCCGTGGATGGTGCGGAAGCGGATTCGGGTCGGATCGGCGATGCCCCGACGCTACCGACAGCCGGTCACACGCCGGTCACGCCCTGGTAACCGCCGTGTTAACCGGCGGGCACCAGTGGATGCCGGCAGCCGTACTGTTCGCAGATGGCCCAGACACCACTGACCGTCCATGAACCACCGGGTGAGCCGGCCGGCGGGATCGTCGTGATCCAGGAGGCGTTCGGCGTCAACGACCACATCGCCGCCGTCACCCGCCGCTTCGCCGCCGAGGGGTGGCTGGCTGTGGCGCCGCACCTGTTCCACCGCACCGGCGACCCCAAGCTGGGCTACGACGACCTGGCCCAGGTGATGCCCCACTTCGCCGAGGTGACCGTGGAGGGCGTCCTGCGCGACGTCGACGCCGCCCTCGATCACATGGTCGCGGCAGGCATCCCCGCCTCGCGTGTGGGCATCGTCGGCTTCTGCATGGGGGGCACCGTGGCGCTGGCCGTCGCCACGCGCCGGCCGCTGGGCGCCGCCGTCACGTTCTACGGCGGTGGGGTCACCGCGGGCCGCTTCGGGTTCGACCCGCTCGTCGACGAGGCGCCCCGCCTGCGGGCGCCGTGGTTGGGCCTGTTCGGCGATCTGGACGAGGGCATCCCCGTCGACGACGTGGAGCGGCTGCGCGCCGCGGCGGCGATCTCGGGTCAACCCACCGAGGTGGTGCGCTACCCCGACGCCGGCCACGGCTTCCACTGCGACGCCCGCGTGAGCTACCACGAGCCCAGCGCCACCGACGCCTGGTCCCGCACGGTGGCCTGGTTCCGTCGGTACCTGGCTGCCTGATGGCTCCCGTCGGTCGTGCCACTGGGGTCGATGGCCTCTGACGCATCGTGGGGTCGGGGTGGGTCGCCTCGGCTGGGCAGCGGACCTGCCACGATGGGCCGATGAGCGACGTGGCCACCGTTGATGCGCTGAAGGAGTTCGACTGCCCGCGGTGCGGGCAGGCGGCTGCCGCACGGTTCTACGGGCCGTGTGACCCCTGCCGTCAGGACCTGCGGGCCAACCTGGGCAACGAGCAGCGCGAGATCGAGAAGGTGGTGTACGAGCCCAAGATGAACGTGGTGCCGAACCACGTGGCCACCAAGGAGTAGCGCGGGCCTGCCCGTCGTCGGGTGCCGCCCGGAGGGGCCCGGGCGAGGCCGGCGGGGGCGATCGAGCGACGGAGGGTGAGTTGCTCGCCCTGACCTGGACCGGATGATCGCAGCCGTCGAAGCCGGAACGCCACGGTCGCCTCGGCGCCGGGGACGGCGTCGGGACGCTCAGCAGAACCTGCGCTGGTCGACCGCGAGGAACGTCGTCTCCGCCAGCGGGCCCGGCGCCGTGTGATCACCGCGGGCGTGTGCCACGGGACCGGTCGCCCACCTGAGGCCGCGCCTGTGTGGCGACCGGACCCGCGTCGGCGGCGCCTGGGGAGCGACGTGTAGCCGGCGGACGGTTCACGATGGCCCATGGCGGTCGGCGCCCGAGCCCGACGAGGTTTGCCGTCAGCTCCGGAGCAGACCGTGGTGCGTGCGGGCGACAACTGGATGCGGCCCTTGCTCATGCCCGCCCAGCTCCGGCACGACGTGATCGGATCGCGGGCGCATCGCCGGCCGGCATTCATCGAACGGTCGTTGTTCGAGGCGCCGGCGGCGAGCAGTCGCCGGGCCCACCCCACCGAGGCGCCCGCCGCTTCGGTCGCTGCGGTTCACGCACGGTCGAGAGCTTCGACCTGCGCGACAAGGTCATCAAACATCGATCAGTTGCCGGGCCCGCTGCACCGAGGCGCCCGGCGCTCCGGTTCACGCACGGTCGAGAGCTTCGACCTGCTCGACAAGCCACGAACATCGACCGGTCGCCGATCGGACGCACGCCGCGATCGAACGTCGAGGGCACGGCGGCGGGAGGTTGGACGGCGCCGTCGACCAGGAGGTCGGGGGTTGTGGCTGCGGTGCACGGCGAGGATGTGTCCTGTGCCGTCGCTCCGACGGCACCGTCAGCCGGCAGGTCGGGGTCGGCTCCGCTCGGCGGCGTCTTCCAGCGTGGCGACGACGCGGGCCACGTCGAAGGCGACCGGCGCCTCGGCGATGTCGGGCCACATCCGCCGGGCGGGCGCGAAGTAGTCCCCGCCGTAGACGTGGATCGCTGCAGTCCACTCCCTGGACGGGTTGGCGACGGCATGGATCACGTCCCGGCCGAGCGCCACCGTGTCGCCGGTGCGCAGGGTGGTCGCACCGCTGGGGCGGAGACCACCGTCATCGTCGGGACGGAAGAACCGGTTGTCCTCACGGCCGCCGTAGAGCCCGATGGTCGCCCACATCTCGTGGTCGTGGGCCAGCAGGTCGACCGTCGGCGGCCACACCACGTGCAGGATCGTCAGTTCGTCGCTGCGGTGCCAAGTGGTGAACGGTGCGATCGCGGTGGGTGACCCGACCGCCTCCGCGATGCGGCCCGGGTCGTGCAGCACCGACTCGAGCACCTCCTTCACCGCCAGCGAACCACGGTTGGCCTCGGAGCGAGCGGCGGCGAGGCAGTCGGCGACGAACGAGTCGATGTCGAACGATGCCATGGCCCTCAGTGAACCAGCCATCGGAGCGCCCTGCCCAGCGTTCGCGCCCTGCTCGAGGTGGGTGCGGCGCCGGCGGCCGCAGCCGCAGCCCGATGACGAGCACGCGGTCTCGACGCGGCGGAACCTCGGCGCCGGCCGGGCCATGGATCGTCCCGACGGTGCGCAGGTCGCCGCCGCCGCACGTGGGAGTGGGCGCAGGCGGGGAACTGGCGGCGGTGTGTGCCGGGGTTGCGCTCCGGGCCCTGTTGCCAGGGTGACGGCATCGGCGGTCGCGGCGGCGCCACGGCCCTCGGGGGGCTGTCTCGTAGTTCGCTGGTGGCTGCATCGGGCGAGTCGCGGAGGTTTCCCCTGGGTCAGATCGCGAGACCGCGTAGCCCGCGCATGGTTGTGCGGTTCTGGGCTAGTTCGCGACAGTCCCGGGGGGAACGCCCGCGAGGTGGAGCGGGGACGAGCGCCGCTCCGACGGGGAGTTCCGGCGCGGCCCGGTCAGGGGGTCGGGGGTGGGGGAGTGGTGGCGAGGTCGATCAGGGCACCGAGGTCGTGCACCGGCGTGGCGCGACCATCGCCCGATCGGGGGCCTCCGGCGCCCCCGTCGGGCTCACGCCAGACGGCGACCCGGGCCTGGTCGTGGTGCACCGCCTGCGCCACCGCGACCTCGTCGCCGTCGATCACCAACGTGAGGTCGGCGAGGGCGACCAGCAGCTTGATGCGCCCGGCGTCGGCGGCCGGGGAGTACGGCGCGTCGGGGTGGTAGGGCGTGGCCAGGCACAGGCGGCCCTCGTGGATGGCGCGGCGGACCTCGGGTCGGCGGATGCGGCGGGTGAGTGGGTCGGCCAGGACGGCGACCACTCGGCCGCCGGCGTCGAGCGCCGCGGTCGTCGCCGCGGCGTCGGTCCCGCCGTCGGCGCCTCCGGTGATGATGATGAGGCCGGCGCCGGCGGCCGCCGCCGCGCAGGATCGGGCGAGCTCGACCGCGTCCGGGTCGTCCGCGCCGACGATGGCCAGTCCCGGCTCGACCATCAGCGCCAACGGTCCCGCGCCGTGCAGGGCGGGCGGGGCCTGGTGGCCCAGGCGCTCCCGCAGCCGGCCCGGGTACCGCACGTCGAACGCCGACACGATGTTGACCCCCGCGCGCTCGGCGTCCTCGAGCGCGAAGGCGAAGGCGGTGGCCCGGTCGAGCAGGCCGCCGATGCGCGCCGCCTGGTCGGGCGCGACCGGGGGCGGGTCGTCGCCCAGCAGCACCGCGGGGTCGCCGCCGACCGACTCGACCAGGGCCCAGAACTCACGCGCCTTGAGCGGCGGCGGGCCGTCGGGCACCAGTCGGCTCGTCAGCAGCAGGGCGGCGAGGGTGGAGTCGTCGAGGCGCGCCATCCGGATGGGGCTACCGGTCGCCGTGCGTCGGGACCACCGTGGCGAACTGGCGCCCGATCGGGTTGCCCAGACGACCGAATCGGGCGCCAGTTCGAGCTGGGGACACGAGCGGTGGACGCATCAGTCGCCGCTGGCCTTGGCCAGGACCAGGGGGAGCACCGGGCCCGACCCGGCCTGGCGCAGGGCGGCCCCGACGACGGTGAGGGTCCAGCGCGAGTCGACCAACTCGTCGACCAGCAGCACGGGCCCGGAGGGCACGTCGGCGGTGACGGCGTACGCGCCGAGCACGTTGCGCACCTGCTGGGCGCTGTTGGCCATGGTGCGCTGGTCGGCGATGGGACGGACCTGTTCGATGACCGCCAGGTGGGGCAGCTCGAGCCGGGCGGCGAGCCGGTCGGCGAAATCGGCCAGCAGGCCCCCTCCGGCGGGTGATCCCGGCAGGCACGTGACCCATTCGGGGGGCGGGTCGGGTCGCCAGGTGCGGCGCACCAGCTCGACCGCACCGTCGACCAGGCGATCGTCGTAGGGCCTGCCCTCGAGCCGGGCCCCTCGCACCAGCGCTCCCCAGCCGGCGTCGCCGTACAGGCTGAGGGCCCGGCCGTCCGCCAGGCGCTGGTCGGCGGGGATGTTGCCCGACACGCCGTCGAGATCGCGGGGCCATTGGCGGCGGGGCTCAATGACGAGGGGCGACGAGCGGAGGAAGGTGCGGGCGGCCTCGACCAGGTCGACGTCGAGCTCGAGCGGCGCCGGCGGCGACCCGGCCGCGGCCCGACAGACCGAGCAGCGGCCGCAGTCGGCGTCGACGTGGTCGTCGAGCTGGCGACGCAGGAAGCGCATGAGGCAGGTGCCGTCGCTGCCGTAGCGCACCATCGCCTCCTGCTCGGCCCGGCGTGCGGCGGTGACCCGCTCGACCCGCTCCTCGTCGTAGGCCCACGGCTGCAGGGTGCGCTGCCAGGCCGATCCCACCCGCTCGACCGCTCCCTCGGCGTCGAGGATCTTCAGCATGCCTTCGAGCCGCGACCGGCGGACGTTCACCTCGGCCTCGATCTCGGTGATCTTCACCGGCCCGCCCGCGGCCTCGAGCAGCGCGATCACCTGCTCGGCCTTGTCGCGTGGGGGGAAGGCGGTGCGGATGAAGTAGTCCTGGATGTCGGCGTCCTCGTGGCCCCGCAGCAGCACCACGCGGGCGGTGTCGAGCGACCGACCCGCCCGGCCGACCTGCTGGTAGTAGGCGATGGGCGACCCTGGCCCTTGGTAGTGGATCACGAAGCCGAGGTCGGGCTTGTCGTAGCCCATGCCCAGCGCCGAGGTGGCCACCAGGGCCTTCACCTCGTTGTGCAACAGGGCGTCCTCGGCCACCAGGCGCTCGCCCGGCTCGGTGGCGCCGGTGTAGGCCAGCACGTTGACGCCCCGGCTGCGCAACCAGGCGGCCACCCGCTGGGCGTCGGCGATGGTGAGGCAGTAGACGATGCCGGTGCCCGCCAGCGTGGGGACCTCGGTGGCCAGCCAGGCCATGCGCTCGGCCTGCGAGGGCAGGTCGATCACCTCGAGCTCCAGGCTGTCGCGGTCGAGCCGGCCACGGATCTCGACCGCGCCCTCGCCCAGTTGCTCCTCCACGTCGTGCACCACCCGGTCGTTGGCCGTGGCCGTGCACCCGAGGACCGGAACGTTGCGGGGCAGGCGGTCGAGCACCCGGGCCAGCCGGCGGTAGTCGGGCCGGAAGTCGTGGCCCCAGTCGCTGATGCAGTGCACCTCGTCGATCACCAGCAGGCCGACGGCACCCACAAGGTGGGGCAGGACCCGCGTGCGGAAGCGCTCGTTGTTCAGCCGCTCCGGCGAGATGAGCAGCACGTCGACGCCGTCGGCCAGGATCGACTCCTCGATCACGTCCCAGTCGTCGGTGTTGGACGAGTTGAGCGGCGCCGCCTTCAGCCCGATGCGCTCGGCGGCGTGCACCTGGTTGCGCATGAGGGCCAGCAGCGGCGACACCAGCAGGGTGGGGCCGCCGCCCTGATCGCGCAGCAGGCGGGTGGCCAGGAAGTACACGGCGCTCTTGCCCCAGCCGGTGCGCTGGACCACGAGCACCCGCCGGCGACGGTCGACCAGCGCCTCGATGGCCTCGAGCTGGCCCGGGTGGAACTGCGCGTCGGGGCCGGCCAGTCGGCGCAGCAGGTCGAGCGCCTGGGCGGCGGTGGCACGGGTGGGATCGTTCGTGGGGTGGTCGGTGAGGGTCATGGCTGGTCCGGTGGTGAGCGGGGGGAGCAGGAGAGGCTCCTTCAGCAACCTACGCCGGGGGTCTGACAGTGTCGCCCGGGGAGGCCTGCTGCTGGGTGCCGGTCTGTCGCCGGCGGGGCCTGCCCGGCTCGGCCCGGCTCGGCTCGACGCCGCCGCTCGCCCGGTGCTCAATCGCCCCGCTCGATCATCCGAAGGGATCACATGAGCAGCGAGTTCGGACGGGGGGTGCTGGTCGAAGGACCGCAGCCGCCGGAGGCGCCGGTGGCCCCTGACCGCGACCCGCGGCCGGTGCGGCACTCGCCACCACGGACCGTGCCACTGCGCACGCCGAGGACCAACGCGTACTCGTCGTTCGCCTTCACCGTGGTGAAGATCGCGGTGGTAGTGACCTTCCTCGGGGGCGTGCTGATCGGGTTGGCCGCCATGAACCGGCTACCCGACGGTGTGCAGGACACGGTCGCCGACACGGGCGAAGACTTCGGCCTCCACCTGCCCCACAGCGATGACACCTTCCTCGACCGGCTGCCGGTGACCACCGGCCCGGGCTCCGGCGTCCCGATCGGTGGCCCGGTGGTGAACCCACCCGTCACGGCGTTCGACCCCGGTGATCTCACCGTCGATCCCGGGAC
The DNA here is from genome assembly GCA_964635055.1 of uncultured Microthrixaceae bacterium. Lineage (GTDB taxonomy): Bacteria > Actinomycetota > Acidimicrobiia > Acidimicrobiales > DATDAH01 > JAEUJM01. The sequence goes on along the minus strand of CAZWMT010000001.1, from coordinate 239,836 downwards.
CTTCGAGGTGCCCGACGTGCAGGTGCCCGTCACACCACCCCCCGTCCCGACCGTGCCGTAGCCGCTGCGAACAACGTCTGGCCGCGCTCGAGGAGCGTCTGACCGCGGCGTTCCACCGGGAGATCAACCGCCAGATCTGGGCCATGGCGGGCACGCTGATCGGGCTCGCCGCCGTCCTCACCGCCAACAACGTCTTGTAGCGCGGCGCCGGGCCGGCACGTCGGGTGGCCAGGAGGGTGCTGCTCTGCTCACTCGGCCGACGCCAGCGCCGCCAGGTCCCCGGGTCATCGGGTGCGGTCCGGCGGATCCGGCAGTGAACGGAGGACCCTTCTACAGCGCCGCCTCGGCGGCCGCGACGTCGAGGCGGACACCGGTCTCGCGTTCGGACACCTGCCACAGCGTGTCGATGGCCTTCTGCAGCCCGATGCGACGGACGATCGGGCGGCGGACGGCGGGCCCGTTGTTCATGAACAGCGGGCCGTAGAACTCGCCGCCCCTGGCCCCGGGGTCGGTGGCGGCCCGGAGCTGGGGGCGGGCGCCGTGCTGGGGCGACATGCCGGTGGCCGACGCCATCGAGTGGAAGAACGGCGCCGACCAGCCCCCGCCGCCCTCGGCCACGGTGGTGGCCTGCAGGTCGGTGTTGGACAGGCCCGGGTGGGCGATCAGGCTGGCTGCTGCCACGCCGGCGTCCTCGAATTGCTTCTGCAGACCGAGCCCGAAGTGGAAGTTGGCCAGCTTGGCCTGGCCGTAGGAGCGCCACGGCTTGTACCGGCCGTGCAGGTGGGGGTTGTCGGGGTCGACCGGGCGACCGATGTGGTGGGCGGTGCTGGTGACGGTGACCACCCGGGCGGCGTCGGCCCGGAGCAGTGACGGCAGGAGGTGAGCGGTGAAGGCGAAGTGACCCAGGTGGTTCACGCCGAACTGCATCTCGAAGCCGTCGGCGGTCCGGCGCTCGGGCATCGCCATCAGACCGGCGTTGTTGACGAGGATGTCGACGGTCGGGCGCGCGGCCAGGATCGAGTCGGCGGCGGCGCGCACCGAGGACAGATCGCCGAGGTCGAGGGCCACGACCTCGAGGGACGCGTCGGGACGGTGCCCGAGGATGATCCCCTCGGCGGTCGCGGCCTTGTCCTGGTCGCGTGCCGCCATCACCACGTCGGCTCCCGCACCCGCCAGCGCCAGCGCGGTGGCCAGGCCCAGCCCGCCGTTCGCGCCGGTGACCACGGCCACCGTGCCGGTCAGGTCGGGGATGTCGTGTTCGGTCCAGGCCATGGTGCCTCCTTCCCCCCAGCTTCGCGCACCGGGTCCGCCGGCGGTCGAGCCGGCGTGTCCGTGGCGTTCGGTGCTCCTGCGCCGCCTCCGGCTCCACTCACGGTCTTTCCATGCTTTTCAACAACTGTGGATGACGCTGTGGACGTCGCCGCGGGGGCGGTGTCCGACCAGGCCCTCCCGCCCGTTCCTGTCCGCGAAGGCACCAGAGCACCCTCCTAGACTGCACGGGTGACCGACACGCCGGAGTCGCGCCGGTTCCAGGCGGCGCTGCGGATGTCCACCGAGGGCCTCGAGCTCATGCGCCAGAACCTCCGCCGCCGCTACCCCTCGGCGTCGGGGAGCGAGATCGATCGGCGCCTCGCCGAGTGGGTCTTCGATCGGCCCATGGATGCCCCGGGTCCGGTCGTCGCGCCGTGACCCGATGAGCGATCTCGCGGTCGCGTGTCGAGAGATCGAGGCGGCTGCCGCGGAGCAGGGGCTGGGGTGCGCCCTCGTGGGGGGCTTCGCCGTGTCGGTTCGCACCGAACCCCGCTTCACACGAGACGTCGACCTGGCGGTGGCGGTCGACGACGACCTGGCGGCCGAGACGTTCGTTCGGTCGGTGCTCAGCCGGGGCCACACGTTGGTGGCCAACGTCGAGCACGAGGCCCAGGGGCGCCTGGCCACGTCGAGGGTCCGCTTGTCCGGGGGCGAGGCGGTCGACCTCTTGTTCGCGTCGTCCGGCATCGAGCGCGAGATCGTCGAGGCCGCCGATCCCCTCGAGGTGTTGCCGGGTTTGACGGTGCCGGTGGCCCGTGTCGGCCATCTGATCGCGCTGAAGCTGCTGGCTCGTGACGACCACGCGAGGCCGCAGGACGCAGGTGACCTGCGCGCACTGGCCGAGGTCGCCACGGCCGAGGACTTCGAGCTGGCCGCGGTGGCCGTGGGACAGATCGTCGAACGCGGCTTCGACCGAGGGCGTGACCTGAACGCCGAGCTCGCCTCCCTGCTCGACGACCGCTGACCCGCCGCCGCCGTGTGGCGGGGGCCGCCGGAACCACGAGGGGCCGACGATCAGCTCAGCTCAGGTCGGCGAGCACGTCGGTGAACGCGGTGTTGTCGGTGCTGGTGTGGGGCCAGCGGCGGCGCACCTCGGCCAGGGCGGCGTCGGGCGACTGGCCCTCCGTGCGCATCAGCCACGCCCGCAGCACCAGCCCGGTACGAGACCGTCCGCCGTGGCAGTGGACCACGACGTCGCGCCCCTCGGCCAGCAACGCGTCGATGGTGGCGAGGGTGTCGTCGAGGGCCTCACGCAGCGCCGGGTTGTGCTCGCGGCCCCGGTCGACCAGGTACAACTCGCGGCGCACGGGCCGGTCGTCGAAGTAGCCCTTGGTGCGACACAGCGACACGATGGCGTGGTCGGTGGGCGTGGTGGCGGCGCCGCTGAGGTTGGTGGCCCACAGCCGGGGGCGCACCTCGACGGGATCGAGCGCGGGCTCGTCGGCGGTGAGCGGCACGGGCCGGGCGCCGACCAGCCGTCGGGCCAGGTCCTGCAGGTCGCTCAGGCGGTAGCGGCGATCGAGGACGTTGCCGTGCACATAGGTGGACCACCGCGTCGGGATGCGGCCCGCACCCCACATCGCCCCGGCCAGCCCACCGGTGATGGCCGCGGTGGTGTCGGCATCGTCGCCGGACTCGACCGCCGCGACCACCGTCTCCTCGAAGCTGCCGGTACGGCGGATCGCCCACACCGCGGTGGCCAGCGCGCCCCACACGGTGCCGTTCGGGAGCGGCGACGACGCGGGTGCCCATCCTGGCGACAGCATCTGGTGGTAGCGCTCGCGGTGGGGCTCGGGCACGAGGGCCAGTACGTCGGGCAGCCCGGCGACGGGGTCGTCGCCGGCCAGGGCCAGGCGGACGAGCTCGTGGTAGATCGCGCAGCCTTCGCCGGCCGCGGGGTCGCCGTGGGTGAGCGCCGAGATCCGCCGAGCCGCGCTCATGGTGGCGGCCGTTCCCCGTCCGGCGAAGAAGAGGGCCGCCGGGATCGTCCGCATCAGCGACCCGTTGCCGGCGGCGCCGTGCGGGTGGGCGGCGAAGTGGTCGGCCGCGGCCTGGCCGCAGTCGCCCGGCCGGCGGAGCACCGACCCGGTCATCACACCGATGTCCTTCAGGGGGGAGCGGGCCCATGCCCGGAACCGAGCGCACAGGTCGGCGGCCTCGAAGTGGTCGTGGTCGAGCAGCGACTCGGCCACCAGCATCGCCATCTGGGTGTCGTCCGTGAACTCGCCGGGAGCCCACCCGCACCCGCCGCCCCCGATCATCTCGCCGATGCCACCGAGCACCGGCACGGGGAACCGGGACGAGTACGCGCCCGCCGCCCGGAACTCGAAGGGCGCGCCCAGGGCGTCGCCGACGGCGGCGCCGACCAGCGCGCCGACGGCTCGGTGCACCCGATCGTGCGTGGGGGCGGCGGCCGGCGTCATCCCAGGAACTCGGCGATGACGGCGAGGAGGTCCCGGCTCGGTGCGCCACGTCGAGCGACGGGCCGTCGACGGGTGTCGATCCAGGAGCTCGGCGATGACGGCGAGGAGGTCCCGGCTCGGTGCGCCACGTCGAGCGACGGGCCGTCGACGGGTGTCATTCGAGGAACTCGGCGATGACCGCCAGGATGTCGTCGCCGTAGTTGTCGACCTTGGCGGGGCCGATGCCGTGGCAGGCGCGCAGGCCGGCGTAGTCGGTGGGCCGGCGGGCCACGAGGTCGTCCAGGGTGCGGTCGGCGAACACCACGAAGGCGGGCACCCCGTCGGCCTGCGAGCGGGCCCGACGCCACGCGCGCAGCGCCTCGTGCAGGGCGTGGGCCTGCTTCCACTCGTCGATGTCCACCCCGTCGGGCGGCGGGCCGCCCGCGCCCACGCCGGAGCGTCCGGTCTGGCCGGGCCGGGCCCTGGTGGCCGGTACCGCCACGGGTTCGGGGGCCGGTGCCGGCGGCACACCCGGGGCGGCCAACTCGGCGAGGAACGGCGAGGGCAGGTCGGCGGGCGCCACCACCGTGACCGACTGCGAGCAGCGGGTGAGGGCCACGTGGAAGATGCGGCGCTCCTCCTCCACGTCGGCGGCCAGGCGGTGGGGGAACAGCGACGCGGAGGCCTCGTGCACCAGCACGTGGGGCCATTCGAGGCCCTTCACCCGGTGGACGGTGGACAGGGCCACCCGCCCGCCCTCCCCGGCGGGCACCTCGGTCTGGAGCCGCTCGGTGAGCCACGCCCGGAAGGTGCGGGGATCGTCGCGCAGGGCGGCGATCTGGCACAGGGCGTCGAGGTCGTCGCCGTGCGTCGAGCGGTCGACCCGGCCACGCGACCGGTCGAGCGACTCGACCGCGCCGCCCAGGCCGATGCGGTCGCGGACGGCGGCCAGCACCTCGGCGGTGGTGGCCCCGTCGGCCAGGTCGGCGAGCAGGCGCACGTCGGCCACGAACCCCAGCACCTTCTCCTGGTCGCGCTCGCGGCTGATGCGCCCGGCCAGGCGCTCGAGGCCAGCGAGGTCGCGCTGCTCGGCCATCCAGTCGAGCACCTTGGGCGACAGCGAGCGGGGTGGGCGCCTCGCGGCCTCGCGCACGCCGCCGGCCGAGAGCCGGCGTGGGTCGACGGCGAGGTCGACCCACGCCAGCGCCGAGCGCACCCCCGTGCGGGTGAGCCACCCGCGGATGCCCGGCACGGGGTCGACCGCGATACCGGCCGAGACCAGCGCCACCTGCACGGGGGCCAGGGTGGCGTTCACCCGGGTGAGCACGACGATGTCGCGCTCGGACGCCCCCTCGTCGAGTCGCCGGCGGACAGCGTCGACCAGCGCGGCGACGGTGCCCTGCCCGGAGAGCACGACCCCGACCACAGAAGGGTCGTCGGCCCGGCCCGGCGGCCAGTCGATGGTCTTGGCCACTCGCCGGCGGTTGCGGGTGAGCAGGTTGGTGGCCGCCCGCACGACCGGGGGTGGGCACCGGTAGTTGACGGTGAGCGGGTGGTCGGCGGCGCCGGGGAAGTAGTCGGCGTAGCGGATCAGCCAGCCCGGGTCGGCCCCCTGGTAGCCGTAGATGGTCTGGTCGTCGTCGCCGACGCCGAACACGTCGAAGGCGGGCGCCGCCAGCAGCCGGATGAGCAGCAGGTGGGCGGGGGTGAGGTCCTGGAACTCGTCCACCAGCATCACCCGGCACGACCGCTGCGCGGTGCGCCGCGCCGCCGGGTCGCGCAACAGCACCTCGATCGCGCCGTAGATCTGCTCGTCGAAGTCCACCGCCCCCGCCCGTCGCAGCGCCTCGCGGTACCGGGGGAAGAACTCGGCGAAGCCGTCGACGTCGCCCTGGTAGTCGGCCTCGACCTCGTCGGGTGAGCGCAGCCCCAGGCGCACCTGGCCCAGCGCCTCGATCCACGCCGCCGCCGGGTCGGTGTTGGCCCGGCGGGGCAGTTTGACCAGGCGCTCGATGTGGTCGCGCACGCCCCGCTCGTCGAGCACCGCCGGCGGCCCCGACGAGCCGACGGGGCGGCGGAACGGGCCCGTGCCCCCGAGCACGGCCAGGCCGAGCGAGTTGAGGGTGCGGATCTGCAGGCCCTGCAGGCCGGCGAGCCGCTCGCGCATCTCGCCGGCGGCGCGGGTGTTGTACGCCACGAGCGTGAGGGCGCCGGGGGGCAGGCCGCAGTCGGCCACCAGGTGGCGGGCCCGCTCGGTGAGGGTGCGGGTCTTGCCCGACCCGGCCGGCGAGATGACCCGGCAGGGGCCGCCCGGGTGGGCCACGGCGGCGAGTTGATCCGCGGCCAGGTCGGCGGTGGTGGGGGTGGGGTGCAGCGCGGCGGCGTGGCCCTGCTCGAGCCAGAAGGCGTGGCCGACGGGTTGGCCGGTGCGCTCGGCGAGGCCCAGGTCGAGCGGGCCACCGTCGCACCACAGCGTGGTGTCCCCGGGCTCCCGGACGTCGCCGGATGGTCGGACGTCGGCGTCGGTTGCCACCGTCGCACCCGCCGCGACCGCGCCGCGGGCGGCATCCAGGCGGGGTTGGTCGGGTCGGCGCAGATCGAGGGCGTTGGACCACACCAGGTGGGCCAGCTGGGCGAGCGGGAACGTGAACGCAGGATCGAGGCGCCAGGGCTCGCGCTCGTCGACCTCGTCGGGGTGGCGGTCGAGCGGCGCGGCGAGCTCGACCACGTACGGTCGGCGGGCGTTCCAGTAGGGCTGGAGCCGCTCGATCAGCGGGGCCGGGTCGGCACGGGTGTCGTCGTCCACCACGAATCGGGGCGAGTCGTCCCACGGCGCCGGCACCTCCTGGCCGGGGGCGACCACGAGGGTGCGACCCAACCCGGGCGGACCCGAGCGGGCCACCACCACCGGTGCTTCGGGCACGGCGGCGGCACTCTGGCGCTCACCCGGCCGTTCGGGCCGGTGCCGGTCGCCCGGCGACGGCGGGCCGCCGGTGCTGGGGTCGCGGGTGCTGGGGCCGCCGGTGGTGTGGACGCGGGTGTGGGGGTCGCGGTCGATGCTGGTGAGCGCCCGGCCGGTCCGGCTGGGCGACCCGGGTGGGCCGCTGAGATCGGTCGACCAGAGGTCGTCGGGCGGATCGGGTGGCTCGGACGGATCGCGCGCCGCCAGTGTGCCGGTGCACGCGCGCACCTCGGCCACGGTCGCGTGCTGGCCCCCGCAATGGCCGCAGCTGATGGCCACGTCAAACCTCGCGCACGGGAAGCTGCACGGGAACGCGCCCGGGGTGGGGTCGGGGTGGAGGAAATAGCGGTCGTATGTGACAGGTATTTCCTCCACCTCTTCCCCGTCGACGGGACACGGGCCACCTCTGGCCACCCTGGGTGGCGAAACGGGTGACGGTCACCGTCGACGGGCGGCGCACCCTCTCCCTCGCGGCCGTTCGCCCAGAGGCACCCGGATCGAGTGGCCGCCGACGGGCCAACGGAGCCGGACCACCCACGGATCGGGGAGGAGCGCCGGCAGATTCGGTCATTCGAGCGACGCCAGCAGGTCGGCGGCGCGCTGTTGGATGGCGGTCACCTGCTTCGAGGGCGCGAGGTGACCCACCTCCTCGGCCAGGTCGGCCACGATCGCGGCCAGCGCCGCCAGCTTCTCGGTGTCCTCGTCCATGCGGATGGTCGAGAAGGGGAAGGCCACCGTCACCTTGCTGGTCGTGTTGACCGGCCCCCGAGGTGGCTCGGTCTGCTCGGCCGGGAGTGTCGGCGCGGGCTTGTCGACGGGCGGATCGGCGGGCTTGGCGGAGGACTTCTTCGAGCTGGCCATGGCCACAGGATGGCCGACGATCGCGGACGGCACTAGGCCGCACCGAGCAACGCGCGCACCTCGGCGCGGGCGCCGGCGAGATCGGGGACGTCGCGTTCGAGGGCGCCACCGGCGCGGCAGAAGACCAGGCGGCCGGCCGCGACCGGCAGGCCGGTGCCGGCTTCGAGCGCTTCGGCGTAGGTGGCCAGCTGGAGGCGGTACTGGTGGAGCTTGGCGTCGACCTCGGCGTCGGAGCCGACCGAGTCGGTCTTGTAGTCGACGATGACCAGGCCCTGGTCGCTCTGGTAGAGCAGGTCGATGTAGCCCTCGACGGCCCGCTCGCCGAGGGGTGCCGCCACGTAGAGCTCGCGCCACAGTCGGCCGCCGGCGAGGGCCTCCTGCACGCTGTGGGACGTGAGGCCCGAGCGGGCCATCCCCGCCACGGTGCCGGCCAGGTGGGGGATGGCCTCGGCGTGGGCCTGCTGCGCGGCGATCTGGTCGAGGTGCTCGCCCGTGGCCAGGTCGACCAGCTGCAGGGTGGCGTGCACCGCCCGGCCGATCGCGGTGCCCGCCCGCCCCCGCCGGCGGCTGAACGCGGGCCGACCGGACTCGCCGGCCTCGGCGTCGTCGTCTGGCCCGAGGTCGGTGTCGTCTGGCCCGGGGGCGGTGTCGTCTGGCGTGAGGTTGGCGTCGTCGGGTCCCGAGCGGGTGGCGTCGGGCGCCGAGTGGGAGTCGTTGGACCCGAGGTCGGTGTCGTCTGGTGCGAGGTTGGTGTCGTCGGGTCCCGAGTGGGTGTCGTCGGGCCCGAGGTCGGTGTCGTGGGGCGGGGCGTCGAGATCGCGCTCGGCTTCAGGGTGCGCACCGGCCCCGGTGGGGCCGCCGGCGCGTTCGAGCGCCTGGCGGGCGACGGCGGTGGCGGAGACGAAGCGGCCGACGCGTTGCGGCTCGACGAGTGCCTCGCGACGAGCGATCCACTCGGCCCGGTCGTCGAAGGGCAGCGGCGGCGCCTCCCGCTGCGGATCGACGGCCGTCGCTCCTGCTCCCGAGCGGTCGTCCCCGGGCTCGCCGGGCTCGTCCGACGCGTCGGGCTCGTCGGGGAGCCTGCGGCAGAGCTCGTCCTCCACGTCGGCCGAGTGGGCGGCCAGGGTGGCGCCGTGGCACGAGGCGTTCACGTTGTGGTGCGTGGAGACCACCAGGTGGTCGCGGGCCCGGGTGCACGCCACGTAGAGCAGTCGCTGGCGCTCGTACTGGTCCATCTCGGCCTCGAAGTCGGCCTGGCGGTCGAAATTGTCGGTGGCCACCCCCTTGCGGAACCTGATGCCGGGCCGGTTGCCCTCCCACACCACCGAGACACCCGGCCGGCCCCGGCCGGCGAGGGTGGTGAGCCCACTCACCACGGTGATCGGGAACTCCAGGCCCTTGGCGCCGTGGACGGTCTTGATCGACACCGCGATGTCGTCGGTCTCGGGCAGGAGGGGCTCGTGCACCCGACTGCCCTCGTGGCTCTGCAGGTCGGCCCAGGCGAGGAAGGCGCGCAGGCCACCGCCGCCGGCCTCTTCGAACAGGTGCGCCTGGTCGACCAGGAAGCGCAGCCGCCGCCACACCTCGCGCGGCCGGCGGTGGCCCAGGCCCAGCTCGAAGGCATGGCGCTCTCGGAGGAGCCGGCCCATCAGCTCGCTGGGCTCGAGCCACCAGCGGACCTCCCACAGCGAGCGCAGGTGGTCGAGTGCCCGCACCACCGGGTGGTCGTGGAGGCCGTCGGGCACCTCGGCCCGCAGGCTCCAGCGCCCGCCGGCCTGGTGATAGGTGAACAGATCGGGGTCCGAACAGCCGTACAGCGGCGAGCGCAGCGCGGTGACCAGGGCCACCGCATCGGTCGCGTCGTCCACCGCCCGGAGCGCGGCGAGCACGTCGCGCACCTCCTGGGTGTCGTAGACCAGGGTGCCGGTGTCGACCCGGTAGGGGATCGCGGCGGCGTCGAGCGCGTCCTCGAGCGGGCGCAGCGAGGTCCGGGTGGGCAGGAGCACCGTGACGTCGGACAGGATCGGGTCGCGCCAGCCGCCGGTGGCGGCGTCGTGCACGGGCCACCGCTCGGGGTGGTCGCGCACCGACGCGATGGCGCGGGCCACGTCGTGGGCCTCGACCTCGCGCAGCTGCGGTGCCTTCAGGCCCTCGTGCTCGCCGCCCAGCAGCACCACCCGGTGGTCGGTGGTCACCTCCGTGCGGTGGGCGACGAGGGCGCGGTACCGCGGCTGCTTGTCGGGGATCTCGTCGGGCATGAGGGCCTGGAACACGTGGTTGACCCACGCGAGGACCGGCTCGACCGTCCGGAAGTTCTGCACCAGGGGCACCGACTCGTCGTCCGCGAACGCGGCCCGAGTGCGCAGGAACATGGCGATGTCGGCTCGCCGGAACCGGTAGATCGACTGCTTGGGGTCGCCCACGAAGAACAGGCGGCCCGAGTCGATGGGGACGTCGGCCCAGTCCTCGGGGTCGGCACCGGCCACCGCCCCCGCGATCCGGGCCGCGATCTCGATCTGGATGGGGTCGGTGTCCTGGAACTCGTCGAGCAGCAGTCGCTGGTAGCGCGTGTGGAGCGAGGCCCGGGCGGCGGCGCTGGTGCGGACCAGCTCGCGGCTGAGCACCAGCAGGTCGTGGAACTCCAGCCGGCCGTCGTGCTGCCGGCGGACGGCCTCGGCCCGGGTGAACCGGGCCAAGCGTGCCCGCAGCCGGTCGAGCACCGCATCGACGGCGGCCCGGCGGACGGCGGCGGCGGCGTCGTTGACCGCGTGGCAGGCGGCCTTGGCCGCGGCGGCGTCGGTCCAACAGGTCTGGCGGCCCACGCCGCCCGGTGTCCACGCGCCCTCGTAGCGGGTGAGCAGGTCGAGCTGGCGGTAGGGATCGGGGTGGTCGAGCAGGTGCTGCACCTGCGGCACGATCCGGTCGACGATCCGGGCGTAGAGCAGGTCGTCCGTGTCGTGGCATTCGGGCAGCAGGGCCACCAGGTCGTCGAGCGCCAGCCGCAACGGGTCCCAGCCGATCAGGGGCAACGGGCCCGGGTCGGGCTCGTCGGGGTCGAGCCGGTCCCAGTTGTCGCCGAAGATCGCGGCGACGTCCTTGAGCGAGGCCGCGTTGGGGCCTGCCTCGATGGGGACGCGCAACACGCTGGCCGACAGGATCAGGGCCTCGGCGCGGGGATCGGCGTGGAGGTCGTCGAGGAACACCTGCCACCGGTCCTCGAAGGCGAGCTGCGAGCTGACCTCGTCGAGGATCTCGACCCGGGGCGGCAGCCCGGCTTCGAGCGGGTGCTCGGACAGGATGCGTAACGCGAAGGAGTGCAACGTGCCGATCGCAGCCACGTCGCTGTCGGCCAGCGCCGCCTCGCAGGCGTCGCGGAGGGGGCCGGGCGGGTGCTCGTCGAGCAGCTCTTCGAAGCGCTGGCGGATTCGGTCGCGCAGCTCGGCGCCGGCCGCCTCGGTGAAGGTGATGGCGGCGATGCTGCGCAGCGGCACGCCCTCGTGGGTCACCAGGCTGGTGACGCGCCGGACCAGCTCGCGGGTCTTGCCCGTACCCGCCCCGGCCTCGACGAAGAGGGTGCGGTCGAGGCCCGTGCGCTCGATGAGGTCGCGCGACGCCTGGTCGACGATGGCCGGTGGCGTGGTCACGTCGACGCCACCCCCACGTCGGTGCCGGGCACCGCCGTGGCGTCGGGCACCGCCGTGGCGTCGGGCGCCGCGGTGGCGTCGGGTGACGGCGGCCGCAGCCGGGCGCGCACCGCCAGCTCGGGCGCCCCCGCCTTGGCCAGTTCCTGGTCGTCACGGTCTCGGGGGCAGAGCGCGTCGAAGGGGCAGTAGCGGCAGTTCTGGTGCCTGCGGAAGAAGGTGTTGAACTCGCCGGGGCTCATGGGGAACGTGCCCGCCTCGATGCCGTCGGTGATGGCCGACAGCACGTCGACGAACCGCTGGCGCACGTCGGGCGTCCAGTCGTAGCCGTGGGGGACGAAGCCGCCGGCGTCGGTGATCATCCAGTAGTAGCTGGACACCTCGCGGCCACCGAGACGTTGGCGCACGGCCTCGGCGTACAGCCCCAACTGGAGGCTGGTGCCCGCCAGCACCGGGTCCTTGGCCAGGTCCTTGTACGCCTTGCCGGCGCCGCTCTTGTAGTCGTAGACCACGTGGCCGCCGGCGTCGGTGACGTCGACCCGGTCGATCCGCCCGCGGAACGCCAGGGTGCGCCCGCCGCCCAGGTCGAGCGTGAGGGGCGGGGCGTCGTCGAGCCCGAAGGCCAGCTCCACGTGGCGAGGGCGGGCGTGGGCCTCGGTGCGCCGCGTCGTGTCGTGGCCGAGGAAGGCGTCGAGGTCGGACCGGACGAACTCCTGCTGCAGGCGCCAGTGCAGGGGGCGCCCGGTGATGCCCTTCGCCTCGGTCTCCGCGAAGACCTCGCCGGCGATGGCCTGCAGGTGCTCGCGGTCGACGATGGTCCAGGGCTCGCCGGGCTCTGGCGGGCCCTCGGGGCGGCGAAGGGCGCCGTCGACGAAGCGCTCGAGGATCGTGTGGATGAGCGTGCCCCGATCGGCGGCGCTGATCTCGGTGATGGTCTCGGGCTCGGCTCGCTCGCCCAGCTTCAACACCTGCCCGAGGAAGTAGCGGAAGCCGCAGGAGGCCCACGACTGCATGGCGGTGGCCGACAGGCGCTTGCCCGCCGCGGGGCTGGGCACCGGCAATCCGGCCAGGTTGCCGTCCCACTCGGTGAACCGGTCGCTGCGCCGCGCGCCGGTGGCCTCGAGGCCACGACGGAGGGCGGGGCCGGCCGACGGGTGGTCGGCCGGCCGACCGCCGGCCAGCAGGTAGGCGTTGAGGGTGGCCAGGTCGCGGTCGGCCAGCGAGGCCGCGGCCGGCGCCCGCAGGAGACCGGCGGTGAACGAAGGCACCTCGTCGACCACCGGGGCGCCCAGCGTCGCGAACGCGCTGCTGTGGACCCGCGACCCGTGCCGCACCGTGGCGGTGTCGAGCAGCCATCGTGACGGCAGCCGGGTGCGGCCGCCCCGCAGGTCGCCGCGGGGGAAGACCAGCACCCGGTGGGTGCCGCCCGAGGCCAGCGCGGCCAGCAGCATGCGGTGCTGGTCGTGCAGGCGCTCGTCGCGCCCGGTCAGCTCGCCGCTGGTGGCGGCCCGGTCGTCGTCGGGCAACAGGGCGTCCTCACCGCTGGGGTTGGGGCACGTGCCCTCGGCCATGCCCACCACGAACACCGCGTCGAGGTCGAGCCCCGGGGCCATGGCCAGCGGCCCGAAGACGACGCCCTCGCCGAACCGGCCGATGCGGCCGGCCGGCTCGTCCAGCTCGGCGGCCACCGCTCGCACGAACGCCGCAGTGGTGGGCTGCGGGTCGATCTCGTCCAGGAGCTCGAGGCGGGCGAGCGCGGCATCGACCCGCTCGCCGGCGTCCCGCTCGTCGTCGGGCCAGTTGACCCGGCGGCCTTCGGTGCCCAGCAGGCGGACCAGCAGATCCTGGGTCGCTCGCACCTTGCCCCCCCACCCGTGGGCCTGGTCGATGCCCTCGAGATCGACGGCCAGGCCCGCGACGAAGCCGGCCAGTTGTTCCGCCCGCTCGGCGTCGGACCGCAGCTGGGTCAGTGCCCAGCGGGCGACCTCGGGGTCGGCCGAGCCGGTGGCGTACTGGTCACGCAGCAAGAGGGCCAGCGCCGCCAGCTTCCTCGACCAGTCGTCGAGGCCGCCGACGACCCCGGCGTCGCGCGACAGCCGCTCCCAGGCAGTGACCGGCACGGGCGCGCCGTCGTGGCGGAGCGGGGCGTCGCTGGCCAGCGCGACGACCGCGGCCCGGGACCAACCCTGCTCGGGCAGATCCAGTACGGCCAGCAGCGTGCGACCCGCGACCCGATCGGCGAGCCGCAGGCGGGACGGCCCGTTGTGGGGGATGCCGGCGGACTGCAGGTGCTCGTGCACGGTGCGGGCGTAGGGATCGGGTGCCGGGTGGAAGACCCCCATGCGGTCGAGCGGGGTGCCGGCCTCCGCGAGCGCAACGATCTCGCGGCACACGGCACGGACCTCCTCCTCGGGGTCGGACACACTGACGATGCGGGTGCCGGTGGCAGGGGGGACCGTGGCGGCGCCGGCATCGACCTCGCCCAGGCCCACACCGGCAGCGACGAGCGTGCGGCGGACGGCGGCATCGGCGCCGGCGTCGCCGGTGAGGCCCACGACGACGGTGGCCGCCGGTGCGGCGGCGATCGCCGCGGCCAGCAGGTCGCTCATGGCGGGGGTGAGCCGGTCGGGGAGGAACCAGATGAGGTGCCCGATCGGCGCCGCCGCGGTGGTGCCGGTGCGGAGGCGCTGCGTGGCGGCCCGGGCCAGGTCGTCCTCGTCGTGGACGCCGGTGAGCCGCGACCGCACCGCCCGGAACAGCCGGACCATCTCGGCACCCCGCGGGGTGCGGGCCGCCAGCGACGCCAGGGTGCCGGGCCGCACATGGCTGAGCTCGCCGTACAGGGCCACCAGCGCGGTCTCGGACGCAGGGTGCTCGGCCACCGCCCCGAACCAGCCCGGGTCGTCGCGCAGCACGCCGCGGGCCGCGGCCGCCAGGACGGCGTTGGTGAGCGGGTAGCCGCCGACGGCGTCGCCGCCCACGAGCTCGGCCAGGCGGAAGGGGGTGACGAACGAGACGTTGGCCAGGCCACCGTCGCCCACGGTGCCGCCGCCGATGAGGCGGCGCACGGAGAGCCCGGCCAGGTTGGAGGCCACCACCACGGTGACGGGGTCGAGTGGGTGGCGCTGCTTCGCCGCGGCGATGGCGTCGGCCAACGCGACGGTGGCCGGTCGCCCGTAGGCGACCGTGCGAACCGTGGCGCGGGGGGCGACGACGTCCATCACGCCACGGTACGTGAGGTGTGTGACAGCCAGGCCCGGCGCGGGCGAGCGCCAGAGCGAATCGGCAAGGGTGCCGCGGACTCGAACGGCTGCGCCCGCAGGTCGCGGGCCCGGCGGCTGTGTGCCGGGCGGGCGTCAGCGGCGAACGGTCACCTTCTGCTGGTGGTCGAGGCGGGCTCGTCGCGGACTGGCGGGGCCGCCGCCGAGGGTGCGTCCACCGACGATGTGTCTGCCGACGATTTGTCCACCGACAGGGCGCACGCCGACGGGGCGAGGCGAGTCGGGAACAGCCGCCGGGCCGCGAGCATCAGCCCGACCACCACCGCCGCGGCCAGCCAACCCACCAGCTCGCTGCCGGAAACCGTGGCCACCGCCATCCCGGAGAGCCCGCCGACCAGGAGGTAGCGCGACAGCGAGCACATCACGACGCCGCCCGGTCGCGCTCTTCCTGCTCCACCTGGGCGCGCACGTCGTCCATGTCGAGGCCGCGGGCCTGCCCGATCAGGTCGTCGAGCGCGGCGGCGGGCAGGGCGCCGGCCTGCGAGAAGATCAGGATGCCGTCTCGGAAGATCATCAGCGTCGGGATCGACATGATGCCGACCGAGCCCGCCAGGCCCTGCTGGGCCTCGGTGTCGACCTTGGCGAAGGTGATGTCGGGGTGTTGGTCGGCGGCGGCCTCGAAGACCGGGGCGAACATCCGGCACGGGCCGCACCACGAGGCCCACCAGTCGACCAGGACGATGCCGTCGGCGCTGACGGTGGGCTCGAAGGTGTCGTTGGTGAGGGCGATGGTGGCCATGGGGTTCCTCGTTCTGTGGGTCTCGGGCTGACTCCGAGTCTACCAATACCCCGGGGGGTACCAACCTCGGGCCACCGGGCGATGGGTCGCCTGTTCCCCGCCTGCTCCGGATGGCCGCGGTTCCGCGCCGTATCCGTTCTGGGCGCGGCCACGAGCCGGGATCTCGCCCCTCGCTCTACCGTGGGGCCATGCCACTCGAGCCCCGCCTCCGGCCGTTGGTCGCCCTCGGACGCCGGGTGGAACGAGAGCTTCCCGGTGTGACGATGGCCGAGCGGCGGGAGCGGGCGGCGCGGCAGGCCCGCCTCGGGGGCTGGTCGGTGATGCGGGCGGGTCCCCGCCCCGCCGCGGTCGAGCACGTGATGGTGCCGGTCGAGGGCGGTCGCATACGCGTCCGCCTCTACCGTCCACCCACGCCCGGGCCCCACCCGCTCTACGTGTTCCTCCACGGCGGCGGCTGGTGCGTCGGCACCCTCGACGAGCGCGATCCCCGCTGCCGGGCGATCTGCTCCGAGGCCGACTGCGTGGTGGCCTCGGTGGACTACCGCATGGCCCCCGAGTGCCAGTACCCGATCGCCCCCGAGGACTGCTACGCAGCGGTGTGTCGCCTCGTGGACGACGCCGCGTCGCTCCGCGTCGACCCCCAGCGGGTGGCCGTGGGCGGCGAGTCGGCGGGGGCCAACCTGGCCGCGGTGGTGTGCCTGATGGCCCGCGACCGCAGCGGGCCGGACCTGTGCCACCAGTGGCTCGACGTGCCCGCCACCGATGCCACCCTGTCCCAGTCGGGCCACCGCGAGGTGCCCGATGGCTACCTGCTCGACGCTGCCGCGATCGACGCCTTCCTCGCCGAGTACCTGGCCGACCCTGGTCAGGCCACCGACCCGTACTGCTCGCCGCTGCTCGCCGACACCCACGCCGGCCTGCCTCCGGCGTGGGTGATGACGGCGGAGTACGACCGCCTGCGGGGCGACGGCGAGGCCTACGTGACGGCGCTGCGATCGGCCGGCGTCGGCGCCACCCACGTGAGGCTGGACGGGCACATCCACCCCTCGTTCGCCTTCACCCGCCTGCTGGCGTCGTCGCGCGCCTACGAGCGCGACGCCATCGCCGCCCTTCGCCGGGCGTTCGCCGCCGCCCGCTGACGCCGAGGGTTCTCGGCGGTTCTTGGTGCTTTGTCCGACCCGCGGGTGGTCAGTCTGCGAGGGGCGTCCGGGCCACTCGAGCCGTGCCGCTGGGCGAAGGGCCGCGGGGGAGGGGCTGCGCCGCCGCTCGGCGGTGACTTCAGGCGTCGCGCCGCCGAGGGTGGCCGGAGTTGAACCGTGTACCGCTCACCGGAGAGAGGCGGAGGAAATACCAGTCACCGGTGACTGGTATTTCCTCCAGCTCGGCCCCGCCGCCCCGAGTCGACCGCAACCCACGACCCACTTTCCTGGATGCCGCGACAAGCCCGCTCGCGGATGGGTTCCCGTAGGAAGCCGAGGTGGGGGGTTAGGCGCCGGCGTCGTCGAGTCGCCAGATGCCGCAGCCCTCGTCCACGCCGGGGCCGACCTGTTCGGCGTGACCGTCGAGGTACCGCTCGAGCGCCGGGGCCGCGACCAGCGCGGCGTCGTCCTGCACCACGAACCACCGCGCTCCCTGGCGGGACAGGTCGCTCAGGTGGTCGGCGTCGTGGCGGTCGGCGGGCAGGCTCCAGCCTCGCCGACCGCTGAAGTAGAAGATCATCGGCTCCTGGTAGTTGACGGCGTAGCCGTCGACCTGTGACGTGCCGGTGGAGCTGACGATCACCAGGTCGCCGGCGGGGACGGCGTCGGCCACCAGCGCGGCGCAGGCCGTCACGGCCCCACTCTCGGCAGGGAAGCGCTGTGCGTACGCCATCGACGCCACGAGCGCGAACAGCCCGATCGCGGCCACACCACCCAGCGCTGCCACCCTCGCGGCGCCGCCCCCGCCGGCAGGCGTGCCCGCCGGCCGAGGCCGGGCCCACACCAACACAGCGTCGACCCCCAAGCCGACGGCGAGGGCCGCGAAGGGCAGCGCGAACACGTGGTACTGGATGCCCTGTGGGCCCGACGAGTACTTGGCCACGATCGCGTAGAAGGCCGGGATGACCACGGCGCCGGCCAGCAACACGGTGGGTCGGCGCTGCCGGAAGGCCACCACCAGCCCGACCAGGAACAACGGCGCCGCCCCGAGGGCCAGCACCCACACCAGCTCGGTGCGGGCCACGCCGGTGTAGAAGGCGGGCGAGCTGAAGGTGTCGAGCGTGGCGAATTTGCGGTCGCCGCCCGAGATGACACCGAACGTGTTGCCGTAGCGAAGGTGCAGGTCGCGGGCGTGCAGGGTCCACAGCGCCGCCGGTGTCACCGCCAGCGCGGCGACCGCCCAGAGCGGCACCGACAGCAGCGAGCGCCAGCCCCGTTCGCGGACCAGGAGGATCACGAAGACCGCCCCGATCTGGATGGACGTGGGCTTCACCAGCAGCGCCACCCCGGTGGCCAGGCCGGCGCCGACCAGGAGCGGGGGACGGTCTTCGGTGAGCCAGCGCACGAACAGCAGCAGGGCCAGCACGTAGAAGCAGAGCACCGCGCTCTCGGGCATGAACGCGGTGCCGTAGCGCACGGCGATGGGCGACACGGCCAGGAAGCCGAGGGCCACCAGCGCGACCCGGTGGCTCACCACCCGGCGGGCCAGTGCCCAGAAGGCGATCAGCGTGCCCGCGGTGAGCCCGAGCGACACCAGCTTGCCCAGCCAGAGGTGCTCGCCGCCGGTCAGGCGGTACAGCAGGGCGACCGTGAACGGGTACAGCTGGAACTCGGTCTCCACGTAGCCGGGGCCGGCGCCTCCCCAGTCGACCTGGGGGAAGAAGAGGTGGAAGCCACCGGCCCAGAAGTTGCGGGCGATCGACGCCGTGTCCG
The DNA here is from genome assembly GCA_964635055.1 of uncultured Microthrixaceae bacterium. GTDB lineage: Bacteria > Actinomycetota > Acidimicrobiia > Acidimicrobiales > DATDAH01 > JAEUJM01. The sequence continues at coordinate 221,727 of CAZWMT010000001.1, read as the reverse complement.
ACTGGCGCCAGATGTCGGACGAGTTGGTGATACCGGTGAACACCAGCGGCAGCCGGAGCAGCAGTGCGGCGACGATGATCCACCGCTCCGGGTGCGCCCGCAGCGATCCGGCGATCCGCCCGGTCACCTCAGCGCGACCGCGGCCGGGTGATCAGGAAGGCGAGGGCGCCGGCGGCCACGCCCGCGGCGAGGTCGGCGTCGTGGAGGCCGTTGCCCGGCCGCACCGTCCACATCACGGCGCCGATCCGCGTGTACGCCCCCACGAGGAGCGTGGTGCCCACGGCGACGAGGAGGACGAACGCCGTTCTGAGCACCGCCCGAGCGTAGGGGCGCCGGACCACAGCCCGATGGCGCGCTCGAGGCCGGCGCCGCGGGTGGGTCGAACCGGATGGCGAAGCCGCTCCGACGAAGGAGGAGCCAATGTGGTGCCGTTGCGGAGCGGAGCGGAGCCGCGCCTCGGACGAACCGGATGGCGAAGCCGCTCCGACGAAGGAGGAGCCGATGTCAGGGCGCGACCGCGACCTCGATGCGGTCCTGGCGCCACTCGCGGGCGGCTCCCAGCGCCAGTTCGGTCTGGGCGAGGATCTCGTCGCTGTCGAAGGCGTGGGCGGGGTAGCAGGCCACGCCGGCCCACAGGGTCTGGCCGGGGGCCGACTCGGCCAGGCGCCGCCGGATCCGCTCGACGGTCCAGATGGCACCGTTCTCGGGGGTGTCCTCGAGCACCAGGGCGAAGCGGCCGTCGTCCATGCGGCACGCGGTGTCGGCGTCGCGGACCGTGGCCGCGATGCTCTCGGCCACCAGCTTGGGGTTGCTGGGCGTGGGGTGGCCGCTGTCGAGGCCTTGCACCACGTCGAGGATGACGACGGCGACGGGCCGGAGGTGGCGGCGGGCGGCGGAGATCCGGGCGTCGAGCGCGACCCGGAAGTAGCCCTCGCTGAACAACCCCGTCTGGGGGTCGGCCAGGAGGTCGGCCTCACGCGACGTGCTCGACGCGGGGCCGGCCGGTCCGGTGAGCGCGTCAGGGATGACGGAGGGCGGCAGCGGCACGGCGGAGGTCTGCTGCGGCCGGTCGAGCGCGGACAGCGGCGGGCCGGTGGGCCCGCGGAGGTCGTCGGTCTCACGCCGGTCGTGGTCGTCGTCGGCCTGCTGCTCGAGCTCGTCGATCCGGGTCTCCAGGTCGCTGATCCGGGCCTGCTGGGCCTTGTGCGCGCGGCGCATCGAGAGGGCGATGAGTGCCACACACAGTGCCGCCAGACCGGCCACCGCCCCAAGGATTGTCGAGTCCACGATCACTCCTGCTGCTCCGACGACGGCACCGAGGATGCCGACCATCACCGCGACCAGAGCTCTCTGGTCCCTCACTGCTGTCCCATCGGCGCGGTCGTCGGACGAATCAAGCGGGTTGTCCTGGGCCATCCGGCCCCAATCGCCCCCATCGTCCCGCCCATGATCGCGAGCACGATCACGCCTCGCGGCGATGGGCCTCGACGAGGTCGGCGATCTCGGACATGAGGTGGCCGAGCTGGAAGTCCTTGGGGGTGAACACCGCGGCCACACCCAGCTCACGCAGCTTGACCTGGTCGCCCTCGGGGATGATGCCGCCCACCGTCACGGGGGCGTCGACCCCGGCGGCGTTGAGCCGGTCGAGCACGGCGGGCACCAGCTCGAGGTGGCTGCCGGAGAGGATCGACAGGCCGATGACGTCGACGTCCTCGTCCCGGGCCACCGCCGCGATCTGCTCGGGTGACAGCCGGATGCCCTGGTAGATGACCTCCATGCCCGCGTCGCGGCCGGCGACCGCGATCTGCTCGGCGCCGTTCGAGTGGCCGTCGAGGCCCGGCTTGGCCACCAGGAACCGGGGCGGGCCGCCGGGCATGGCCTTCACCCGCTCGGCCACACGCCGAAGGTCGTCGTTGCTGCCGCCCACCGCCACCGCGGCGGCCACGCCCGTGGGGGCCCGGTACTCACCGAACACCTCGCGCAGCGCGCCGGCCCACTCGCCGGTGGTGCCGCCGGCGTGGGCCAGCTCGATGCTGGGCGTCATCAGGTTGCCGCCGTCGGTGGCCACCCGGCGCAACTCGTCGAGGGCACGGCGCACGGCGTCGCCGTCGCGGTTGGCCCGCCACGTCACCACGTCGTCGATCATCTGGCCCTGCACGGCGGGGTCGACCTGCAGGATGTTCTCGGCGGAGTCGAGCGGCGACGGGGCGGTCTCGGTGAAGCAGTTCACGCCGACCACCTGCAGGTCGCCCGACTCCAGCCGGCGCATGCGCTCGGTGTGCGACGTGACCAGCCGTCCCTTGAGCTCGTCGATGGCCTCGAAGGCACCGCCGAGGGCCAGCACCTCGTCCAACTCCGCCTGGGCGCCGTCCACCAGGTCGGTGGTGAGGCGCTCCATCACCTTCGACCCTTCGAACAGGTCGTCGTACTCGAGCAGGTCGGTCTCGAAGGCCAGCACCTGCTGCATGCGCAGCGACCACTGCTGGTCCCACGGCTTGGGCAGCCCCAGGGCCTCGTTCCACGCCGGCAGCTGGATCGACCGGGCCCGGGCGCTCTTCGACAGCGTGACGCCCAGGGCTTCGAGCACGATCCGCTGGACGTTGTTCTCGGGCTGCGCCTCGGTGAGGCCGAGCGAGTTCACCTGCACGCCGTACCGGAAGCGGCGCGCCTTCGGGTCGGTGACGCCGTAGCGCTCGAGGCAGAGGCGGTCCCACATCTGCGTGAAGGCCCGCATCTTGGCGTTCTCCTCCACGAAGCGGATGCCGGCGTTGCAGAAGAAGCTGATCGACGCCACCACCGCCGGGAAGCGGTCGTCGGGCACCTGCCCCGACTCGCGCACCGCGTCCAGCACCCCGATGGCGGTGGCCAGGGCGTAGGCGATCTCCTGCACCGGCGTGGCCCCGGCCTCCTGCAGGTGGTAGCTGCAGACGTTCATGGGGTTCCACTTGGGGATGCGCTCGGCACAGAACGCCACCATGTCGACGATGAGGCGGCGGCTGGGCAGCGGCGGGTAGATGTAGGTGCCGCGGCTGAGGTACTCCTTGACGATGTCGTTCTGGGTGGTGCCCCGCAGCGCCTCGGAGGCGACGCCCTGGTTCTCGGCGTTGGCCACGTAGAGCGCCAGCAGCCAGGCGGCGGTGGCGTTGATGGTCATCGACGTGTTCATCTCGCCCGGCGGTATGCCGTCGAGCAGCTCGCCCATGTGCCCCAGGTGGGCCACCGGCACGCCCACCTTGCCCACCTCGCCCCGGGCGTTCGGGTCGTCGGGGTCGTACCCCGTCTGGGTGGGCAGGTCGAAGGCGATGGACAGGCCGGTTTGGCCCTTGGCCAGGTTGGTGCGGTACAGGGCGTTCGAGGCCTTCGCCGTCGAGTGCCCCGAGTAGGTGCGCATCATCCACGGGCGGTCACGTCGCATTCGCCCCTCGTCCCTCGGGGCCCCTCCGGGATCCGGTTCGGGCCGCGTTGCTGCTCCGCTCCGCTGCGCAGCGCCGGGAGGTGGTGGCGAGTCGTCGGACATGGGTCCATTGTCCCCCGGGGGGCGGTCGATCCGCTACCTCCGACCGCGACCCGTCGAGCGGCGGGCCGGCGTCGACCACCAGGGGTCGAACAGGCACCGCCGCCAGGCCGGTTCGTCGGGGTCCCTGACGGCGTCGCACATCGTCCGGTTTCGACCGCGAGAGGGGTGCCGTCTGGCACTGTTCCCGGAAGGGACCAACAGCCCTACCCGCGTCCTTCAGCGAGCGCGACGGTCGGCTCATGCAGGCTCTCGACACGACAGACCACCCTCATCGACAGCGTCCAAGAGCGATCACGACCCTCGCCGTCGCCGTACTGCTCGCCGTGGGCACACCGCTTCTGCTCGGGGCGACGACGGCCCCCGCGGCCCCAGCAGGCGAGGAAGCGGAGCCGCTCCCCTTCATGCAGATGTGGGGCGAGGGCGGCAGCGGACCGGGCCAATTCTCCGTGGCCGACGACGTCGCCCTCAGCCCCGAGGGGCTGGTCTACGTCACCGACGACGGCAACAACCGGGTGCAGTACTTCACCGCCGGCGGCGACTACCTGGGATCATGGACCACGCCGAGCCCGGGGGGGATCGCCGTCGACCAGTCGAACGGCAACGTCTACGTCGCCGACTCGGGGCACGATCGGATCCGCAAGTTCAACGCCAGTGGACAGCTGCTCACCATCTGGGGCGACACGGGCAGCGGACCGGGCCAGTTCGACGAGCCCCACGGGATCGCCGTCGATCCCACCACCAGGACGGTGTACGTGGCCGACTGGCTGAACAACCGCGTGCAACGCTTCAATCGCCAGGGCACCTACCTCGGCTCGTGGGGTGGGTCGGGCAGCGGGCCGGGCAGGTTCGCCTATCCGTACGGGGTGGCGGTGGATCCCACCACCGGCAAGGTGTTCGTCACCGACAGCGGCCACGATCGGGTCCAGAAGTTCACGATGGACGGCTCCTACCGGGGTGAGTGGACCACCGGCGCCGTCCCGCGAGGCATCAGCGTCGATGGCGCCCATAACCTGACCGTCACCGACTTCGACGGGAACCGCGTCGAGCAGTTCACTGCCGGCGGTGCCGTGCTGGCCTCGTGGGGCTCGACGGGGTCCGGGGCCAACGAGTTCTACGGCCCGACCGGGGTGGCGGTGCGCACCTACGGCGAACCGGGCGAGGCAGAGCTCGTCTACGTCGTCGACACCTACAACAACCGCATCAAGGCCTACGCGCGCACCCGGCCGGACGCTCGCATCCGACTCGGGACGACCGGGGCCTATGCCGGCGACGGCGTCTACAACACCACCGGCGCCGGGCAGAACGTCACCGCCCGTGCCCCCCGCGGCGCGACGGTGACCTACACGGCATCGATCCAGAACGATGGGATCGTGTCGGACAGCTTCGCCGTACGGGCGACCCCGTCAGACCCGGCCTTCAGCATCACCTACCGCCACCAGGGAGTCGACGTCACCGACGACGTCACCGCGGGTTCCTACGGCACCAGCGCCCTGAACCCGGGCGACACCTTCCAGATCAAGGTCGAGGTCACGGTGCGGGCGACAGCACCAGTGGGCGCCCGCCTGCGTGCGGTGCTGAACGCCAAGTCGAGCGACTTCCCCGAGCGCAAGGACACCGTGGCCTTCACGACGGCGAGAAGCTGACTCGTCGTAGGCAGCCGTACCGCCTTGGCGGCGTTCTGCTCCGTCCGCCGTGCGATGATTCCCGGCGACGGCGAGCGAGGAGGCGGGGATGATCACCGACGAGGAACTGGTCCAGCTCGAAGCCGATGTGGGCAAGGCCCTGGACGGCGGCGGCGAGGACGACCTCAAGATCATCGGGTACGGCGTGACCGCCGTCGTGTTCGGGGTCCCGGCGAGCGGCGAGACCCGGGTCGTGGCCAAGAGGCTGCCGCCCTTCCCGGACCAGGCCGCCTTCGAGCGCCACCGCGACCTGATCCTCGACTACGTCGACCAGATGCGCCACGCCGGCGTGGCCGTCCTGGACACCGAGGTGCACTCGGTGCCGGCCGAGGGATCGGACAGCGGACGGCTCACCGCCTACGTCGTGCAGCCCGCGCTGGACAAGGCCACCCTCGGCCCGTCCATCCTGCGCGGCGCCGACCCTGCGGAGGGTCACCCGCTGATCCCCACCGTGGTCGACCTGATCGCCGGCGTCACCACCGACCGGCGGGGCATCGACGGCCAGATCACCAACTGGGCGTGGGTCGACGGCGCGCACCGCTACATCGACGTCACCACTCCCTTCCTGGTGGGCGACGACGGCAAGCCGCTGATGGACCTCGAGGTGTTCCTCGAGGCGGCGCCGGCCATCGCCAAGCCGATCTACCGCAAGGAGCTGCCGCCGGCCATCACCCGGTACTGCAACCCCCGCATCACGTTGCTCGACCTGTGCGGGCTGCTCTACAAGGACGACCTGGACGACTGGGTGCCCGTGGTGATCGAGGAGTGCAACCGGGTGGCCGACCCGCCGATCACGATCGAGGAGGCCCGCAAGTACTACGACGGCGAGTCGAAGACCTGGTCGCTCATGAACCGGGTGCAGCGGGTCGACCGCTGGTGGCAGACCAACGTACGGCGCCGCCGCTACGACTTCTTCGTGCCCCCCATGGAGTACGACCCCAAGAAGTGGAAGGCCAAGAAGAAGGCGTTCTGAGCAGCCGTGGCTGGAATGGACGAGACTGCCATGGTGGTTCCGATCGAGGCCAAGGTGGCCCACGTGTGGCGTCGGCTCGGCTTCGGGCCGACCCACCGCGACATCCGGATCGGCACGGCACTGGGTGTCGACGCCGTGATCGAATCGTTCCTCGCCAAACCGCTCGTCGCCTTCGATCGGACAGGTTTCCCGCCGGTGACGGCGCCGGTCGTGGAGCATCAGGGTCGTCAGCTCGAGATGATGGCCTTCGGGCCGGTCTCGACCGGTGTCACCACGCCGGCAGCCGACTACAACCCGCTGCAGGAGCGCGTCGCGTGGCTGTTGCAGGGTCTCCTCGTGGTGGGGATGACGGACGTGGTGTTCCAGGTGGACCTGCTCGAGCACATCGCCGCGCTGCGGGGGGCACTCGACAGCGACTACCACACCCTGTTGTCGCAGGTCGTGACGACGGCCGGGATGGTGAAGTACCTGACGGGCGATCTCAACGACAAGGCGCATCCCAACCAGAACCTGGGCCGCGAGCTGCTCGAGCTGTTCTCCCTCGGGGCGACCGATCCCGCGACAGGGGCCCCCAACTACGACCAGCAGGACGTCGTGGAGGTCGCGCGGGCGCTGACCGGGTGGCGCTACTCGTTCCCCACCCGGACGTTGGCGTTCGATCCGGACCACTGGGACGGCGGCGACAAGACGTTCCTCGGGGCGCCGCGGGGCGCCGCCGGGGTGACGGAGGTCCTCGACGCGATCCTCGAGCAGCCGTCGTGGCACCACTACGTCCCCGCCCGCTTCTACCGCGAGCTCACGGGGTTCGACGCGTCTCCCGAGGTGCTCGACAGCCTGGCCGTCGCCTGGGGCGCGGAGGGCGACGTCGGAGCACTGGTGGCAGAGATCGCCCGTCGCCCGGAGTTCACGGCCGGTCGAGCGGTGTTCAACCGCACGAAGACGGCGCTCGAGCGGGTGGTGGCCGCGGCCCGGTTGCTGGCGTGGCCCGAGCTCGCCACCGACATGTCCATCCACCCGACGATGGCGCAGATGGGTCAGATCCCGTGGGTGCCCCCGAACGTGTCCGGCTGGCCGAAGGGAGACCAGTGGCTGAACTCGTCGAACCTGCTCGTCTGGTCGCGCCTCGCCAACCTGATGACAACCCGTGGCTTCGACGAGGACGGCCAGCAGGTCGGCGCCATCAGCCCGTTCGTGACCAAGGTGTTCACCAAGAGCACACCCTCCACCGCGGCCAGGTTCGTGTGCGACCAGGCTGGGCTCATCCCCACCTCGTACCGCACGGTGTCCGTGCTCGACACCTACGCTCGCGGGGGCTCGTGGTCACCCTCCCGCGCCGCCGGGCTCGTGAACCTCGCCCTCCTGTCGCCCGAGTTCCTGGCCAACTGAGGGGATGGCGAGCCCGATGACCGATCACGCTCAGGGTGCCCCGTCCGCCTCGAGGGGCGGCGGGCTCAGCCGTCGCACCTTCCTGCAGGGGCTGGGCGCCGTGGTCGCGGCAGGTGCCGCGACCCGTTGGCTCGACCCCCTCGCCCCGAGCGCGGCCGCGCAAGCGGCGTTCGGCTCGACCCTTCCCGTCGGCACGCCGGTGCTCGTGCTCGTCGAGCTGCCCGGCGGCAACGACATCCTCAACACGATCGTCCCCATGGCCGTTCCGGGGTCGACGGGCTACTACCGCGATGCCCGCCCCACCCTGGCCATCACCGAGGTCACCACGACCCGTCCGTATGGGGGCGCACCGGTCGACGACCTGCTGCCACCCGCCCTCGACCTCGACGGACAGTGGGCCCTTCACGGGGCGATGCCCTGGTTGGCCAACCGTTGGCACGATGTGGGCGACGTCGCCATCGTGCAGGGCACCGGCGAGAACGTGATGCGTGAGCAGAGCCACTTCGTGAGCTCGGCGTACCGATGGGCCGGTGCCTTCACGGGCGAGCTGATGGAGACCGGTTGGCTCGGTCGGTACAACGATCTCGCCAACCCGGGCCAGTCGCTCGGCGCCGTGTCGACCTCGGGCGCCCATCAGGCTCTGGTCTCGCGGGCCAGTCCGGCCGTGGCCATCGACGACCTCGCCACATTCGACTTCTGGGCGGCGAACGTGCCGGATGTCGAGGCGGTCGTCGAGGGCATCGGCCGGTTCGGGAAGCCGGCGTCGACGGCGAGAGGCAAGGTGGCGACGGCCGCCGGCGCACTCGACGTCGCTCGCGAGGCGATCGTCGCCGCCCACGACGTGCCGGCCCCTCCGACCGACCCCGCGGCGGGGACCTTGGCACAGCAGTTGGCCACGGTGGCCGCGCTGATCCAGGCGGGCGTCCCCTGCCAGACCTACATCGCTCTCGACAAGGGGTTCGACACCCACGGCAGCCAACCCGGCTACCACCGCCAGAAGCTCGACCTCCTCGACGAGGGGCTACGCCGGTTCTTCGCCGTCATGGCCGGGCATCCCCGAGCCGGCGACGTCTTCGTCGTCATCCAGTCCGAGTTCGGCCGCCAGATCGGCGAGGCGGCCGGCCAAGGGACCGACCACGGGCTCGGCAGCGACACCATCGTGCTCGGGGGCGGCGTGCGCGGTGGCTGGTACGGCGAGCCCGCCGACCTCGCTCCCGCGGCGCGCTACGCCGACGCCCTGGTGCCGACGGTGGACTTCCGCTCGGTGTACGCCACCGTCCTGAACCGGCTCGGCGGCGACCCGAACCTCACCGACGAGGCCCTCGGCCGCAACGAGGGCGGCGTGCCGTTCGCCGACCTCGGGGTCTTCGCCGACGCCGGCGGGCCGGCGCCGCCGGGGGCGCAAGCGCTCGGGCCGGACGGCCTCACCGTCCCGCCACCCGAGCCCGAGGTGCGACCCGAGCTCGCGCCCCGCCTTCGCGTCCAGGTGTGATCGACGCGGCGGCGGCCGGATTGCGTCGAGCCAATGCGCCACGCCGGCGTCGCGGTGGTCGACCCACCCGATCCTCGAACTGGCGCCCGATTCGGTTGCCATGGCGACCGAATCGGGCGCCAGAACCCACCGTTTCAGGGCTGGCCCGGGTCAGGCTCGCGGGGTGAGGCCGAGGCGGTCGAGGTCCTGGGTGACGAGCGTCAGGCCCAGGCGCACGGCCTGGGCCCGGCACCGGGCGGCGAGCGCCGCGGACTCGTCGGCCCGGCCCTGCTGCGCGACGGCATCGGCGAGGTGGAGGAGGGCCACCGCCTCCCAGGCGTGCGACGTCGTCGCCTCGCACGATGCGAGCGCCGCACGTAGGTCGGCCTCCGCCGCGGGCAGGTCGCCGAGGGTCACCCGGTTGACCCCGAGGTGGAGGTCGGCCGGCCCGATGGTGTTGGCGGCGCTGAGGCTCGGCCATCGTCCGGCGTGGGGCGCGAGGCCGGCGACGAGCCGCTCGGCAACTGCGGCCTCGCCGAGGCGCCACGTGGGGTAGGTGGCGGTGGCGGCCATGTGGAAGGCGAAGTAGGCGGGAACGCCGTCGATCGAGGGCCGCCACTCGTCGTAGCGGGCCCGCGCGGCCTCCTCGTCGCCCTCGAGGAGCGCCAGGATCGACGCCAACGGGTAGACGGCGAGCACGGCGGCCGCCGACCCGGGCATCGCCTCGAGCGTGGCCCGGTAGCGGTCGGCGTCGATGGTCCACAGGTCGTGCCAGGCCTCGTTGGCGCCGATGCCGAGCATGGTGCCGTCGTGCGGCGGGCTCTCGTCACGCCAGGCGTCGAGCAGGCGTCGCGCCTCGGCGAAGCGGCCCTGGTCGATGGCGCGGGCCGAGCCGACGCCGTGCACGATGCCGGGCAGGGCCAGCCCGAGCGGCACGAACAGCCGGCGGTAGCGGTCGACCAGGCCGGCGGCCCGGTCGACGTCTCCCCGGCTGCGGGCCGCCTGGATCTGCCAGCTGAGCGGGTCGCGCTGGAACGTGACCGGGAAGGCGTCGGCCAGGGTGGTGCACTCCTCGATGAGCGCCTCCCATTCGTCGTAGCGCCCGAGGCTGTCGATGGCGTACAAGCGCCAGACGACTGCTCGCCAACGGTCGGCGGGCTCGTCCAGGCGACGACTGAGCGCCAGCGCGGCCTCGGTGAGCGCCAGCTGCTCGGTGGGGTCGGCGTCGAGGGTGTGCGCGTGCGCGAGCTTGCCCAACACCCACATGCGCTCCCGGACGAACTGGTCGTCGGGGCACGCGTCCAGCGCGTCGCGCGCCTCTTCGAGCAACGGACGGAAGTTCGGGTCGGACAGGTCGGCCAGGACCCCGGCGGGGCCCAGGTACCAGTAGGCGGCGGCGGCGAGCAGGCCCACCCGGCCGGCGTCGCGGGCCAGCGCGGCGGCTTCGAGCAGGTCGTCGGCGACGAACAGCGCCTCGTCGGTCCAGGAGGCCACCTCGCCGAGCTCGACGAGCATCGTGGCCCGGCGCGCGGGATCGGGATCGAGCCCCTCTTCGGCCTCGAGGGCACGCCGCAGCCACCGCGAGGCCTGCTCGACCGCCAGGCGGTCCTTGGCCGCCGTCGCGGCCCGGCGGGCGAAGTCCACAGCCCGGTCGCGCACACCGGCGGCGGCTGCCTCCAGGTAGTGGTGGGCGATCTCCTCGACGCGGTCCGGCGCACGCTGCTCGGTCGCTTCGCCCAGCGCCCGGTGCAGGCGCAGTCGCCGGGTGGTGGACAGCTCCTCGATCAGGGTCTGGCGGACGAGGGCGTGGCCGAAGCGGTACCAGCCGAAGCGGTCGGTGTCCTCGACCACCAGGCTGCGGGCCGAGGCCTGGTCGAGCAGGTCGACGGCCCGGGCCTCGGGTACCTCCGCCACGGCAGCGACGACGGCGGAGTCGAACTCGGCGCCGGCGACCGCCGCCACCGACAGCACCCGCTCGACGTCGGGGTCGAGGGCCGAGAGACGGCGACCGATCACCTCACGCACGCCCTCGGGCACGCCGGCGTCGGCCGAGTCGAGGCCGGCCCGTACCCAACGGCCGTCCTCGTGGACGATGGCGCCCGTCTCGGCCAGGTGGCGCAGCGTCTCACCCACGAAGAACGGGTTGCCGGCCGTGACCTCGGCGATCTGGTGGCCGAGCTCGATGCCCTCGGCGTCGAGATCGTGGCCTCCGGCGAGGGTCAGGTAGTCGAGCACGTCGTCGGGGGTGAGGCCGGTGAGGGTCAGCCGCTCCACGCCCGGCTCACGTCGGAGATCGGCCAGCGTCGCGGCGAGGGGCAGGGTGCGGTCGAGGTCGGTGTTGCGGTAGGTGCCGACCACGAGGACGGCCGCGTCGCCGAGGCGGCGGACCAGGTCCCGCAGCAGCAGCAGGCTCGAACGGTCGGCCCAGTGGGCGTCGTCGAGCACCAGCAGCACCGGTGCCCGCGCCGCCTGGCGGGTGAGCAGGTCGGCCACCGCGTGGAAGAGGCGGATCCGCTCGACGTCCGAGTCGGTGGGTGCCGCCTCGTCGTCGAGCTCGACCGCGGTCCGCCTGGAAAGCGCCGGAGCGAGCCGCGCCACCACCGGGCCCACCTCGGCGACGTGCGCGTCGATCAGGTCCTCGTCGGCGTGGCGCACCAGCTGGTCGAGGGCGTCGGCAAAGGGGCGGAAGGGCGCGTCGATCTCGTCGTCCGACCGGCCGACCAGCACCGTGGCGCCCTCGTCGTGGACCCGCCGGGCCAGTTCGGCCACCAGGCGCGTCTTGCCGATCCCGGGCTCGCCCGCCACGAACATCACCCGTCGCCCGCCGGACTGTGCGTCCTTCCAGATGCGGTCGAGCGTCGCCCGCTCGGCGGTGCGCCCGGCGAAGGGCGGGGCGCCAGGCGTGGTGAAGAACGCGGGCAGGGGGACGCCGACGGTGACGGCCGCCGGTTCCCAGCGCACCTCGCAGGCGGGCAGGGGAGCGGGTAGGCCCTTGAGCGTGAGGTCGCCGATCGGCTCGATGCGCTGGCGGGTGCGGCTCCCGGCCATGAGCCGGATCGTGTCGGTCACCAGCAGCTGACCGGTCCGGCAGGCGGCGCAGAGCCGGGCCGCCTCCACGACGGGCGTGCCGAACCAATCGCCGTCCTCGAACGCCGCATCGCCGATCGACACCGCGATCCTCACGCCCATGGCCAACTCGGGGTGCCGGCGGCCGTGACGGTCGCACTCGGTGTGCATCTCCACGGCGGCGGCGATGGCGTCCGACGCGGAACGGAACACCACCATCAACCCGTCGCCCGTGTTCTTCACCTCGGTGCCCCGATGGTGCTCGAGCGCGGATCGGAGCACCGCGACGTGGGCCCGTCGTACGTCGTCGAAGGCCTCGTCACCGAGCTCGCTCTGGCGCTGGGTGCTGTCGACGAGGTCGGTGAACAGGACCGCGACGGTCTGTGGCCCGGTCACGGCTCGGCGCACGTCGTCGGATCCGGCTGCTCGCTGCTCGCGGTCGGACCCGCCCCCCACGGTCACGCGTCGGAGCCTACGCGGTGCCGCGGAGGCCGAATCGTGCGCGAGCAGAAGGCCTTCTGAGCTGCCTCAGGGGAGGCCGTCGGTGAGGAGCTCGGCGGTGCTGATGGCCTCGACGCCGGGGGCGAGGGTGAAGCGGTCTCGGCCGGCGTGGGCGACGAGGACCCGGTCGAGCGCGAGGTCGTCGATGGCGTTGCGGATCGACGACGACATGCGAGGGGCGTCGGTGCGCTTGACCTCGACACCGATCCGCTCACCGCCGTGGTCGAGGAGGAGGTCGATCTCACCGCCGCCGTGCGTGCCCCAGAACCAGGCATCCCGGGCCTCGGTGCGCACCAGGAGTTGCTCGATGACGAAACCCTCCCAGCTTGCGCCGAGCTTCGGATGGGCCAGCAACGCCTGCTGGTCGTCGATCCCGAGCAGCCGGTGGAGCAGTCCGGTGTCGCGGACGTAGACCTTCGGGGACCGGATCTGGCGCTTGGCGATGTTCGCGTGCCACGGCTGGAGCTGGCGGAGGACGAGAGCGTCGGTCAGTGCATCGAGGTAGCGGCGCACCGTCGGTTCGGAGACGGCGAGGCTGCGGGCGACCTCGGCGCCGTTCCAGGTCTGGCCGTGGTAATGGGCAACCATGGTCCAGAAGCGGCGCATGGTCGTGGCGGGGATGCGGACACCGAGGTTGGCGAGATCGCGTTCGAGGAAGGAACGGATGTAGTCCTCGCGCCACGTAACGGAGCGCTCCTCGGTCTCGGCGAGGTACGAGAGCGGGAGACCTCCTCGACGCCAGAGCGGGTCGAGCTCCGCGGCCCCCACGTCGAGCAACTCGAGTCCCGTCAGCTCGACCAAGGCCACGCGGCCGGCGAGGCTGTCGGCGGCCAGGCCGACGAGGTCGGGGGAGGCGGAGCCGAGTACGAGGAACCGCCCGTCGCGACGGTCCTCGTCGACCAGCACCCGCAGGATCGGGAACAGGTCGTCGCGACGCTGCGCCTCGTCGATGACGATGGTGCCGTCGAGGGCTGGGAGGGTGAGCGTCGGCGCGCCGAGCCTGGCGTCGTCACGCGGGTCCTCGAGGTCGAAGAAGTTGGCCTCGGGAGCGTCGACGACGGCTCGCGCGAGGGTGGTTTTGCCGGCCTGGCGTGGTCCGGTCAGGACGACCACTGGCGCCCGGGCGAGCGCGGCCCGCACCCGGGTCCTCGCACATTGGCGCTCGATCATCATGAAATCCTAACGTCTACCGTTAGAATTTCAAGGTAGGATCTGGTCGGTGCCCTCTGCACGTCGTCGCCGCCTATCGCAAGGACAGCGGCCCGAGGCAACAAGCGCATGCAGGGCGCCGCCCGGGTCCTGGGCAGCGCCCCCAGCGATGTGGCCCACAGCGCTCCCCGCGCCGTGAGCATCGCCAAGACCACCTGACCCGCTGACCCGCTGACCCGCTGACCCGCCTGATCCGGCGGTTGGCGCCGCGGCGGGCGAAGTTGAGTAGTCCCAGCGCACAAGTTGAGTAGGCCCCACTCTTCACCCCGTGCTCGGGGCCGTCGATACTGCTGGGCATGGCAACGCTCGAGGCGCAGGTGGCCCACATCTGGCGCCGATTGGGGTTCGGCCCGAGGCGGTCCGACGTCACCGCCGGGATCGCCCTCGGCACCACCGCGCTGATCGACTCGATGACGGCCAAACCGCTGGTGAGCTTCGCGGCCTCAGGGTTCCCGTCCCCCAGTGCCAGCCAGGACAGCCACGCCCGGCGCCAACTGGAGCTGATGGCCTTCGGGCCGGTGGCCTCGGGCACGACCACGCCGGCCGGCGCCTACAACCCCGTGCAGGAGCGCATCGCGTGGACGCTGCAGGGCCTGGTGGTGGTGGGCATCGCCGACAGCGTCTACGTGCCCGACATGAGCGACCACGTGAAGCGCCTGCGGGTTGCGCTGAGCGGCTCGTACCGCAACCTGCTGCGCACGATCATCACCCGGCCGGGGATGGTGAAGTACCTCACCGCCGACCGCAACACCAAGGCCCACCCCAACCAGAATCTGGGCCGCGAGCTGCTCGAGCTCTTCTCGCTGGGGCGGGTCGACCCTGCCAACGGCACGACGAACTACACCCAGCAGGACGTGATCGAGGTGTCGCGGGCGCTGTCGGGGTGGCAGTACAACTGGGGCGACGGCTCCACCTTCTTCGACCCGAGCCTGTGGGACAACGGCGACAAGACCTTCCTCGGCGCGGCGCGGGGCGCGGCGGGCATCGACGAGGTGATCGCCGCCATCGTGGCCCACCCGTCGTGGAAGCACCACGTTCCCGCCCGCCTCTACAAGGAGCTCACCGGGCTGGACGCCACCCCGTCGGTGATCGCCGCCCTCCAGCCCACCTGGGGCGCCAACGGCAACCTGAAGGCGATGGTGAAGGCCATCGCCAAGCGGCCCGAGTTCCTGTCGAACCGTGCGATCTACAACCGCACCAAGACCCCCGTGGAGCGGGTGGTGGCGGCGTCCCGCCTGCTGGGATGGCCGGGGCTCGGCACCGACGCCAACCTGCCGTGGATGATGACCCGCATGGCTCAGAGCCCGTGGTCGCCCCCCAACGTGTCGGGCTGGCCCAAGGGCGACCAGTGGCTGAACACCACGAACCTTCACACCTGGTCCGAGCTGGCCAACTACATGGCGATGCGGAACTTCCGCTGGGACGGGTCCACCTCGGGCCCGGTGAACCCCATGGTCACCAAGGTCCACACGAACGCCACCGCGTCAACCGCCGCGACCTACGTGCTGCAGCAGGCGGGCCTGACCCCGGTGTCGACCCGCACCAAGAACGCGCTGATCGACTACGCCACCACGGGCACCTGGACCCCGTTCCGGGCCGCCGGCCTGCTCAACCTGGTGCTGCTCACGCCCGAGTTCCTGGCCAACTGAGACGAGGACGTTCCCAACCATGGCCCCCCTCGACCCACCCCTTGGAACCTCCCCCGACACGCCGACCCGTTCGGGCCTCACCCGCCGGGGCTTCCTCCAGGGCATCGCCGGCGTGCTGGCCGCGGCCCCGGCGTTCAACCTGCTCGACCCCTTCGCGACGGCGCGTGCCGGTGAGGCTGCGGCCCTGTTGTTCGGGCCCACGCTGCCCAGCGGGACACCGGTGCTGGTGGTGGTCGAGATGGCCGGCGGCAACGACATCCTCAACACCGTCGTGCCGTTCGCCGTGCCCACCACCACCGGGCTCTACCGCTCGGCCCGCCCCGGCATAGGCATCACCCGGCTCACCTCAACCCGCCCCTACGGCCCGCCGCCCGCCGGCGACTACCTGCCGCCGGCGCTGGACCTCGACGGGCAGTGGGCGCTGCACGGGGCGCTGCCGTTCCTCGCCAACCGCTGGCACGACAAGGCCGACGTGGCCATCGTGAAGGGCACCGGCGAGAACGTGGTGCGGGACATGAGCCACTTCGCAGCGTGGGCCTTCCGCTGGGCCGGTGCCTTCGGCGGCTCGCTGATGAACACCGGGTGGCTCGGCCGCTACAACGACCTGGCCAACACCGGCCAACCGCTCGGGGCGGTGTCGCTCACCGGCGCCCACCAGGCCTTGGCCTCGGTGAACGCGCCGGCGGTGGCCATCGCCGATCTCGACACGTTCAACTTCTCGGCCCAGAACGTGCCCGACCGCGACCGCTTCCTCACCGACCTCGGGGCCTTCGGCGACGCCGGCTCGACCGCGATCAACAAGGTGGGCACGGCGTCGCGGGCCATCGCACTGGCCCGCCAGGCCGCCGCCACCGCCGCGGATGTGCCCCGCCTGCCCCAGGGCGGCTCGTCGGGCTCGCTGGCCAGCCAGTTGGCCACCGCCGCGTCGCTCATCGGGGCAGGCATCCCGTGCCAGACCTACGTGGCCACGCTCACCGGCTTCGACACCCACGGCAGCGAGGCCTACAACCTGTGGGACCGGCTCACCGACCTCAACGAGGGCCTGGCCCACTTCTTCTCGCTGATCGACGGCACGCCCCGGGCGCCCGACGTGTTCGTGATGATCTACAGCGAGTTCGGGCGTCAGGTGACCCAGAACGCCGGCCAGGGCACCGACCACGGCCAGGCCACCGACACCATCTTCGTGGGCGGGGGCGTGCAGGGCGGCCTGTACGGCCAGGCACCCAGCCTGGCGCCCGCGGCCCGGGACACCGATGCCATGGTGGCCACGGTGGACTTCCGCTCGGTGTACGCCACCGCGCTCAACCGGCTGGGCGGCGACCCCAACCTCACCGACGAGGCCCAGGGACGCGACGAGGGTGGCCAGCCCTTCGCCGACCTCGGTGTGTTCGCGGGCGCCGAGTCGGCCGGCGTGCCCAGTGGGGCGGCGGCCACGGGCGGCGACGGCGTGACCGTTCCCCCGGTCACCCCCGAGGCGCCGCCCGAGCTCGAGCCCTACCTGGTCGCCCAGGTGTAGCCGGGGCGGCGCTCGGGCCGGCGCCGGCCCACCGGCGACCGGCGGACTGGCGCCCGATTCGGTCGTCCCCGCAACCGGATCGGGCGCCAGAACGCGAGAACGCGGCACCATTGCGTGATGGTGGACGCACACGAACCCGAGCGCTCGCCGGTGGACCGCACGGTCGGTGGGTTCGACCGGTGGGTCGACCGCCGCTTCGACGCGCTGCGGGGCCGGCCCGTGGCCGACCGCATCCTGTACACGGCCAGCACCGTCGGCGAGCACGGCACCATCTGGCTGCTCATCGCGCTCGTGCTGGTGGTGCGCCCACCGACCCGCCGCCGAGGCCTGCGTCTGCTGCTCTGGCTCGGGATCGAGTCCGCGGTGGTCAACGGGCCCATGAAGATGGCCGTGCGCCGTGAGCGACCCGAGCGGCCCGGCGAGCGCCCGCACCGGCTGCGCGAGCAGTCCACCAGCAGCTTCCCGAGCGGCCACTCGGCGTCGTCGGCGTGCATGGCCACCCTGCTGGCCGAGGGCAGCCGATGGTGGCCGGTGTGGTGGGCGGTGGCGCTGACGATCGCGGTCAGCCGGATCCACGTGCGCGACCACCACGCGTCCGATGTCGCCGGCGGCCTGGTCGTCGGCGTGGGCATGGGTCTGCTGGGCCGCCGGGTCGGCCCGCACGACACGTCGACCGGGCGGGGCCTCGACGTCGTCGTCGACCTGGCCCTCGATCAGTCCGGGCGGCGGCGCGGGCTCGGCCGGTGACGGCGCCTACGAGCCGGCCTGAACCCGTCGGCGGTCTTGTGAGTGGTGACGGCGCGGGCTGGGCCGGTGACGGCGCCGGCGCACCGGCCTGAGCCCGTCGACCGCCTCCTACAGCAGGGGGCGCTGACGGCCGCTACGCCTCCGAGGTGAACGGGCCGGGCAAGGGCAGCGCCGCCGCGAGGCGGTCGAGGTACTCGGGCCGCGGCAGCTCGATCGCGCCGAGCGACGCCAGGTGGGGCGTGAGCCACTGGACGTCGAGCAGCCGCCCGCCCGCCGCGGCCTCGGCGCCGCCGAGCAGCTCGACCAGGCGCACCAGGGCCACCTTGGAGGCGTCGGGGGCGCGGTGGAACATCGACTCGCCGGCGAACAGGCCGCCGATGGCCACCCCGTAGAGCCCACCCACGAGCTGGTCGTCCAACCACGTCTCGACACTGTGGGCCCATCCCAGGTCGAACAGGCGCCGGTACGCCACTCGGATCTCGGTCGAGATCCAGCCGTGGGGCCGGCCGGGGTCGGCGCAGCCGGCGACCACCTCGTCGAAGGCGGTGTCGAGACGGACGTCGTAGCGGCGCACCGACCGGCGCAGCGACTTCGTCGAGCGCAGCCCGTCGAGCGGCAGGATGGCCCGGGGGTCGGGCGACCACCAGCCCACGGCCCGTGCCGCCCGGCCCGCCCGGCCCGGCCGGTGCAGCGGGGCCCTCCGGGTGGGCATCGGGAACAGGCCGCAGCGGTAGGCCGCCAGTAGGGTTCCGGGCTCGAGGTCGGCGCCGAGGCCGATCAGGTCCTCGCCCGGTGGTGCGTGTCTCGGGTCGGGCAGGGCCCAGGGCGTCGGATCGGGCTCCTGCGGCGGCGGCACCGCACGTGAGGGTACCGCCGCACGACCGCCCGCTCAGGCCGTGATCAAGGTGTTGTGGAAGCGGGCGGCCTTCCAGGCACCTCCCACGGGAACGAGGACGACGGTGCTCACGGCTTCGTGCACCCCCTCGAGCGGCCCGGACGGGCAGTCCAGGGTGGCGTGGCCGTTGGCCACGATCGCGGCGTCGCCGAGGGCCAGCAGGTCCGTGAGCTCGTAGCGGATGACGCTGCCCTTGTAGATGGTGTCGAAGATCGACTGGTGCGACTCGCTGATCTCCTCAGCCCCGCCGTGGTGCGTGACGCCTCGGATGTCGATGAAGACGGTGTCGTCGGCGAACTCGCCGCCGAACCCGGGGCCGTCGGCCGCGTTCCAGGCCTTCTCGATGGTGGCGTAGAAGGCGGTGGCGATGGCGGTTGCGTCGATGGTCATGGTGACCTCCTTCGGTCAACGGGTGGGGCGGGTGGGGATCGTCAGTGCTGCGGAGACGGCTCGTTCAGCAAGGTCCGCTGGATCGTCTCGAGCAGCCGGTCGCGCAGCTGGTCGGTGGTCCACGAGCGTTCGTCGAGGAGATCCGCGGTGAACGCGGCGGTGGTGAGCGCGCTCACCAGGTCGGTGGCTTCGTCGACCGACCACGTGTCGCGCAGGTCACCTTCGGCGCGCAAGCGGGTCACGACGTGGCGCACGGTCTGTCGCCGGCCGCTCGACCGGCGCTCGAACGCCGCGGACAGCTCGGGGTCGGAGGCCCGCTGGGCCTCGACGGCTCGGGCGGGGGTCATGATCTGCGGCGTGAACGCGAGGTGGTAGTCGACCAGTGCCTGCAGGGCGTCCCGGGCGGTCGCCGCAGCCAGTATCGGCGCTCGCAGCTCGTCAGCGCCCAGTTGCCCTCGCCGGTGGTCGACGGCGGCGATGAGCAGGTCGGCCCGAGCGGGGAAATGGGTGTAGAGGGTTTGGCGGGAGACGCCCGCGGCACCGGCCAGTCGCTCGTAGGTGAAGGCGGCATCGCCCTGCTCGAGAAGCCCGAGAGTGGCCTCGAGGATGGTTCGTCGGGTGTCCCGGGCCACCGGCTCATCTTGCCACGACCTGGACATAGTGTCCAGAAATACCTGACGATATGTCGAGTCAGGCCGGGCCGGCGGCGCGCGGTCCGGGCGATGTCAGCCGTCGCCGCACCCGCACCAGCGTCTCTGGACGCGACGGGGTGTCGTCACCGCGACGATCCCGCGTCCAGAGCGGTCTGGGTGGGCGGAATCGGCCCGGAGTCGACGTGCGTCGCTCAGGCGATGAGCGGCACCACGCGGCCGGGGACGGCGTTCTGGTGGACGATGTCGGCCGCGACCGTGTGGCCGATGGCCACCGTCGCCCGCCGGTTGAGCACGGCGCCGGCGATGGCGCCCGCCATCAGCGGGATGAGCGCGGCCATGCTGCGCCCCATGCGCCGGGTCATCCGCCGGCGCAGCGCGATGGTGAGCGTGGTCCGGGCCTGACGGCCGAAGATGTCGGCCGCGCCCACCCCGAGCACCAGGTCCTGTGGGTTCACGCCCCGCTTCTCGGCCCAGCTCTGGGCCACCAGCAGGCCCCGCTGCGCACCGGCCGCGGGCACCGGTTGGCCGAGGGCCTCGTGCAGCTCGGCCACCAACTTCATCTCCAAGGCGACGACCAGCGCGGTCTCGGCCGCCAGCTCGAACGGGACGGTCGCCCACGACGGTGGCAGCACCTCCTCGGCGCCGATCAAGGCGCCCGCGGCGGCGCCGATGGCGCCGCTGGTGCGGCCGGCGTTGCGGATCAGCGCCTCGGCCAGCTCCTGGCCTGTCTTGCCGCCGTGGTGGGCCTCGAGGGTGGCCCGGTCGCGCACGGGCAGGTGGGCGGCGAACCCGAGGGTGGTGTCGGTGAGCCAATGGCCACTGGCCACCGCCTTCGACCCGGCGGCCCGAGCGTGGCGAGCGAGCTCGCGCAGCACCCCGGTGACCTTCGCCCGGTTCGTGGTGCCGTCGGCGTCGCCCAGGGCCCCTGCGAGCGCCTGGTGGTCGAGGGGCGAGTCGGTCGTGCGGTTGCGGCGCGCCTTCATGTCTCCTGTTCTACCCACTCCGGCGTGGCGCGCGGCGTCGGCGTGGCGCGCGGGTGCGCTCGGCCACGCCGGCCTCCGGCTGGCGGATCCCCCAGGACGAGTGAGGCGCCGCCCTGCTGGTGGTGGTGGCTACCGGTTGTAGTCGTAGAAGCCGATCTTCGACTTCCGGCCCAGGTGGCCGGCGGCCACCATGCGGCGCAGCAGCGGGACCGCCGCGTAGTTGGGGTCGCGGAACTCGTCGTAGAGCGCGTCGAGGATCGACAGCGAGGTGTCGAGGCCCACGAGGTCGAGCAGGGCCAGCGGCCCCATGGGGAAGTTGCAGCCGCCCTTCATGGCCGTGTCGATGTCGTCACGGTTGGCGGTGCCGTTCTCCATCATCCGCACGGCGTTGTTGAGGTAGGGGAAGAGCAGGGCGTTGACGATGAAGCCGGCCCGGTCCTTCACCTCGACCGGGTCCTTGCCGCAGGCGGCGGCGAAGGCCTTGACCGAGTCGATGGTCTCGTCGGACGCGGTGAGCGGCCGGACGATCTCGACCAGGCTCATCATCGGCGCGGGGTTGAAGAAGTGCACGCCGCACACCTGGTGGGGCCGGTCGGTGACCATCGCCATCTCGATCACCGGCAGCGTCGAGGTGTTGGTGGCGAGGATGGTGTAGTCGCTGCACACGTCGTGCAGCTCGGCGAAGAGGTGCTGCTTCACCTGCAGGTCCTCGACGACGGACTCGATCACCAGGTCGCAGTGCGCCAGGGCGTGCATCTGCGAGGTGGCCGTGACCCGGGCCAGGGTGGCGTCCTTGTCGGCGGCCTCGAGGCGCCCCTTCTCCACCTGCCGGGCGAGCGACTTCTCGAGCGAGGCCAGCATCGCGTCGGCGGTGTCCTGCTGGCGCGAGCGCAGCACGACCTCGTGACCCGACTTGGCGGCGACTTCGGCGATCCCGGCTCCCATGATGCCCGAGCCGATGATGCCCACTTTCTTGATCGTCATGGCGGGCACGTTACCGACCGGGCCACCGACGACTCCAAAGCCCACCGGTAGTGTCGGAGCATGGACCCGCTGCCCGCCTTCCCCTCCGGGGTGTTGCGCGCCCTGCCCCCGGTGGCCAGGGCCGTGCTGCGCGAGCAGCGGCGACGCCTACTGCGGCGGGCCGGCGGGCGGGTGCTCGACCTGGGCGACGGCACCGAGCCCGAGCTGCTCGACCGGGCCGACGAGGTGGTGCGGGCCCGCTCCGCGGTGTCGGCCCTGCTCGGCGAGGCGAGGGGGGCGTCCGACCCCGTCGGCACCTACGACACCATCGTGTCGGTGCTGCACCTGGCCACCGTCGAGGACCTGCCGGCCGAGCTCAACGCCGTCCGACAACTGCTCGCGCCCGAGGGCCGTCTACTGTTCCTCGAGCCGGTCCGCGAGCCCGGGTTCGGTGAGCGACTGCGCTCGGCGGCCAGCCCCGTCGTGCGCCTGGTCTCGGGCTGGCGGGTCGACCGCGACCTGCCCCTGGCCATTCGCTCGAACCACCTCACCATCGTCGACATCGAGAGGATCAACATGCCGCCGATCGTGTGGCCCATCCGGACCTTCGTGCTCGGTGCGGCCCAGCGCCGGGCCGGTGCGCCGGCCGGTGAATCGGCCGGCGAGCAGGGAGGAGCACACCCGTGACGGGCCCCCTCGCGTTGGTGGGCGGTGCCCCGTTCCGTGACGGGTGCAGCTTCGACGCCGACCTGCTGGCGGCCAGCGGCGGCACCGAGGTGGTGCTGTTGCCCACCGCCGCGGCCTACGAGCACCCCGACCGCGAGGTGGACAACGCCGCCGCCTGGTTCGAGACGCTGGGAGGCACGGTGGTGGGGGCGCCGGTGCTCGCCCGGCCGGATGCCCTCGCTGCAGACAACGTCGAGCTCGTCGCCGGCGCCCGGTTCCTCTACCTCTGCGGCGGCTCGTCCATGCACCTGCGCTCGGTGCTCAAGGACTCACCGGTGTGGGACGCGCTCGTCTCGGCCTGGGAGGGCGGCGCGGTGCTCGCCGCGTCCAGTGGTGCCGCCCGCGTGCTGTGCGACCCCATGGTCGACCCGCGCGGCGGTGCCTTCGCGGTGGGGCTGGGCCTCATCCCCGGCCTGGCCGTCATCCCGCACCACGACCACTGGTCTCGCGAGAAGGCCCACCGCACCATCCAGCTGGCCCCGAAGGGCCTGCCCATCGCCGGCATCGACGACCGCACCGCGCTCATCCGCGACCCCGACGGCACCTGGCGCTCGCAGGGCGCCGGCGAGGTGGCCATCTTCGTGGACGGCGCAGCGCAACCCCTCACCGCGCTGCCCTGATCTGCGCCCGACCCGTCCGTCGGGTCGGTTCTCGTTGCGCGGGACCTGCTCTGCCACGTCCTGCGTGTGAACAATGGTCGCCGCCGCGCACGGCAGCTCTGGGTCCTGCGGCGAGCGGTTCTCATCGCGGCAGGCCTGTTCTGCACTGGACCTGCGACTGCGTCGTGGCCGGCGACGGCGCCGAGGTCGACGAGGGTGCGGAGCGGGTTCGTGACGGGGATGCCGTGTCGTCGGGTCAGGTCGCGGGCAGTCAGCGTGTTGGTGCGGTGCACGACGAGGCCGGGGTGGCGGAACCCTCGGTGAGGCTCTGCGGTGGGGCTTCTTGTAGCACTGGACCTGCTCTGGCAGGTCCAGTGCACGAAGAAGGTCTCAGCCGGCGGCGGTTGTGGTGGTCGAGTCGCCGCCGGCGCCGGGGGTCTCCTCGATGGTCACCGAGTTGACGGTGACCGTGCGGCTCGGCGCGCCGCCGAGGCCGCTCTGGGGGTCGTCCTGGTTGAGGTCGAGGATGCCGCTGATCACGCCGATGCCGGCGTCGTCGGTCTGGCCGAACACCACGTAGGTGCCCTGGGCGTCGAGTGCGGACGCGGCGTCGTTGGCCACCATGAAGAACTGGGCGCTGCCGCTGTCGTCACCCGAACCACGGGCCATGACCAATTGGCCGGCCTCGTAGGTGTAGCCGGCGCCCTCGTCGGGGATGTTGTAGCCGGGGCCCGGGTCGCTGGCGTCCTGGGTGTGGGGCGAGCCGCCCTGGATGATGCCGATCGAGGTGTCGGTGCGGAAGATCTCGGTGCCGTCGTAGTAGCCGTTGCGGGCCAGGTTGACGAAGTTGTTCACGGTCCCAGGGGTGTTGGTCGTGTCGAGATCCACGCGGATCTCGCCCTCGGTGGTGTCGAACACGGCGGTGTAGGCGGCACCGGGGTCGAGGCAGTCCTGGAACGAGTCGGCGAAGTCGATGACCGGCTCGGCCGGTGGTGTGTCGGGGGCGCACTCGCCGCTGCCGTACGCGAACGGGGCGTCGGGCCCCAGGTCGCCAGCGGTGGTGCTGGTGGTGGCGTCGGCCGACTCGTCGCTGTCGTCGGGCCGGGTGACCGAGTAGAGGAACATGGCGCCCAGCACGACCACGGCCGCGACGACGATGGTGATCGTGCGCCGGCGCTGCTGCTGCTTCTTCTGCGCGGCCCGCGCCGCTTCCAGCCGTGCCTGGCGTCCCTGCTTCTGGCGCTCACGTTTCTCAGTACCCACGGCGGGGAAAGCTAGCAAGTGGCGCCCGACCGACCGCATCGCGGCGCCCGAGGGACGAAGGCGCCTTGACGATCAGCGATGAGGCGTCAGCCGAAGAGCCGAGGGCTACGTGTCGATCTGGGCGCGCTGCAGGCGGCCGGAGTAGTCGACGTAGACGGTCTTGATCTGGCTGAACTGCTCGATGCCGCGCGAGCCCGCCTCGCGGAAGCCGTTGCCGGTGTGCTTGGTGCCTCCGAAGGGCAGGGGGATCTCCGCGCCGATGGTGGGGGCGTTCACGTACACGATGCCGGTGTCGATGGCGTCGACCGCCCGCAGGGCCTGGTTGACGTCCTGGGTGTAGACCGCTGCGCTGAGGCCGTACTCCACCTGGTTCACGATCTCCACGGCCCGGTCGAGGCCGTCCACCTCGATCACCGAGAGGAGGGGGCCGAAGGCCTCCTCGCGGGCGATGCGGTGGTCGGGCTCGACGCCGGCGAGGACGGTGGGGCGGAAGAAGGCGCCGCCCTCGCAGCCGTCCACCTCGGTGATGCCGCTGGCGCCGGCGATCGTGGCGCCCTCGCCGACGGCGGCGTCGAGGATGGCGGCGATGCGCTCGGCGCTCCGGCGGGTGATGACCGGGCCGACGTCGGTGGTGGGGTCGACAGGGTCGCCGAGCTTCAGCTCGGCGGCGCGGGCCACGACGCGCTCGATCAGCTCGGCCGCCACGCCCCGCTGTACGACGAGGCGTGACGTCGACGTGCAGCGCTGGCCCGAGCTGCCGAACGCGCCGAAGAGGGCGCCGTCGGTGGCCAGGTCGAGGTCGGCATCGTCGAGCACGATCATGGCGTTCTTGCCACCGAGCTCGAGCGACACGAGGCGGGGGCCCGTCTCCATGGCCGCGGCGGCCACCTTTCGGCCGGTGGGCACCGAGCCGGTGAAGCTGACCGCGCCGACGCCGGGGTGGGTGGTGAGGGCGGCGCCGGTCTCGCCGGTGCCGTGCACGACCTGGATCAGGCCCTCGGGCACGCCCGACCGGGCCAGCACCTCGATGAAGGCCTCGCCGCACACGGGGGCCAGCTCGGAGGGCTTGATGACGATGCCGTTGCCGGCCAGCAGGGCGGGGAAGCACTTCCAGGAGGGGATGGCCACCGGGAAGTTCCAGGGCGTGATCATGCCCACCACACCGACCGGGATGCGGGTGGTCCAGGCCATCTTGTTGCGCAACTCGGAGGGGACGACATCGCCCCAGGCCGACCGGCCCTGCCCGGCCACGTAGGCGGCCATGTCGATGGCCTCCTGCACCTCGCCGCCGCCCTCGATCAGCACCTTGCCCGCCTCGCGGCTGACCAGCTCCGCCAGGCGATCCTTGTCCTCGGTCAGCAGGCGCCCCGCCTCGGCGATGATGTCGGCCCGCAGCGGGACGGGCACCTGCGCCCAGTCGCGCTGCGCCTCGGTCGCGGCGGCGACGGCCCGGTCGACGGCGGCCACATCGGCGGCCGGGAACTCACCCAGGATCTCGGCGGGGCGAGCGGGGTTGTAGGAGGTGACGGTGCTCATGGGCGCCAGTCTGGCGCTCCGACGACTTCGGCGCGGTCAGCAGGGCGGCGGGACCGAGTCAGGCGCCGCCATTGCGGGTCAGGGCACGCGGACCCGGGCGCGCACGGCGTCGATCTGCGGCACGGCCGCCGTGGAGCTGGACTGCAGCACCACCTCGTGGTCGGTGGCCAGCGTGGCCGAGGGCTTCACCGTGATCTCCACGCGCACCGTGGCCCGTTGGCCAGGTTGGAGTCGAGCCGTCCGGTACGTCCCCAGCTTCACCGCGCTCGTGATGTCCACGCCCGTCGCGCGCTCGAAGTACCGAACGGCGAGGCCGCTGCTGCTGGTGGTGGGTTGGATCCGGAACCGGTGGGCGGTGTCGCCGGCGTTGGTGACGCGGGCGAGGAACGTGACGTGGCCACCCCGAGATCGCGTCACGCCCACCAGCTGGTTGGTGGCGTCCTCGTTCTGGATGCCACCGCCGACGAAGGCGCCACCGACCTTCTTGAGCTCCCCGTCGGGGGCGCGGTTCCGGTAGACGTCGACCGCCAGCTCGTTGGCGGGCGCAGCGTCCACCTGGTCGGAGGTGGCGCCGAACGGCGGGGTCAACGTGCCGATGTCGGCGGCCGTGAGGGTGCGACTGCAGTCCGCGTGGGAGGAGGCGCCCACGGGCAGGTTCGTGGTCAGGGCGCTGCAGGAGAACCCGGCGACGCCGGTGAGCTCGACTCCGGTCAGGTCGAGCTCACCGGGGTTGTCGAGATCGAAGCCGAAGCTGATCTCGTCGCCGGTGAAGTGGGTGGTGGCGTCGACGTCGGCGGTGACGGTCAGCTGCGGGTTGATGACGAGGGACACGAAGGGCAGCTCGTCGCCCATCTCGTCGGCGTCGTCGCCGCGGTGGGCGGTGTCTCCCAACCCCAGAGCGCCGTTGGTGTTGGACCCCCAGCACTTGAGCTTGGTGTCGTCGATGACGGCGCAGCTGCTGAGGCCCGCCGTGACCGACGTGGCCGTCAGACCGCTGCCGAGATCCACGGCCGGCAGGTTGTCGCCCATCTGTGCGGGACTCGTCCCCCGGAGGGTGGTGTCACCCAGGCCGAGCTGACCCTGGTCGTTGTGCCCCCAGCACTTGAGGTCGGCGTTGTCCAGGATGGCGCAGACGTGGCCGTCACCGGCGGTGACCGACGTCGCCGTGCGGCCGGTGCCGAGGTCGACGGCGGGCAGGTTGTCGCCCATCTCCCCTGCGGCGTCGCCCCGGTTGTTGGTGTCGCCGAGGCCCAGCCGGCCGTCCGCGTTGAAACCCCAGCACTTCAGCGATCCGTCGTCGAGGATCGCGCACGAGTGGCCCCAGCCGGTCGACACCGCGGTGGCCGTGCGGCCGGTGCCGAAGTCCAGCGCCGGCAGGTTGTCGCCCATCTCGGCCGGGTTGTCGCCCCGGTTGTTGGTGTCGCCCAACCCGAGCTCACCGAAGCCGTTGAACCCCCAGCACTTGACCTGGCCGTTGTCGAGCAGGGCACATGTGTCCCTCGAGATGCCCGTGATGGCCAGGGCCGTGCGGCCGGTGCCGAGGTCCACTGCCAGCAGGTTGTCGCCCATCTCGTCGGGCCCGTCGCCGCGGTTGGAGGTGTCTCCCACGCCCAGCGCGCTCTCCCCGTTGTAGCCCCAGCACTTCACCTGGCCGTTGTCCAGCAACGCACAGCTGAAGCCGTGGCCCGCGCTCACGGCGGTGGCCGTGCGCCCCGTGCCCAGGTCGACGGCGGGGAGGTTGTCGCCCATCTCGCCGCCGCCATCGCCCCGGGTGGCCGTGTCGCCAAGCCCTAGCTGGCCCTTGTCGTTGCGGCCCCAGCACTTGACTTGGCCGTTGTCCAGCACTGCGCAGGTGTGGTCGTAGCCGACTGCGACGTCTGTCGCGGCGCGCCCCGTGCCCAGGTCGACGGCGGGCAGATTGGCGCCCATCTCGCCGGCGCTGTCGCCTCGATTGGCCGTGTCACCGAGGCCCAACTGCCCGTTGCTGTTCAGCCCCCAGCACTTCACGAGACCGCTGACGCCGATCGCGCAGGCGTGGCTGGTGCCGAGCGCGACCGTGATCGAGGACGCCGGGGCCGACTCGGCGCCGCCGGCATCGGCCGCGGGTGGGGTGAAGACAAGTGCCGTCTGCGCCACCAGCGCACCGATCACCATCGCCGTGCGTCGCATGGTTCGCCTCCATCGTTGCCTTTGCGCGAACCTACCGGGCTGACGACCGCGGGGTCTTCACAAGAGCGCGGGGTCTTCACAAGAGCTGGGTGAGACCGATGGTGCCGCAACTGTCGCTGACCCGCCAAGATGGACGCCCCATGCGAGTTGTCCAGAAGTACGGCGGGACCTCCGTCGCCGATCCCGAGCGGATGCGCTCGGTCGCCGACCAGATCGCCCGCACCCATCGTCGGGGCGACGAGGTGATCGTGGTGGTCAGCGCCATGGGCAAGGAGACCGACGACCTGCTGCGGCTGGCCGAGGAGGTCTCCGGTGCGAATCGGCCGGGACGCGAGATGGACATGCTCATCACCGCGGGGGAGCGCAAGGCCACCGCCCTGTTGTGCATCGCCCTGCACGCTCTGGGCGTGCCCGCCGACTCGTTCACCGGCAGCCAGGCGGGGTTCCTCACCGACACCAACCACACCAACGCCAAGATCCTCGAGGTGCGCCCCGACCGCGTGGCCGAGGCGCTCGCCGCCGGCCGGGTGCCCGTGGTCGGCGGGTCGCAGGGCGTGTCCGAGGACCGCGACGTCACCTTCCTGGGCCGCGGGGGCTCGGACACCACCGCGGTGGCGCTGGCCGAGGCGCTCGAGGCCGACGTGTGCGAGCTCTACACCGACGTGTCCGGCGTGTTCACCGCCGATCCCCGTCTCGTGCCCGACGCCCGCAAGATGCACCACGTGTCGTTCGACGAGCTCTTGGAGATGACCGCGGCGGGCTGCCCGAAGCCCGCGATGCGGTCGGTGGAGTTCGCCCGCAACCACCACGTGCGGTTGCATGTCCGTTCGAGCTTCACCTGGGAAGTGGGCACCTGGGTCACCGAGGAGGATTCCATGGAGCAGGCGATCATCTCGGCGGTCGTCGACGACGACTCCGAGGCCAAGGTCACCATCACCGGTGTCCCCGACCGCCCAGGCATCGCCGCCTCGCTGTTCCGCAAGCTGGCCGACAGCGGCGTGAACGTGGACATGATCGTGCAGAACGTCTCCGAGGACGGCGTCACCGACATCTCCTACACCGCGCCCAAGGAGGACCTGGGCACCAGCCTGGCCATCACCGAGGCGGTGGCCGCCGACATCGGCGCCACCGGTGTCACGTCCAACGCCGCCATCGCCCGGGTCAGCGTGGTGGGGGCGGGCATGAAGTCGAACCCCGGTGTGGCCGCCACCATGTTCGAGACCCTGGCCAACAACGGCATCAACATCGAGATGATCAGCACGTCGGCGATCCGCATCTCGTGCGTCATCGCCGCCGACCAGCTCGAGCAGGCCGTCGTGGTCCTCCACGACGCGTACGGGCTGTCCCTTCCCCCGGCCTGATCCGCCAACGTCTTCGTTCTGGTGGCTCGAACACGACGCTGACGACACATGCCAGCCACCGGAACGAACCGCCGATCGTTCTGGTGGCTCGAACACGACGCTGACGACACATGCCAGCCACCGGAACGAACCGCCGATCGTTCTGGTGGCTCGAACACGACGCTGACGACACATGCCAGCCACCGGAACGAGGAATTCGAGGAGGTCGGCGGAGGGTGGACGCCGTACCCTTGTGGCCATGTTCGACGCGGATGCTGGTGTGAACGTCGGCGTGGTCGGGGCCACCGGCCAGGTCGGCGGGGTGATGCTGCAGATCCTGGCCGAGCGCGGTTTCCCGCTGCGCTCGCTGCGGGCGTTCGCCTCCAGCCGGTCAGCCGGCCGAGCGCTGGCGTTCGGCGACACCGAGGTGGTCATCGAGGACGCCGCCACCGCCGACTACCGCGGCATCGACGTCGCCCTGTTCTCCGCCGGTGGGGCCACCTCGAAGGAGCTCGCCCCGAAGGTGGCCGCCCAGGGCGCGATCGTCATCGACAATTCGTCCGCGTGGCGCATGGACCCCGACGTGCCCCTCGTGGTGCCCGAGGTGAACGCCCACGCCCTCGCCTCGATCCCGAAGGGCATCGTGGCCAACCCCAACTGCACCACGATGGTGGCCATGGCGCCGCTCAAGGTGCTCGACCGTGAGGCCGGGCTGCGCAGCCTGGTCATCAGCACCTACCAGGCCGTGTCGGGCGGCGGGTTGGCCGGGACGGCCGAGCTCGACGAGCAGGTGCGCAAGGTGGCCGACGGGGCCGCGGGCCTCGCGCTGGACGGCCGAGCGGTCGACTTCCCCGAGCCCCACGTGTTCCCCGACACCATCGCCTTCAACGTGTTGCCCCATGCCGGCAGCTTCATCGACGACGGCCTGGGGGAGACGGGCGAGGAGCAGAAGCTGCGTTTCGAGGCCCGCAAGATCCTCGAGTTGCCCGACCTGCCCGTGTCGGGCCTGTGTGTCCGGGTGCCCGTGTTCACCGGGCACTCGCTGGCCATCAACGCCGCGTTCGATCGCCCCATCACCCCCGACCGGGCCCGTGCCCTGCTGGACGGGGCCCCTGGCGTGGTGCTGGTCGACGTCCCCACGCCGCTGATGGCCGCAGGGAACGACCCCACCTACGTCGGTCGCATCCGCGTCGACCCGACCGTCGAGCACGGCCTCGCCTTCTTCGTGAGCGGTGACAACCTGCGCAAGGGTGCGGCCCTCAACGCTGTCCAGATCGCCGAGGCCCTCCTCGACAGAGAAGCGTCGTTCCCGAGGCAGTAGCCGTCGGTTTCCGACCGCCGCCATTGCCTCGATCCTGGGCTCGCGGGCGAGGTCGGGGCGTCGGGGCCGCGGGCGCCGACCGTCGGTGCCGCGAGAACTGCAGCGGGCGGTTCCGGCGTGCGGATCAGCGCACCTCGAGGGTGCCGGTCATGCCCAGCGACTCGTGGCCGGGGATCGCGCACACGAACTCGTAGGTGCCGGGCTCGAGGTCGGTGACCACCCGCTGGTGGCCGCGGGTGGCGAGGCGGGCGTCGACGTCGGTGCCGGTGATCGTGAACGTGTGCCAGAAGAGGTCGTCGTTGGTCACGTAGAACGCCACCGGGCCGGCGTCGACGGTGAGGCGGTCGGGCTCGAACGCGGTGTCGTGGGCGCGGATCTCGACGTCGCCGGACTCGGGCCCGTCGGTGGCCCCGAGCAGGCCGACCAGTACGGCCACCGCGAGCACGGCCGCGCCGGCGCCTACGAGGATCACCGGGCCTCGTCCCGCCGCGACCGGGCGCCGGTGGCTGGCCAGCGCGAATCCGCAGGCGACGAGCAGCACGACGGACGTGCATGCCAGGGCAGCCGGGACGAGCACCGCGCCGACGCGCTCGCCGTTGGCCAGGTTGGTGATCGCCGCGGGAAGCATCCAGAAGGCGATGTCGGCGGCCAGCAGGCCCGCCACCACGGTGCCGACCACGCCGGTGCGCCAGCGCAGCAGGCCGTTGGCCACGAGCAGGGCGCCGGCGATGACCATCGTCTCGCGGTCGCCCGACACCACCCCGACCGCGAGCGTGAGGGCGCACACGACGGCGGCCGCCCAACGCACCAGTCCCGCCCACTCGCGGCTCCCCACCCCCACAGGCTAGGTGACGTCCCCACCCGGTCACCTGGACCCAGCGGGTCCGGCGAGCCGGCACGGATCTCGGGTGCTTGTCTGGCCTTCGCGAACTGGGCCCAACGCCGCGAAGGACGGGGGCCGGGGCGGTTCTCATAGTCGAGGCAATAGGGTGCGCATACCGCGCGCTATTGCCTCAGGTTTGGTCGCGGGCGGCGGGTTCCGACGCTGTGGCGATCAGGAGGGGAGCACGGGCCGCCGCTGGGCCCAGGGGCGGGCCCGCTCGAACTGGGCGGCCACGGTGTAGATGGTGCACTCGTCGCCCATCGGGGCGACCAATTGCACCCCCAGCGGCACCCCATCGTCGGTGAAGCCCGCCGGCATGGTGGCCGCCGGGTTGCCGGCCACGTTCCACAGCGTGGTGAAGGGCACCGCCCACAGGTTGCGCAACGATGTGATGGCGGCGCCGGCGTGACCCAGGCCGCCGGCGCGCTTCGGGAGCGACCCGATCGCCGGCGTGAGCAGGAGGTCGTGGTGCTCGAACACGCGGTTGGCCTGCCGCGACACCACGCCGGCGCGGTGCAGGCCCCACCGCTCGGCGGCCGCGGGGAGGGGCACGCGACCGAGGTGGATCTTGGTGGCGCGCTCCACCCGATCGGGATGTGCGGTCTGCTCGACGTGCTCTCGGATGCCGCCGTTGCCGAGGGTGGCGAAGGCGAGGAGCGGCTCGGGCCACCGCTGGTCGACCACCTCCACCCGGTGGCCCAACTCGGTGAGCGTGGCCGCGACCGACTCGGCGGCCGCGACCATCACGCGGGCGACGCGCTGGCCTGGGACCGCGCTGCGGGTGGACAGGGCGATCCGCAGGGGGCGGTGCGGGGCGTCGACCGCTTCGACGAACGAGTGCGGCGGGTCGTCGCAGCGGTACTTGTCGGTGGGCAGGTTGCCCCGCAGGATGTCGTTGAGCAACGCCGAGTCGCGCACCGACCGGGTGAGCGGGCCGACCACGGCGAGCCCGTTCCACAGGTCGGCCTCGGGGGCAGGGCTGATCCGCCCCCGCGTCACCTTCATCCCGAACAGCGCGCAGCACGCGGCCGGGATGCGGATCGAACCCCCGCCGTCGCCACCGAGCGCCGCGGGCACCATGCCGGCGGCCACCGCGGCCGCCGAACCGCCGCTCGAGCCGCCCGGGGTGCGGTCGAGGTCCCCCGGGTTGCGGGTGATCCCGTGCAGGTCGCTCTCGGTGAACCCCCATTGCCCGAACTCGGGCATGTTGGTCTTGCCCACGAAGATGCAGCCGGCGGCCCGCAGGCGTCGCACCACCTCGGCATCACCCGCGGCGGGCTCGGTGCAGGCCCGGCTGCCGTAGCCGGTGACCCGTCCGGCCACATCGAGCTCGTCCTTGACCGCCAGCGGTACGCCGAGCAGCGGGCGGTCGTCGCCCGTGGCCCGGGCCGCGTCGGCCGAGCGGGCACCCTCGAGGGCCTCGGCCGACCACGTGCACCGGAAGGCGTTGAGATGGGGATCGAGCTCCTCGATGCGCCGGAGCGATGTCTCCACCAGCTCCACCGACGACACGTCGCCGCGCGCCAGCGCATCCGCGGCGGCGCTCACGCCGTCGAACAACAGGTCACCGGGGTTGGGCACGGCGAGATGCTAAACGGCGCCGGCGCTCCGCCCAGAAGGCCGGGCGTCAGGCTGCGGGCTGCGAGCGGTCGACGCGGTCGGTGCCGTCGGGCCGCTCCTCGTAGCGGTGCCGGGGGCGGTGCGGATGCTGGGGAAGGCGGGGGGCGACCGCGCCGGGGTCACGGCTGCACCAGCCGAGGACGGCCAGCGAGAGGGCCCCCACCCACCACCAGCGGCGGGGGTGCGCCCCGGGGTCGAGCTGGGGGACGGGCAACGACGCCGGAAGCGATTGGGAGGCCACGAAGAGCACCGCGACCGCCATCACCAGGCCCACCGACGCGGTCACGCCGGGCGAGTGGTCGCCGTGGCGGGCGGCGAGCGCGGCGATGGCGAGGGTCAGCAGGCCGAACGTCGCGACCTCGACGGTCAGGGCGCCGAGCGGGAGCGACTCGAAGCCGTCGAGGAACCGGGCCCGGTCGACCACGATCGCCCACCCCAGGGCCAGCAACGGACCGCCGAGGGCCAGGCGCTCGAGGCGCCGGCGACCGAGCGTGGTGGGAGAGGGGGCGAACACGTCGGCCGCGGGGTCGTCGAGCAGGTGGCCTGCGGGCGCAGCCACGACCAGGCCCACCAGCACCAGCAGGGGCGCCGGTGGGTCCGACGTCACCGAGAACAGGGCCAGCAGCGCCAGTCCTGCAAGGGGCCCGGCACCCACCACGACGAGGCGGGCCGCCCGTGCGGTGGGTCGCACCACGTCGAGGGTCAACGACACGGTTCGAGCCCCTCGGGCGCCGGGGCGGTCCGCAGGGCCGTGAGCCCGAATGCCTCGGCCAACTCGCGTGTCGGGGTGGCCGGGTCGATCCACCGCTCCCAGTCGGCAGCCAGTACCCGCCGCACCTCGTCCACGGGACGAGCGAGCAGGGATCGTCCCACCGCCAGGTCGCTCTCGCTGTGCACCACCACCGGGTCGGCGTCGATCTCCCAGGCGTCCTCCGCCAGCGCGGTGACGTCGCCGTCGGCGAAGCCGGTCCCGCCGTCGGGCGTGTACCCGCCCGCGGAGGGCGCGGCGAGATCGCTGAGCGGGGTGTCGGGGGCCGCCCGCCCGGCCAGGGCCACCACGATCGCGGCCCGGGCCTGGCCGCCGGCGTAACAGGTGGCGTCGGCGTCGGTACCGGCCTCGGGGAGGCCCACCAGGTCGTTCGCGACCTGCAGGCCCCGTGAGTCCAGGGTGTCGGCGGTGCCCCAGCGCAGGTCGGGGTGGAGCCCGGGCTGGGCGGCCCAGTCGTAGGCGCCGCCCCGGCGCTCGATCTCGGCCTGCACGGCCGGGTCCAGCGCCGAGATCTCCTCGGCCGACAGCCGCTGCGCAACCAGGAAGCGGCCATCGACCGCGGCCGCGGGTGCTGCGTCGAGCACCGCCGAGACGAGGTCGAGCCACTGCGGCGCGAAGGCCAGCAGATCGGGGTACACGCAGACCTCGGCCGAGGCGTTCTCCACGCAGCGCTGGTGATCGCCGGGCTCGGTGACCAGATCGGCGATCTGTTCAGGCGTGTCGCCGGCGTAGGTGCGGCTGTGGCCGAAGATCCCGATGGCGATCAGGGCCGACGCCACCGCGAGTGTGCACGCTCCCCAGCGGCGGTCGCCGTCGAGCAGGAACGACACCCCCACGGCCACGCCCGCGAGCCCGAGCAGGTACCCGACGTGCCAGCCGGCCGGGTAGGGGGTGAGGAAGGCGGGCAGGTCGCCGGCGGCGTTGACCAGCGGGCTGAGCCCGCCCACGGTGGCCGAGCGGTCCTCCTGGCCGAGCGCGCCCGACGCCACGCCTACGGCGACCAGGGCCAGGAGGGGAACGAACGACCAGGGCAGCAGGCGCGCCAGGCCGATGCCGAGGGCGCCCGCGCACAGCACCAGCACGAGCGTGATGACGATGGTGCCCGGGCCGATGTCGCTGAACGGCAGGTCGAGGGTGGACGCTTCCAGCAGCGGCTGCCGGGAGGCCTTCCCCGCGCCGAACCACACGCAGGTGGCCAGCGCGCCAGTGGCCACGGCCCCGATCGCGAGCGGCGTCCGCAGGCCGAGCAGCAGGCCCAGGGTGCGGATCGACGGCCGCGCCGGGAGCGTGTCGAGCAGTTCCTCGGTGCCGTCGCGGCGGGGTCGGAGCGCGGCCCGGTTGGCGGCGATGACGACCATGCCGCACAGCGGGAAGATCAGGAGCGGCAGCAGGCGGCCCCCGAGGCTCAGCCACTCGGACTGGTCGGGTAACCCGGAGTCCATCGCCGCGAGGCACTCCAACGCGGTCAGCCCGACGCCCACCCAGATCAGTGGGCTGGCCAGCAGACGCCGCGCCTCGATCCGCGAGAGCGCCACGGCCGTGGGCCACGCCGCCGGCGCCTCCTCGGCCCGGTAGGCCGGGATGGCCGGCACCGCCGCCGTCCCCGAGGTGCCCTGGCCGGGGGCCGTCCCGAGGCCGGGGCCATGCCAGGCCAGATCGGGGCCGCCGGTATCGGCCGAGACGAAGCGGTAGACGAGGATGGCGCCGCCCACCAACGCGGCCAGGACGAGGAGCTCCATCAGGCGGCCGTTCCGGTCGGCGACGCCGCCGTGGCCCCCGAGAGCGCGGACGAGCCGACGAGCAGGAGATAGCCGTCCTCGAGGGTGGGGGCGGTCAGCTCCGCGCCGGCAGGGGGCGTGCCGATGTGGCGGACCCGGCCGTCGGGGCCCGACCACGCCAGCTGCGCTGAGGGGTCGCGTTCGGCCGCGGCCCACACATGGCCGTCGGCCCGTGCGGTGAGGTCGGCGGGGCGCCCGTCGAAGCGGACCTGACCGTCGAGGATGACCACGACCCGCTGGCACAGGGCGGCCACGTCGTCGGTCTGGTGGGTGGAGAGCACCACGGTGCGGGTGCGGTCACGGCCGGTGAGCAGCTCGCGGAAGCGGAGGCGCTGCTCGGGGTCGAGGCCAGCGGTGGGCTCGTCGAGCACGAGCAGGTCCGGGTCGCCCAGAAGGCTCTGGGCGATCCCCACCCGCCGGCGCATGCCGCCCGACAGGGCGCGGATGCGCTTGTGCATCACCTGGTCGAGGCCCACCAGGCCCACCACCCGCCGCACCTCGTCGTGGCGCCGCCGGCGGTCGGTGAGGCCTTTCAGGATGGCGATGTAGTCGACGAAGTCGAAGGTGGTGAAGCTGCGGTGGAAGCCGGGCTCCTGGGGCAGGTAGCCGAGCCGCCGGCGGATCTCCTCCCGGTCGGCGGCGGCGCGGGGGTCGTGGCCGAGCACCTCCAGGCCGCCACCGTCGGGCGCGAGCACCGTGGCGATCATGCGGAGCAGGGTGGTCTTGCCCGCGCCGTTGGGGCCGAGGAACCCGATGATGCCGGGCTCGAGCGTGAGGGAGACGCCGTCGACGGCCCGGACCCGGCCGAAGCGCTTCTCGAGGTCGTCGATGCGGACCGTGATGGGCATGGGGATCCTCCGTTACCGGGTGGGGAGATCGATCTGGTGGCGGCGCGCGACGAACGCCGTCGTCGACACGACGAGGACGATGAGCGCGACGAGTTGCAGCGGCAGGCCGAGGGCGCCGAGATCGGTGGCCGTGGGTCGTTGCGCTCGCGGTGCGAGGGTGCCGCCGATCTGCAGGGTGGCCAGCCAGCCGACCCCGACCACCCAGGCGGCCCGCTCGGGCGGTACGCGGGTGGTCAGCGCCAGGGTGGCCGCGGTGAGGGCGAGCGCGGGTAGCAGCCACGCCACGGACTCCAGGCCGACACCGGGCAGCAGCAGCGACACGGCGGCGAGCAGCGCGATCGACGCCACCGTCACCGCCGTGCTGCGGAGCAGGACCAGGCGCAGCTCGCCGAAGGGCGTGGCCACCTCGAAGGGACGGCAGCTGCGGTCGCGCGTGCCCCCGCCGTACGCGGCGGCGACGCCCACCACGGGCACC
Organism: uncultured Microthrixaceae bacterium; assembly: GCA_964635055.1. Taxonomy (GTDB): domain Bacteria; phylum Actinomycetota; class Acidimicrobiia; order Acidimicrobiales; family DATDAH01; genus JAEUJM01. Next base: position 184,799 of record CAZWMT010000001.1, on the reverse strand, counting down.
AGGGGTGAGAGCAGCAGGAACGGCACCGGCCCCAGCCCGCCCCGCTCGATGGCCACGGCGGCAGCCATCACCAGCGCGACCGACGCCACCCATGCCGCTCGGAACGCGGCGGTGATCCCGAGCAGGCGGGCCAGGTGGTCGGGAACCCCGACCGCGGCCGCCAATCGGTGCAGCCAGCTGCGCCGGGGAACGTCGATGCGATCGAGCGTGGCGGCCCAGACGTGGTCGAGGCGATGGTCGAGCCCAGCCGCCGCCTCGCTCTCGGCGACCGCGGCACGGCAGGTGCTGCACGCCTGCAGGTGGGACTCCACCGACGCGCGCCCGGACGGGCCCAGGGTGAACGCGGCGTAGCGGTCGAGCAGATCGGTGTCGAGGTGCCAGGGGCCGGCGGTCATAGCGGGGCCTTTCGGGTGCGGCGGGCAGACGGGGGCAGCGCTCGCTGGTGCGACGGGGGCAGCGCTCGCAGGTGCGCTGGGGTGAGCGCTGGGACGGCGCGGTCGGGGCGGTTCATGCCAGCGCCGCCCGCAGCTCGTGGCGGGCCCGGCGCATGCGGGTCTTGACGGTGCCCGAGGGGATGCCCAGCAGCTGAGCGGCCTCCCGGGTGGTGAGGCCGTCGAGGACCGTGGCCTGGACCACCGAGCGCAACTCGGGGGACAGGTTGTCGATGGCTGGCCCCAGCTCGCCGTGCTGGATCCCAGTCAGCACGAGGTCTTCGGCCGAGTCGAGGGGCTCGGAGCGCCGGGCCGCCAGCCGCGCCAGCAGGGGGGCTCGTGGCCGCATGCGGCTCATGAGCGTGCGGATGGCCACGCCCCAGATCCAGGCTGCCGCCTCGCCCTCACCCGACCAGGAGCCCGCCTTCCGCCAGACGGTCACGAACGTGTCCTGGAGGGCCTCGTCGACCACGCCCGCATCCGCGCAACGGTGCGACAAGCGCAGCGCCAGCCACGGGGCGTGCCGGCGGTAGAGGACCTCGAGCGCTCGCCGGTCGCCGTCGCGCACCGCGGCGAGGAGCGCGGCATCGGTCGCCTCGGTGCCAGTGGGGTCCACACCTGACTGTGTCAATCGACCCCCCGTTCGGATTTTCCGGCGGTTACCGCTCTTCGGACAGGGCGCGGGCGGCGGCGAGCAGGGCCGACGCCGCGGTCGCCTGGTCGGGGGTGAGCGGCGGGAGCGACTCGACCGCGGGCGCGCCCAGCGCCCGGCCCGAGGCGTCGAGCAGCGTGACGGAGCGCACGTAGCCGAGTCGTGGCGTCAGCTCCACCTCCACGCGCTGGTGCTGGTGCACCCGCTGGTAGTGGCGGCGTCGCACCCGCCACGCGTCGAAGCGGTCGAGCTCACCCGTGTCGACGGCCACGTACCACCGGGGCTCGGGCTCGGTGCTGCCCCGCCGTTCCGGGTCGGTGAAGTAGCGCACGACGCGGGGCGCCTGCATGCCGCCGGCCCGCGCCCTGGTGCGCAGCACCAGGCCGGTGACGGTGCGCCGGCCGAACGCGTCGGCGAGGCCGCGCCACAGCTCGGCGACGGCGTAGCCCAGGGGCACGAGCATGGCCAAGCACACCAGCAGGGCCACCCACCCGGCGCGGTCCAGCAGCACGGGGTCGAGGGTGAGCCGCCCGTCCAGGTCGGTGTCGTGGGCGAAGCGGAACGAGCCCCACGCCACGGCGGCCGATGCTGCCGCGCCGAGCAGGCCCAGGGCGATGGCCGCGGCAGGGTGCCGGCCCCAACCGGGCTTGAACCTGGGGTAGTCCACGATCACCGGCCGCCACTCGCCCGTCACCGCGCTCCACGCATGGCGGTCGTCCTCGGCGCCGAGCGGCAGTTGCTGCACGGCCAGACCGGCCAGGTCCATGGCGGCGGCGTGCGCCAGGTAGCGGTCCCACACCGCCACGGCCGCAGCCGGTTGGTCGGCGAAGTCGCCGTGGTCGACGAGGTAGCGCCGGACCCCGAGCCAGCGCCCGCCGACCTCCAGCCCGGCGGGGGTGTCGCGCTGTCGGTCGGACGCGGTGATGCGGCCGGCGACCGATCCGGTGACGATGATCGCGGCCAGCACGGCGACGGCGGTGGGGGCGAGGCCTTCGTCGTTGGAGTCGATGCCCGATGCCCACAGCAACGCCGTCGACAGCAGGACCGCCACCCACGCCAGGCCCGCCACCCACGGAGGCCAGCGTCGGCGGCACAGGCCCCGGCCGCGCGCGTCGGCGATCACCTCACGGCGGAACGAGCGCCACCAGGCGGCCGACACCGCCTCGGGGCCGGTGGTGAGGGCCTCGGCCGGCACCACGCCTCCGACGGCGAGCTCGTGCAGGTGGGACAGCACCCGCTGCTCGTAGGGCAGCAGTGGGCCCGTGCCGGCGGAGGACAGGCGACACAGGGTCTGGTCGCCGTACGCCTCGAGCTCGACCCACCGGCGCGCGGCCAGGTCGAGCAGCGTGGCCGGCACCGCCTCGGAGGTCACCTCGAAGTTGTCGGTGAGCAGGTCGACGACGGCGGGCGGTTCGGGGCCGAGGTCCATGGTGGGCTCGCCGGGATCGGGGCGTCGTGGCCGGGTGAGCGCCGCGGTGACCAGCAGCAGGAACGCGGTGGCCCCGATGAGCACGGCCGCGGCGTACAGCGCCTCGCGCCGCACGGGGCCGTCGGCGGTGGCGTCGACCGCGGCGAACAGCAGCGCCTGGGGCGATGGGAGTCCCGGCACACCGCGAGCGTACGATGCCGGGCGTGACGACGACGGTGGCGCCCGGCCCGAGCGGCCCGCATGCCCGCCGCGCCGCGCCCTGCCGACGTCGGCGCGGCGCCGCGTTCGTGGGGTGCCCGGAGCGGTCCGCGTGACCACCACGCTGGCACCCGAGCCCACCGTCAGCATCGCCGCGTTGGCCGGCCTGCGGGCCGCTCGACGCAAGCGGCGGGTGGCCAAGATCCACTGGATCGACGCGCTCTACCAGGTGTACCTCGCGGCCATCTTCGGGGGCGGTGCGGTGCTGTTCCTCTCCGGCCTCACCAGCGGGCCCCGGTTGGACCAGGCCGGCATCGACCGGGTGCTGGCCGAGGGTCCCGCGCTGCTCGGGGTGATCGTGGCCGCCGCCGTGGCGCTGGGGCTGCGGTCGGGTGCACGGGGCGGCCCCATCGCGCTCGAGGCGCCCGACGTCCGCCACGTCCTGCTCGCCCCGGTGCCCCGCGCCGCGGCGTTGCGGGGCCCGGCGGTCCGCCAGCTCCGCTTCGCCATGTTCCTCTCGGTCGTGGTGGGGGCCATCGTGGGTCAGTTGGCGGTGCGCCGCCTCGGCGGCTCACCGCTCGCCTGGATCGCCTGCGGGGCGCTGTTCGCGGCGGCCACGGTGGCGCTCGGGTTGGGCTGCGCCTTCCTGGCTTCGGGCCGCCGCCTGCCGTCGTGGGTGGCCACGGTGGTCGGCGGGGGACTGCTGGCCTGGGCCATCGCCGACGCGTTCGACGTGCTGCCCACCTCGCCCACGGCGTACCTGGGGGAGTTGGCGTTCTGGCCCATCGACTTCGAGGTGCTGGCCGTCGTCCCGCTGGTGGTCGCCGTGGTGCTGCTGGGATTCGGCCTGGCCAGCGTGGGCGGGGTGTCGCTGGAGGCGGCGGAGCGCCGCACCCGCCTGGTGGGCCAGTTGAAGTTCGCGGCCACCCTGCAGGACCTGCGCACGGTCATCGTGCTGCGGCGCCAGTTGGCCATGGAGCTGCCCCGACTCGAGCCGTGGGTGCGTGAGCGCCACCACGGCCGGTTTCCCATCTGGCACCGGGGGGTGCGCGGCATCCTGCGTTGGCCGGCGGCGCGCATCGCTCGGCTGGTCATCGTCGCCGTCGTGGCCGGGCTCGCGCTGCGAGGGGTGTGGGAGGGCACGATCGCCCTGGTGGTCGTGGCCGGCCTGGCCATGTTCATCGCCGGCCTCGACGCCATCGAGCCACTGGCCCAGGAGACCGACCACCCCGGGCGGCGTGACGCCCTGCCGCTCACCGTCGGCCACATCATGGTCCGCCACCTGCCGGTGGCGGCGTTGGTGATGGTGAAGGTGGGCATCGTCGCGGGCGCCACCGCGGTGCTGGTCGACCCGTCGGTCGACGGGGTGAAGCTCGCCGCCCTCTGCCTGCTGCCCCTGTCGCTCGCCGGCGGCGCCGGCGCGGTGATCAGCGTGGTGATGGGCGCCCCCGAGCCGTCGGACAACTGGCAGCTGCTGCCCCCCGAGGTGCAGGGCAGCCGCACCGCCTTCCGCACCGTGTGGCCGCCACTGGTGGCCACCCTGGGCGCCCTGCCCGTGGCGCTGGCCCGCACCGCCCACGAGAACGGCGGCAACCCCTACGACGCGGCCCTCGCCACCGGGTTCGTGGTGCTGGTGATCGTGGGCCTCGTGGTCGCCTGGGTGCACCAGCGTGAGGTCATCAAGGCGTGGTGGCGCAACCTGCAGGAGATGCAGGGCCTGGCCACCGCCGGGCAGGCGGCCGCCGACACCGACCGGGGCTCGTCGGGGCCCAATCGGCCGTCGGCCGGCGGTGGGCGCTCCTCGGGCGCGGCCGGTCGGCCGGCGCCCACCAAACCCGCCGCCCGCAAGGTGAAGACCCGACTGGAGCGATCGTGACCAAGCGCAAGAAGAAGCCGCAGGGGCCCACGCCCGTGCTGGTGGCCGACGGCCTGATGAAGTCGTACGGCGACGTCGAGGCCCTGGCCCCGCTCGACCTCGAGGTCGCCCCCGGCGAGAGCGTGGTGCTCGTGGGGCACAACGGCTCGGGCAAGACCACGTTCCTGCGCCTGGTGGCGGGCCTGCTCGACGCCACCGAGGGCGACGTCGAGATCGACGGCTTCCCGGCCGGATCGCTCGAGGCCCGCGCCGCGGTGTCGTTCCTGCCCGACGAGCCCGTGCTCTACGACGACCTCAGCGTCCGCGAGCACATCGACTACCTCGGGCGCCTGCACGGCACCGACGGCTACGGCGACGCCGAGGCCGACCTGGTCGAGCGGCTGGGCCTGGCCGACCGGGTGGACGACCTGCCCGCCCGCTTCAGCCGCGGCCTGCGCCAGAAGACCTCGCTGGCCCTCGGCCTGGCCCGGCCGTTCGACCTGCTCCTGATCGACGAGCCCTTCGTGGGTCTCGACCTGAGCGGTCGCTCGGCGCTGGTCGAGCTGCTCTACGAGCGCCACGCCGCCGGCGCCGCGCTGGTGGTGGCCACCCACGACCCCACCTACGTCGAGCGGGCCGAGCGTTGCATCGCCCTGCGCCAGGGCGAGGTGATCTTCGACGGCGCCGCGGCGGCGGCCGACGTGCTCGCCCTCGTCAGCTGACGTCGGCCCGGTCCGTCCCCGGACCCGTCGGGGCCGATCGCTCGTTCCGGTGGCTGGATCGTGTCGTCAGCGTCACGTTCGAGCCACCAGAACGGTCCTCGTCGGCGGATCCGGCCCTGCGTCACCGCCCCGCGGTGGGGTCGTCCTCGGACGCGGCGGCCTGCTCGGCCTGCTCGGCCTGCTGGCGCTCGATCTGCTCGCTGAGGATGCGGGTCATCTCGGCGGGGTCGGTCACGCCCTCGGGGACGTCGACCTGGATGCCGGCCGCGGCCAGCCGTGCGTTCATCCCGGTCTCGAGGGCCTCGGCCCCCTCGGTCTCGATGTAGGCCTTGTCCTTGTCGGGGTGGGCCCAGGCGGGGAACACGGTGCCCGCGTTGGGGCCGCTCTGCCCGGGCGGGATCTTGACGGTGACCTCGTCGCCGAACGGTGCCCGCCCGGCCGGACGCACCTCGACGGCGACCTTCCACACCACCCGGGTGTTGGCCGGTGTGCTGCCCACCGACGACGCGGTGCGCGTGCTCCTCACCACCACGGCGTCGCAGCGGGTGCCGCTCTTCTTCAGGCGCTTCTCGAACACGGGGCTCCTCGATCGGGGCGGCGTCGAGGTGAGCGTACGGCTCGGCGTTCGGTGAGGCGCACGGTCCGCCGGCATCGGCGCTCCGCCCTCGACGGCGCCCGGCGGTCGGAACGCCCGTGGGCCAAGTGGCCCCGGACGTCCTTCACCCTCTCGGGTTACGCCCGTTCGCCGTCGGTCAGCCGGCGGTGACGCCGAAGGCGTCGAGCCAGGTGTGCAACGCGAGCAGCTCGGGGGTGTCGGCGTCGGCGGTGAGGTCGTCGGTGGGCGGCACCGCCCCGACCTGACGCCGGGCGAAGTCGATGAGCTCGGGGTCGACGCCCGTCTCGGCGGGCAGCTCGGCGTCGCCCTTCAGCGTCACCTCGAGCGGCCGGTGCCCGGTGTCGGCGCTGCCGGCCGGGCGGGGCTCGAACACCAACACGTCGAACTGGGCGCGGTCGATCGACACGTAGGGGCGCGCCCGGACGACGGTGACGTTGCCGCCGTCGACCCGGACGGCGAGGTCGGGGTACTGGCGGACGCCCAGGTCGGGCACGGCGCCCACCGCGGTGGTCTCGTCGAGCAGCGACTTCCAGTTGCCCCCGACGAGCGTGGACACGATCGACCGGCAGCGCAGCGAGCTCGGGTCGATGCCCGCGGTGTCGAGCGTGGCGACGAGGGTGGCGATGGCGTCGGCGAGCGGCGGGGCACCCGGGTCGAAGGTGGCGAACACAAACGGGCCCCAGGGCTCGACCACCAGAGGTCGCAGCGGGATGTCGTTGCCGTCGCCCACGGGCTGGCCGAAGTCGACCGCGGTGAGGTGGCCGCCGAGGTCCCAGCACCAGCGGTGGTTCTTGCACTCGATCTCGGTGAGGCCCTTGCCCGAGCCGAGGCAGAGTGGCGCGCCCTGGTGCTGGCACACGTTCTCGAACCCCCGCAGCCGACCGTCCTGGCCGCGGACCAGCATCATGGGGGCGAGGCCGAAGCGGGTCTCGACGAAGTCGCCGGGCTCGGCCACCTGCTCGACCGTCCCCGCGAGCAGCCAGGCCTTGCGCCACAGCTTCTCGTTCTCGGTGAACACCCATTGGCGGTCGCTGTAGCACCGCGCCGGGATGGTGAGGGCCGCCGGTTCTGGCATCCGGCCACGCTAGTGCCCCGTCAGGCGACGTCTGCCCTACTGGCCGATGGTGGCGTCGATGCCGGTGGTGCCGCCGGCGGTGACGACGAAGACGGTGGCCCCGGGGTAGTCGGGAGTGTCCTGCCAGTACTCGAAGGCGCCGGTCGGGGGGTACACGAGTGCGAGCCGGTAGGTGCCGACCGGGAGGTTCGAGATGGTGTAGCCGCCACTCGTGGTGACCGTCGCGCCGGCGACACCGGTCGGACCGATGGCGATGGCCCAGGCGTTGGTGAGCGGCTGGTTGATGGCGTTCTGCACGGTGCCGGAGATCGCGCCGGTGGTCTGGTCGAGGGTGGCGTTCACCGACGCCGGCGCGGTGACCGAGGTGGCGCCGGCGATCCCGCTGGAGGGCAGGTTGTCGTGCCACTCCATGGCGTGGCGCCCGGTCGGGTCGAGGAAGGCCAGCTTGTAGTCGCCGGGGGTGACGTTGAGCATGTAGTTGCCGGTGGCGTTGGTGACCGCCCCCCGGGCCATGGTGAGGTCGCTCGCCCGGAGCGCCAGCACCAGGATGCCCGGCAGCCCGCTGGTGCTCCCGGGCTCTCCCACCCGTCCGGTGATGGCGGCCCCCGTGCCCGCCACCGCCTGGGCCGGCAACGTCCCGTCGGCGGTGGCGGTGCCTGCCGCGGTGACTGCGACGGGAGTGGCCGTCGCCACGGTGGTGGCGCTGGGGTGGAAGCGGGTGCCGTGGCCACCGGCCGGGTCGAGGTAGGCCACGAGGTGGTTGCCGGGGCGCAGGCCCGGCAGGGTGAAGTGACCGGACCCGTCGGCCACCACGCCGGTCTCGGGCGCGCCTGTCGTGGCGTTCAGCGCCAGCACCCACGCACCGCCGACCGGGGTGCCGTTGCCGGCCTGGGTCACGGTGCCGGCGATGGACCCGGTGGTCGGTGTCATGGTGGGGTTGGCCACCGTCATCTGGCCGGCGCTCACGGTGACGGTGGTCGGCGCGCCGAGGAACGCGGGTTGGAAGCCGCCGGTCCGGTCGAGGACGTAGACGAAGTACTGCCCGGCGGGCACGGCGATGCTGAAGTCGCCGTTGCCGTTGGCCGATCCGCCCGCAGCGATGGAGAAGTCGGCGGGGCGCAGTACCGCCACGAGCACACCCGGCAGGAACGGCCCGGTCGTCGACTCCACGGTGCCCTCGATGCCCGCGCCCTCCAGCGGGACCGTCGGCAGGTTGTCGCCCATCTCGCCGGCGCCGTCGCCCAGGTTGGCGGTGCCCGCCTGGCCGAGCTGGCCGCTGGCACCCTGGCCCCAGCACTTCAGGGTGGCGTTGTCGAGGCGCGCGCAGGCGAAGGAGTCGCCCGTGGTGACCGCGGAGGCGGTGCGGCCGGTGCCGAGGCCGACGGTGGGCAGGTTGTCGCCCATCTCCACCGCGGCAACACCGCGGTTCACGGTGTCACCGAGCCCGAGTTGCCCCGAGGAGTTGCTGCCCCAGCACTTGACGGCGGCGTTGTCGAGGCGGGCGCAGGCGTAGCCGGCGCTCGCGCTGATGGCGGTGACGGTGAGGCCGGTGCCGAGGCTGACGGTGGGCAGGTTGTCGCCCATCTGGTGCCCCGGTGAGGTGCTGTCGCCGCGCGGTGTGGTGTCGCCGAGCCCGAGCTGGCCGAACTGGTTCGCGCCCCAGCACTTGACCGTGGCGTTGTCGAGGAGGGCGCAGGTGTGGCTGAACCCGGCGCTGATGGCGGTGGCGGTGCGGCCGGTGCCGAGGCTGACGGCGGGCAGGTTGTCGCCCATCTGGTGCCCGGCGGAGTTGCTGTCGCCACGGTTCGTGGTGTTGCCGAGGCCGAGCCGCCCTTCAGTGCCCTGTCCCCAGCACTTGACGGTGCCGTTGTCGAGGACGGCGCAGGTGTGGGTGTACCCGGCGCTGATGGCGGTGGCGGTGCGGCCGGTGCCGAGGCTGACGGCGGGGAGGTTGTCGCCCATCTCGCCGGGGCCGTCGCCCCGAGTGGTGCTGTCGCCCAGTCCGAGCTGCCCGTTCTCGTTGTTGCCCCAGCACTTGACGGTGCCGTTGTCGAGCAGCGCGCACGTGTGGTTGGCGCCGGCGCTGATGGCGGTGGCGGTGCGCCCGGTGCCGAGGTCGACGGGGCCCAGGCCGACGCCGAGCTGCCCGGCGACCACACCGCGGTCGAAGGTGTCGCCGTAACCGGTGGCGCCGTTGTTGCCATCACCCCAGCACTTGACGGTGGCATCGTCGAGCAGCGCGCACACGTGCTGGCTGCCGGCGGTGACGGCGGTGGCGGTGCGCCCGAGGCCCAGGTCGATCGCGGGGAGGTCGGCGCCCATCTCGCCCGGTCCGTCGCCGCGGTTGACCCGGTCGCCCTGGCCCAATTGCCCCTCGGGGTTGTTCCCCCAGCACTTGAGCCGGCCGGCTGTGACGATCGCACACGCATGCGCTCCGCCCGCCGTGATCGAGCGGAACGCCGCCGGCGCGCCCGGGGCCTCGTTGCCGTCGGCACCCCCCGGCGGGGCGGCGCTCGACACCGCAGCCAATGCACCCGCGAGGACCACCACCGCTACCAGGATCCTGCGCATCATGACGGCCTCCCCGACTTCGTCGGCGCCGCCACGGTACCGCTCGTCTCCTGCCGCTCGTCTCCGGGCGAGTCCCCAACGCCGCGGCGCCCTGAGGGGCTGGCGACCAGGGCTGGAACTGGCTCCCGATTCGACGGTCCTGGCGGTCGATTCGGGAGCCAGAACGGAGCGAGGATCGCGTCAGCACGGTCACGGCCATGATCGTTCGGCGGAACCGGCTCGATCGGGTACCCGGCTCCGTAGGCTCGACGCGGTGGGGGCGCGACGACCGGGGCGCGGCACGTCGACCGTCGTGCGCGTGCTCGCGCTCGCGGGCGTGCTGGTGGCCTCGAGTGCGGTCGCCACCTCGGTCGCGCCGGCCGCCACGGTCCCGGCACCCGTTGCGGGCCCGCTACCGGCGGCGACCTCGGTCGAGCGGCCGGGTGGGGTGATCGTGCACCTGTTCGAGTGGACGTGGGCCGACGTCGCCCGCGAGTGCGAGGAGTTCCTCGGGCCGAACGGCTACGAGGCCGTGCAGGTGTCGCCGCCGAACGAGCACGCGCTGGTCGCCGGCCGGCCCTGGTGGCAGCGCTACCAGCCGGTGTCGTACCAGCTGACCAGCCGCAGCGGCACCCGGGCCGAGTTCGCGTCGATGGTCGGTCGCTGCCGGGCGGCCGGCGTCGACATCTACGTGGATGCGGTGATCAACCACATGGCCGCGGTGGGCTCGGGCACCGGCAGCGGGGGGTCGACCTACACGCCCTACAACTTCCCGGGCCTGTGGACCACCGCCAACTTCCACCACTGCGGGCGCAACGGCACCGACGACATCGCGAATTACCAGGACCGCTACGAGGTGCAGAACTGCGAATTGCTGAACCTGGCCGACCTCGACACCGGCTCGGCCGTGGTGCGTGACCGCATCGCCGCCTACCTGAACGACCTCGTCGACCTGGGCGTGGCCGGCTTCCGCATCGACGCGGCCAAGCACATCGCGGCCTCGGACGTCGCCGCCATCGAGTCCCGTCTCCACGGCGATCCGTACGTGTACCAGGAGGTGATCGAGGGCTCGGGCGAGCCGATCCGGGCCAGTGAGTACGTGGGGAACGGCGACGTCACCGAGTTCGCCTACAGCCGCGAGATCAGCCGGGTGTTCCTCAGCGGGCAGCTGTCGTGGCTGTCGAACTTCGGGCCGTCGTGGGGGTTCCTGCCGAGCGCGAACGCCCAGGTCTTCACGGACAACCACGACAACCAGCGAGGCCACGGCAGCGGCGGGTCGATCATCACCTTCAAGAACGGCGCCCTGCACGACCTGGCCAACGTGTTCGCGCTGGGTTGGCCCTACGGGCACCCGTCGGTGATGTCGAGCTACGACTTCACCAACACCGACCAGGGGCCGCCGTCCGACGCCAACGGCAACACCACCAGCGTGTTCCAGGGCGGCGTGGCCGACTGCGACGGGCCGTGGATGTGTGAGCACCGTCACCGCCCGATCGCGGGGATGGTGGGGTTCCGCTCGGCCACCGCCGCCAACCCCTCGGTGACGAACTGGTGGACGAACGGCAACGACCAGATCGCCTTCGGCCGCGGGTCGCTGGGCTACGTGGTCGTCAACGCCGAGACCGCCCCCGTCACCCGCACGTTCCAGACGGGCATGGCCGCAGGCACCTACTGCAACGTGACGGTCGCCCAGGTCACCCGCGGTGCCTGCTCGAGCGACACGGTCACCGTCGACGCCGCCGGCCGCTTCACCGCCACCGTCCCGGCGATGAGCGCGCTGGCGATCCACGTGGGCGCGCTGGCGGCCGGCACCATCACCGGGGTGCTGACCGATGAGGTGTCGGGCGCACCGGTCGCCGGCGGTTGGGTGCTGGCCATCGGCGCCCACGGCTCGCTGACCGGGGCGGTGACCGCGGCGAACGGCACGTACTCGATGGCGGTGGCGCCGGGCCCCTACCGGGTGGAACTGCTCGACCCGTCCGGCCGCCACGCCGGCGAGCTCTACGACGACCGGGCCCTCGGCGACTTCGAGGCGGCGAGGGTGGTGGCCGTCGCCGCGGCGTCCTCGTCGACGGTGAGCGCGGCGCTGGCACCGGCGGGGGCCACCGGGTTGATCACCGGTTCGGTCACCCGCGACGGCAGCGGGACCGCGGTGGGCGGTGCGTGGGTGCTGGCACTCGACGGGGTGACGGGCACGGTGCGGGGAGGCGCCGTGGCCGGCGGCTCGGGCGCGTACGCGATCGGCGGCTTGCCGGCGGGGAGCTACAAGCTGGCGATCCTCGACCCCACCGGCGCCCACGCCTTCGAGTTCCAGCGCGACCGGGCCGACTTCGCACTGGCCGACCGCACAACCGTCACCGCCGGACGGGCGACCTCGGTCGACGTGGGACTGGCGGTGCGGCCGGCGCCCCCGTCGCCGACCGCGACCATCAGGGGAGCGGTGACCGACGCCGCCTCGGGGGCCCCGGTCGCCGGTGGTTGGGTGGTGGCGATCGGCAGCGACGGCTCCCTGGCCGGGGGTGCGGCGACGGCCGCTGACGGCTCGTACACCCTGGCGGTGGCGCCGGGTCAGTACCGGGTGGAGCTCCTCGACCCGTCCGGTCGACACACCGGTGAGTTCTTCGACGACCGGCCGCTGGGGGACTACGGCGGCGCCGCGCTGGTGACCGCGACCGCCGGCGCGCCCACGACGGTGAGCGCGGCGTTGGCGCCGGCCGGACCGACGGGCTCGATCGCGGGCACGGTCACCGGTGACGGGAGCGGGGCCGCGGTGGGCGGTGCGTGGGTGATCGCGGTGGGCGCGGCGACGGGCACCGTGGTCGGTGGGGCAGTGGCGGACGGGGCGGGGGCATACGCGATCGGTGGTCTGCCGGCCGGCAGCTACAAGGTGGCGATCGTCGACCCGACGGGGGCGCACGTGTTCGAGTTCGACCACGACCGACCCGACTTCGCCTCGGCCGACCCGGTGTCGGTGAGCGCGGGGCGCACTGCCACGGTCGACCCCCGGTTGGCGCCGCCGCCCGGCTGAGCCGGTCCGCACGGAACGGGACGGGCGGCGACAGGTGCGGCTCCGCCGGTAGGCGCGAGGGGGAGACGGGCCGCGGGTGCTGGGCGTGTTGCCGCGGTCCGCGCCCAGGGTCGACCGGCGCACGAGTGCTACGATCTGTGGCATGGGGCGTGCTCGGATCTCAACCACGGTCGATGCCACCAGGCTGGCCCGTTGCCGGCGCCTGGTCGAGGGTCGCGACAGCGAGGTGCTCGACCGCGCCCTGTCGGCCCTCATCGAACAGGAAGAGACGCGACGCGAGCTCGAGGCGCTCGAGCAGCACCCCTACGAGGTCGATCCCGACCTCTCGTGGTCGGTCCCGCCCGGCCCCGACCTGGCCTACGTCGGCGAGGTTCCCGCCGACGTGATCGAGTTGGCCGTCCGCCGCCGCGAAGGTGGGCGTTGACCGGGCTGGGCCACGGTCAGGTGTGGTGGGCCGATCTCGAGAAGGTGCGGCCGGTGGTGGTGCTCACGCGTGCACGCGTCGCCGGTCGCCTCACCCGGGTCTTGGTGGCCCCGATCACCACGGTGGTACGTGGCATCCCCACCGAGGTGCTCCTCGGCCCTCGCGAAGGGGTGGCCGACGGGTCGGCGGCCAACCTCGACAACATCCAACTGGTGCCGGTCTCCCGCCTGCTGCGGCCTGCGGGAACCGTGGATCCGCTGCGGTGGGCCGAGTTCTGCACGGCGATGGCCAGCGTGATGGCCTGCTGAGCCCGGCTGCTGCGCGGCCCGACCCGAGCGAAGGATGCGCGTGACGGGAATCTCGGTCGTCGATCCCCGTGGTCGTCGATCCCCGTGGTGGGTCGATGCGGCGCCGAAGTGATGAGATCGACCGGCGAGGCGGATGTGGCCTGGGCCGGACGTGTCCGGCTACCGTCGGTGCGTCGAACGAGGCGAGGTCCGGGGGGGATCAGATGCGGCGCATGATCGCAGGCGTGGTGGCGGCCACCATGGTGTTGACGGTGCTCACCGCGGTGACGCCGGCGGGTCCCGCCGGCGCCGACACGACGGCGGTGGCGTTCACGTGTGACCTCCCCGCCGCACAGGGCGGTGTGGCGGCCGGCCTCATCCCCGACACGGTGCCGCTCGACAACGACATCTCCATCAACGACACCCCCGACCCGGTCGCGCCGGGGGCCACCATGCACTACGACCTCGACGTCCCCTTCCCCGACCTCACCGGCGACCTGCCCGACCTCGGCTTCGCGCTCGGGTACGTCTACATCCGCCAGATCGACATCACCCAGCCCATCCCCGCGGGCCTGGACCCCAACAGCGTGACCGTGAGCCTCAGCCCTGACCCCTCGTGGGCCAGCGTGTCGCGCGTCGGGTCCAACATCGTGATCCAGATCAAGTCCTCCTACAACGTGGTCAACGACACCAACGGCCGCATCCGGGTGAACGCCGACGTCACGCCGACGACCATCGAGGTGCAGGAGACCAACGGCGCCTGGGTGCCGATCAACATCATCCCGAGCGTCGACGTCGACGGCACGGTCAACGGTGCGGCGGGGAGCACGATCGACTGGAAGCCACCGAGCATCAACGCCAAGCTCTTCTACAAGAAGTTCATCATCGTCCTCATCAACATCAACTGGAACGACGTCAACACCCCCTGCATCCCCGACAACCCCAACCAGACCGTCGTGTCGACCCTCATCGGCAGCCCGGCCATGACCGTCGCCGCCACGGCCGACGAGAGCTCGGTCAACGCAGGCCAACCGATACACCTCCACGTCACCGTCACCAACACCGGCAACATGGCGCTCACCGGGGTCTCGGTGAACGACCCCAACGCCCCCGGGTGCTCCGGGTCTGTCGGCACCATCGCGGTGGGCGCGTCGGCGACCCGGGAGTGCACCGTCACCACCTCGGCAGCCAACATCCCCACGTTCTCCAACTCGGCCACCGCGGACTCGAACGAGACCGCGCCGGTGGGCTCGAACACCGTCAACGTGACGGTGAACCCCGCCGCCGTCACCGGGACGGTCGGCGGCACCGTCACGGCGACCGGTTCGGGGGCTCCCATCGGCGGCGCCTGGATCGCGGTCCTGCGCACCGGTGACTTCTCCATCGCCGGGGCCGCAGTCGCCAACGGCTCCGGCGACTACCACGCCGACGTCGCACCGGGGTCCTACTTCGTCTACGCGGTCGACCCCACGGGCCTGCACACCGCCGGCTTCTTCGGGTCGCCGACGCAGGTGAGCGTCACCGGCGGCAACACCGCCGACGCCGACCCGGCCCTGGCGCCCACCCGCGGCACGGTGGCCGGAACGGTCACCGAGCAGGGCTCGGGCACGCCCATCCCGAACGCCCTCGCCATCTCGCTGAGCGGCCAGACCGGCGGCCCCGAGATCGTCAACGTGGCCAACGGCTCCGGCCAGTACGCACTGACGAACCTCAAGCCCGGCAACCACTTCGTCGGGTGGGTCGACCCGACCGGTGGTCACGTCACCCAGTTCGCGCCGGCGTCGCCCAACGTGCCCGACTCCAGCCCGGTGGCGGTCTCCGCCGGGAACGTCACCACGGCCAACGGGGCGCTGCCCACGAAGCCGCTCGACCCG
This sequence comes from uncultured Microthrixaceae bacterium, assembly GCA_964635055.1. Taxonomy (GTDB): domain Bacteria; phylum Actinomycetota; class Acidimicrobiia; order Acidimicrobiales; family DATDAH01; genus JAEUJM01. Next base: position 169,658 of record CAZWMT010000001.1, on the reverse strand, counting down.
GGTGGGTCGTCGCTCACGGGCACGGTCACCGAGCAGGGCACGGGCGCCCCGCTGGCGAACGTGTCGGTGATCGCCATGCACGCGGCCGACTACAGCCTGGCCCGCGCCACCACCACGAACGGGTCCGGCCAGTACAACCTCAACGTGTCGGCCGGCGACTACAAGCTGGTCTTCATCGACCAGACGGGCACCCACGACATGGAGTGGCACGACAACCAGCCGTTCTACGGGATCGGCTCGGCGGCGTCGGTCACCGCACCGACCGCCACCAACGCCGCCCTCGACCGCCGCACGGGCGCCATGAGCGGCACCGTCACCGACCAGGGCTCTGGCACCCCGATCGAGGGGGCGTGGGTGATCGCCATCAACAACCAGGGCATCGCCGGCGGCGCGGTCACGGGCCCGGACGGCACCTACACGCTGTCGGGCCTGCCTGCGGGCACGTACCGGGCCACGATCGCCGACCCGCTGGGCGGTCGCACGCAGGAGTACTGGGACAACAGCCCCGACTTCGGCGGCTCGACCAGCTTCGCGGTGACCGCGGGGGGCAACACCACCATCAGCGCCGCGCTGAGCCATCCCTGACCCAGGCCAGGGGCCGCCGTCGCCGCGAGTCGCGGGTCAGAGGTTGGGGCTGGCGATGGTGGTGGCCCCGCTGGTGATGGCGACGGTCGCGCCGCCGGCGTAGTCGGGGGCGTCCTGCCAGAACTCCACCTCGCCGGTGAAGGGGTTGATGACGGCGACCCGGTACGTGCCGGTGGCCAGGTTGCGGATCTGGTACCCCCCGTTGGCCACGGTGACCCCGCCGGTGGTGGCGCCGCTCGAGCTGATGGCGAACACCCAGGCGTCGGCGAGGGCCCCGTTGCCCGGGGCGTCGGTGACCTGGCCGGTGAGCGTCCCGAAGTCCCGCACCATCGAGATGTTGCGGGAGGTGGGTGCCGTGACCGTCGTGGCGGCGGCGAGGCCGGTCGACGGCTGGTCGTCGTACCACTCCATGAGGTAGCGGCCCGAGGAGTCCACGAAGCCCAGCTTGTAGCCCTCTCCCGCAGCGAGCTGCATGGACCACACGCCCTGGCTGTTCGAGACCGCCACGCGGGCGAGGCGCAGGTCGCTGGCCCGGAGGGCGACGACCAGCACGTTCGGGACCAGCGTCGAGGAACTGAGGCTGTCCCTGATCGTGCCCGACACCTGCGCACCGGTGCCGGTGGCCGCCTGGGTGGGGAGCGATCCGTCGGCGGTGGTGGTGCCGCCGGTGGTGACGGCGACGGGTGTGGCGCTGAGGACGTCGGGGTTGTGCGGGTAGAAGGTGACGCTGTGGTTCCCGGCGGGATCGATGAAGGCCAGGAAGTGGTTGCCGGGCCGCAGGCCCGCCAGCGTGTACTGCCCGGAGGCGTTGGCCTTGGTGGCGAGCTCGGGGCTACCCGTCGCGCCGTTGAGGGCGACCACCTGCGCGTTGGGGATCGGCGTGAGGGTGTTGTCCTCGACCACCGTGCCGGTGACGGACCCGGTGGCGAGGGTCATCGTCGGGTTGGCCGCGGTCACCTGGTCGGCGGTGACCGTGACCGTGGTGGGTGGGCCGAAGAAGCCCGGGCGGCGCGCCCCGCTCGGATCGAGCAGGTACAGGTAGTAGCTGCCCGGCGGTAGGGAGATGCCGAAGGCGCCGGTGCCGCTGGCGATCCGACCGGCGGCGACCGAGAAGTCGTCGGTGTCGAGGGCGGCGACCCACACCGACGATGCCACCGCGCCCGTGCCCGCGGTCGTCACCGTGCCGGCCACGCCGCTGCCGGTGACCTCGGTGACCGGGAGGTTGTCGCCCATCTCGCCGGGAGCGTCGCCGCGGGTCTGGGTGTCGCCGAGCCCCAGTTGGCCGGTGTTGTTGGCCCCCCAGCACTTGATGGTGGTGTCGTCGAGGATGGCGCACGTGTGCTCGTAGCCGGTGGTGACGGCTGTGGCGGTGCGGCCGGTGCCGAGGTCCACGGCCGGCAGAGCGTCGCCCATCTCGCCGGGCCCGTCGCCTCGGGGCAGGGTGTCGCCCAGCCCGAGTTGGCCGGTGTTGTTGTCGCCCCAGCACCTGGTGGTGCCGTTGTCGAGCAGGGCGCACGTGTGACGGTTGCCCGCGCTGATGCCGGTGGCGGTGCGGCCGGCGCCGAGGTCCACGGCGGGCAGGTTGTTGCCCATCTGGCCGGACCCGTCGCCGCGGTCGGTGGTGTCGCCCTGTCCGAGTTGGCCAGTGGTGTTGTCGCCCCAGCACTTGACGCTGCCGTTGTCGAGCAGTGCGCAGCTGTGGGCGCCGCCGGCGGTGATGGCGGTGGCGGTGCGGCCGGTGCCCAACTTGACCTCGGGGAGGCTGTCGCCCATCTGACCGGGGCCGTTGCCGCGCACGGCGACGTCGCCGACACCCAGTTGACCGGACGCGTTGAGGCCCCAGCACTTGACGGTGCCGTTGTCGAGCAACGCGCAGGTGTGTCGATACCCGGCCGCGAGGGCGGTGGCGGTGCGCCCGGTGCCCAGGTCGACGTCGCCGCTGCCGCCGTAGCCGGGGCTGCCGATGCCGACGTCGCCCGACAGGTTGTCGCCCCAGCAGTACACCGTGCCGTTGTCCCGCAGCGCGCAGGTGTGCCCGTACCCGGCGGTGACGCCGATGGCGGTGCGCCCGGGGCCGAGGTTGATCGGCGAGAGGCCGTCGCCCGTCTCGCCGGGCACGTCTCCGATGTCGGGCCCGCCGATGTTGCTGCCACCCCAGCACTTGAGCGTGGCGTTGTCGAGGATCGCGCACGTCGGGTAGCCGCCGGCGACGGCGGCGGTGGCCGTGCGACCGGTTCCGAGGTTGATCGGGGGGAGCGAGAGGCCCATCTCGCCCGGGTTGTCGCCCCGGTTGCGCAGGTCGCCCTGTCCCAACCGGCCGGCGTTGTTGTTCCCCCAGCACTTCATCTGGCCGGTGGACAGTAGGGCGCAGGTGTGGTTGTAGCCGCCCGAGATCGACCGGAACGCCGCGGGGTTGCCGGGCGCCTCGTTCCCGTCGGCGGCCACCGGCGTCACCGGCATCGTCGGCGTCACCGCGACGACGGCCACCAACGCGGCCAGGACCATCACCAGCCGCACCACGGTGCGCTGCCCGTCATGTCGACGCATTCGTCACTCCCGGTTCGCCCAACGAGCCTACGGCGGCGTCGGGCGCCGTGCTCCTCGGCGTGAGCGATGCGCACCGGCGACCTCTCTGTCGCCAGGGTCGTGGTCGCCACCGCCCATCGGCGGCGCCCTGCGCCTCCACGGAAACGCACTGGGGGCGTCCCCGGCGCTGCGCCGCCACCGACGACGCGGCCGACACCGACGCCCACCGGATCCAGAAGTTCACCTCGACCGGCACCTATCTCACCCAGTGGGGCACCTACGCCACCGGCAACGGCCAGTTCCACTACCCGCGGGGGGTGGCCGTCGACGGCGACGGTTTCGTCTACGTGGCCGACACCGACAACCACCGGATCCAGAAGTTCACGTCGACCGGCACCTATCTCACCCAGTGGGGCACCTACGGCGCGGGTGACGGCCAGTTCAACTACCCGTGGGGGGTGGCCGTCGATGACGACAGCAACATCTACGTGGTCGACCGCGACAACCGTCGGGTGCAGAAGTTCACCTCGACCGGCACCTTCCTCATGAAGTGGGGCAGCGCCGGGTCCGGTGACGGCCAGTTCACCAACGCGCAAGGCGTGGCGGTCGACGGCGACAGCAACGTCTTCGTCGCTGACAGCAGCAACAACCGCATCCAGAAGTTCGGAGTCGTCACCGACACCACCGACCCGACCGTGGACCTCCGTACCCCGCCCGAGGGGGCGGTCTATGCCCGCAACCAGGCCGTCGTGGCGGACTTCTCGTGCGCCGACGAGGTGGGTGGCTCGGGGGTCGCCACCTGCGTGGGCACCGTGGCCGACGGCGCAGCCATCAACACCGTGACCTATGGCAGCCACAACTTCACCGTCACCGCCACCGACAACGCCGCCAACACGGCCTTCGACACCCACAGCTACACCGTGGCCACCCCGCTGCCCGACGGGCGCATCAAGAAGGGCAGTGGCACCTTCATCGGCAACAACATCTACAACGAGACCGGCCTGAACCAGACCCGGTCGGGGTCGGCCCCTCGGGGCTCGTCGGTCACCTACACCGTCAAGGTGCAGAACGACAGCCAGGCTGCCGACGCGCTCCGACTGACGGGCACCGCCTCCAACACGCGGTTCGGGGTCACCTACACGGTCGGCGCCACGAACGTGACCGCCGCGGTGGTGGCGGGCACCTACGTGACGCCCACCCTCGCACCAGGAGCGACCCTCTCGGTGAAGGTCGTGGTCAAGGTCAAGACCGGCGCACCAGCCGGATCGAGCCTCACCGCGACGCTGATCGCGAAGTCCAACAGCAACTCCACCTATGGGGACACCGTCAAGTTCGTGACCCGCCGGGCCTGAAGGAGTGCACCGAGCCCTGGAACACCGGGTTCGGAAGGGCGCCCGGCTGGTCTGACTGCCTCTTCCCCACCACGTTGTCTGCTGTGTCGTCGTCGGTGTGTCGTTGGGAGTGGTCTGCCGTGTGTCCTGAACTGTTGAACTACATCGAGGCATCCGAGAAGCTCCGCACCGTCGTGTGGGCCAACCAGCCGGCCTCGACCTTGCCCGACGCCGCGGTGGCGTTGGTGCGGTCCGGGTCGGTGCTCGATGCCATCACCATCGAAGCGGTGGGGGCGCTGGACGCCTCCAAGGAGCACAAGGCCACCGGCGACTTCTCCGCTGCCGATCACGTCGCCCGCCGGTGCCGGGCCCGTCACCAGTCGATGACCCGCCTGCAGAAGGCGGCCCGCCGGTTGCGGACCATGCCCCACACCCAAGCCGCGTTCGCCGCCGGCGACATCTCCCTCGACCACGTCGAGACCCTGGCCCGGGCCAACACGCTGCGCCTGGCCGAGCTGTTCGCCCGCGACGAAGAACTCCTCGTCGGCTACGCCCGCACCCGCACCTTCCAAGGGTTCGCCACCGAGGTCAGGCTGTGGACCGCGATCGTGGCACCAGAAGACGCCGAGGAACGCGCCGCCCGCCACGACGACGAACGCACCGTGCACCTCTCCGAGACCTTCGAAGGCCAAGGCCGCCTCGACGGCTGGCTGTCCCGCGACGGCTACCACGAAGTCCGCGCCGAGCTCGACCGCCACTACCAACGCCTCCTCGACCAGGACTGGGCCGAAGCCCGGGCCCGCCTGGGTGACGGCGCCACCTCCCTCGACCTGACCCGCACCCCCGGACAGCGCCGCCACGACGCCCTCCGGGAGATGGCCCGCTCCTCCAAGGAACACGCCGGGATCGGCGCCGAGCCGTCGATCGGCACCACCATCGTGTGCGACCACGACACCTACCTCACCGCCCTCGCTCGCATCCTCGCCAAGCTCCGATGCGGCGACCCCGACGCGTTCCCCTATCCGTTGCAGCGTCGCTGCGAATGGGCCAACGGCGACCCCGCCACCCCCGAACAAGCCGTCTGGGCCTCCATCGCCGGCTGGTTCGACGTTCTCGCCGTCGACGAGAACGGCATCCCCCTCAACTACAGCGACCGCCGCCGCTTCGCCGTCGGCCGCCAACGCGACGCCGCCATCATCGCCTTCCCCACCTGCGAAGACGACGGCTGCGACATCCGCTCCGTCCACTGCGAGATCGACCACCTCCTCGCCTGGATCGACGGCGGCCTCACCGACATCGCCAACCTCCGCCCTCGCTGTGCAGGGCACAACCGGTGGAAAGAGATCGTCACCGCGAGGCATCGCAGGCGACGAACATCGCCCTGACACCCAGGGCGCCCGAGTCATCCGACCACTGACCACCGTCCAGATGGTGAGCCTCAACGCGGACGGTCACGGACTGGCGGCGGAAGGTCACGTGGCGAACGAGCGACCCGGTTCGTCCAGACGGGCATCATGATCACGGGGAAGGCCTCCAGACAATGCAACGCACCGCCTTCGTCGACGAGAGCGTTCGGCGCCAGCGCTATCTCCTCACGATGGTCGACGTCGCCAACGCGGATCTGTCGCGCGTGAGGCGCTCTGTCGATGAAGCAGCCCCTGGTGGGAGCCGTCGGACCCACTTCTCCGCTGAGAGCGATCGACGAAGGAAGGTGGTCCTCGGTCACTTCATGGCGTTGGCGGATGAGGCCCTGATCATGGCGACCGTGTTCGTGGCGCGGTATCTCGGTGGCGACGACCAGTTCGCCCGCGATCCGTGCCTTCGAGCACTCGTGGTTGCCTGTGAGTCTCGTAGCGTCTCGCGGCTGGTGCTCGACTCGAGGCACGTGGAGCGTGATCGGGTCGACCGGCGGACGATCGCCGCCGCAGTGCGGGGAGCCGCATTGCCTGACGCCTTCGAGTACACCCATCGTGGTTCACGGGACGAACCGTCGCTCAGCCTCCCGGACGCGATCGGGTGGGCGTGGGGAGCTGGCGGGCAGTGGCGTCGAAGAGTCGCGTCCGCGGTTCTGGCCGAGATCCCCTGTGGATGACGTACCGAAAAATCGCAAACCCGGCGGCTCCTCGAACGGGGGAGAACGCCGGGTCCACTTCCTCGGCTATTGCCTCGGCCCTCTCAGTATCGGCAACTCGAGCCTTGTCTGCAACTGATCTTCGAGTGGGCGACGCAAGACCTGCAGCTCAGCGAGCCGCTGCGTGGCACACGGTTCGCACCTCACAGCCTTGGCACTTCTTCTTGCCGGGGTCGGGGGCGCATGGACCGGGCCTCGGACGCGAAGCAGGCGCCCCCGAAAGGGCGCCTGCCTGGGCGTTCTCTGGTCGGGAAGGCGGGATTTGAACCCGCGGCCTCAGCGTCCCGAACGCTGCGCGCTGCCAAACTGCGCCACTTCCCGGTGGGTGACCGATGCTACCGGACCGCACCGCGTGTGCCCCAGTGCAATGGCCGAAGCGGTGGCTCAGGGGGGCGAGGCGAGGTCGGCGTCGGCGGTGGTGGTGTGGCCGGCGGTGACCGTCACGACGTCGGCGTCGGCGAACGCGGCATGGTCCGGCCAGTACTCGACCCGGCCGTTCGTCGGGTTGACGAACGCGAGTCGGTAGGTGCCGGGTGCCAGGCCGTCGATCTCGTAGCCGGCGATGCCTCGTGCGACCGCTTGGCGAGCCAGGCCGTTCGGGCCGATGGCCAGGACCCAGATCCCGGCGAAACGGGTCGCTCCGTAGCCGGCGAAGCCCTTGATGGTGCCGGTCGTCGGGGTCAGCGCGCCGTCCACATGGTCCGCGGGCGCGGTCACGATCGTGGCGGAGCCGAGGCTCCCGCCCGGCTGATCCTGGTACCACTCGAACTCGTGCCGACCTGGGTCGAGGAAGCCGACGACATAGTCGCCGGCCGGCACCTCGACGCTCCAGAGGCCCTGCACCTCGCTGGTGCGGGACCCCTCGACGAACGAGTAGTCGCCGGCCCTCAGGACCACGACGTGGCCGGAGCCCACGGGCGCACCGGTGGCCTGATCGGTCACGACTCCCGAGAGCACCGCCGCGCCCGTCGGCGCGACCTGTGTCGGGAGCGTCAGATCGGCCGTGGTCGTCGCTCCCGCGGTGACCGGTATCGCCGTCGCCGACCCCACGTCGGCGGCGGAGGGGTGGAAGCGGGGCGCGTGGGCACCCGTCGCATCGACGGCGATCAGTTGGTGCTGGCCGGCCGGGAGGGCCATGGCGAAGGCCGGTCCTGCGGAGTCGACGATGCGCTCTTGCGCGCCGCGGTCGTCCAAGGCCATCGTCCACAGGCAGGCGCACGGCGTCGTCACCGGGTTCGCGGTGCCCGCTTCTCTGACGGTCCCGACCACGTCGCCGTCCCGGCGGCTGAGCACCGGGTCCGCTTGCTCGGCGGCGGTCGTCACGGCGACAGGGGTCGGCGCGCCGTACCAGCCCGAGTTCGGTCCGGCCAGCAGGTACAGGTACCACGTGCCTGCGGGCACCTGTACCGCGTAGTTGCCGAAGGCGTTGGTGGTGGTGCCGACGGCCATCCGCTGGTCGCTCGCCGCCAGCACCGCGATCTCCTGGTCGGCAACGCCCTCGCCGGTGATCTGGTCTGAGACGTGGCCGACGATCGCGGGCCCGTCGAGGACGACCTCGGGGAGGTGATCGCCCATCTCGTCGGGGTTGTCGCCACGGTGCCTGTCGTCGCCGAGCCCCAGCGCTCCGGCGGCGCCGGGCGTGAGGCTGCCGTTCTTGCCCCAGCACTTGATGCCGCCGTCATCGAGCACGGCGCACACGTGGCGGTCGCCGGCCTCGACCGAAGTGGCGGTTCGGCCCGTGCCGAGATCGACCGGTGGCAGCTGCTCGCCCATCTCGCCGGGCCCGTCGCCGCGGACGACCGTGTCGCCCAGGCCGAGTTGGCCGAATTCGGCCCGACCCCAGCACTTGACGGTGTGGTCGTCGAGCAGCGCGCAGGTGTGATCGCCGCCCGCACTCACGGCGAGGGCGGTGCGGCCGGTGCCGAGCGGCACCGTCGGCAGGTCGTCGCCCATCTCGCCGGGATCGTCGCCGCGGCTGATGGTGTCGCCGAGCCCGAGTTGGCCGTGGTCGTTGTTGCCCCAGCACTTGACCGTGTGGTCGTCGAGCAGCGCGCAGGTGTGCCCGCTACCGGTGGTGACGGCGAGGGCCGTGCGCCCCGTACCGAGGGCGGCGGCTAGCAGCTGCCCGCCCATCTCTCCCGGCTCGTCGCCCCGATCCTCGCGGTCGCCCAGGCCCAGCGCCCCCGCGAAGTTGACTCCCCAACACTTGATCTTGTGGTTGTCGAGGACGGCGCAATTGTGGCCTGCCCCTGACGACAGGGCGAGGGTCGTGCGGCGTGCCCCGAGGTTGACGATGGGGAGGAGGTCGCCCATGTCGTTCGGATCGTCGCCGTAGTCGGTGGAGTCGCCCGTCCCCAGAAGCCCGCCCTCGCCCCAGCACTTGACGGTGTGATCATCGAGGATGGCGCAAGAGTGGTCGCTGCCGGCGCTGACGGCGGTCGCCGTGCGGCTCGGTCCCAGGTCGACGGCCGGTAGTTGGTCGCCCAACTGGCCAGGCGCCCAGCCTCTGTCGGCTCTGTCGCCCACGCCGAGCTCGCCCCAGCCGTTGTCGCCCCAGCACTTGACCGTGGCGTCGTCGAGGATCGCGCAGCTGTGGAATCGGCTGGTGGCGACCGACGTGGCGGTGCGACCGGTGCCGAGCGGCACTGGCAGCAGCGCGCCGCCCATCTCGTTGGGGCCGTCGCCCCGGTTCTGGGCGTCGCCCTGGCCCAGTGCCCCTCGCAGGCCGTAGCCCCAGCACTTCACCCTGCCGTCCACCAGGAGCGCACAGCTCTGCTCCGTGCCGGCCGAGACACTGAGGGTCGGCGCCACCGATGTTGCCTCCGGGTCGGCCGAGACCGGCGCACCCGGCGACCCGGCCACGAGCGCGGACGTGAGCGTGAGCGCCACGATCGTCGCGCCCATGCGGTAGTTGAGACGGTGCACGTCGGGCCCCCGAGGGCGCACGATACGCCAGGCCCCGGCGCGGGGCTTGGGTCAGCCGGCCGGGGCGGGCTGGTCGGCGCCCTCGAACCAGGTGTAGCCGGTGCGCAATGCGAGCGCGGCCTTGCGCAGGCGGAAGGCGTCGAGGGGCTTGATGAGCCAGCCGTCGGCGTCCATGCGCCCGGCCATGAACTGGTCGTCGTGGCGGTCGAGCAGCATCAGGATGGGGCGCGACTTGAGACGGCCCGAGCCCTCCTCCTGGCGCAGGTTGAGGCAGGTGGCGAAGCCACCCATGTTGCCGATCTGCAGGTCGAGCAGCACGAGCACCGGCTCGTACCGGGCGACCGCGGCGATCACCTCGCGGCCCCTGCGGACCCGGATCACGGTGGTGTCGTCGTCGGTGAGGGCGGCGTCGACCTCGTCGTGGATCCAGTCGGCATCGGTGGCGAGCAACACGTTGGGCACGCCGTCACGCTACTGAGCGCGACGCCCCCGCGAAAGATCTCGGCTCGTGAACACCGCTCAGTTCGATACGGTCGCGCGGATGCTCGAGATCCAGGTGGAACAGCCGGGGCCGTACTCACTGTGCCGACCGGTCGGTGAGCTCGACGCGTACACCGTCGGCGAGTTCCGCGAGGCGCTCAGCGGGCTGGCCAACAGCAGCCGCCTGCTGATCGACCTGTCCGAGGTGCCGTTCATGGACTCTGCCGGCCTGGGTGCCCTGATCGGAGGCATCAGGCGGGCCCGCGAGGCCGGCGGCGACGTGGCCGTCGCCTGCAGCCGGCCCACGCTCACCCGGCTGCTGCACACCACCGGCTTCGACCGCATCGTGTCGGTCACCGAGACCGTGGACAGCGCCGCCGAGGCGCTCCTCGCCCCCGCCGCCACCGACGACTGACGCTCCGCGCCACCCTTCGCGTTCGGATCGTAGGCCTGGAACTGGCTCCCGATTCGACGGTCCTGGCGGTCGAATCGGGAGCCGGAACGGATCTGGCGGCGGCCAATCCGCGCGGCCCTCCAGCGCGAGATCTGCCGGTCGATCCGGTCGACCCCACGAGAGGAGCGCATCACTCGGGCGCTCCCGGCGCCCACGGGCCGGCGTGCGCCGGCGGCGGAGTAGGTCAGAAGACGACGGTGCCCGGCACGTCGCCGGCGGGCACGGCGGCCCACGCCGCGGGGTCGCCGGCGAGGGCGAACAGGCCCATGGCCAGCTTGGCCCTGGTGACCGCCGTCGCCGGCCGGAACGAGTCGTCGGGGTAGCTGGCGACCAGCCGTCGTGCGGTCGCCCACGACGCGGCCGTCGCGTACGGGGCCGAGGCCCGCACGTCGGCGAAGGAGGCGGGCGGCGCAGTAGGCCTGCCGAGCGCGGCCCAGGCCCACAGGGCCAGGTCGGCCCGGGTGAGCGGGTCGCGGGGTCGGAAGGTGGTCCCGCTCGGGACGACCACGCCCGACTCGACCGCCCACGCCAACGCCGTGCGGTAGGGGGCGTCCTGACCCACGTCGGTGAAGGGGAGCGAGGGGTCGCCGGTCTCGGACGGGCCGCCCCCCGCCGCCGGCGTCGATGCACCGGCCGTCTCGGTCGCGGTCGGTGGGGTGGTGGTGCCGGGGGTGCCGCTCGTCGTCGGGGTGGACGCGGGCACGGTGGTCGACGGAGGCACCGCAGTCGTGGTCGTGCTGGTCGGCGCCGGGTCGGGGTCGCCGGCGGGGTCCGGCGCGCCCAGCATCCGCCACAGGGTGGCCACCGCCTGGCCTCGGTTGACCGTGTCGTGGGGCCGCCAGGTGTGGTCGGCGCGCCCCGGCATCACCGCGAACGCGGCGGCCCAGCCCACCGCGGTCTCGCAGCGGGCGCCCGGGAGCACGTCGGTGAAGCCGTGCGGCGGCGGCCCCCACCGCAGGACCGTGTCGATCGGCTGCCCTCGGCCCGACACCGCGATGCGATAGGTCGTGCCGGCGACGGCGGTGAAGGTGACGCGACTCTGCGGGGCCAGGTCGGCGGCGTCGTCGCTGCTGCCCAGCCGGGCCAGCGTGGCCAGATCGGCGCCGGTGTACACGTCGAGCACGGTGTCGCCACTGCTGCCCCGGGTGTCGACCGACACCGGCCCGTCCACGCGGGGTCGCCACTTGTACCAGGTCGAACCCGCCACCGTGCCGCCGTGGTTCGGCTCGCCCTCCTCGAGGGTGGCGCCGGCCAACGTGCCGGGGGTCGTTCCGGCGTAGCCGGAGAGCACGGGGGCGGCGGCGAACGCGTCGTTGGGGGGCGGATCCACGTGGGGCCCCGGCACGATCACGGGCGCCTCGTCCTCGAGGTAGCGGCTGTCGGCGGCGTTCCAGTGGGTGGCCAGGTAGCTGCCCGGAGCGGGATCGGTCGAGAAGTAGTCGTCGTGGTGACAGTCCAGGCGGCGGTCGTTGGCCCGGGTGGGACAGCGCACCGTGGTTCGGAACGGGCCGGCGCCGTCCTCGTCGTAGCAGAGCAGGTCGAACTCGTCGCTGCAGTGGCCCTCGGGGCTGACGTTGGGTGCCGAGCGCTGCACCGCGCCCAGCAGGTGGAGCAGCTCGTGGGTCTCCACCAGGCCGCCGCGCCCCAGGCACGACTCGTCGACGCGGGCATAGCCGACCGAGGTGTTGTTGTAGTTCTCGGGCCCGGGCCGATCGTCGCTGAGGTGGGTGGCGATGCCGGTGCACAAGGTGGTGGGCGAGTCGACCCACACCAGGTACTTGCGGTCGTGGCGGTCGAGGCCCTGGGCGTCGAGGCTCTCGACCAGCGCGCCGAAGTCGGTGGCCGCGCCTGCGGGCACCGTCACCCGGGCGATGGCGAGCGTGCAACCGGTGGCGGTGGCCCGGGTGGCGCTGGCCCAGCGGACGTGGCGCTCGCCGCCGGTCTGGGCCGCGCTGCGGTTCACCAGGTGCTCGACGTCGGCGGCGGCGGCCTGCACGGACGGCGCCAGCGCCGCGTAGCGGTCGGCGCGGCCGGCGAGCCGGGCGAACACGGCCTGCACCCGGGCGCCGCTGCTGCCGTTTCCGATGCAGGCGATGGCCCGGGGGGCGGACTCGGTTCCGCCCGCCGGTTCCGTGGGCCCGGCCAGCGCGCCGCCGTCGGTGCCGTGGCTGCACAGGGTCACCCCGTCGACGGTGGCCACCTCGTCGCCGTCGGGACACAGGTCGACCGGCCGATCGGGCAGGGTCACCGAGGCGATCGCCGCCGACACCACCGCCAGCGCCACCACCGCGCCACGGACACGCCACCCGTGCTTGCTCGCCACAACGTGCTCATCGGCTCAGGAGGCGCCGCTTCCAGCAGAACCGCCGCCGAGGGACGAGGGCGCCATGACGGTGCGATGAGGCGTCAGCCGAAGAGCGGTCGGGTGACGGGCGCGGCGCCCGAGGGACGAGGGCGCCATGACGATGCGATGAGGCGTCAGCCGAAGAGCAGTCAGAAAAGGTGGGAGCCGATGTCGGCGAGGCCGTCGAGGTCGTGGACGTCGGAGGCCAGGAAGGGCACCCGGATCACCGGCGCCGGCGCCACCTTCGTGGCCAGGCCCCGCAGGTGCTCCTCCTCGCGCGACGCCACCAGCGCGAAGTCGGCCAGGTTGGCGTAGAGGCCGCCGAGGTCGGTTCCGGCGAGGGTGCGGGCCCGTTCTCGGGCGGCCTCGGGCGTCTCGGTGCCGAACCGGGGGTGCATCCGGTTCACGATCAGGGCCCGCACGGCGATGTCGGCCTCGCCCAGGCGCTCGGCGAAGAAGCCGGCCTCCTCGACGGTGTCGCGGCGGGGCGATGCCACCAGCACGAAGGCCGTCTCGTCGTGGGACAACAGCTCGAGCACCCGGGCGGCCCGTTCGCGGAACCCCTGCTCCATGCCCTCGAACGCGTGGAAGAACGTCATGGCGTCGTCGATGGCCTCGCCCCCCACCACCTTCGACACCGTGCGCAGGAAGGCCTGGGCGGCGACGTTCACCGCCTTGACGATGCCCCGGGTGGGGGCCATCAGCAGGCGGAAGAGGCGGTGGTCGAGCAGCCGGGTGATGTTGCGCGGCGCGTCCAGGAAGTCGAGGGCGTTGCGGGTGGGCGGCGTGTCGACCACCACCAGGTCGAAGTCGTGCTCTTCGTGCAACTCGTACAGCTTCTCCATCGCCATGTACTCCTGGGTGCCCGACAGGGCCGAGGAGATGTTGCGGTAGAAGCGGTTGGCCAGGATGGCCTCGGCCTGCTCGGGGTTACCGGCGTGCTTGGCGATGAGGCCGTCGAAGGTGCTCTTGGTGTCGAGCATCAGCGCCGAGAGTCGCCCGGGCCAGGGGCCGGCGATCTCGCTGGGGGTGTCGGACAGTCCCTCCAGCCCCAGTGCGTCGGCCAGGCGCTTGGCGGGATCGATCGTCACCACCACCGTGTCGCGGCCCTGGCGAGCGCCCTCGAGGGCCAGCACCGCCGCCGTGGTGGTCTTGCCCACACCGCCCGAGCCCGTGCAGACCACGATGCTGGAGCGGGCGATGATCTCGCGGAGGCCCTCGTGCGTGCTCACGACCCGCTCCCGGCACCGGACGGGCCGGCCGACGCGCTCGTCGACGCCTGCGGCACGGGCAGCGCGTCGATGCCGGCGGTCATCGCCGCGGACAGCAGCGCCAGGTCGGGCGGCCCCAGGTCGGCGCTGAACAGGAAGGGCAGCGCGATCTGCGGCAACGGCAGTTGCTCGGCGAGCCGCCGCACCTGGTCGGACTGCAGTTCGGTGCGCTCGTGGCGGAAGGCGGCGGCCTCGGCCAGGTGGGCGGCCTCGCCGGGGCGCAGGGCTGCACCCGCCGTTCGGGCCGCCTCGGCCGGATCGGTGGCCAGGCCGGGCACCTCCGGGTACATCCCGTTCACGATCACCGGCCCGAGGCTCACGCCCACCTGGTCCTCCAGGTTGTAGGCGGTCTCGACCAGCTCGTTCACCGGCGTCTCCTCTGGCAGCGTCACCAGCAGCACGCGGCACAGCGCCGGGTCGGTGAGCAGGTCCATCACGTCACGGGCCTGGGTGTGGATGGGCCCCACCTTGACGGCATCCATCAGCCCGCGGGCCGACCCCAGGAAGGTGATGGCGTGGCCCGCCGCCGGGGCGTCGAGCACCACCAGGTCGAGTCTCATCTCACGGCTGAGGCTCTTCACCTTGCCCAGCACGAGGATGTCGCGGATGCCGGGCACGGCGGTGGCCACCACGTCGAGCGCGCCCGAGGTGACCAGACGACGCGAGATCCGGTTCAGGCCGTGGTCGCCGAGGTACTCGAGCAGGGCCTCGTCGGGCGTGACCGTGCGGGCGATCACGTCGGCGGCACCACCGGGGCCGCCCGCCGAGAGCACCGCTTCGTCGTAGCCGAAGGGGGGCTGGCCGTACAGGGTGGCCAGCCCGCTCTTGCCCTCGACCTCGACGACGAGGGTCGTCAGGCCGGCCAGCGCGGCGGCGCGGGCGAGGGCGGCAGTGACCGTCGTTTTGCCGACGCCGCCCTTCCCGGCCACGATGACCACGCGTGATGCAGTGAGGAACTGCGCTGGATCCAAGGCAATCTTCCGTCGGAGGCGCTTCGTGCGCAGACTATCCACCGGTGCCCTCGGCGCCGTCCTCCTGGGCGTGGCCCTGCTACTCGTCGCGGCCCCGGCCGCATCGGGAGCGCCGGCTGCCCACCGGGCGGAGGGCCCCGACGGCGTGTCGCCGGGACGGGTCGACGTCATCAAGGTGAGCGGGCTGCTCGACCCGGTGCTGGTCGACTTCGTGTCGAACGCGATCGTCCGCGCCGAGGACCAGGGGGTGGTCGCGCTCACCCTCCAGCTCAACAGCGAGGGCGCGGTCGTCTCCGACGCCGAGGTCGACGCGCTGGTCCGCCAGATGCGGGAGGCCGACGTGCCCGTCGCGGTGTGGGTGGGGCCGAGCGGCTCGAAGGCGCTGCACGAGGCGGCCGACCTGGTGGCCGCCGCCTCCGACTCGGGCATGGCGCCGGGCACCCGCATCACCGGCCCCGACGGCGACACGCTGAACGACGAGGAGGCCGTGGCCCAGGGCGTGGTCGACCGGGCCGCCCCCACGATCGGGCTGTTCAACGTCGAGCTCGAAGGGTTCGACTCGAACGTGGTCGAGGGCAGCGACGGCCGCCCCACCCGCGAGCCGGTCACCACCACCGTGTTCTCGCAGCTCTCGCTGGGAGCGCAGCTCATGCACACCGTGGCCAGCCCGGCGGTGGCCTACCTGCTGTTCGTCATCGGCATGGCCCTCATCCTCTTCGAGTTCTTCACCGCCGGCGTGGGCGTGGCCGGCGTGGTGGGCGCGGTCTTCTTCATCCTCAGCTGCTATGGCCTGGCCGTCCTGCCCACCAACCCCTTCGCCATCGGTCTCCTGGTGCTGTCGATGCTGGCCTTCGGGGTCGACATCCAGACCGGGGTGCCCCGCTTCTGGACCGGTGTGGGGTGCGTGGCCTACGTCGTCGGCACGCTCACCCTCTACGACGGGCTGTCGCTGTCGTGGATCACGTTGGGGGTGTCGTTCTTCGGCATGGCGGTGGCCATGATCGCCGGCATGCCGGCCATGGTGCGCACCCGCTTCGCCACCCCCACCATCGGGCGCGAGTGGATGATCGGCGAGGAGGGCGAGGCGGTGGCCGACGTCGACCCCGACGGCACCGTCCGGGTACGCGACGCGCTCTGGCGGGCACGGGTGAACCGGGCCACCCCCATCGAGGCCGGCGACCCGGTTCGGGTGGTGGGCATCTCCGGGATGATCCTCGAGGTCGAGCCGCCGGAGGGCGCGGCGCGCGACTACCGAGACCGCTCGCGATAGCTCCCAAGCCGCTTGACAAAGTTGCCCCTTGTGGACAACTTGTGGTCGAACTACGTTCGCCTCCGCCTGAAGGGGGGCTTTTGTGAGTGCACAAGCAGCAGACAATTCCTGGCAGGTGAAGGCGGCGTGCCGGGGTCCGCAGGCCGCGGTGTTCTTCCCGCCGCCGCAGTTCGAACGCAAGGACGAGAAGCTCGAGCGTGAGGCCCGGGCCAAGGAGATCTGCCAGACCTGTTCGGTGAAGGAACCGTGCCTCGACTACGCGGTGGCGATCCGTGAGCCGCACGGGATCTGGGGCGGGCTCAACGAGAACGAGCGCAAGTCGATCCTGGTCCGGGTGGGGTGATGGCGCCGGCGTGAGCCGGGACCGCTAACGCTGGTAGCCTTGTTGCTTGCTATGGCAAGCGCTCTCATGGGCCCGCAGACGGACCAGGAGGTGGAGCAGGAGCCGCCCCGCTGGCGCAGCGTCGAGGTGTCGGGCCGCGCCGCCCGCTACCACGTGGCCGGCGAGGGGCTTCCGGTGGTGTTCCTGCACGGCTGGGGCCTCGGGCACCGCTCGTACCGGCACTCGCTGGCCCGCCTGGTCGACCTGGGCTGTCGGGTGTGGGCCCCGTCGCTGCCCGGCTTCGGGGGCAGCGCCCCCTTGGCGGGCAAGGACGTCGCCCTCGCCGACTACGCCGACTGGGTCGCCGCGTTCCTCGACGCGGTCCAGGTGGACGAGCCGGTGTTCCTCGTCGGCCACTCGTTCGGCGGTGGCGTGGCCATCGCCACCGCCCACCGCCACCCCGACCGCGTGCGCTCGCTGGTGCTGGTCAACTCCATCGGTGGCGCCACCTGGCAGGACGCGGCCGAGGCGGGCGACGGTGCGCTCGTGCCCGTGCGCACCATGGCCGAACGGCCGCTGTGGGACTGGGGCCGCCACTTCTCGCGCGACCTCCTGCCCCTGCACCTGGCCCGGCGGGTGCTGCCGGCCGTGCTCGAGGACGCGGTGCGCAACGTGGTGCGCAGTCCTCACTGGCTGTGGAAGGCCGGCCATCTCGCCCGCACCGCCGACCTCACCGCCGAGTTGGCCGACCTGAAGGACCGCCGGCTGCCCGTGGTGGCCCTGTGGGGCACGCGCGACGAGGTGATCCCGAAGGCCTCGTTCGACGCCCTGTGCCGGGCCATCGGCTCGACCGGCGAGATCGTCGAGGGCAGCCACTCGTGGCTGCTGGCCGACCCCGACGCCTTCGGTGCGGTGATGACCAACGCCGTGCAGGTGGCGGCGATGGCTCGCGCCGCCGAAGCGGCCGCGCCCCCGGGGCGGCGCGGCTGGACGCGCCGTCTCCGGGCCCGCCTGGCTGAACGCCGCCGGCGCCGCATGCCGGAGCCTTCCTCGGTCGCGTAAATCAGGCCCGGGACTCCACCGTGGGGCTCCGGAGCCGATGGAGGGATCGTGCGTCCGACAACGAGCTTCCGGGCCCAGATGGGTGAGGCCTTCGAGGTGCTCGCCGAGGGCTTGGCGCCCTTCGTCGATCGTCGGATGGCCGCGTACATCCCCGACGACGAGTGGATCCTCGTGGCCGCGTCCAAGCTCGGCAAGCGGGCGGACTTCCTGGTGGCGGTGTCCGACCCGCAGTTCCAGCTCGACGTGATCAACCGCTTCTGGGGCCCGGTGTTCGCCGGCGAGCTGGATCCCGGCTTGCGCAGCGTGGTCACCGAGTTGCGCACGGCCCGGAACCACTGGGCCCACATCGACGACGATCACCCGATCGACCTCGACTACGCCCTGCGGGTGAACCAGCTGGTGGAGGAGCTGCTCGCCGGCGTCGGCGCACCGGGCGCCGACCGCATCGGCGCGCTGACCGACGAGCTGCGGTGGTCGTCGGTGCGGGCCGCGTCCGCCGAGCGTGGCGTCAGCGAGGCCGACGCGCTCATCGCCCAGTTGGCGGAGCTGCAGGCCGAGCGGGCCGAGTTGCAGGAGCGTCTCGACGAGGCCAAGCAGGAGGCGGCGTCGGCGTCGGGCCGCACGAGGGCGGTGGCCCGCCAGCTGGCCGAGCTGCAGACCCAGTACGCGGCGGTGGCCGACCTGCGCAGCCGCTACGTCACCCTGCAGCGCCAGTTGCAGGAGCTCGGCGCGGCGCAGGCCGACGGCCACGACACGCTCACCCTCACCGGCCATGCCCGGGCCCACGCCGACGAGGACACCGACGCCGCGCTGGCCGGCCTCACCGACGAGTCGGCCGAGCTGCGGCGCAAGCTGCAGGAGGCCCGTGAGGCCCTGGAGACGGTGAACCCGGCCGAGACGCTCGAGGGTCAGCGCTGGATGTGGCTGATCGCCGGTCTGCTGGTGAGCCTGTCGATCGTCATCATGTTGGTGGCCACCGGCGTGTGAGCAGCCGGAGCGTGAGCGGGCGGGTCGGCGGCTGGATCGGGAGGACCCGCCGGTAGCCTGAAGGGGCGATGTTCGTGCTCCTCACCGTCTTGTTCCTGGTGATCCCCATCGTCGAGCTGTGGGTGATCGTGGCTGCGGCGCAGACCTTCGGCGTCGCCCCGACGCTGGTGGTGCTGGTGGCGATCAGCGTGGCCGGCGCCTACCTGTGCAAGTGGGCCGGCCTGGGTGTGCTGATGCGGATGCAGAAGACCGTGCGCCGAGGTGGGGTCCCCACCCGCGAGGTGGTCGACGGGTTCCTGGTGCTCCTGGCCGGCGCCCTGCTGCTCGTCCCCGGCTTCGTCAGCGACGTGATGGCCCTCGGCCTGCTGTTCCCGCCCACGCGGTCGGTCGCCCGACGGCTGGTGCTGCGGCGCTACCAGGGCCGACTCGAGCGCTACGGGGTGCACGACGGCGCCAGGGTCACCGACACCCTCTTCGTGTACCAGGGCCGTCGCGGCGACGTGCTCGATGTCGACGGGTACGTCCAGCAGCCCCGCCCGAGCGCGCCGGACCCGCTCTTCGAGCTCGGCCCGTGACCGCTCCGGTGGCCGTGGAGGTACGAGACGCCGCCACCGTGATGATGGTGCGGGACGGCCGACGGGGGCTGGAGGTGGCCATGCTGCGACGCCGCCTCGAGTCGGGCTTCGTGCCCGGTGCCTACGTGTTCCCCGGTGGCGCCCTGGACGAGGCCGACCGTGATGCCCGCTGGTCCGCCCGTTGCGCCGGGCGCGACGATGCGTGGGCCTCGACCGTGCTCGGCGTCCCGGCCGGCGGGCTGGCCTTCTGGGTGGCGGCCATCCGGGAGTGCTTCGAGGAGTCGGGCCTGCTCCTCGCCCGCCACGGGAGCGGCCGGCCGCTCACCCTGGCCGACCCGGGCGAGGCCGCCCGCTTCCACCGGCATCGCCTGGCGGTGGACACCGGTCGCGCCGATCTGCTCGACGTCTGCCAGGAGGAGGACCTGCAGCTGCCGGTCGACGACCTCCACTACTTCGGGCGCTGGATCACCCCCGAACGGGCCCCCCGCCGGTACGACACCCGGTTCTTCGTCACCCGGGCCCCCGACGACCAAGCGCTGTCGCCCGACGACGGCGAGACCATCGCCGCGCTGTGGGTGCGGCCGGCCGACGCGCTCGACCGCTTCGCGGCCGGCGACTTCGACCTGATCCGACCCACCGAGCACAGCCTCGAGACCCTCACCGACTACCCCGATGCCGATGCAGTGCTGACGGCGGCAGCCGCCGCACCGCTCGGACTGGAGCCCACCACATGACCCTCACCGACGAGACCGAGGCCCCGCCGCCGCCCGAGATGATCGTGGGAGTGGCCCGCGCCCTCAGCCCCCTGGTGCGCCGCATCCTCGCCCCGAACCCCGGGATCATGACCGGGCCGGGGACCAACACCTACCTCGTGGGCATCGACGAGATCGCCGTGATCGACCCGGGACCGGCCGACGCCGAGCACCTCGATGCCATCGCCGGCTGCGGTGGCGACCGCATCCGCTGGATCCTGCTCACCCACACCCACGAAGACCACTCGCCCGGCGCCGCCGGCCTCAAGGAGCGCACCGGCGCGGAAGTGCTGGCGTTCGAGGAGCGTGACGGCCTCGCCGTCGACACGGTGATCGGCGAGGGCTTCCAGATCGAGGCCACCGAGTTCCGCCTCACCGCCATCCACACACCTGGCCACTCGTCCAATCACCTGTGCTACAAGCTCGAGGAGGAGCACGCGCTGTTCACGGGCGATCACGTGATGTCGGGTTCGACCGTGGTGATTCGCCCGCCCGACGGCGACATGGCCACCTACCTGGCGTCGCTCGAGCGGGTGCGGGCCATGCGCCTGAAGAAGATCCTGCCGGGCCACGGCCACCTCATCGAGAACCCGTACGAGGTGCTCGACTTCTACCTGGCGCACCGTGCCGAGCGCGAGGCGGCGATCCTCGACGCCCTGAAGGCCGCGGGCACCACCGACGTCGACGGCCTCGTCGAGACCGTCTACGTGGACGTGGACGTCGAGCGCCACCCCATCGCCCGCCACACCGTGCACGCCCACCTGCGGAAGCTGGCCGACGAGGGCCACGTCGCCGGTGACGACGTCGACGACCTCGACGCCAAGTGGTCGGCCGTGTGACGCCCACGCGCCGCGGCGGTCAGGCCAGGCGGAAGGCCTGCACCGGCTCGTCGTAGCCCTTCACCCGTGTCGGCGGCAGCGGCTCGGTGGGGAACGACCCGCCCAGGAGCTCCTCGACGCCGTCGGAGACCACCACGCCGCCCGGGTCGGCCAGCTCGACCAGTCGTGACGCGGCGTTGACCACCCGTCCGTAGTAGTCGCCGTCGCGCGTGAGGACCTCGCCGCAGGCCAGTCCCACCCGAAGTGGTGGCACCACCGGGTGATGCGCGAACCGTTCGGCCAGCGCGCGAGCCAGGACGCAGGCGTCGGCGGGGTCGGGCAGCACGAACATCACCTCGTCGCCGATCAGCTTCACCACCCGTCCGCCGTGGTCGGTGACCAGGTCGACCACCTCGCGCTCGAACGTGCCGATGGCGGTGACCAGCTCGCGGGTGGACAGGGCGCGGGCCATGGCGGTGTAGCCGACCATGTCGGCGAAGCCCACCACGAGGCGGGCGGTGGTCGAGGCATGATCGGGGTCGATGCCCCACTCGATCAGTGCCGACGACGCGATGTTGCGGCGCAGGATGGCGTCGATCGCCTTCACGGTCTGGGGCAACAGGGTGTCGGTGAGCTCACCGTAGGCGTCGGTGATGTCGAGGTAGGTGGCGCCGGCCGACACCAGCGGCACCTCCATGTAGAGCCGGAGGGCGGCCACGGCGGCGTCGGCCATGCGCGCCACCGACGACCCCATGACCCGAAGCAACTGCAGCGCCGACTCCTCGTCCAGCACGGACAGCTCGTTGAAGAAGCCCAGCAGGTCGGCCTCGGCCTCGGTGAGCGCGGGCTCGTCGGGCGGGGGGTCGGGGAACCCGAGGGCACGCCAGGCCCGGTAGGCGACGTCGAGATCGAAGCCGTGGCGCTCGGCCGCCTCGGCGAAGGTGAAGCGGGGGCCGGATCCCCGCAGGTTGATGTCCGCGCTGACCGCCCCCAGGTTGGTGGCGTTCTGCACGAGCTGGTCGATGGAAGCCCCGCGAGCCAACAAGGCGTCGCACAGCGCCACCTTGGCGTCGGCATCGGCGGCGTCGGGGTCGACGATGCCGCGCCGGATCAGCTCTTCGCGGTCGACCGCCACCGCGCCAGTGTCGCGCCTCTTCTCGGCTCTTCGGCTGACGCCTCATCGCGATCGTCAGGACTCGCTCGTCCCTCGCTCGTCGCACCTCGCCGAAGATCGCTGCCGCTCGGCCGAAGCTGTCGCTCGCCTGGCGGGAAGTCCGTCCGGTACGTTCGCGGGGCACATACTGGCGTCCAGGGGGACAGACACATGGCCGACTACCAGCTCTTCATCGACGGCGAGTTCTGCGACGCCGCATCGGGCGAGACCTTCGCCACCCACGATCCCGCCACCGGCGAGAAGATCGCCGACGTGGCCAAGGCCGGCCGCGACGACGCGGTGCGGGCCATCGAGGCCGCCCGCAAGGCCTTCGACGAGGGCCCGTGGCCCAAGATGAGCGGCGCCGAGCGGGCCGCCAAGGTCAACCGCATCGCCGAGCTGATCGGCGAGAACGCCGAGGCCCTCGCCGAGCTCGAGGCCCGCGACGGCGGGGGCACCATCCGCAAGGCCAGCCTGGCCGACATCCCCGGCGGCAAGGGCGCCTTCGAGTGGTTCGCCCGGATGGCCGCCGAGCGCCCCGACCAGGAGGACCTGGAGGGCAGCCCCTTCCCGGTGTCGGAGAACTACCTGCGCTACGAGCCCATCGGCGTGTGCACCGGCATCATCCCGTGGAACTTCCCGTTCATCATGGCGGCGTGGAAGATCGCCCCGGCCATCGCCGCGGGCAACTGCACGGTCATCAAGCCGGCCACGTTCACGTCGCTCACCGCGCTGAAGCTGGCCGAGATCATCCAGGAGGCCGACCTGCCGCCCGGCGTGGTCAACATCCTGGCCGGCCCCGGCGGCACCGTCGGTGAGGAGCTGGCCGGCAACCCGCTGGTCGACAAGACCGCGTTCACCGGCTCCACCGAGGTCGGCCGCCGCATCATGCAGCTGGCCTCGGCCACCGTGAAGCCCGTCACCCTCGAGTTGGGCGGCAAGTCGGCCAACATCGTCCTCGACGACGCCGACCTCGACCTGGCCGCCGCCGGCGTGCTGTGGGGCACCTTCATGCACGGCGGCCAGGTGTGCGAGTCGGGCACCCGGGCGCTGGTGCAGCGGGGCATCTACGACGAGTTCGTCAGCCTGCTGGCCGACCGGGCCGGCAAGATCGTGCTGGGCAACCCCCTCGACTTCCTCACCGACCTCGGCCCGCTGGTGTCCCGCAGCCAGGTCGAGACGGTGGAGCGCTACGTGGCCCTCGGCCGCGAGGAGGTGGGCGAGCCCATCACCGGCGGCGCCAAGCCCGAGGGCCTGCAGGAGGGCCTGGACAGGGAGGCCTTCTTCCAGCCGACGATCTTCGCCGACGTCGACAACTCGGCCAAGATCGCCCAGGAGGAGATCTTCGGCCCCGTGCTGTCGGTGATCCCCTTCGACACCGACGACGAGGCCGTGGCCATCGCCAACGACTCCATCTACGGCCTGGCCGGCGGCGTGCAGGGCGGCGACCTCGACCGGGCCAAGGGCGTGGCCGCCCGCATGCGCACCGGCACGGTGTGGATCAACGACTACCACCTGATCGATCCGGCCCGCCCGTTCGGTGGCTACAAGCAGTCGGGCATCGGCCGCGAGCTCGGCACCTTCGGCTTCGAGGCCTACCGCCAGGTCAAGCACGTCCACGTGAACCCCGAGACCGCGGGCCGCGACAACCACTTCCACTACCCGCTGCTCTCGGATCAGATCTAGGGGGCTGCCCCGCGACCCTCGTCGCTCTCGGCCCGCAGATCGGCGGGTCGTGTTCGTGCCGGGTTCCCGCGACCCGGCGGGTCCTGACCCCGATCCGGTATCCGAAAATCGCCGCGAAAACCATGCGGCGATCTTTCGGACCCTCCGGATCGGCGCCACCCGCCGGGTCGCTGTCTTGTTGGGTGGGACCCGCCGATCTGCTTGTCTGCGCCGCGGGTCGCCACCCCGTTTTGTAGGGGGTCTGCGCTGAGCGCGTCTCGTGGTCGCCAGAGCGCCTGCTGGGCGCCACCGCCGATCTGCTTGTCTGCGCGACGGGTCGCTACCCCATTTTGCAGGGGTCTGCGCTGACTTCGTCCTCGGCCGTCGGGAGGGCTTCGCCCTACGCGCCGACCCCATCTGATCGTCGTGGCCGTCGACCGTTGCGGGGGGGGGCGACGCCGTAGCCTTTGCACGTGAGGTTGCGTCGAGCGGTGGGGCTGGTGACCGCGGCGGCGCTCGTCGGCGTCGGGTTGGCGGTGGCGCCCGTCGCGCCGGCTCCGGCCTCGGCCGAACGGGGTGACATCACCACGTTCACGGACGTCGATGGCCAGGTCGACCAGCCCACGGACATCGCGGTGGCGCCCGACGGCATCGTCTGGTTCACCAGCCAGGCCAACGACCTGATCGGGCGGCTCGACCCCACCACCGAGGACATCGCGGTCTTCGGCGCCGACGCGCCGGCGGGCAACATCGACCAGCCGAACAGCATCGCGGTCGGTGCTTCGGGGCCGGTGTGGTTCACGAACGGCACCGGGGACCAGATCGGTAGGTTGAATCGCTCCACAGGGGCGATCAACGTGTTCGGATCCCCGGATGTCGTGGCACCTCGCAGCATTGTCAGTGACGGAGCCGATGGCGCCTGGTTCACGAGCACGTCGACGGATCGGATCGGGCACATCGATCCGGATGGCTCGATCGACACCTATCCGACGGGAGGTCTGAGCCGCCCGGGTCGGATCACGCGAGGATTCGACGGGCGCCTGTGGTTCTCTGGGATATACCTGTGGCCGCAGTTCACCCGCTACGCCATCGGTCAGATGAACCCGATCTCCCATGCCGTGACCTTGCACATCCGTGAGGATCACTACAACGTGATCAGCGACCTCGCCGCTTGGCCGGACGGCAGCGTCGAGGTGCTCCGTGGCACCACCTTCACCTCGGTCGAGCGGTTCAACCCCGCCACCGGTGGGTGGCGCACCGATCAGAGCTCCATCCCGTCGTCTGCTCGCCTCACGTCTGGTCCCGGACACAGCGTCTGGGCGACCGTCAGTTCTCAGAACCAGGTTCGGCGCATCGGGTTGCGTGGCACGACGCAGGTCTTCACCGACCTCGGGGGTGGGATCGTCGGTCCCGAAGGGATCGCCACCGCACCGGACGGGACGGTGTGGTTTGCCAGCGCGGGTAACGATCGCATCGCCCGCATCGACGCCACCACCCCCGAGGTGATGGTCGCACTGACCGGGCAGCCGTCGTCCGTGGTCGCAGGAGGTGACATCAACTACGAGCTCACCGTCACGAACACCGGGACGACGCCGCTCACCAGCGTCGTGGTGACCGACCCACAGGTGCCGGATTGCGCGGGTCCGCTGGCCGACCTGGCCAGCCGCGCCTCGGTCACGATCGAGTGCACGGTGACGACACCGACCTCTCTTCGAGCGCCCTTCGTCAACCAGGTGACCGTGACGACCGGCCAGACGGCACCAGTGTCGGCGAGCGCCACAACGACCGTGACGGCTCATCCCTCGCTCGCCGTCGCCGTGGATGCCGCGCACGACTGGGTCGTCGTCGGCGAGCCCGTCGAGATGACGGTGACGGTCACGAACACAGGCGACGTTCCGCTCACTGGTGTCGAGGTGACGGACCCGGACGCACCGCAGTGCGCCGGAACCCTCGACACGATCCCGGTCGATGAGGTCGCGACGATCGAGTGTGACCACCTGACCTCCCCGAGCGACGTCGGCACCTACCTCAACCAGGCCACGGCGGTGAGCGACGAGACCGCGTCGGTCAACTCGAACACGCTCGTGGTCCAAGTCGGCGCACAGCGGTCGCTGTCCGTGCAGTCCACGGCAGAAGAGGCGTCGGTGACTGCCGGCGATCCGATCCATCTGCACATCACCCTCGACAACGACGGGGACGTGCCGGTGGATGACGTCGTGGTGACGGTTCCGGTCGCCGACGAATGCGCGCGCGAGATCGAGTCGTTGGCTGCCGATTCCCGGGTCACCATCGATTGCGTGCACACATCCCTCGCGCAGGACACCCCCGTGATCGACGTGGTGGTGGTTGTCCACGGCGACCGTCTGCCGCCGGTCTCGAGCGACCCATCGCCGGTCGAGGTGACGATCCCGCCGGCGGGGTTCACCGACGTGGCACCGTCGGCGTTCTATGCCGATGCCGTGGACTGGGCGGTGCTGTTCGGGGTGGTGCCGGGGGTGAGCGACACCACCTTCCGGCCGTCGAAACCAGTGGCTCGGGCTCGGCTCGTCGACGCGCTGTTCCGGATGATGGATCACCCGGCGGGGTCGCCTCGCCACCCGTTCGCCGACGTCCCGCGGGACGCCTGGTTCCGGCGGGCGGTGGACTGGGCCGTGGCGCATGGCCTGGTCAGCGGCGCTCGCCCGAGCTTCCGCCCCGACGATGCGGTCTCGCGGGCCGACGTCGTGAAGCTGGCATGGCTGATGGTGGGTGCGCCCACCGGGAACCCAGCCCATGGCTACACCGACGTGCCCGTGGGCGCCCGCTACAACGCGGCGCTGAAGTGGGCCGAGGCGAACGGCCTGCTCGACGGGTTCGTGGCGGGCTCGCGCTTCAAGCCGGATCGAGCGGTGACCCGCGGCCAGCTTGCCGACGTGCTGTTCCGGCTGGCCGGCACCGAGGCGGCGTGGCCGCAGGGCCCAGGGGATCCGCCGCCGCCCTCCACCGTCCTCTTCTGATCAGACCCGGGTCAGCAGCGAGTGTTGGTGGCATGATCGTCCTATCTGAGTAGCATGATCGTATGACTCCGAAGGGGCGCCTCTCTGCCACCGTCGACGCGGACCTGTTGGCCGTCGGCGCCGCCGCCGTCGCCGCGGGGCGGGCCGACAGTCTGAGTGCGTGGGTCAACGAGGCGCTGCGCCGCCAGGCCGACCACGATGCGCGTCTGGAGGCCCTCGACGAGGTGATCGCCGAGTACGAGGCCGAGCACGGCGAGATCACACCCGAGGACATAGAGAGGGCGAACGAGTACGTGCGCCGCAACGCGATCCATGTAAGGGGTCGCGCGGGTTCAGATGCAGCGTGATCGCTCATGAGCGACCACTGAGCTGTCACCATCCGTGAGCCTCGTCATGGATGCCGGCGCGTTGATCGCGATCGAACGCGGCGTGCCATTCGTGATGGCGCTCGTTGCAGCCGAGCGGTCCCGAGACCGAGCGCCGCTGACGCACGGCGGCGTCATCGGCCAGGTGTGGCCCGGCGGCTCGGGACGTCAGGCGAAGCTCGCCCGGGTCCTGCGCTCGGTCGATGTTCGCCCCATCGACAATGCGCTCGGACGACGTGCCGGAGAGCTGCTGGCCAAAGCCGGTACCGATGATGTCATCGACGCCGCCGTTGTCCTGCTGGCGCATGACGGCGACACGATCGTGACGTCCGACCAGGACGACCTGGCGGTTCTGGCGGCCGCCGCCGACCTCCACGTGGATCTGATCCCCGTCTGATCCTCGGCCGCCGGTAGCGTGCCGGCCGTGAGCGACGACGCCGACCAGATCACCTTCCCGGGCCTGGGCCGGCCGTGTGCGCCGTTGGGCGTGGGCACCTGGGCGTGGGGCGACAAGTCGACGTGGGGGATGGGCGGGTACGACGCCGCGATCACCGAGGCCACCATCGCCGAGGCGTTCGAGGCGTCGTTGGCTGCTGGCGTCACGCTGTTCGACACCGCCGAGGTGTACGGCGGCGGCGAGAGCGAGCGAATCATCGGGCGACTGCTGGCGTCGAGTGGGGTGGCACGGGACGACGTCGTGCTGGCCACCAAATTCATGCCGGCGCCCTCGAAGCTGAACGTGAAGGGGGCGCTGCGGTCGGCCCTGCAGGCGTCGCTCGAGCGGTTGGGGGTGGAGCGCGTCGACCTCTACCAGATCCACGGCCCGGTGAGCCTGCGTTCACACGGCGCCCTGGCCGACGCGCTCGCCGCGGTGGTCGACGAGGGCCTGACGTCGGCGGTCGGCGTGTCGAACTACTCCGTCAAGGAGATGGAGGCCATCCACACCGACCTCGCCGGCAGCGGCGTGGCGCTGGCCTCGAACCAGATCGAGTTCTCCATCCTGCGCCGGCGACCCGAGACGTCGGGCCTCATCGCCGCCTGCCGACGGCTGGGCGTGGTTCCGCTCGCGTACTCGCCCATCGGGCAGGGCCGCCTCACCGGCAAGTACTCGGCGTCGAACCCGCCGCCGAGCAGCCGGACGTTCTCGGCCCACCCGATGGCGCAGGTCGACCCCATCGTCGCCGAGCTGCGCCGCATCGGCGAGTCCCACGCCGCCGGCGCCGAGGCCCGCACCCCCAGCCAGGTGGCGCTGCGCTGGCTGATCCAGAAGGGCGCGGTGCCCATCCCCGGCGCCAAGAACGCCGAGCAGGCGGAGCAGAACGCCGGCGCCCTGGGCTGGGCGCTCTCGGCCGACGACATGGCCGGCATCGACGCCCTCGCCCTCGAGGGGCTCCGCAGCCTCAAGAGCCGGGTCTGGCAACACGGGTAGGGGGGTCGCCCCCGCGACCCGGCGGCTCTTGGCCTGCAGATCGGCGGGTCCTGTTCGTGCGGGGCTCCCGCGACCCGGCGGGTCCTGACCCCGATCCGGTATCCGAAAATCGCCGCGAAAAGCATGCGGCGATCTTTCGGACCCTCCGGATCGGCGCCACCCCCCGGGTCGCTACCCCGTTCGCGGAGGGGTCGGGGCCGATCTGCTCGGTGCGCCACGTGTCACCACCCCGTTTTGCAGGGGGTCTGTGCTGGGTTCGTCCTGTGGTCGGCGCGGCCTGGGTCCGCGGTGCCGCCCTCCGGGCCGCTACCCCGTGCTCGGGGGGTCGGGGCCGGTCTGCTTCGTGCGCCACGGGTCACCACCCCGTCTTGCTGGAGTCGGTGGTGACTCTGTCGGCGGTCCGGCTCTAGCCTGACGGGGTGCGAGTCGAGTCGACGGCTGCTGCTGAGGCGGTGGTGGAGCGGGCCAAGGGGGCACGGTCGGGAGCGTTGACGATCACGATCGGGACGGGGTGCTGCGAGTCGACCGCGCCGTTCCTGTACGAGGACTTCTGGCCGGGGCCCGACCAGGAGGCCGTCGGCGAGGTGGCGGGCGTCACCGTCTACGCCCCCGAGTACCTGCGGGCGCTGTACCCGGGCGACGACGCCGTGGTCGTCGACGTGTTCGAGGGCGCCGCCGAGTCGATGTCGATCGAGACCGAGTGGGGCTGTCGCCTCATCCTGCGGGGCATGGGCGTGGACGCCGGCCAGGACGCCGGCGAGTGCGCGGTGCCGTTCCCCGACCCGCCCGCGGAACGCCGCGGGGTGGTGGGCTCCCTGCCTTCGCATCTGGCCAAGCTCCGCATCCGCTGACTGCCGGAACGTTCCACGTGCTCGACGACCGCGAGCGCACTCCGAGCGCGATGTCGTAGCTCCGACGCTCTGCCGGCGAGCCAAAGGGCTCCGACCCGGTCGACCAGTGCCCCGCCAGGCCGCCTCCGCGTGTTCCCGACGGCCGGATCACGCCGCACGCGGCGTTCCGCTTCGTCGTCGAAGGCAGAAGCGTGGGACTCATCACGGCGCGTTGCGAGCGACGCCCCGACTCGCCACAACAGCGAACAGGGCAAACGTCGCCTGGCGGGGCAGTAGCATCCCGCGGATGCATCGACCCGTCTCCGCCGCCGTCGCGCTCGCCGTGGCCGCCGGCGGCGTGCTGCTCGTCCCCGCCGTGGCCGGTGCGGGCGCTCCGGCTCCCAACGACACCTTCACCTTCTCGGGTGCCGCGGAGTCCTTCATCGTGCCCGCTGACGTGTGCTCGATCACGATCGACGCCATCGGCGCCGCCGGCGGTGACGACGGCTTCGACATCGCGGACGGCGGCCTCGGCGGCGAGGTCGAGACCACGATCGCGGTCACACCGGGCGACGAGCTGACGGTGGGTGTCGGCGGCCGCGGCGGGGATGGCGAATTCTTCGGATCGGACGAGGGCGGAGCCGGCGGGTTCGGGTTGTCCGGCGTGTACGACACCGCCGGCGGTGACGGCGGTGATGCCGTCGACGCTCGCGGTTCTGGCGGTGGCGGCGGCGGTGCGTCGACGATCCTCGACAGCGACGGGTTCCCGCTGGTCATCGCGCCCGGCGGTGGTGGGGCTGGTGGCGTCGCCATCGACACGGCCGGCGGCGCGGGCGGCAACGGCGGCCAGTTCGGAACCGATGGCGGTTCGGGTCCCCTCGGGCCGGATCTCGGCGGTGAGGCGGGCGGCGGTGCCACCAACGGCGCCGGGGGACAAGCGGGCGGCGCGAACGCCACGGCCGGTGGCAACGGCGGCGAGGCCAACGCGGGCGGCGACGGTGGCGTCGGCGCGACCGACGCGGGCTCGGGCGGCGGTGGCGGCGGCGGTGCGTCCTCCGGAGGTGGCGGTGGTGGGGGCGACGCCATCCCCAGCTCGACCTTCACCGGCGGCGGCGGTGGTGGCGGGGGCGGCACCGCGTTCGATGTCGGTGGCGTGACCACCGACGGTGTCGACGCCGGCCAGAGTGGCAACGGCATCGTGACCTTCACCTACACCGAGGACCCGGGTTGCGCGCCCGTGCCGCCGCCGATCGAGCCGCCGCCACCGGTGGCCCCGCCGGCCGACGTGGTCCAGACCCAGCCCGCCTTCACCGGCTGATCCCACGCTCCTCCGCGACGCTCGACCTGACGGTCCGGCCGCACTCGCAGCGGTGCAGATAGGGGTCGCACGTGTGGGCGGACACATTGGCGAACTGGCGCCTGATTCGGTCGTTCCGGCAACAAGATCGGGCGCCAGTTCGCGCCATCGGTGGTCGTCGGGGTCAGGACCCGCCGGGTGCGGGTAGCAGGTAGCGCGCTCGGCTCAGCGGCGTGAGGCGTCCAGCTCGTCGAGCGCCGCCACCGCGGCCTCGAGCATCCTCGCCGAGCAGCCGGCCATCTCGACCGGGGGCACCGCCTCGTTGACGATCACCTCGGCGATGGCGCGGAACGCCTCCGCCGCGGGACCGTCGCCGAGCGCGACGGGCCGTCCGCTGTCGCCGCCCAGCGACACCGACGGCTCGAGGGGCACCTGGCCCAATAGCGGCACGCCGGCGTCGGCGGCCAGGGTGGCGCCGCCGCCCGCCCCGAACAGCGGGTAGCTCTCGCCGTGGTCGCACAGGAAGGCGCTCATGTTCTCGATCACGCCGACCACCCGCACGTGGCTCTTGCGGGCCATGTTGGCGGCCCGGATGGCCACCTTCTGGGCGCCCACCGCGGGGGTGGTGACGATGATCATCTCGGCCCGGGGCAGCATGCGGGCCAGGCCCATGGCCACGTCGCCGGTGCCGGGCGGCATGTCGATGAGCAGGTAGTCGAGGTCGCCCCAGCGCACGTCCTCGAGGAAGTGCTGCACCGCCCGGTTGAGCATGAGACCGCGCCACATCAGCGCCGACTCCTCGTCCTCGACCAGGAAGCCCATCGACACCACCTTCAGCAGGCCGTCGCCCATGGGCAGCGAGTGGGGGACGATCTTCTTCTCGGCGGCGGCGCCGTCGGGCCCGATCGGGGCTTCCGCCTCGCCCTGCAGGCGGCCTTCGATGCCGAGCATGCGGGGGACCGAGAAGCCCCAGATGTCGGCGTCGAGCACGCCCACGGTGAACCCCTGCCGGGCCAGCGCCGCGGCCAGGTTGACCGTGACCGACGACTTGCCCACGCCACCCTTGCCCGAGGCGATGGTGATCACCTTGGTGGTGGCCGGGATCTCGGTGTCGGGCGCCTGCTCGGCTGCGTTGAGCCGAGCCTTGCTCATCGTGGCGGCCTTCTCGTCCGCGGTGAGCTCCGACCATTCGATGGTCACCTTGGTGACGCCCGGCAGCGACGCCACCCGGGCCTTCGCGTCCTTCTGGATCTGGGCCCGCAGCGGGCACGCCGACGTGGTGAGCGCGATCGTCAACCTGACCGAGCCGTCGTCGCCCACCACCGCGCCCTTGGCCATGCCCAGATCGACGATGTCGCTGCCCAACTCGGGATCGATCACACCGCGCAGCAGGGCCATGACGTCGTCGGGCGTGGGCGGCGCGAGCGGGGTGGGCGGGTTTTCCATCTCACCCACGATTTTACCGGGAAGGACCGTGTAATCTCTTCCTGTGGGCAACGACGCTCGGCTCGACGTGTTGAAGGCGCTGGGGGACAACACCCGCTACGCCATCTACCTCGAGCTGGCGCGCTCGCCGGCGCCCCGCTCGACGTCCGACATCGCCGACACGCTCGGCCTGCACGTCAACACCGTTCGCCCCCACCTCGACCGCATGCGCGACGTCGGGTTGCTCGACCTGCGGGTCGGCGCCACCGGTGGCGTGGGTCGCCCACAGCACCTGTACTCGCTGGCCACCGACGCGCCCTCGTTGGGCCTCGAGCCGCCGGCGTTCCCACGCCTCGCCTCCATGCTGTTGCGGATGGCCGACGCCGCCGGCCTCGAGGGCGACGACGCCGCCGAGGCCGGCCGCGAGCAGGGCCGGCTCGACGCCGACGGCTTCGCGCCGGGCACCCCCTGCCTCGACGCCCTCATGGGCCAGTTGGCCGAGATGGGCTTCGATCCCGAGGTGGAGGGCGACGCCGCCGGCGTCACCGTGGGCTTCACCCACTGCCCGTTCCGCGACCTCGCCGAGGCCAACCCCGACCTGGTCTGCGGACTGCACCGCGGCATGGTCGAGGGCCTGGTCGACCGCCTCGGCGACGACGAGGTCACCGAGTTCCACTCCCTGATCCACCGCTCACCGTGCCAGGTCGAGCTGGTGGGCAGCTCCACCGCCGCCTCACCCACCCACGAAGTCAATCAGACCCTCACCGATAGGATGGATCCATGAGCATCTCCGAAGACCTCACCCAGGGCGATACCTCGGTTGTCGACAGTCAGGTGATGGTCCTGACCGACTCCGCCTCGGCCAAGGTTGCCGAGCTCATCGCCGCCGAGGGCGACGAGGCCCTGGCGCTCCGCGTGGCCGTCCGGCCCGGCGGCTGCTCGGGCTTCAGCTACGAGATGTTCTTCGACTCCGACATCGCCGGCGAGGACCTCGTCGACGAGAGCGCCGGGGTGAAGGTCGTGGTCGACCCGTCGAGCGCCCAGCTGCTGCGTGGTGCCCGTCTCGACTACAAGGACGGCCTCCAGGACGCCGGCTTCGCGATCGACAACCCCAACGCGCAGAAGAGCTGCGGCTGCGGGCAGTCCTTCAGCTGACGCCGGCGGCAACAGGGCCCGGCGGTCGCCGCCGCCGGTTCCGCATCGTCCCCGAGGACACGGTCTTCGAGGCGCACCTGCGCCCCGGGCCGCCCGGGGGGATCCCGATCGCCGGCATCAGCGGCGAGTTCTCCGCGGTCGAGGGGAGCGACGGGCTGTTCGACCTCTCGCATCCCGTCGAGGGAGCGTTCGTCGTGCAGCCGAACGACCTCGATCTAGGCAACCGCGTGCTCACGTTCGCGGTGCGCCAGTGGCTCGGTGACCAGCCGGTGCACGGCCGCCTCGGCGAGGCCAGGCCCGTCGGCGACGGCGACTACGCCATGGGGCTGATCATGGCCTTCCGGGGTGCCGAGCACCACCTCGAAGGCACCAGCCGCGTCGACCCTCCCGAAGCCGGCCGCTCGGTGCTCAGAGGCGGCATGCCCCTGCAGTTGGGCGCCCTCGGCCTTCCGCTGCCGAGCTTCCTGTTGCCCAGCACCCGCCTGGCCTGGGCCATCGCCCTCGAGCTCCTGGACGACTGACTCGGCGCGCCGGTGGCCGCGTCGGATGCGAGCGGGTGATCGGGGAGTCGATCACCCTCGCACGCGAGGGTGCGTGGGCTCGGTCGGGATCAGCTGGTGAGGCCCGCCAGCGCCTCGCTCACCTCGGACTCGTCGAAGATGGTGTCGAGACGCTGGGCGATGGTGCCGTCCGCGTTGGCCAGGAAGAGCACGGGCTCGTAGCCGAGGTGGTAGGCGTCGATCACCGGGGCCAGGTCGGCGTCGGCGATGTTGTCCACGGCCTCGGGGTTCTTGTACACCTCGGCGTGCACCATCGTGACGTCGGGGAAGTCGCCCTCCTGGCCCAGCAGCACGTCGAGCACCGGGCCGCAGATGGCGGTCTGGCAGAACTCGGGGGTGGCGATGATGAGCGCCACGGGGCCACCCGCGGCGAGGGCCTCGGTGAGGGTGATCTCGTGGAGGTCGCAGTCGGGGTCGCGGGTGCAGATCGGGTCGACGCCGCGGGCGTCTGAGGTGGTGGGCGTGTCGACTGCGGGCATCGGCTGTCCCGGCTGGGGCACCTGCACCGAATCGGGCTCGCCGACCCGGAACACCCGGGGTTCGAGGTCTTGGCCGTCGATCGCCGTGGTCACCTGGTAGTCGCCCGCCACCGGGAACTCGAACAGCAGGGGGAAGTAGGCCGTCGGGATGCCCTGGTCCCGCCGGCGGACGGCCACCGGGTCGCCCACCGGGGTGCCGTCGGCCCGCTGCACCACGAAGCGGAGCTCGGCGGGAACGGTGTCGAGCGGGGCGCCCTCGGCGTCGGCCAGCGTGAACGGCAGCCGCTGCTCGGAGCCAGTGACCAGCAGGCCCTCCGGGGGGAAGATGGCCAGGAGGTTGACGCCGCCCGCACCCGGGGTGGTGGTGGCATCCCCGTCGGCGCTGCCGTTGTCCCCGCTGCTGCTGCCACAGGCGGCCAGCACGGCCACGCCGACGGCGCCGGCCGCACCCACCAGCAGGGCGCGACGGGAGATGGTGGGGGAGGGGTCGGGCATCGGTCCGAATCTACTGTGGGGCCGGTGACCCTCCAGTTCAGCGTCGATGGCCGCCAGGTCGAGGTGGCCGACGACGGTGCGTCGCTGCTCGAGGTGCTGCGCGACCGGCTGGGCCTGCGCTCGGCCAAGGACGGCTGCAGCCCCCAGGGCCAGTGCGGGTGCTGCACCGTGCTCGTCGACGGGTCGCCCCGGGTGTCGTGTGTGACGCCGGCCCGGCGCGTCGCCGGTCGAGCCGTCACCACACCGGACGGGCTCGACCCGGTCGAGCGGGCCGACTGGGCGGACCGGTTCTGCGCCACGGGCGCCAGCCAGTGCGGCTTCTGCACCCCGGGCATCATCGTCCGGCTCTCGGCCCTGCAGGCCAAGGGCGTGACTCCCGACGACGACGCCGCCGTCGAGCGGGCCCTGGCCGCCCATCTCTGCCGGTGCACCGGGTGGCGCACGATCCTGGAGGCCTACGCCCATGACCCTTCGGCGGGGGAGGGTGAGGCCCGAGACCTCGAGGCCGCCGCGCGCCGGGCGACCATCGAGGGTGGCGCCCCGCAGCGGGTGGGGCCCGATGTGGCCCTGGGCCGTGCCGGCTTCGCCGACGACGGCGCGCCCAGCGACGCCCTGGTGGCGCTGCGGGGGAGCGACGGCGGGTGGGTGGTTGGCGAGACCCTCACCGAGGCCAGGGAGCGGTCGGGCAAGCGCCAGGGCCGACGCACCACCGAGGCCGTGCGCCACCCCGTCGCGGCCCCGCCGGGCGACTGGGCGGTGACACTGCAGACCACCTGGGTCGAGCCCGCCTACCTCGAGCCCGACGCGTCGTGGTGCGCTCCCGGCGGCGAGCCGGCCACGCCGCTGGCCAACGGCGGTGCGTTCGGTGGCAAGGTGGGCTCGGAGGTGGCGGTGGCGGCCCGCCGCCTGGCCGACGAGCACGGCCGGCCGGTGCGGGTGCTGCTGTCGCGCGAGGACACGGTGCGCCTCGGGCCGAAGCGCCCGCCGGTGGGCGGGGGCGTGGACACCACCGGCCGGGGCGTGCTGCGGGTGGCCCGCACCGCCGGTATCGAGGCGGCGGTGGCGGCGGTGGCACCCGACCTGGTCGTCGAGGCGGTGGACGTGGTGGGCCCGCCCACCTCGCTGACGCTGCGGGCGGCCGGGTGGTCCGAGGCTGCCGTTCTGGCGGGGGCGGCGACGGGCCGCACCGAGGTGCGGTCGCTGAGCGGCGCGGTGGCCGAGGCCGAGGTGACCGCCGCCGGCCTGCGGGTACGGGTGGCCTGCGGCGACCCGCTCGACGCCGTGGTGCTGCGCTCGTACTGCATCGGCGCCGCCCACATGGCCCTCGGCTGGGTGACGTCGGAGGGTCTCGCGGTCGACGAGGCCGGCGAGGTGCACGACCTCACCATCCGCTCCTTCGGGGTGCTGCGCGCCACCGACACGCCGCCGATCGAGGTGGAGATCGACCCCACGCCCGGCGAGCCGGTCAACGGCTCCGACGCCGTGTTCGCGGCGGTGGCCCTCGCCGTCTGGCGCCACCAGGACCTGCCGCCGACGTGGCCGACGGGAATAGCCTTGCGGCCATGACAACTCCTCCTCCGGTGGGGCCGTACACCCCGATCGTGCGGGCCGGCGACTGGCTGGTGTCCTCCGGGCAGATCGGCCTGCGCGACGGCGAGATGGTCACCGGCGGCGTCGACGGCGAGCTGCGCCAGGCCATGGCCAACCTCGAGGCCCTACTGGCATCGGAGGGCGCCACCCTCGCCGACGTGGTGAAGACCACGGTGTTCCTGCGCCACATGTCGGACTACCTGCCGATGAACGACGCCTACGTGGACTGCTTCGGCGAGCAGCGGCCCGCCCGCTCCGCGGTGGGCGTGGCCGAGCTGCCGCTGGGGGCGCTCGTGGAGATCGAGGCCTGGGCCCATGTGCCCTCGCCCCCCGCGACGGGCGCTCGGTAGAGTCTGGCCATGCCCGGACCCGTGCTCATCGTCATCGCCCTGGTCGTCCTGTTGCCCGTGGGCACCCTCGTCGGCGGCGCGGTGCTGGCCATGATCCTGGGGTGGCTGCTGAAGACCGATGTCGACCAGGAGCACGAGGGCAGCGAGCTGCTCGAGCTCAACACCTGAGCCCGAAAACGCGATCCGGAGCGCGACGCTCGCCCCCGCGCTACGGTGAGGGGGCATTAGCAACCCAGCAGGGACGTCCCACCAAGCAGTAGGCCGACCCCGCAACACTGAAAGGGGATCGGTTTGCCAACCGGTACCGTGAAATGGTTCAACGCCGAAAAGGGCTATGGCTTCATCTCTCGCGAAAGCGGGCCTGATGTCTTCGTGCACTTCTCGGCCATCCAGGGGTCGGGCTACCGCTCACTCGACGAAGGCCAAGCGGTCGAGTTCGAGGTGACGACCGGTCCGAAGGGCGAGCAGGCGCAGGACGTCCGCGCGATCTAGCAGTACCCGCTGTCGCACGAACGCCCCCCTCACGGGGGGCGTTCGTCGTTTTCGGATCGATGCGCCCCGGGGGGGTCAGCCCATGAGCCCGAGCTGGGCGAGGAAGGACAAGAAGTCCTCGTAGCGGTGGGTCTCGGCGATGAGCCCGTCGTCGGACAGCCGGATCATGGCCGCCCCGTTCATCGAGACGCGGATGCCGGTGGGCTCGAGCATGGTGCCGTCGGGGCCGGGGAAGGCCCCGGTGTGGGTCGCCGACACCTGGTACTCCAAGGCCATGGTGTCGCCGCCGTCGACGACGTCGAGCACGACGAAGTCGACGTCGTCGAAGGCGCTGAACATCATCCCCTCGGCGGCGGCGATGGCCTCTCGTCCTTCGTGCACGCCGAGCATCGGGTGCACCAGGCGCCCGTCCTCGGCGAAGCACGCCGCGTAGGCGCTCGCTCCCTCACCGGAGAAGGCGGCGGCGATCCGGTCGGCCAGGTCGGTGGCGGGGCTCATGGCGGTCCTCTCGTCGGTGGCTGTTGCCGGTCGTTCGCAACCCGGCCGCCGACAGATCACCGCCGCGGCGTCATTCCGTCTGGAGGATCGCTG
Source organism: uncultured Microthrixaceae bacterium (assembly GCA_964635055.1). GTDB lineage: Bacteria > Actinomycetota > Acidimicrobiia > Acidimicrobiales > DATDAH01 > JAEUJM01. Next base: position 131,982 of record CAZWMT010000001.1, on the reverse strand, counting down.
CGGGGTGGGTGCGGGCGGCCGCCCGGGCAGGGAGGACGGCGATCACGTTGGCCGCCACCAGCGTCCCCGCGGTCACGGCGGCGAGCAGCGTCGGGGGCACGACCGGAGCGGCGGTGCTGCCGATCGAGTCGGCCACGACGGACCACACGGTGCGTCCTGCGGCTATGCCCACGGGCAGGCCCACCACGAGCGCCACCAGGGCGAACGTGGTGGCCTGCCACGCCACGGTGGCGGCGAGTTGACGGCGGCGGAAGCCGAGGGCCGCGTAGGTGGCCAGGTCGCGCCGCCGGCGGCGCACCGACGTCACGAGCGTGTTCGCCATCGTGCCCAGGGCCCAGAGCGCGACGAGCACGGCCAGCGCGCGGGGCAGGCGCTGGACCCGGTGCAGGTTGCCCACGTCGTTCGCTTGGCGCGGGTCGGCCGAACCGTCGCCGAAGGCCGGTCGCAATGAGGCGGCCGCCTCCCGGGCGCTCACGCCGTCGTCGAGGCGCACCAGGAACTGTTGCGGGAGCACCGCGTCGGGCGCACCTCCGATCGTGGCCCTGGCACCGGCCAGCGTCACGAGCAGGCCGCGGCCGAGGCTGAGTTGGCTGTCGAGACCTGCCGGTACGATCACCGTCCCGACGACCGTGAACTCGTGCGGCGATCGGTTCCCGCCAGGCACCTGGGCCGTGACGGTGTCGCCGAGCTCCTTGTCCAGGGAGTCGAGGGTCTCACGCCCCATCGCGACCTCGTCGTCGTTCACCGGGAGGCGCCCGTCCAACACCGGGGGCCCGACCTCGTGGTCACCGGGACCGAGGACGAGCGAGATCTCCTCGTGCCCGTCCACCTGCACGGGGCCGACCCCGTAGCCGATGAACTCGGCCACGTCCGGATTGGCCTCGAGGGCGCTCACTGCGTTGCGCACGTCGTCCAGATCGTTCATGTTCCCGACCACGGCATCCCAGTCCCAACCCTGTTCGAGGGGAGTGCCGACCAGATGATCCAGGCTGGCGGAGAACACGAGCACGGTGCACAGCACCACCACGCCGGCGGTGACTGCCAGCACCGCCCCCACGACCGGCACGGCGGTGCGTCCGCGGCCCCGCTCCAGCGCCAACCGGACGCCGGCGGTCACCGTCACCGGCGCCCCTGCCCGGGTGGCGAGCCCGCTCACCGATGCCGCGGTGTGTTCGCTCGTGCCGACTGACGATCCTGCGACGGTTCTGCTGGTGAGGCGCCAGGCGTCGATGGCCGCCCACCCGCCTGCCAGCACCACCACGGACGCGGCGCCCACGCCGAGAACCAGCTGGTCGACGTCGGTGCCGGGGTGGAGGACAGCCTGACGGGCGAGCCCGATGGGGAAGGCCGACGAGGCGGCGACGGCCAGGCCGACCGCGCCGGCGGCGCCGACCACGGCGACGACGAGTGAACGGACGAGGGGAACGGCCACCCGGTGGCGGCGGCCCATACCGATGCTGCGCAGCGCCTCGTCGTCATCGAGGTCGAAGAAGACCTGGCGGCCGATGACCTGGCCCAGGAAGGCGATCCCGGCGATCGCGGCGATGAGTGCGAACAGGAGGAGCGCGTTCGACTCGAAGTCGATGCCCCGCCCGATCGACGAGACCACCTCGGCGTCCTCGTTCGTCGGTGCGAACGTGACGTCGTCGCGACCGAGGGCCGTGACGGCGGCGGCCAGCGCGTCCTGCTGCCCTTGGCGTACCTGCCCGGCCAGCCCGAACCCGAAGTTGGCCAGTCGGTCGCCGAAACGCTCGACGAATGCTGGGCCCACGCCGAGGTACCAGGACTCGCTCCCCACCGCCTCGTTCTGTTGCTCGATCGAGAGGCGCAGGTCCGACGGTCGGCGGATGATGCCGGTCACCGTCATGGTCAGGTCCTCCCCGTCGGGATCCGGGGGCGCGGCCTGACCCCCGATGATCGGCCCCAGGGCATCGGGGGTCACCGTGCGCAGGGGGAAGGTGTCGCCACTGCGCAGGTCCAACGCCTCTGCGAAGTCCTCGTTGACGGCCACCTCCCCTGGTCGCGTCGGATCGGGCAGGCGGCCCTTGACGACGATCGGCCGCTCCATGTCGACATACGGGCGTCCGTCGGCGTAGGCCGAGGCCACAATGGTCACCCACCGCCCGTCCTGCTGCACGGTGACGATCACCGCGCCGACCTCCTGCGCTCGCTCCCACTGCGGGAGTGCGGCGACCTGGTCGACGACCGCCTGCAGGTCAGGGGACGGGTCGACGAAGACCAGCGCGTCGTGGGGCTCGTTGTGGGCCACGAAGCCCGGCAACGCCGCCTGGGCCCGGCGGGCACCGGCCACGGCGGTGAGGACCACGCCGGCGGTCACCGCGGTCGCGACGATCAGGACGAGGGTGCCGGCCAGATGACCCCGGAGGTTGGCCCGTGCCCGATACCAGACCGCGCTCACGAGCCGGCCCTTTTGCGCCGGCGGGACGGGGCTCGCCACGCCGCATCGCTTGGGCTGTAGCGGCAAGGCGGCGTGGCTTCGGTCCCGACCGGGCGCTCATTCGGCACGGAAGACCTCCGCCGGGTGGCTGCGGGCCGCCGAACGGGCGGGGACGGTGGCGGCCAGATTGGCGATGATCAGCCAAGCGACGGCCAGCGCCACCAGCGCCGGCGCGGGGACGGTCGGCTCGAGGCTGGACGCGAACGGATCGACCACCAGGTGCCATGCCACCCGGCCGGCGGCCACACCCAGAGGGATGCCCACCACCAGAGCGAGGACGGCGAAGGTGGTGGCCTGCCACGCCACGGTGCCGGCGAGTTGGCGGCGGCGGAACCCGAGGGTCGCGAACAGCGCCAGGTCGCGACGTCGCCGCCGGACCCCGGTGACGAGCGTGTTCACCAGTGTCCCCACCGCCAACAGCGCCACGAAGCCGGCGACGAGGGTTGGCAGGCGCTGCACCCGCCGGAGGTTCTCGACGTCGGCGGGGACGGTGGCGGTGACGACCGTGCCCGGGTACTCGTCACGCAGCCGGGCCAGCAGGGCGGCTCGGTCCGCGTCCGGTTCGAATCGGACCAGGTACTGGGCGGGCACCACGCCCTCCTGGGGGTCCAGCGCCGCGGCGCCCTCGTGGGTCATCAGCGCCCCGCGGGTCATCGTCATCTGGCCGTCGAGCGTGGCCATCGGCACCATCACCCCGACGATGCGGGCCTCGGCCGTGTCGCCCAGGGTGACCTGGACGTGATCGCCGACGGCCTTGCCCAGGTCCGTAAGGGTGCCGGGCCCGACGACGATCTCGTCGGGAGCCGACGGTAGGCGGCCCTCGAGCATCGGCGGGCCGACGCTGTCGTCGCCTGGCCCGAGGGCCCCGGCGTAGGTGTCGACGTCGTCGATGCGGGCGGGCGTGCTGCTGGAGAAGCCGCGATAGGCCGCTACATCGGGGTCGTCGTCGAGCGGCTCGCGGCCCGCCCGCGCCGCGTCGGCGTCGAAGTAGGCCCCGACGGCGACGTCCCAGTTCCACCCCCGGGCCACGGGGTCCACGATCACGTGGTGGAGGCTGGCACTGAACACCAGCGCGGCGGTGACCGTGAGGACGCCGACGATGCTCGCTCCCACGGCGCTGCCGACCGGCACGGCCGTTCGTCCCCGGCCACGCTCGACCGCCATCCGTACCCCGGCGACCACGCTCACGGGCAGGCCGAGCTCGGCCAGCCGACCCACGATGCGGGACGGTCGGCGTCGGGGCGGGGCTGGATCGCTCGGCGCCGCCCGGGCCGCCCACCAGGCGATCAGCGCGCACCAGGCCACCACCGAGGCGAACATCACCACACCACCGGCGGCCAGGACCAACGGGTCGACACGAACGCCGGGGTGGACGTCGGCGAGCCGGGCAACGCCGATAGGCGTGAACCTCGACAGGGCTATCGCACCACCGACGGCCAGCAACGCACCGAGCCCGGCCACGATCACGCCCCGGAGCAGCGGCACGAGGGCCCGCTGCCCGCGGCGCAGGCCGATCGCGGCCAGCTCGTACGCGTCGAGCTGGCCCATCGACACCTGTCGGATCAGGATCTGGCCCACGAGGACGGTGCCGGCGATGCCCACGACGAGGGCGAAGAGCAAGAGGGCGTTGGACTCGAAGTCGATGCCGGTCTGGGCGGAGGCGATCAGGATGAGCCGCGGGTCCTGCTGCTCGACCTGCACCTTGTCGCCCCCCACCTCGACGGCGGCCGCTTCGAGCTCGTCGGCGGTGACGCCGGGGGCGAGGCGGCCGAGGACGCCGGTGTTGTAGCTGGCGGTGCCCTCGCCGTATCGGTCCCAGAACGCTGCGGTCAGGTACACGTGGTAGCGACGGACGGCGAAGAGGGTGCCGGCCTGGGCCAGCGCCTCATAGCTCAGGTCGTCGGGCTCCCTGGTGATGCCCACGACGTGCAGCCGAACATCCTGACCGTCGGCGTCGGGTCCGAAGCCCGCATTCACCACTGCGTCGAGGTGGTCCGGCGTCACCGTTCGGGCCGTGAACGAGTCGCCGGCCCCGATCCCCATCGCATCGGCGAACTCCTGGTTCACGACGACCTCACCCACCCGGTCGGGGTCGGCGAGACGGCCATCAACGATCAGTGGTCGGTTGACGTCGTGCAAGTAGCTGCCCGCCAGGAGCGCTTGGCCCACCAAGCCCGTGCCCGCGGTCAGATCCGCTTGTGCGGGGACGGTGAGCACCGGCTGGCTGGCCGCGCCCGCCGCCTGCCACTCGGGCAGCGCGACCACCTCGCGGGCCAAGCGGTTCTGCTCGGCAGGGGGCAGCCTCGGGTCGAGGAACACGGCGGCGGTCGGTGCGAGCGTGTAGTCGAGGAACTCGGGAATCGCGTCACGACCCCGACGGGCGCCGGCCACCGCGGTGAGGACGATGCTGCCCGTGAGCCCGACCAGCAGGGCGAGCATGAGGGTGCTGACCAGCTTGTGGCGCAGGTCGGCGCGCGCCCGGTACCACACCGCTCCCATCGTGCGATCGTCGCACGGCGGGTGCCGGCGCTGAAGGGCGCAGGCAGGCGCGCCGTGGGTGGTGCTGGCACCCCCATCGTTTCGGTCCTCAAACGCCTGGACGGCTTCGCCATCGGGTTCGTCGGCGCTGCTGCTCCGCCCCGGCTCCCCGCGTGGGCCAACGCCTGGACGGCTTCGCCCTGCTGTCCGGCGGTCGCTCGCCCGGCGACGTCTACCGTGGCGAGGTGTCGAAGCGCACCCGGTCGATCGTGTCCGTCGTGGTGGCGGTGGCCGCGATCGTCGCCTGGAACGCCTTCGTGCGGGACTCCGGCGGGTCGTCGACGTCGGTGGCCGCGTCCACGACCACTGCCGTCGATGCGCCTGCGCCGACCGACGGCATCGATGCGCCTGCGCCGACAGACGGCATCGACGCGACCGCTGTCCCCACCACCGACGAGACGCCATCCGCGACGGTGGCGGCGACGGGCGCCGAGCCCGTGTCTGGCCTGCCGGTGGCCTCGACGAGCGACCTTCCCGCCGAGGCGCTGGACACGCTGGCGCTGATCGAGGCGGGTGGGCCCTTTCCCTACGACCAGGACGACGGCGTGTTCGGGAACCGGGAGGGGCTGCTGCCCGACCAGTTCGACGGGTACTACCGGGAGTACACGGTGGAGACCCCGGGGTCCGACGACCGGGGCGCGCGGCGGATCATCGTGGGCGACGACGGCGAGGTTTATTACACCGACGACCACTACGAGAGCTTCGTCGAGGTGGTGGATGCCCACCTCTGACGAGGCGGGCCCCGGCTCCGGTGCTGTCGACACGGTCGTGCACGTCGGAGCGGCGTTCGACGGACTCGTGCCGGCCGGCGTGCACCCGCTGTCGGACCCGATCCGGGTCGAGGATCTGCGGGCGCACGCCGCCGCGGCCGGCTGGGCCGTGCTGGTGGCTGACGCGGCCGGAGGCAAGGCGGCGGTGCTCGATGGCCTCGCCGTGAGCGGTGCCTTCCCGCACTGGTTCGGCCGCAATTGGGACGCCCTCAGCGACTGCCTGGTCGACCTGTCGTGGCTGCCGGCCGAGGGCTACGTGGTGCTGATCGACGGCTGGGACGCCTTCCGTGCGGCCTCCCCCCGAGATGCCGACGTCGCCGGCTCGGTACTGGCCCACGCGGCCGCCGAGTGGGCGGCCCGTGGCACCCCGTTCGTCGCCCTGACCCGCTGACCGCCGGCGGACTCCGGTCGAATCAGCCCCGGTGACGCCGGCGCGCACCGCCGGACCTCCCGAACTCGACGCAACTTCGCTGTCGGGTCAGCGGTCGGGATCCGACCGGGTGCGTCGAGAACGCGGGGTGGGTCCGTCAGGTGGTGCTGCGGCGGTTGCGCCACCAGCGGATGGCGAAGAAGGCGCCGGCGGCGCCGATGAGGAGCAGGGCACCGTTGGCGATGATGTTGGGGGCCGAGGATCCGGTGTCGTCGTCACCGCTCTCGCCGCTGCTCTCGTCGGTGGCGGTGGCGGTGGCGGTGGCGGTCGCCGGCGTGTCGACCGTCGTGGTGGGGGCCGCGGCGGTCGTCGGCGTGGCCGAGTCCACCGGCGTCGTGAACGTGCGGGTGGCAGCCGGTGAGGTGGAGGTGACGGTGAACGTCACCTCGGCATCGGTGTCGAACACCACGTCGCCGGTGTAGGCCCCGGGGCGATCGCCGGGCTCCATGGTGATCGGGATGGGGCCGAACCCGGGCACGTCGGCGGTGACCACGACGTCGGCGCCTTCGACAGGGTCACCGTCGTCGTAGACGAGCAGCACGTCGACGGTGTAGCTGCCGTCGGGGTTGACCGAGGTCCCCACCTCGTCGACGGTGGCCGTGTCACCGTGGGCCGACGCGGGTGAGGCGGGGACCACCAGCACGAGCACGAGGGTGGCGACGACGACGGCGACGGCAGCGGCAATAGGGCGCCTCACGCGCTCCACCGGGACTGGCCGAAGCGGTAGCCCACCGAGCGGACGGTGGAGATGAGGTTGGCGTGCTCCTCGCCCAGCTTGGCCCGCAGGCGCCGGACGTGGACGTCGACGGTGCGGGCACCGCCGTAGTACTCGTAGCCCCAGACCCGGCTGAGCAGGGTCTCGCGGGTGAACACCTTGCCGGGGTGCGACGCCAGGAACGTGAGCAGCTCGTACTCCATGTAGGTGAGGTCGAGCGGCACCCCGCTGATGGCGGCCTGGTAGGTCTCGAGGTTGAGCACCAGGTCGCCGTACTCGACCAGCTCGGGCTGGGCGCCCCGCCCGCTGGCCCAGAAAAGGTGCTTGAGACGGGCCTCGAGCTCGCGGGGGTGGAACGGCGCCAGGCAGAAGTCGTCGAACAGGTCGTCGCGCAGCTCGAGGTCGCCGAGTTGGGTGCCGTTGATCAACAGCAGCAGCGGCTCGAGGGGCTGGTCGCGCTTGCGCAGCACCCGGGCGACCGCGAAGGCCCGCTCGGGATCGTCGTACGCGCAGATGATGGCGCCGTCCCAGCCGCCGTCGGGCTCGTTGCGCTCGGCCGCGAGCTCGTCGCCGACGGCCTTCCAGGGGTAGCCCGCCAGATCGAGCGCCTGGGCCAGCTCCGGGGGAGCCGGGTCGGGGAAGAGCAGCAGTGGTTCCATGTGTGTGCCCTCGAGCATCGTCTCAGATCACCAACTCGGGAGGTAGCGAGCCAACTCGAATGGTGTCACCTGCGACTTGTAGTCCGCCCATTCCGACCGCTTGTTGCGGAGGAACCACTCGAAGATGTGCTCGCCGAGCGCCTCGGCCACCAGCTCGGACCGCTCCATCTCGTCGAGCGCCTCGGCCAGCGACTGGGGGAGCGAGGTGATGCCCTCGGCGGCCCGCTCCTCGTCGGTGAGCTCGAACACGTTGGCCGCGGCCTCGGGACCCAGCTCGTAGCCCTCCTCGAGCCCCTTCAGGCCGGCGGCCAGCATCACCGAGTAGGCCAGGTAGGGGTTGCAGGCGGGGTCGGGTGAGCGGTACTCGATGCGGGTGGACGACTCCTTGCCCGCCTTGGCCAGCGGCACCCGCACCAGCGCGGAGCGGTTGTTGCGGGCCCACGACACGTGCACCGGCGCTTCGGAGCCGGGGATCAGCCGCTTGTACGAGTTGACCAGCTGGTTGGTGACCGCGGTGATCTCGCGGGCGTGGACCAGCAGGCCGGCGATGAAGCTGCGGCCCACCTTGGACAGGCGGTACTCGTCGTCGGGGTCGTGGAAGGCGTTGACGTCGCCCTCGAACAGCGACAGGTGGGTGTGCATGCCCGAGCCCTGCACGCCGGCCAGCGGCTTGGGCATGAACGTGGCGTACGCCCCCCGCTCGAGCGCGATCTCGCGGACGACCAGCCGGAACGTCATCACGTTGTCGGCCATGGTGAGGGCGTCGGTGTAGCGCAGGTCGATCTCGTGCTGGCTGGGGCTGTCCTCGTGGAACGAGTACTCGATGGGGATGCCCATGGCCTCGAGCATGTGGATGGTGCGCTTGCGCAGGTCGCTGGCCACGTCGGCGGTGGTGAGGTCGAAGTACGACCCGGTGTCGAGTGGTACCGGGATCTTCGTGGGATCACCGTCGGCGAAGTAGAAGAACTCCATCTCGGGGGCGCAGAAGAACGAGAACCCCCGCTCGTGGGCCCGGTCGAGGTTGCGCTTGAGCACCTGGCGGGGGTCACCCTCGAACGGGGTGCCGTCCAGGTTCTCGATGTCGCAGAACATGCGGGCCGAGTTCTCGTCGTCCTCGGCCCACGGCAGCAGCTCGAAGGTGTTCGGGTCGGGACGCGCCAGCACGTCGCTCTCCTGCACCCGGCTGAACCCGTCGATGGCCGAGCCGTCGAACCACATGCCCTCCTCGAAGCCGTTCTCGAGCTCGGCCGGCGAGATGGCCACCGACTTGAGCTGGCCGAGGACGTCGGTGAACCAGAGGCGGATGAGGCGCACCCCCCGCTCCTCGACGGTGCGCAGCACGTAGTCCTGTTGACGCTCCATCCCGCCAGTGAACCACGGCGGGCCCCGAGGCTTGGCGGGAGGGAGGCCAGTTCACATAGCGTTCATAGTCGGGCAACGGGCGAGAAACGGGCTGCCGCGAGGCTGTCGGCCGTCCTCAAGGACGCTTTGCCCCGCAAACGGGGCGCGCACCCGCGTGTCCCCGCATCCGTTCGACCCGCAGGAGGAACCGTGCAGGAACGCACACCATCCGAAGTGCTGGCCCTGGCCAAGGACGAGGGTGTCGAGATCGTCGACATCCGGTTCTGCGACCTGCCCGGCTTGATGCAGCACTTCTCGGTCCCGGTGAGCCAGCTCACCGAGGACGTCTTCGACGAGGGCCTCGGGTTCGACGGCTCGTCGATCCGGGGGTTCCAGGAGATCCAGGAATCCGACATGATCCTGATCCCCGACCCGAACACCGCGGTGATCGACCCCTTCACCCAGCACAAGACGCTGAACATCAATTGCTTCGTGCACGACCCGATCACCCTCGAGCACTACAGCCGCGACCCGCGCTACGTGGCCAAGAAGGCCGAGGAGTACCTGGTCTCCACCGGCATCGCCGACACCTGCTACGTGGGCCCCGAGGCCGAGTTCTTCATCTTCGACGACGTCCGCTACCACCAGGACTCGCACTCGTCGGGCTACTCGGTCGACTCGGTCGAGGCGTCGTGGAACACCGGCAAGGACGAGGGCCCGAACCTGGGCTACAAGCCCCGCTACAAGGAGGGCTACTTCCCGGTCCCGCCGATGGACCACTACCAGGACCTGCGCTCGGAGATGACGCTGGCCCTGCAGTCGGTGGGCATCGACGTCGAGGTGCAGCACCACGAGGTGGGCACCGCCGGCCAGGCCGAGATCGACATCCGCTTCTCGCCCCTCGCCGACATGGCCGACCAGCTGATGCTGTTCAAGTACGTCATCAAGAACGTGGCGTGGGCCAACGGCAAGACCGCCACCTTCATGCCGAAGCCGGTGTTCGAGGACAACGGCTCGGGCATGCACGTGCACCAGTCCCTGTGGAAGGGCGGCGAGCCGCTGTTCTACGACGAGGCCGGCTACGCGGGCCTGTCCGACATGGGGCGCTGGTACATCGGCGGCCTGCTCAAGCACGCCCGCTCGGTGATCGCGTTCACCAACCCCACCACCAACAGCTACAAGCGCCTGGTGCCGGGCTACGAGGCGCCGGTGAACCTGGTGTACAGCCAGCGGAACCGCTCGGCGTCGGTGCGCATCCCGCTGTACTCGAAGAGCCCGAAGGCCAAGCGCCTCGAGTTCCGCTGCCCCGACCCGTCCTCCAACCCCTACCTGGCCTTCTCGGCCATGCTGATGGCGGGCCTCGACGGCATCCAGAACAAGATCGAGCCGCCCGACCCGGTCGACCGTGACCTCTACGACCTCCCGCCCGAGGAGCTGGCCAAGGTGCCCCAGGTGCCCGGCTCGCTGCCCGAGGCCCTCGAGGCCCTCGAGGCCGACCAGGACTTCCTGAAGGCCGGCGGCGTGTTCACCGACGACCTCATCGAGACCCACATCGCCTACAAGCGCGAGCACGAGGTGGACCCCCTCCGCCTCCGCCCGCACCCGTGGGAGTTCCACCTCTACTACGACATCTGACGCAACCCGCCGTCCCGAACTCGGCGCTTCTGATCCGCTCACCGCGGACTGGATGCGCCGAGTTCCGCGTACCGCCCAGCGCCGAGTGCATCGAACGCTGTCGAGCGGCACAATGGCCAGGTGACCACGGGACAGGAGTTGCTCGAGGAGCTCCGGCGGCAGCGGCGAGGCGGCGATCCGCGCATCACGCCCGAAGGCCGCGAGATCCTGACTCGGATCGTGATGGGGGACCTGGCCGACGAGTTTGCCGACTCGCTCGCAGAGATCAGCGCTTCGGACCCTCTCCTCGGCGGCGGGCCTGAATCTGAACTCGAGTGATCGGCGCGCCTTGCCGTGATCGTCGTCGACGAGTACCTCGCCGTCCGCTCGCTGCTCGGTGTGCTCCCCGACGGGCTTCCTGACGAGCCGCTTGGAATCACGACCTCGGCGCATTGGCGGCTGTTACAGCGCGTCCATGCCCCGACGGGCGGCCAGCTGTCGCAGGCGCTCGCTGCCTTGCCGGACCCGGATCGGGAGGCCCTGCGCTTTCCGCGGCGGGAGGTGCTGGAGGTGCTGGACCCTCGCCCGGGACTTGACGAGGCCGCCCACATCGCGGCCCGCTTCGGCAACACCGGGTGGCTCATCGCCGAGTCGATCACCGCCGGCCTGGCGCATGGTCGTCAGCTCTGGTTCGGCAACCCTCGCAACATCGGTGTCCGCCTCCGCGAGATCGCCGATGACCTCGGGGTGGCCATCCACGTCGCGTCCTGAGCTGCGGTCTTCACGCGTTCGGAATTCGCTTTGGGGACGCGCCGACGGCTGGGCAGCCTGGGGTGATGGACGACGAGCCGGAGCTCTACATCGTCGACCCGTCTGCCTGGCCTGGAGCGGCCGAGTGGCGGGAGAAGCACGAACGGCAGAAGGCGACGGCTCGCGCCCGCTACCTCGAGCTGGTCGCCGCCGAATTCGAGGTGCTCGGCGCCTCCGAGGACCCCGCCAGATCGGCTGCATCGCTGTTCGACCTGCTGTTCGTGCACCGCCACGACGACGGGCACGAGTGCGCCTGTGGCTGTCACCCCCGGCTGCCGAGCAGCGACCTCCATGACTTCGGATTCGCGTGCCCCTGCGGGCTCACTCCCGAGGAGCGCCGTGCTCGCTTCGACGAGTGGCGGGCCGGGATGGACGCGTACTGGGAGTCACCGGAAGGGCGGACGGAGACGGCGCGGCACGAAGCCGAGGAAGCCGAGCTCGCCGCCTGGATCGCCGACCATCCCGGCGTCGAGGTGACGTCGCACGGTGGGTTCGCGCCCGAGCAGTGGTCCGGCACGGTGGACGGGCACCGCTTCTACTTCCGGGAACGGCACGACCAGTGGCGCATCGAGCTCGACCTGCGCCCCTCGGGGCGCTTCGCGAACGCGTTGGTCGGGACCGACGACGACGGTGCGATGGTCACGGAGCCACGCGAGCTCGAGGAAGGCGACGTCATCGCCGAGGGCACCACCGGGGACGCCCTGCACGGGCAGACTCCTACCGAGCGCGCCGGCTTCATCGTCGCGGTGATCCGTGATCATCTGCGTCGGGCTGCATGCATCGTCCACACCCTGGGCAGGGAGGATCTGGTTCGCCGGCTCGGCGGGGAGGCGACGTTCTGCCCTACGTGCGGGACGAGGCTCGACGCGGCCCAGCCCAAGTAGGCCGGTGGTTGTTTGTGCACCAAACCGTGCGGGTGCGGTCTGGAGCACAGAGAAACCCGGCCGATCAGCGGGCGGCCGGCCGCAGTGCTGGGGCCGGGCATCTCCCACGCCTGCGAGGTGACAGGCGCTCGGCTGGTCTGGCGCCGGCCCGCGTGCCGATCAGGCGCGGGTGACGGTGACGGCCCAGCACCCGGGTGACGCGTTGTGGACGTGGATCTGGTCGACGGCGGTGTCTGCGAAGAACCGCTCGATCGTGTTCTCGAGATCGCGGCCTTCGATGACCTCGGCGTTGGTCATCATCGCCTGATCGTCGAAGGCACGGACCGAGAGCGTGCGGACCGTGAGCTGTTCGGGAAGCGCATCCGACCCGAGGGCAGGAACGCAGGGCTCCGCATGCAGGAAGATCGGGCTCGTGCTCCGGTAGGGCGAGTCCTGGGTGAACGGGTCGTACGCCACGAGGATCAGCTCCTCGCCGATCTCGGCATCACGTAGGCAGTGACGACACGGATATCCGGGTTTGGTGTCAGCGGTGTGGCGGATGCCGCCCGTGGCTCGGAGACGGTCTGCGATCGACGACTCGATCGGCACGAGACGGAAGTGGCGTGTCGCGGCGTTGCTCATGGCTTCACCGTACGAGTGAGACCGCGACAAGTCTGGCGGGAATCGGACATCACGCTCCGATGGCCGCGCGCCCGCCTCGCCCGCCGGACCACCGGCCACGACCCCGCCATTCTCCGTCGGGCTCATCGCCGATCCCGAGGGGTTCGAGGCCACGGACCAGCGGGCCACGGAGGCGCCACGACACGGCGGGACGGTACCGTCCGGCGGTGAGCCGCACCGACGACCATCGTGCTGCGCTCCGGTCCCTGGCCGCCGCTGAGTGGGAGGGGTACCTGTCCGCCAACTCGGGCCTGCCCGGTCCGCGCGGGAACCTCGAGCTGATCGCCGCGTTCGCCGAGGAGGCGACGCCGGCGATGATCCACCGCCTCAGCGCCTCGGAGGACGAGTACCTCGCGGCGTGCGGAGCGGTCGGCCTGGGCCGGTTGCTGGCGGAGGGCGACCCGACCGCTGAAGGGGAGCTGCGCGATCTGGCGGTCGATGGGCGGTGGCGGGTGCGGGAGGGGGTCGCGATGGGCCTGCAGCGACTCGGCGACGCCGATGGCGTGCCGTTGCGACGGATCGTGCGCGAGTGGGCGGCGGCCGACTCGCTGTACACGCGCCGAGCCGCGATCGCGGCCATCTGTGAGCCGAGACTGCTCGTCGATGACGACACGGCGCTGACGGCGCTCGACGTCCTCGACCAGGTGACCGAGGCACTCGCCGGGGTGCCGGCGGCAAACCGGCGCGGACACGACCCGTTCCGGGTGCTGCGTCAATCGCTGGGCTACTGCTGGAGCGTGGCCGTCGCCGCGCGGCCCGATCCGGGGTTCCCCCGACTGGAGCGGTGGGCGAAGGTCGCCGATCGAGACGTGCGCTGGGTGATCCGCGAGAACCTGAAGAAGAAGCGACTGGTGGCAGCCGACCCGGCCCGTTTCGAGCAGCTGGCCGCGACCGCAGCGGCGGGTGGTTGAGGCTCCGGCGCGACTCGCTCGACGAGGTTCCGATCCGGGCGCCGCGTCGTGCCCCCTGCGACCGGGCGTCACGCGATGATGGGCGGGTGGCCGTGACCCGTCGATCGTTCCTGCGGGGGTCGGCGGCGCTGGGGGCGGCTGCCCTCGTGGGCAGCACGACTGGGCTTCGGGTGGCGCTCCCGGTGGGTGCCGTGGCCGCTGGGCCCGAGGGATTCGGGCCCCTCGTCGCCGACCCGGCGGGTCGGCTCGACCTACCCGCCGGCTACACGTACCGGGTCGTCACCCGGTCCGGGCGCCGGATGCCGTCGCCCCAGACCGGGCGGGTGCCGGGCCGGCCCGACGGCACCGCCGCTTTCGCCGGCCCCGGCGGCAACGTGCATCTCGTCAACAACCACGAGCAGGGTGCCACCGCCACCTACCCGGTGGTGGGCCCGCCCCGGCTCACCTACGACCCCGGGGCGACCGGGGGGACCACCACGATCGTGGTCGACGCCGACAACCGGCTGGTCGGCCAGACCGTCAGCCTGGCCGGCACGATGCTGAACTGCTCGGGTGGTCCGACCCCATGGGGCACCTGGCTGACCGGCGAGGAGACCGAGCAGCGGGCGGGCGGCCCGTTCACCAGGCACCACGGGTACGTGTTCGAGGTGGACCCGCTGGACCCGGCGTCGAACCTCGACCCCCAGCCGCTCACCGCGCTCGGCCGCTTCGCCCACGAGGCGGCGGCCGTCGACCCCCATCGGGGCCACGTGTACCTCACCGAGGACGCCGTGCGTCCGGCCGGGCTGCTCTACCGGTTCACGCCGTCCCACCTGCCGGGCGGCCTGCACACGCTGCGCGACGGTGGGGTGCTGGAGGCGCTGCGCGTCCGTGGCGTCGAGGACCTGTCGGTGTACCGGGCCGTCGGCACGACCCTGCCGGTGCACTGGAAGCCGGTGCCCGACCCGACCGCGCTGGCGCAGGGCTCGATCCGCAAGCAGTTCACCTACGTCGACCGGACCGACCGGAGCGCTCCGGTGACGCACACGGGGCCCGGCGGCGCGATCACGCGCAGCCGCAAGCTCGAGGGCTTGTGGTGGAGTGGCGGGAGGTGCCACATCGTGTGCTCGTTCGCCCGTACGACCGACCCGACCGACTGGAGCCGAGCCCCGCACGACGGCCAGATCTGGTCGTACGACCCCGCCCGGGCGACCCTGCGGCTCGACGCCTACTTCCCCCGGAACCTCGATCCCTCGGGTGCGGGCGCCGATGTCCCCGACGGTCCGGACAACATCACCGCCGGCCCTCGGCCCGGCAGCCTGATGGTGGCCGAGGACGGCGCCGGCACCCAGCACCTCGTCTCGGTGTCCGCCAGTGGCGAGAAGTCGATCTTCGCCCGCAACGCCGTCAGCCGCAGCGAGTTCACCGGCGTCACCTTCTCGCCCGATCGCCGGACCCTGTTCGCCGGCATCCAGGACGAGGGCTATCTGTTCGCCATCACCGGTCCGTTCCCTCACTGAGCACCCACGGCGCGACGCACCGGGCCCACTCGGTGTGGACCGGATGCGCCGGAGTGCTGCGGTGGATGCGGTGCGTGCGCGTTCAACCCCGACGGATCATCCAGATGCCGAGGGCGCCGACGGCGAGGGCCAGGGGCATGCCCATCGGTGCGAGCAGGGCCGACCAGCCGATGACGCCGCCGGCGACGAGGGCGGCCGAGAGGGCTCGGGGGAACACCCGGGCCCGGTAGCTCGCGATGCCGAACAGGGCCCAGCCCAGGGCGAAGGCCAGGTAGCTGAACACGGCGCCGGCGCCGATGAAGATCGTCGGGTCGGTCTCGAGGATGGCGGGCGCCGGCCCGTCGGCCAGCCACGGGGTGACGAAGACCTCGAACCAGAGGTCGCCACCGAGCAGCATGGTGCCGACGATGGCGGCGCCGGCGGCGAAGGCGCCGAAACGCCCGGCGGGGCGCACCTGCCAGCCGTAGGCGCCGATCAGGGCCAGCAACAGCACGCAGAAGCCGGCGAGGTACACGACGCCCCCGGCCTGGAAGACCACGTTCTGGGACGTGACCTGGTGGTCCTTGGGGTCGTACGGCAGCCAGAGGCCCTGGGCGGCGAGCATGAGCACGGCGGCGAGGACCGCGAGCGGGCCGGCCGATCGGTGGAACGGTGGAGGCCCCACGACGAGCACCTCGGAGGCCGGGTGGTCGTCTCGGGACACGGTGGTGGATGGCATGTCGGTGATGGTCATGGCCGGAGCATGACGGGCGGTGCTGAGGTGGCCCTGAGGCGGCGGAGAGGGTGACCTGCGAGACTGGCGGACGAAGCGGGGAGGAGGGGAGGGGTGGTGACGGCACCGGTCGGCGTTCGCCTGCTCGGCCCGATCGAGGTGACGACCGCCGCGGGTCCCACCGCCGTGGCCGGGCGCAAGCTTCAGGCCCTGCTGGCGATGCTGGCGCTCCGCGTGCCGGGGCCCGTGTCCGACGACCGCCTGCTCGACGCCGTGTGGGGCGACGAACCACCGACCAAGCCGGTCAACGCCCTCCAGGCCCAGATCTCACAGCTGCGGCGGGTGCTGGGCGCCGATGTCGTGGCCCGGGTGGACACGGGTTACGCCCTGCGGCTGCGCCCGGACGCCGTCGATGCCCTGGAGCTGGAACGCCTGGTGGTCGAGGGCCGCACGGCGGAGGCCGGCGGTGATCATGGGGGCGCGGCGGCGTGCTTCGGTGGGGCGATCGCCCTGTTGCGCGGGCCGCCCCTGGATGCGCTGGACGACCTTCCCTTCGCGCGGGACGAGCGCAGCCGGCTGAGCGAGCTGGTGGCCTCGGCCCACGAGGGCCTGATCGACGCCGAGCTGGCCGATGGTCGTCACGCCGAGGTCGTCGACGTGGTGGGCCCGCTCGTGCGGGAGCACCCGCTGCGCGAGCGGTTCCACGCCCAGCTCATGGTGGCGCTGTACCGGTCGGGACGTCAGAGCGAGGCGTTGCGCGCTTACCAGCGTGTCCGGGAGACCCTGGCCGAGGAGGTCGGGGTGGAACCGGGGCCCGAGTTGCAGGCGCTCGAGCGAGCGATCCTGGCCCAGGACCCGGACCTGGCGGCACCGATCTCGCTGTCGCCTGAGCGCTCGCAGGTACCGATGCCGACGCCCCTGTCTTCCTTCGTCCCTCGGCCTGTCGAGCTCGGTGCGACGCTCGCCGCTCTCGGTGCGGCCCGCCTGGTCACGTTGGTGGGGCCGGCGGGGGCGGGCAAGACACGGCTGGCCCTGGAAGTGGCGCGCGGGCTGGCGTCCGCGCCGGAGCAGTGGTTCGTCGACCTGGCGCCGCTGGGTCACGGCTCCCCGGCTGAGGCCGTCGCTGAGGCCGTCGCGTCGGCGGTGGGCGCGCCCGATCGGTCACGGGACGGGCCGGTTCCGCCCCTGGAACGTGTCGCCGATCGGCTCGGGGAGCGCCCGGTGCTCCTCGTCCTGGACAACTGCGAGCACGTCGTGGGGCCCACCGCCGGCCTCGTGGCCACCCTCCTGGCGGTGTGCCCGCGCCTGCTCGTCCTGGCCACCAGCCGCGAGCCCATGGGTGTGGACGGTGAGCACCAGATCGCGGTCGGCGGCATGAGTGACGGCGAGGCGGCCGCTCTGTTTGCCGAGCGTGCCGCCGCGGTGGCTGCGCCACCGACGGACGACGCCGAGCGGACGAGGGCGGTCGTCGACCTGTGTCGCCACCTCGACGGCCTCCCGCTGGCCATCGAGTTGGCGGCGGCCCGTACCAAGACACTCGCGGTCTGGGAGATCACCGCACGGCTCCACCGGCGCTTCGAGATGCTGGCTGATCTGAAGGCCGAGGGGACCGCTGCCGGACGGGCCGGGGGTGTGTCTCGCCGTCACGGGCTTCGGGCGGCCATCGACTGGAGCCACGACCTGTTGTTCGAGGACGAGCGGCGGGTGTTCCGGCGCTTCGGTGTCTTCGCCGGGGGGGCCACGACCGATGCCGTCGAGGCCGTCTGCGGTCCCGATGCCTTCGACGTGCTCCCGCGGCTGGTCGACAAGTCGATGCTCGTGGCCGACACGGCTGGTCCGGTCTCGCGGTTTCGGATGCTTGAGTCGCTGCGGGCGTATGCCCTCGACCGACTCGACGATGCCAGGGAGCGCGCCGATGCCGAGGCCGCACACCGGGCCTGGTGCATCGCTCTGGCGGAGGCAGCCGACCGCGGCGTGCGGACAACGGACCAGATCGTGTGGCTCGACCGTCTCGACGAGGAGCACGACAACCTCCGTGCAGCCTTGGCGGGTGCCGTCGCTGACGCCCCCGACGAAGGCCTTCGTCTGGTGGCGGCCGTCATCTTGCCCTGGTGGTTCCGGGCGCGTGGGACCGAGGCCAGGGAGGCGGTCGAGGCCTGCCTGGCCGCGGCCGACGACCCCGACCCCGCGGTGCTGGCCAAGGCGCTGACGTGGACTGGGCTGCTGGCCGACGTCGGTCGTGGCAGCGAGCGGCCCGGCGGGTTCGAGCACGAGCTCGAGGTGGCCGCGGCCCGACAGCGCCGTGCGGAGGAGCTGTACGAGGCCATCGGGGACGAGCGGGGCGTGGCCAACGCCCGGTACCAGCGAGCGCTCACCCTCACCCGCCGCGGGTTGGCGAGCAGGGAGGTGGACCGGGCGGAGATCCGATCACTGCTCGACGGCGCGCTCCGAGTCTTCGAATCCGAGCACGCCGACTTCGACTGCGGGCTCATCAGGACCATCGAGGCGATGGGCCAGCTCGCCGGCGGCGACGCCGAGCGGGCGAGGTCCACCGCGGCTCGAGCTCGCGAGCATGGAGCCGCCTGTGGCGACCGCTTCGCCCAGGGCAGAGCCGAGTGGATCGAGGGGCTCCTCGCGATCTCCGATGGCGACGCCGACGCCGCCTACCGCCACATCGAACGGGGCCTGCGGTTCCTCGACGAGCTGGGCCTCGGGGCCGAGGTCACGGTGCACGCTGGGCTCCTCAGCAACCTCGCCGAACGGCGAGGGGCCCACGCCCTCGCTGCGCAGTGGCAGGCCTTCGCCGCGGGCCGTGGCACGGGCCTGGCCCGCCACGGCGTTCTCGTGATGGCCGCGGCGACCAATGCGGAGGGGATGCGGGCCCGTGCCGCCGGCGACCTGGACCGGGCCGAGGCAGCCCACCGCCAGGCCCTCGAGGCCTACACCGAAGCCAACGTGAAGGGGTCCATCGCGTTCACGTCATCGTGCCTCGGCTTCCTGGCAACCGAGCGGGGCGATGTTGCCGCGTCCCGCGAGCATCACCGCGCCGCCCGTCGGGCGGCAGAGGTGGCCGGTGAGCCCGGGGGCCTCGCACTCGCGCTGGAGGGGCTGGCGGCGGCGAGCACGGACATGGTGTCGGCCGCCGAGCTCCTCGGCGCGGCGGAGGCGCTCTGGGGCGACTCGGCGGTCGAGCCCAGCCACCGGTCCGACGTCGAGGCGGTCGCCGCACGGGTGCGCGAAGCACTCGGGCCGGAGGCCTTCGACGCGGCCCGCGCCCGTGGTGCGATGGAGAAGGAGGCGGCCCTGGCGCGAGTCGACTGAACGACGACCTCCTCCGGGTCGACAGGGCGGGAGCGCGGTCCCGTCACCGCGATCAGGCGGGCAGCAGGCGGTTGTCGTCGATCCGTCGACCGGCCGCTCGTACGGGCCGCCGCGAGACGGCGAAGACCGCCGACGGTCGGCCCGCAGCCCTCAGCGTACGATGACGAGCTCGTGGGCGGCGCGGCTGGCGGCGAGGTAGACCTCGGCGGGGGTGAGGCCGGCGGTGTCGATGACCACCGCGTCGTACTCCACGCCCTTGTGCTCCCACACCTCGCCCGCGCGGATGATCGCCACGTCGTGCCAGGTGTCGCGAAGCTCGGCGGCGAGCTGGTCGGTGACGGCGTCGACCTCGGTCTTCCCGGCCGCGACCTCGCGCACGGGGCGGTTGGTCGGGCGGATGCCGATCAGTGACACCGCGTCGATCCCTGACGCGGTCGCGTGGGCGTTGAGCCAGTCCGCGATCTCGGCGGACATCCGGTAGGCGGTGTCCATCGTCTGCAGGGGGGTGCCCAGCTCGTGGGCCGCCCGCTGGAGGCCGATGCCGGCGGGGTTGCTGCGCTGGGCGTCGTCGCCCACCAAGGTGAGCCCGTCGCCGCGGCGCAGCACCGCCCGCAGCTGGAAGAACGTGAGGTCCTGGGCCTCGTCCACGATCACGTGGCCGTAGCGCAGGGGCACGCCCTCGTAGCGAGCGCGGACCTCGTCGTAGAGCGCGCCGTCCTCGCGGCCCTCGGCCACCCACGCCTCGACCAGGTCGTCCGGGGCACCCAGTCTCGCCAGCGTGTCGACGTTGCGGATCTTGGCCCAGGCCTGCTTCGCCGACACCGCCGGCCACACGGCGTTGGCGGCGCGGGTGATCTCGGCCCGGGTGAGGCTGCGGCGCCGTTCGCGCAGTCGGTTGACCATGGTCTCGACGAAGACCTTCCGTCGGTCCCGCCAGGGCAGTGGCCGGTCGCGCAGGCGGTCGATCAACTCGACCACGTCGTCGGTGGGGACGCTCAGATACCCGACGTCGACGGGACCGAGCCGCAGCAGGTCGTCCTCCAGCGCGTCGAGCAGGCCCACCCACCGGGCGTCGCTGCCCGACGGGGTGGAGCGGCCGAGCATGCGCTCGAACGTGGTCTGGGTCACCCGGGCCTCACCCAACGTCGGCAGCACGGTCGCCACGAAGCGCAGGAACTTGTCGCTCGGCCCCACCACCAGGATGCGCTCGGCGGCGAGGCGGTGGTCGTTGTAGACCAGCCACGCCGCCCGGTGCAGGCCCACGACGGTCTTGCCCGTTCCGGGGCCGCCGCGCAGCACCAGGCGCTCGCGCGGGTCGAGCCGGACCAGGGCGTCCTGCTCGGACTGCAGGGTCGCGACCGCGGCCCGCATGGTCGAGCCCCGCTCGCGGGAGAGCTCGGCCAACAACGGCGACGACCCCGACACCAGCCCGCTGCGGAACTCCTCGACGAAGAGGTCGTCGATCGACCCCACGTAGCTGACGCGACGGTCGAGGCCGTCCGGCTCGGCGAAGGTGGCCTGGTAGAAGCGGGTGGCGAACGGCGCCCGCCAGTCGATCACCAGCTGCTCGCCACCCTCGTCGATGCCGTAGAGGCCCACCCGCCACGGGTGGTTGTCGTCGATCCGGCCGAACACCACCAGGTCCTGCTGGAGCTTCTCGACCGCGCCGCGCACGACCGCGGCCACGTACTCGTCGCTGAGGGCGTCGGCGCCGGAGTCGTCGGCCCGGATGGCCCGGAACTTCGCCAGCTTGGACGCCACCGCCCCCTGGGCCCGTGCGAGCGCGCGGCGCTCGCCCTCGAGGGTGACGGTGGGACCGTCGGTGTCCATGGGATGGGTTGCTCCAGTCGGCGGGCGGGGCGGCCGATCGGCGGTTCGGTGAGGGGCGACGCACGCTAGCGCCACCGCTGCGGGATTTCTTGGTGGTCCTCCACCCCTGGGGTGGTCCAGCACCGAGAGATCCGGTGGCCGACCGCCTCAGCGGAAGTGCGGGGCGACCTGCTCGATGATGGTGTCGAGGGCGTCGGCGCGCTGGCCGCCGGTGCCCAGGGTGAAGTCGGGCACGATCACCTCGTCGACGCCGACGTCGCGCCAGGCGGCCACCGACTCGGCGATGCGATCGGCGGTGCCGGCCACGCACGGCCGGCCCTCGACCATCTTGATCCAGGTGTCGGCCTCGTCGTTGCTGTCCAGCACGAAGAAGAGGGCCTGGGTGGAGGTGGCGATCTGGCCCGGGTCGCGGCCGACGGCCTCGCACTTCTGGTCGAGCACGGCCCGGCGCTCGGCGATCTCGGGCGGCAGCGACCACATGTTCCACTCGTCGGCGTGGCGGGCGACCACACCGAGCATGCGGGGTCCCTTGGCGCCGATGAGGATCGGCAGCCGGGCCTGCACCGGCTTGGGCCAGGCGATGGCGTCGCGCACCGTGTAGTGGGGGCCGTCGACGGTGGTCGTGTCGTCGTCGAGGAGGCCCCGCACCACGGTGAGCGCCTCCTCGAAGCGGTCCACCCGCTCCGGCGGCGGCCCGAGGGGGATGCCGTACTGCTCGTGCTCGTTCTCCTGCCAGCCGGCGCCCAGGCCCAGCAGCAGCCGCCCGTCGCTGATGTGGTCGGTGGTGGCCGCCCACTTGGCCAGCACCGCCGGGTGGCGGTACGTGATGCCGAACACCAGCGCGGACAGCCGCACCCGTTCGGTCAGGGCGGCCAGCGCCGACAACGCGGCGGTGGCCTCGAACATGGGCTGGTCGGCGGGGAAGGGCCCGGCGGCGTCGGCCATGAAGTGGTCGGCCACGTACACGCCGTCCCACCCGGTCCGTTCGGCGTGGGTGACGCCGTCCACCAGGTCGGCCCACGGTTGGCTGGTGTTGGTCCAGAACGAGAAGCGCATCACCTGATGCTGGCACCAAACGACGGGCCCCGGTGGCTCGTCCCGCTGCTCGACCCCGATGCGGGGGTCGACCGCACCACCCGGGTCATCCCGCGGTCACCTCGGGCACCAGACCCTCGTCACGCAGCCAGGCTGCGGTGACGGCCATGCCCTCGTCGAGGCCGATGGCGGGCTCGTAGCCCAGCGCGGTGACCTTGTCGATCGAGTACGTGGCATGGCGGGTGAGGTACTTCATCCACACCTCGGGCGAGCCGAGGGCCAGGGCGTCGTCCACGGACAGCTCGGGCAGTTCGAGGCCGAGCAGGCGCTCGAAGTGCGAGAAGAAGGTGCGGGCCGTGGTCCGGGCGCCGTCGGTGACGTTGAACGCCTCGCCGGACCGTCCCGACGCCAAGATGGCCACCACGCCGTCGACCAGGTTGTCGACGTAGACGTGGTTGTGGACCGTGGGACGGTTGGGATCCTCGGTGATCCAGGCCCAGAGGCCGCCCTTCATCAGGTCGACCGGCACCTTGACCCACGGGTCGCAGCCCGGCCCGTACACGTCGCCGGGGCGGATGACGAACACGTCGAACACGCCGAGCTGGTGATGGGCCAGCACGGCTTCCTCGGACTCGATCTTGGTCTGGCAGTACGGGTTGCCGGCGCCGTCGAGGGGGCCGTCCTCGGTCACTCCGTCGGGGAAGTCGAAGCCGTACACCATCACCGAGCTGAACAGCACCAAGCGGGTGGCGCCGGCGGCCTTGGCCGCGCCGGCCACGCGTTCGGCGCCGGTCACGTTGATGGCCCGGTAGCCGTCCCAGTCGTCGTCGATGCCCATGCGGGCGGCGGTGTGCAGCACCAGGTCGGCACCCTCGACGGCCTCGGCCAGCACGTCGACGGCCAGCAGGTCGCCGACGAGCAGCTCCCCACCGAGGTTGTCGTAGTGCGAGCCGGCGGCGTCGGACAGGTCGAGGCCCCGCACCATCCAACCCTCGGCCGCGAGGCGCTCGGCGAGGCGGCGGCCGATGAAGCCGCCCCCTCCGGTGATCAGAGCGGTCTTGTGCTCGTGGTTCATGTTTCGGGCTCCCTGTTCTGGCGGACACTGCTCATGGCTGACACTGCTCGTGGCGCGGACTGCCTCATCCACTCACGACGGGACGTCCGCGTCCTCGGCCTCGCGGCAGGCGTCGGACTGGCAGTCGACCAGGTCGGCCACCCGCTCGTGCAGTGCGGCCAGCAGCTCGGGGTCGGCTGTCTCGGCCAGGTTGTCGAGCTGGTACGGGTCCTCGACGTCGTCGTAGAGCTCGACGTCGCCGCCGTCGTACTCGATGTAGGTGTACCGGGCCGTGCGGATGCCGTGGAACTCGGGGGTCACGTCCTGGAGCCCAGCGCCGCTCAGGTCCTCGCCCGGTCCAGGCTCCTCGATCCAGTGCTCGATCAGCAGGCTCTGGCGGCCGTTCGTGCCCGCGGGGTCGGTCAGCAGGTCGGCGAACGAGCGCCCGTCGACGAAGTCCGGTACCTCGGCGCCGGCGAGGTCGGCGAAGGTAGGGCCGAGGTCGGTGTTGGCCACGATGGCGTCGGCGGTCTCTCCTTCGGGGACGCCGGGGCCACGCACCAGCAGTGGCATGTGGATGTCCTCGTCGTAGCCGGTCTGCTTGCCCGTCTGGAGTCCGTGGTGGCCGAGGTGCTGGCCGTTGTCCGAGGTGAACACGACGTAGGTGTTGTCGAGCTCGCCGGTCTGGCGCAACGTGCGCACGAGCTGGCCGATGGCGCGGTCGATGCCGATGATCGAACGCTGGCGCTCGACGTAGAGGCCGTCGATGAACTGCTGGTCGAACGGGTTGATCGGGGGCAGGTCCTGCACCCACTGCGGCTTGTCGCTCACGTCGGCCTCGTCGTAGCTCGGTGGGTGGGGCGCCTGGTCGCCCACGTCGGCGTTCTCGTCGCCAGGGGCCGGGGTGGCCGGTATGTGGGGCGAGATGAGGCTGAGGTACCCGAAGAAGGGCTGGTCGTCGTCGGCCGCGCCGCGGATGAAGTCCTGCATCTTGTCGACGTAGACGGTGCCGGCGTTGTCCTCGCGAGCGTGGCCGTGCTCGACGAGCTCGCCGTTGTCGTTCAGGATGTAGTCGTACTGGTTGTAGATGTTGCCGTCGCTCTCGGGGGTGATGCCCACCGGGGCGTCCCACTCGTCCCAGCCCGGGGGCACGTAGTTGTCCGCCGCGGTCTCGGGGTAGTCGTTGAGGTACTTGCCGATCAGGGCGGTGCGGTAGCCGGCGTCCTGCAGCCAGGTGCCGACGGTGGAGTCCTCGAGGCCCTGCTCGTGGAAGTGGACGAAGCCGCCGTTGCCGCGGTTGGACTCGACGCCGGTGTTGTGCGAGTACTGGCCCCGCAGCATCGTGGTGCGCGACGGGCAGCAGAGCGACACCGTGACGAAGTCGTTGGCGAAGGACACGCCGTGATCGCCGATCAGGCGCTGCAGGTTCGGCATGTTCTCGACGTCGGTGAGGGCCAGGTCGTCCGCGAGCACGTAGAGGATGTTCGGTTGGTCGCCGTTGGTCGCCGCCGCGGTCGCGGTCGTCGTGGGCGACGAGTCGCCCGTGTCGTCGCCGCGAACGGTGTCGTCGGAGCTGCACGCTGCCGCCACCAGGGCGAGCGTGAGCAGGGCGGTCAGGGTCCTGCGAGCCATGAGGGCTCCTTTCGGTAGCAGTGATCTGGAGGTCGTGAAGCGGTCAGGCGCGGTTCGGGGCAGGTCGTGCCGGCAAGGGGCGCCGTGGCCGTGGGGTCAGCCGGCCACGGCGAGGCTCGCGGCGCGACGGCAGGCGTCGCGCCACCGGTCGCGGTCGAACGAGCCGGCGGGCTCGACGCGCCGGGACGCGCCCCACACGTCGGCCACGTCGTCCCACGACCGCCACACGCCCACGGCCGAGCCGGCGAGGAAGGCGGCGCCGAGCGACGTGGTGCCCGGCATCGGAGCGACGTCGACGGGACGACCGATGGCGTCGGCGATGGCCTGCACCAGCGTCGGGTTGGCCACCATCCCCCCGTCCACGCGCAGCGCGTCGATGGTCGCGCCACTGTCGGCCTCGGCGGCCTCGACCAGGTCGGCGGAGCGCTGGGCGATGCCTTCGAGGACCGCCCGGACGATGTGGGGCCGCCCGGTGCCCCTCGTGACGCCGAGCAGGGTGCCGGTGGCGGCGAAGTCCCAGTAGGGGGTGCCGAGGCCGAGCAGCGCCGGCACGAACACCACGCCCTCGCTGGAGCGGCACTGCTGGGCCACCGTGTGCGAATCGGCCGCCGAGGTGATGACGCCGAGACCGTCGCGCAGCCACTCGACGTTCGTGCCGGCGGCCAGCATCACGGCCTCGATCACGAACGAGGGCGGTCCGGCGCCCCCCGCCGCGGCCATGACCATGCAGCCCTGCGGACCGGTCAGGTCGAAGGGTCGGTGGGGCCCGAGATGCACGTCGAGCATGCCGCCGGTACCGAGGGTGAGCTTGGCCGTTCCCGCCGACAGGCACCCCTGCCCGACGAGGGCGGCCTGCTGGTCGCCGGCGAGCCCCGCGATCACGGGGGCGCCGTCGAGGGCGGAAGCCGCCCCGAGCGGGCCCGAAGAGGCCACGATCCGGGGCATCACCTCCACGGGCACGCCGGCGGCGGCCAGCACGTCGGCGTCCCAGTCGCCGCGCTCGGCCGACCACATGGGCCCGCCGGCCGAGGCGTTGGTGGTGTCGGTGACGTGCAGCGCGCCCTTCGACAGGTGCCACGCCAGCCAGGTGTCGACCGTGCCGACGCAGAGGTCGCGAGCGGCGGGACCGCCGGCCTGGTCGATGAGCCACGCGGCCTTGGTGAGGCAGAAGTTGGGGCCCACCAGCAGGCCCTGGGCCAGCAGGTCGAGGCACCGGTCCTCGGTGCGCAGGTCCTGCCAGCCCAGGCCCGGGCCCACGGGCTCACCGGTGGACCGGTCCCACACGACCGTCGACGAGCGCTGGTTGGTGATGCCCACGGCCTCGACGGGGCCGGCCACCGACACCGCGTCCCGGGCCAGGGCGAGCGCGCCGGCGGCGAGGGCCGACGCGTCGAACTCGACGCGGCCCGGGGCGGGTGACGTCGGCAGCAGCTCTTGGTGGCGCTGGTGCACGACGTGGCCGTCGCCGTCGACCACCACGGCGCGCACGCTGCTCGTGCCCGCATCGAGGACGAGCACCCTCGGCCCGCCCCCGCCCCCGCCCACCGCGGCGATCGCGCCGGTCGCCCTCGCCGTCGCTGGCACCGTCACGCCGTCGCTCCCGCCGTCACGCCCACCGCGTCGCCGTCCGCTCCCGCCGCCACCCTGTCCGCCATCCCGCCGCCTCGCCGCCTGCGCCGCCGCGCCGTCCGCCGCCGGCCCGCTCAGCCCCGCGGCCCCAGCCAGCCGGGCTCGCCGAAGGGCGACGGCAGGCCGAGCTTGCCCGGGTTGAGGATGCCGTTCGGGTCCAGGGCCGCCTTCACCGAGGCGAAGGTGTCGAACGAGGTCCCCAGCGCCTCACGCATGAAACGGGCCCGGTTGAGGCCCACCCCGTGGTGGTGGCTGAGGTTGCCGCCCGCGGCCAGGATGGCGCGGGTGCCGGTGTCCCACACGGCGTTGTAGTAGTCCTCCTTGGCCTCCTCCGGCGGTGCGCCGGCGAAGGTGAAGTACAGGCAGGCACCGTCGGTGTAGCCGTGCGACTGGTGCGAGCTGGCGGCGATGGTGTGCTCGACGCCCTTGATGGCCGCCACCGTCGTCTCGTAGAGGCCGGGCAGGTCGCGCCAGCGACCGGTCACCTCGATGGTGTCGTAGACGATGCCCTGGTCGAGCAGCTTGGGGATGCCCGAGACGTCGTTGCGCTCGCCGAGCCACGTGTCGAGGAGGCCGGCGTCGAGCACCGCGGCGTCGGCGCACTCCTCGGCGGTGATGGCCATGGCGGCATCCACCACGTGGGGGTCGCCCTCGTCGAGCACGAGCAGCAGGTGGTGGTCGGGCCCGGTGTGGAACTTCCAGTCGCTCTCGTACTGGTCGTAGAGGCGCAGCACGGCGGGGGACAGGCCCCGGCGCAGGATGCGTCGGGTGGCGTCGAGGGCGGCCGCGAACGACGGGAACCCGTAGGCGGCCCGTCGCTCGTAGGCCGGCGCCGGGTGGAGGCGCAGCCGGGCACCGGTGATGACGCCGAGCGTGCCCTCGGAGCCGACGAACAGCTGGTTGAGGTCGGGGCCCGACGCCGAGCGGGCGGCGCCGCCCGTGTGGATGGTGGTGCCGTCGGCCAGGACCACGTCGAGGCCCACGACCATGTCCTCGATCTTCCCGTAGCGGTTGGAGAGCTGGCCGGCGCCACGGCACGCCAGCCAGCCGCCGACGGTCGACAGGTTGATCGACTGGGGCCAGTGACCCAGGGTGAGGCCGTAGGTCTCGCGCAGCTCGCGCTCGAAGAGGTCGCCGAAGGTGCCGGGGCGCACGTCCACGACGAGCGACTCGTCATCCACGTCGACGATGCCGGTCAGGTCGCACACGTCGAGCACCACCCCGCCGAAGACCGGGACGGTGCCGCCCACACAGCCGCTGCGGCCGCCGGCCGGCGTGACGGGGATCCGGGCCTCGTCGCAGATGCGCAGCACGTCGGCCACCTGGGTGGCGTCGGAGGCCCGCACCACCACGCCTGCGAGCCCGCCCACCTCACCGGCACGGGTCCAGTGCATGCCGAGCGGCCACCAGTCGCGGCTGGTCTCGACCCGGACGGCGTCGTCGAGCGACACCGAGGCGCTGACCGAGCGCAGCTCATCGATCACGGCATCGGGGACCGGTACCTCTTGGCCGGACCGCGAGCGGACCGCGTCGTAGGGCTGGTCGAACTCGACGAGGAACGACGGTGCGCCGTCGTAGAGCTCGATCGGGAACGTGCTGCTGTAGGTGTTGTCGGTGGTGGTGCTCGGGTCGGGGGTCATGCCGCCATTCCTTTGGTCGTGAGGGACTCGGGGAGATCGTCGAAGAGCGAGAAGATGGAAGCGAGCTCGTCGAGGGAGCCGGCCGTGAGCCCGGCGGTTCCCTGGTCGACGGCGTCGTGGAGCGTGACCGCGCCGGTGAGCAGGGCCGCCCAGGTCGTGCCGGTGAGCTCGAGGCCCAGGTCGGCTCGAGGCGGCTCGGTCGGCGAGAAGGCGGCGACGCCGTTGCGGACGTGGAGCCCGACGACCTGGTCGAGGTCGGTGAACCGGAAGCGCACGGCGGTGTCCACGCCGTCGGCGGCACGCGGGTCGAGGAGCACACGGAGCACCCGCACCGCGCCGATCGGGTCGGCCAGCACCGAGTGCTCGTCGATGCGGTACCCCTTGGCCCACGACCAGTCGATGGCGCCCTCGAGCTCGAGCGCCTGGCTGAGGCAGAAGGCGCGCACGTTCGACGAGGTGGTGGTCTGGGCCACCAGGCGCAGGGCGTCCACCTTGACGGCCCGCGCCTCGTCGTCGCCGTCGTCGGTGCGGAGCACCCAGGTGGCGAGCTGCAGGGCCCAGGACGGGTCGTCGGCCTCGAGGGCCTTGCGGGCCTCGGCCACCGTGGTGTCGCGCCCGCCGAAACCGGCCACGATCCGCACCGCCTCCTCGGCGGGTGCGAGTGGGTACAGGTCGGTGCACTCGGCCCCGAACCACCCGGCCACGCCGCTGTGGACCTGGCGGACGTGGTGGGGGACGACGCCGTAGAACTCACCGTTGAAGTCCCCCGTGCGCAGCGACTCGGGGAGCTGGACGAAGTCCACCAGCTCGTCGGGCTCGAGCCCGAGGTTCATGCCCCGAACGGTCTGGTCCCAGATGAACTGGATCGAGTCGCGGTACGTGGTGAGCAGGCGACGGACGTTCTCGCGTCCCGACACCGGCGGCCCGTGCACCCCGACGAGGTGCTCGGGGTCGAGCTCGAGGATGCGGTCGATCCCGGCAAGGTGCACGTTCGGGTCGCGGTAGGGCTCGCCCCGCATCGTGAAGATGTTGAACAGCGAGGGCCAGACGTGGTTGTTGATGACCAGGTCGTCGTCGGGGAGGTGGATGACGAGCGTGTCCTCGCTGTCGGAGGCGTGCTCGTAGAGCGCGATGCGCACGCCGGCGATCGTCACCTCCGTGTCGCCGGCGACGGTGTGGTCGGGGGCCAGGTAGCCACTGCCCGTGTCCGCCGTCGGTCCGAACAGGAACGGCCCCAGGCCGTAGTTGGGCATGGCGTCGGGACCCTCGGGGGGCAGGAGGAACCCGAACTGGCGCAAGGCGCCGAGGAGCAGGCGAGGGCCGGCCTCGGCCGAGAACATGCGGTGGTTCGCGTCGACGTCCTCGTGGCCCCAGACCTCGACCTCGGGGTTGCGGGCGCGGTAGGCGCTGGTCCCGTCGATGTAGTGCGAGTGGCTGTACAGCACCGCCCGCACGCCGCCGCCGCCCGGGACGGTGTCGAACTGGGCCTGGTGGGCCTCGGCCTCGCCCACGTTCTTGCCGCTGTCGACGACGATGGCGCCCTCGGGGCCCACGATCAGGGTGGCGTTGGCCAGGCCGAACCCGACCGCGCAGTGGACGCGGTCGGTCACCCGGTGCAGGCGCGGCTCGAACACGGCCGAATGGGCGATGAGGTCGCGGTGGGCGACCTCACCCTTGGGGCCGGTGGCGATGACCGACCGGTCGACGGCGTGGTGCATGAGGTTCCTCTCGGGTACGGGGCGGTTACGACGCTGAGGTCGGTGGTTCGCGGTCGTGTCGGGTGCTGTCGTGTCGGGTGACGTGGGCGAGCAGCAGCTCGGCCACGGTGTCGGGCTGCTCGAGGTGGGGGAAGTGCCCCACCCCGTCGAGCACGTGCAGGTCGACGCCGGCGGTGAAGCCACCGCCCGCGATCGCATCGGGGTACATCTCGGCCAGGAGGCAGCGGTCGTCGGCACCGGCCAGCACGAGTGCGGGCACCTCGGTGGGCCGGGACAGCATCGCCGTCGTGGCCTGCGCCGGGTCGCCTCGCCGGTGGAACTGCTGGCGGTAGTAGGACAGCGTGGCGGCAGCCACACCGGAGCGGCAGAGGGCCTCCTGCACGTCCTCCAGGTGCGCCTTCGGCAGCTCCCAGCCGGGGGACCAGCGTCGCCACAGCAGCTCGGCGAACGCGGCGCGGTCCCGGGTCAGCAGGCGCTCGGAGACCCCCGGCACCTGGAAGACGGCCTGGTACCACAGGGCCGCGACCTGGCGTGGGGAGCGGCGGGCCACCCGCCGGACGGCTCGCAGCGGCGGCACCGACGACGCCGTCACGCTCCGGAGGCGCTCGGGGTGCCCGGCGGCGGTGGCGTAGGCCACGCAGGCGCCCCAGTCGTGGCCGAAGAGGTGGGCCTGATCGAGGCCCAGGTGGTCGAGCCAGCCGATCACGTCGCCCGCGAGGGCGCTCAGGTGGTAGTCGCCGTCGGGGGCGATGGAGCTCGGCTCATAGCCGCGCAGCGTCGGGCACACCACCCGGTGGCCGGCGGTGGCCAGGCGCTCGGCCAGCGGGCCGAAGGTGGCGCTGGTGTCGGGGAACCCGTGGAGGCAGAGAACCGTGGGCGTGGCGTCATCGGGGGTGGCCGGCTCGTGGACGGTCGCCGTCATCGCCATGCCGCCGCGCTCGAGCGTGCTCGACCAGGTGCGGGGCGGCGATGGGTCGGACGCGGTGGGCGCGCTCATCGTGCCCCCCGTGCCAGCGCGGTCGCCGACCGCCGGCCCGCGGCGGTGGTGCGGTCGCGTTCGTCGTCGCCGCGGCGCACGAAGAGGCGGAGCAGCGTGTCGGTGGCGTCCTGGGTGGAGGTGCCGCCGGGGTTCACCATGCGTTGGACCGCGGCCCCCTGCAGGGCGAGGGTCGCGAGCACCAGCAGGTCGCCGAGGTCACCGGCCAGTCGCGGCGGCAGGTCGAGGGGCAGCGAGTGGACCAGTTGCCAGAGCAGGTCGTTGTGGGCAGAGGAGACGGGGGCGAGGCCGGCCCGCAGGTCGGGGTCGGTGCGCGAGGCGGTGTAGAGCTCGAGCACCGCCAGGTAGCGGGGATCGGTCATGGCCTCGACCAACAGGTCGAGGCCGAGGCGCAGCGAGGTGACGCCGTCGGCGTCAGCGTCAGCGTCGCCGTCGCCGTGGCCGGCGGCGGCGAAGCGGGCCCCGTACTCGTCGCGGAGCTGCGCGAACACGTGCTCGACGGTGGCGATCACCAACTCGAGTTTCGACGGGTAGTAGCGGAACAGCGCGCCCTGGGACAGCCCGGCGCGCTTGACCACCGCCGTCGTCGTGAGCTCGCGGTAGCCCGACTCGACGAGGCAGGCGACCGCGGCGTCCAGCAGCTTCGCCCTGGTGGACGAGCGGCGCTCGGCTTGGCTGACCATTCGGGAACCGTACGACGAAAGATAGAGGATGACAAGTCACTTTCTTTTTGGTACGGTGCACCCATGTCCGCACCCGGCACCTTCGACCGCCCCACGGCGCTTTCCCGCCTGGCCTCCGAGGCATTCGACCTGCTCGTGGTCGGCGGGGGCATCACCGGCGCGGGCGTGGCCCTCGACGCCGCCTCCCGCGGCCTGCGCACCGCCCTCGTGGAACGCGGCGACTTCGCGTCGGGCACGTCGTCCAAGTCCTCGAAGATGGTGCACGGCGGTCTGCGCTACCTGCAGCAGGGCGAGGTCCGGCTCGTCCACCAGGCGCTGCGCGAGCGCCACCGGCTCACCCGGAACGCGCCGCACCTGGTCCACATCGAGCCGTTCCTCATCCCCCTGTTCACCGCCAACGGGCTGATGGACCACCGCGTCTCGCGCCTGCTCGGCGCGGCGATGTGGGCCTACGACCTCGCCGGCGGCTGGCGGGTGGGCAAGCTCCACGACCGGCTGTCGGTGGACGAGACGATGGCCCGGGTGCCCACGCTGCCCCGCGATCGGATCGCCGGTTCGTACCTGTACTACGACGGCAGGGCCGACGATGCCCGCCTCACCCTCGCCATCGCCAGGACCGCGGCGGTCGACCACGGCGCGGCGGTCGCCAACCGGGTGGAGGTCACCGGCATGGTGAAGGACGCCACCGGGCGGGTGACGGGTGTCCGCGCCGAGGCGGACGGTGACGCGTTCGAGGTCTCGGCCACGGTCGTGGTCAACGCCGCGGGAGTGTGGTCCGACGAGGTCGCGCACCACGACGAGCCCGATCGGGTGGCGGCCATCCGCCCCGCCAAAGGCGTGCACATCGCCCTGCCCCGCTCGCTGGTGGGCAACGACACCAGCTTCGGGCTCCCGGCAGGGCGGCACGGGTCGATCTTCGTCGCGGTCTGGGGCGACCTGGTCTACGTGGGCACCACCGACACCGCCTACGAAGGCCCGATCGACGACCCGCGCTGCACGCCGGACGACATCGCCTTCCTGTTGCGGGCGGTCAACGCTGGCCTGGACGTGGAGGTCACCGAGGCCGACATCGTGGGCACGTGGGCGGGCCTGCGCCCGCTGGTGGCCTCGGGCTCGGAACGGACCCGGGACATGAGCCGGCGCCACCGCATCGCCACGTCGCCGTCGGGCGTGGTGTCCATCGCCGGCGGCAAGCTCACGACCTACCGGGAGATGGCCGCCGAGACGGTCGACGTGGCCGTGCGCGCGCTCGGGCGGCGCGTGGGCAGGAGCCGCACCAAGAACCTGCGGCTGCTCGGCGCCGACGGGGCCGACGCCGCCCGGGACCGTCCGGGGCTGCCCTCGGAGGTGTTGGAGCACCTGGTGGGTCGGTACGGCGGCGAGGCGGTGGTGCTGTTCGACCTGCTCGAGGAGCACCCCGAGCTGCTGGCACCCGTCGTGGCCGGCCAGCCCTACCTCATGGCCGAGGTGGTGTACGCGGCGCAGTTCGAGATGGCCACCACGCTCGACGACGTGCTGAGCCGCCGCACCCGGGCCCGCCTGCTGGCCCGTGACGCGTCGGCCGAGGCTGCCGAGGCCGTCGCCGCGGTGCTGGGCGACGCGTTGGGTTGGGCACCCGAGCGCCGCCGCCGGGAGGTGGCGGACTACCGGGCCTCGGTCGAGGCCGAACGTGCCGGGGCGGGGCTGGGCGACGAGCCCGTGGTCAGCGAGGTGTCACCCCGCTGACCAGGCGGGCGGTGCGCCGCCACTGGTGGGCGGCATAGGCCTCGAAGTCGTCGATGATGCCGTGCAGGTGGCCGTACAGCTCGTAGCTGATGGCGCCGAGCACGGCCGACCAGGCCAGCAGCGTGCGGGCCAGCACCTCGTCGGGCACGCCTGGCGCCACCGCGTCGCGGAGCCGGGCCAGCTCGGTGTGCAGGGTGGGGGCCACCGGCAGCGTGGGGGTGGGGTCGATGTCACCGGCGGCCAGGCCGTCGGTCACCAGCCGGAGCGCCACCAGGCTCACCCGGGCGGCGGGGTCGACCGTGTCGGAGGGGGCCTGGTAGCCGGGCACCGGGCTGCCGTAGACGAGGGCGTAGTCGTGGGGATGGGTGACGGCCCACCCGCGCACCGCGGTCGCCATCGCCACCCACCGGGTCTCGAACCCGTGGTCGGCGGGCACCTCGGCCTCGGCCCGCTCGGCGGTCGCGCCCACCGCGTCGAACGCATCGACGATCAGCGCCGTCAACAGCGCATCGCGGCTGGGGAAGTAGCGGTACAGCGCGGAGCTCACCATGCCGAGCTCGCGCGACACCGCCCGCAGCGACAGCGCCGAGGCCCCCACCTCGGCGAGCTGGCGCCGGGCCGCGGCCTTGATCTCGTTGGTGAGCTCGGCCCGGGCCCGGGCCCTGGCCGTCATCGGTGCGCCGCCATCAGTCCCCATGAGTGCACTGTACCAAAACGAGAGCAGTGCTCTTGACTTTTGCGCTCGACGCCCTCATGATGAGCGCACGCAACCGAGAGCAGTGCTCTCGGAACACCCCGAAGGAGCACGGACATGACCATCGACACGATCACCCCCGACACCGACACCCACACCGCCACCGCCGAGCGCTACGTCCGGCCCGATCGCTTCACCGAGAGGGTGATGAACCCGCTGGTCCGGTGGCTCGCCCGCCACGGCATCAGCCTGCTGGGCTCGCGCGAGCTGCGCATCGTCGGGCGCCGGAGCGGCCTGGTGCGGTCCAACGTGGTGAACGTCGTCGAGCGGGACGGGCGGCGCTATCTGGTCGCCCCCCGGGGCACCACCGAGTGGGTACGCAACCTGCGGGCCGCCGGTGGGGCCGGCGAGCTGCGCATCGGCCGCCGGGTCGAGGCCTTCCGCGCCACCGAGTTGGCCGACGCCGACAAGACGCCCGTGCTGCGCGCCTACCTGCAGCGGTGGGCGTGGGAGGTCGGCCAGTTCTTCGAGGGCGTGGACAAGGCCAGCACCGACGCCGAGTTGGCCGTCATCGCCCCCGGGTTCCCCGTCTTCGAGCTCGAGCCTGTCCCTACCCCCAGGTGATCAGTCGGCGGGAACTGAGCGCGGTGGGACCTCCGCCCCTGGTGTGGGACGACCCGAGGCCCGACCATGGAGTGATGCCCTCGAGAGAGACGCCCGCCGAGAGTGAGACGCCCGTCGACCCCGCACCGGTCCCCGGCCGCCGTCGGGGCCTGGCGGCGTTCGCCGGCTTCAACGCCTTCTGGGCGTGGGCCGGGGCGGTCGGCCTGATCGGCGGGGGCCTGGACTTCGGCGAGCGGCTGAACCGGCGGTTGCCCTTCGACAGCCTGGTGCTCGCCGGGCTGGCGCTGGCCACGATCGTGGCGGTGCCCCTCACCGTGCTGGCCTGGATGGCCTGGCGGGGCGACCCCCGCACCGGCCGGGTGTCGGTGCTCGTCGGGATCGTGCTCGTGGGCTGGATCCTGATGCAGCTCTGCTTCCTGCGGGAGCCGTCGTTCTTCCACCCGCTCTACCTCGCCATCGGCGCCGGCTTCATCGTGGCCGGCCGGCGCGGGCCGCACGGGACCTGAACCAGGACCTGCGATCGACGCCGTGACAAAGGGCCCTGGCGGGGCCCGACGACGGACCGCATCCTGGATCCATGGGAGTCGCGAACGCGATGGTGGCACGGCTGCTCCAGTCGCCCCTCCACGGCCTGTTGTCGAACTCGACGGCACTGATCCGCTACCGGGGCCGGCGCTCGGGTCGGCAGATCACCACGCCGGTGCAGTACGCCGTCGACGGGGACGGCTTGGTGATCCTGGTCGGCCGGCCCCAGACGAAGCGTTGGTGGCGCAACTTCGGCGACGAGCGTGACCTGGAGGTGCTGGTGCGCCGTGCGTGGGTTCCCATGACCGGCAGGGCCGTGGCGGGCGTCGACGAACCGGACGCGGTGGCACCACTGCTGACGACCTACCTGGCCCGGTTCCCGAAGGCTGAGCGGGCCCTCGACGGGGAGGGGCCGGACGAGCGGGTGCGCTCTGCGGTCGTGGTCCGATGCCGGCCCCGGTGACGGACACCGCTGCCGCGCCGTCGGTGACGGTGGGCGATCCGCTCGCCGGGCTCCGACGACGGTGGACCCTCGCGTTCGTCGTCGGCGAGCTGGTGGGGTTCGTGCCGCCGGCCGTGACGGGCGCGACCCTTGCCGCGATCGGTGCCCCCGATGCGGCGTTGGTGCTCGGGCTCACGCTGGCCGGCTCGCTCGAGGGCGCGGCCATCGGCTTCACCGGGTCGCGGGTGCTCGCCCGGTACGCACCGCACGTCGACGGGCGTCGCTGGGTGTGGGCCACGGCCGCCGCGGCGGCCTTCGCCTGGCTGGTCGGCATGGGCGGCGGAGCGCTCATGGGGGCCGACGTGGCCCCGCCGGCGTTGCTGCTGGTGGTGCTCGTCCCGGCCTGGTGCGCGGCCCTCTGCGCGATGGGCGCCGCGCAGTGGCTCGTGCTGCGGACCGCCGTCCCCCGGTCGAGCCGGTGGGTCTGGGTCAACGCCGGCGCCTGGCTGGTGGGTGTGATGATCCCGGTGGTGGCGCTGTCCGCGTCGCCCAACAGCTGGCCGGGATGGGCCCACGCCGTGGTGGGCGTGGCCGCGGCGGTCCTGATGGGTTTCACGGTCGGATCGCTGACGGGCCGGACCCTGCAGCGTCTCCTCGCCGCCGCCAACCGGCCGGACGAGGCGCCGGGCGGGACGTGACGCGCGGCCGGCGCACCCGTGGCGGCAGTGGCCACCGGGTGCGCCGGTCGTTCGCCGGTGTCGACACCGGTCGTGATCGTCGGTCAGGGGTACAACGGGTCGATCTCGTTGCCGCCCGTCAGGGTGTTGGACTCGCTGCCCGAGAACGCTCCGGGGTTCGTCCCGCAGCCTTCCGACCACTCGCAGCCTCCGAAGTAGTCGTTGTTCAGCTCCTCGGCGGCGTAGTTCGAGCCGGCCGGCGTCGACCCCGAGCCGCCGGAGGTGCTGCCGGTCTCGCCGCTGCAGCCGGCCACGAGCACGACCGCGGCGATCGCGATGGCGGCCAGCGTGGCCCTGGTCCTCGTGCTGCCGGCCCTGATGGTGTCGGTGGTCCTGGTCATGTTGCCTCCCGGTGTCGTTGGTCGCCTTGTCGGACGCGCGCCCGGCCCGGGATGTTCCGGAATTCTCGGCGCCACCCTCCGGGGACCCGCCGGAGAGGCCCGCCGTGACCTCGCCGGCGCGACCGCTCACGTCCCGGGGCGCGCCGCGCCGGGCCGCCGCCGCTCGGCCCCGGGCCGGCGGCCGTCACCCCTCGAGGTCCCGGTCAGACCTCGAAGTCGAGGTGGCGCTTGGCCTCGCGGGCGTGGTGGGCCACCCGCTCGAACGAGCGGTGGACGGTACGCGCCGCGGTCTCGGTCTTCCGGTCGATCAGGGGGTCGTTCACCCGCCGGCCCCAGTACTGCACCTTGCGCTCGGCGGCGGCCACGATGTCGGCGACCGGTGCGTCGTCGGTGAGGCCCACCCTCGACCCGCAGCCATGGCCCTGCTCGCCCGTGACCCGCTCGAGATCCGCCGCCTCCTGTTCGGTGAACGTGAGCTCGCCGTTGTAGTGCGCCGAAAGGGCCCCCAGCTCCGAGAAGCTCGGCTCGGCGGACCGGAATTCCTCGATGGTGGTGGCGACGGCGTCGAGCGTGGCCGGGTCGCCCCGATGGTCACGGCGGGCCGAGCGCACCTCGGCCATCACCTCGTTGAGGGCGCGGTCGAGCTTGATGATCGACGCGCGGTTCCCGAAGTGGGCGACACAGAGGTCACGGAGCCGGCCGACGCCGCTGCGGTCGAAGAGCTCCTCGCCCAGCTCGCCTTCGGGGTCGACGCCATCTCGCAACAGGCCGACGGCGACGTGGATGCCGTAGTTGCTCAGCTTCCTGATCAGCACCTCGCGCTCGGCGGCGGGGACCGGCAGGCCGGGGAACTCCTTGGTGGCGAAGTAGTTGGCGTCGCTGAGCTGGAGGGTCAGGAGCTC
Organism: uncultured Microthrixaceae bacterium; assembly: GCA_964635055.1. Lineage (GTDB taxonomy): Bacteria > Actinomycetota > Acidimicrobiia > Acidimicrobiales > DATDAH01 > JAEUJM01. The sequence goes on along the minus strand of CAZWMT010000001.1, from coordinate 94,452 downwards.
GGGCTCGACCGTGGACAGGTCGACGAGGCACTGGAGGTCGCGCGCGGTCAGCGTCCGGGCGCCGGCGCCCATGAGCCCGCACACGGGCTCGAGAGCGAAGAAGAGCCGGCGGATCGCCGGGTTGTCGCGATACCCCTCGATCACCCGGCGCCCGGTGGCCATCGGGTCGGGGATCTCGTCTGGGTTCCACCACGTCTCCAGCTTGTTGAGCGCGGCCACGGCCCGGAGCGGCGTGGCTGCGCCGCGCACCTGGCCCCCGAAGTCGGCCAGCAGGTCGCCGGCGGCCTGGGTCATGCCACGGGCGAAGACGTAGATGACGGCGTCGGCCCCTCGCATCGCCGCGGCGCTCTCGGCCTCGACGTCCTCGGGGGTGCGGCCGGCGGCGGCGAGGTAGTCGAGCGTGTTCTGCGAGTCGGCCTCGAACACCGAGTCGAGGCCCGGCGTGTCGACCAGGACGAAGTGCTCGCGCAGGAGCTCGTTGGGGTAGCCCATCTCCACCACTCGGATCGCCTTCAGGAACGACGTGTTCTCGTCGCTCCGCTCGGTGAGCGCGGCGAGGTCGTCCGGCGACCGGTCCTCGCTGGGGCGGCCGTCCTTGAAGTGGATGCGGATGCGACGCTCCGGGGCGTACACCAACTCGTTGACGTTGAACGTCAGCTCGAGCAGTCCGGTGGAGACCACCTCGTGGCCGAGGAAGGCGTTGACGAGCGTGGACTTGCCCTTCTTGATCTGGCCCACCATGGCCAGCCGCATCGGCTCGCCGAGTTGGCGGAGCCCTTGTTGCAGCCGCCGCCGGACACCCTCGAGGTCGGGGTCGCCCCGCAAGCCGATGAGGGCCGCCTCGAGTGCCCCCCTTCCCCGTTCGGCGATCATCCGCCCCTCTCCTCCCGTCGGTCGGCGCACATTCTGGCGCTGCGCCGCCCACCGTGTCGTGCTGTTCGCCGCTGGGTCGGCCGTGGTGCGACGTCGTGTGGTTCGAGCGACAGACCCGTGTCGATGGATTAGAAAATCCGCGCAGCAGCAACGAGGCGCAGCGGCACGGTGAGGGGGCGGTGACCATGTCGAAACGGTGGGAACATCGCCGGGGCTCGGCGCGTCGGACGGATTGATCGCAACCGAGCAGGGAGGGGAGGGGCACCCATGAGTGACACGTCGGACGCCGAGCAGGCCGCCAGCGACGCCAGTTGGGCGCAATGGGACGCCGACAACGCGCAGAACACCGCGGACTGGGCCTCGTGGAACGCCGACAACGAGGCCGACGACGCCGACTGGGCGGCGTGGAACGCGCAGCAGGACGCCGGCTACGCGAGCGACGCGGTCGCCGAGACGCACGAGGCGCTCGACGCCGCCGACCACGCCGTCGACACCGAGGTCGAGGCGAACGATCTGCAGGACGACGCCGACGACCTGGCCGACGCCGCCGCGGACGCGGCCGCCGCCGACCTGGCCGCGGACGACGACTACTACTGACCGCCGACTGTCGAGAGGGGACCGGCGCATGCAACTCGACGACGACGCCTTCGGCGACGAGCTCGACGGGCTCGACGGGATCGACGGGGGGATCGAGGGGTTCGCCCACCACGAGCCCGGTGGTGTCGACCCGGGGTTCCTCGGCCATCACCTGGAGCCCGATCACGACGGGTTCGGCGACCACCACGGGTCGAGCCACGGCCTGGACGACGGTCACGCCGAGCACGGCCATCACGGCGAACACGGCGATCACGTCGACCACGGGGTCGGGCACGAGGCCGGCGGCGACCACCTTGCTGGCGGCCACCTTGCTGGCGGCCACCTTGCCGCCGACCACCCTGCCGCCGACCTGTCGCTCGCGGGTGATCCCGGCGACCTGCCCCACTGGGACGGCGAGGGCGCGGTGATCGGCGACCCGGCGTCGGCACTCGACCACTGGCACGAGCAGGAGCAGGCCGACACCTGCGCGGTGGCCTCGCAGGAGCTCGTGCTCGAGTCGGTGACCGGCCACGACTTCGACGAGGGTGACCTGGCCGCCGAGGCCGAGGCCAACGGCTGGTACACGCCGGGCGGCGGCACGCCGCTCTGGGCGACGGGCAACCTGCTCGAGGCCCACGGTGTCGATGCCCAGCAGTGGAGCGGCGCCACCATGGACGACCTGGCCGCGGCAGTGGCGGGCGGTCACCCCGTGATCGTGGGCGTGGATGCCGACGAGCTCTGGTCGCCCGGCTCCTCCGCGGACGACGACGGCCCGCTGGGCGACTCCATGGGCATCCCCGGCCAGGACGCCAACCACGCCGTCACCGTCATCGGGTTCGACGTGTCCGACCCCGACCATCCCATGGTGATCGTCAACGACCCCGGCCATCCCGACGGCCAGGGCTACGAGGTGCCGGTGGACGAGTTCGCCGACGCCTGGCAGGACTCGGACCACTTCATGGTGACCACCGCGCCGGCGCCCGTCGCCGCCGATCCGGCCATGGCGGCGGTGCCGGGGCCGATGTCGGCGCCGATGCCGGCGATGACCTGCACGCCGATCGTCTGCGGCTACTACAACGCGGACGGCACCTATCACTGGACGACGACCAACCAGGACACCGACCCGGCGACGGGTGCGGTGGTCAGGAGGTGGTGATGATGAGTGATCACGAGGCAACCCAGGACGGCGGCGGCTTCGACCGGTTGAAGGAGCGCCTGCGGGTGCTGCTGTCGGGCGAGTACGACGACCTCGCCCGCTACGCCCGCCACGTGGAGGTGCTCTCGTACCGCCTGGCCGAGGAGGAGCCGCCCCCGGGCGACGATCACCGTGCCGCCACGGCGGTGTTGACCCGCCTGAAGCGGGCCATGCTCGCCGAGGAGCGCGCCCTCGACCGGCTGGCCGACCTCTCCGGGGGTTCGGGCGACGCCGCGCCGACCGGAGCGGCCGCGGGACCGGGCACCGCGCCGTCGGGGACCGGGCCCCCGGCAACCGCGCCCCCGGGAACCGGGGCGCCGGCAGTCGTGTCCGCCCCAGGCAGTGGCGTGCCCGACGAGGCCGTCGAGCGGGCGGTGCGCCTGCGCGACCGGGTCGGGTCGCTGGCCGAACGACCCCAAGGGGTGGACGATCTGCCCCGGGTGCTGGGGTGGCTCGACCGTGAGCTGCTGGGTCTGCTCGACGACCTGGGGGTGGCCGTGGTGGCCGACGAGGGCAGGGTGGACCCTGCCCGCCACGAGGTGGTGGACACCCGGGTGGCCGGCGCCGGCGAGTCGGCGGACCACATCGCGGCCACGGTGCAGGTGGGCTACTGCACCGACGACCACCTGGTGCGCCCGCAGAAGGTGATCGCCTTCGTGGCCGGGGAGCCACAGTGGTGACCGCGGCGGCCGACCCCGCTTCCGGCGAACGCCGGCCCGGCGAGGTGCCCGGCGGCGAGGCGCCCGACGGCGAGCTGCCCGGCGAGGGGGCGCGCACGGGCCGGGTGATGGCCAACCTCCGCCGCACCCCGCTGTTCCGCTCGCTCGTGCCCATGGAGGCAGGCATCGGCTGGCCGATCCCGGCGGTGTCGTCGCGGCCGGGGACCGAGCGGTCCGTCTCGATGCGGTTCCCTCTGTTCGGCATGCAGCCGGTACCCGATCGGGGCGTGTCGGCCCGGCTCTTCCCGCCCTTCGCCACGCTGTCGCTCGACTGGAAGACGCTCCGGGTGGTGGAGTACGTCGACCTGCGGTTCAAGGGCCTCTGGCCCGACTCGGTGTGGCGACAGCCGGCGGGGACCTTCCCCCACCCCGAGGTGGCGGGGAGCAGGGAGGACTACGCCCGGCTCCGCGCCGAGGTCCTCGACCGCTACGACGAGCTGTTCGACATGATCAGCCGCGACCACGAGCCGTCTGACGAGTGGGTGGCCGAGTTCGGTGCCCACCTGCGCCGGATCGTCGAGCCCGACCTGCTGCCCTACTTCCGCGAGCTCGGCCCGAAGTTCTTCGCCAAGTACGTCGGCGCCGCGGCGGGCGAGCGATGACCTCGGGCCACCGGCGGCCGCACCGGCCGGCCGCGACCACAGCAACGACCACCACGATCGCCACGACCACCACGACCACTGAAGGAGAGTCATGACCGAGTTCGACCGGCTGCGCACCGAGGTCGTCGCCCTGTTCGGCGACGCCCTCGGCGGGCTGCCCGCCCTCGACGAGGCGACCACCGAGCGCATGGGAGCCCTGCGCGAGCGCATCGAGAAGGGCACGTTCAACGTGTTGGTGTGCGGCGAGTTCAAGCGCGGGAAGTCGACGCTGGTGAACGCGTTGCTCGAGGAGCCGGGCCTGTGCCCGGCCGACGTGGACATCGCCACCAGTGTGGTGAGCACGATCGGGTGGGCCGAGCAGGAGTCGGTGGTCGTCCACGTCGGCCAGATCGGTGCCACCGAGGCGGTGCCGATCAGCCGGGCCGACATCCCCCGCTACGTGAAAGAGGCGGAGAACCCCGGCAACCAGCGCGAGGCCCGGCTGCTCGAGATCGGGCTGCCCAACCAGAAGCTGGCGTCGGGGCTCACGCTGGTGGACAGCCCCGGGGTGGGCGGCATCAACGTCGAGCACACCGCGGTCACGTACCTGTTCCTCCCCAACACCGACGCGGTGCTGTTCGTGGGCGACGCCACCGAGCCGCTGTCCACCAAGGAGCTCGAGTTCCTCGGTGACGTGGCGGGCTACGCCGCCGCGGTCGTGTGCGCCATGACCAAGATCGACCTGGTCGTCGACGCGACGGCCCAGCTCGACGCCGCCCGCGAGCGGATCGCCGACCGCCTCGGTCGGCGTCCCGACGAGGTGGTGGTGGTGCCCGTGTCGAGCAAGCGCAAGCTCGACGGCCTGAAGCTGGGCGACCCCGAGCGGGTGCAGGAGAGCAACTACCCCGCCCTCGAGAACGAGCTGTGGGCGGGGATCGGCCGGCGATCGGGCGCCCTCCAGCTGTCGGGAGGGCTGCTCGACCTGGCCGAGACCATCGACCGGGCCCGCTCACCCCTGGCGGTGGAGCGCACCGCGCTGCGGGAGGAGAGCGAGCCGAAGCTGGCCGAGCTGCGGGACAAGATCATCGAGCTCCGCGAGCGCAGTGCCGCCCTGGGGCGTGACCGCTCGGAGTGGCGGGGCCAACTCGTGGAGCAACTCGACCGGGCGGGCCGCAAGGTGGGCGAGACCCTGGCCCGCGACATCGACCGCATCGACGCCCGCCTGGAGCTGGAGTACCTGGAGGACGAGGCGATGCTGGCCGACCCCGAAGGCATCGTCGCCAAGGTGACCAAGGACATGGCCAAGGCGGTGGGCCACGCCGGTGAGGACTTCTCGCTGCAGGCCGGCGACATCCTCACCGACCTGGCGTTGCAGACCTCGATCGACCTGAGTGACCTGCCGGGTGTGGAGCCGCCCGAGTTCGAGGCCGTCACCGAGCTGGGGGACATCGCCGTCAAGAAGTCGGCCTCTCCCCAGACCGGCAATCGCCTGTTCCGCCAGGTCCGCGGGGCCAGCATGGGGTTCGGCGCCGCGCACTTCCTGCTGGGCTCGGTCCTCGGGGTGGTCAGCCTTCCCCTGCTGGCCATCGGTGGCCTCATCGGCATCGCCATGGGCACCAAGGAGCAGTCCGACAACATGAAGGAGTCGGACCTGCGTCAGGTGAAGGTGGAGCTGCAGCGCAAGCTCCGCCCGGTGCTCAACGACAACAAGCGATCGGCCCGGACGGCGATCGACGGCATGGTCCGCGACGCCCGCACCCAGATGGTCAAGGCCCTCGAGGAGCGCATCAAGGCCGACCAGGTTGCCATCACCGAGATGATCTCGTCGCTTGACGAGACCGGCCGCATGACCGCCGAGCAGGCGAAGACGCGCCAGGCCGAGCTCGATGCCCAACTGGCCGAGGTCGACAAGCTGGGCCGGCGCACCCACGAGTTGCGGGTGGCGGTGGAGCGCCTGGGTGGCGCCGACGAGGCCGCGCCTGCCGTCAGCGACGTGGACGAGGCCTGAGGGGGGTTCGGCGATGAGCTCGACGATGACCCCGGGCCCCGTGGCGGGCATCGACTTCGGGACGTGCTGGTCGTCGGTGGTCGTGCGGCGGACGGATGGTTCGTTGGTTCGGGTGAAGGAGCCGGTGTCGGGGTCGCCGTCAGTGCCGTCGTCGGTGGTGCTGGCGGTCGACGGCGGCTTGTCGTGGGGGACGGCGGCGGAGAACGTGAAGCGGTCGCGGCCGTACCAGTCGCAGTTCAAGCGCCGTTGGGGTGAGCCCGAGCCGCTGCTGCTGGGGGAGTTGGGCGTCACCGCGGTCGAGCTCGTGGCGGGGTTCGTGGGGTGGCTGCGCGGGTTGGCCGAGGCGACGGTGGGTGAGCCGTTGGCGTCGGTGGTGGCGACGGTGCCGGCCGCGTACGAGGGGCACCGGCGGGAGCTCATGGTGCACGCGATGGCCCAGGCGGGGTTCGCGGAGCAGGCGGTGAGGCTGGAGGTGGAGCCGGTGGCGGCGGCCCGGTTCGCGCTGGCCGACCGTCCGGCGTTCGGGGTGAGCGATTGGTGGTGTACGACCTGGGTGGGGGCACCTTCGACGTGGCGGTGGTGGAGGTGCTCGATGACGGTGCGCTCGTGGTGTTGGGCCACGGTGGTCTGCCCGACGTCGGTGGGGCGACGTTCGATCGCATGATCCGTGATCACGTGCTGGCCCGCGACGACGTGGGTGAGCTGGCCGAGGCGCTGGCGCGGTCGCGGCGGGCGTGGGAGTCGGACGACCCGAAGGAGCAGGCCAGGCTCTTGCGCCCAGCGTTGGAGCTGGACGACTTCTGCCGGCGGGTGAAGCACCAGTTGTCGGGGGCGGAGGTGGCCGAGGACTGGGTGCCGAGCTGTGACGTGCTGTTCGAGATGTCGCGGGGCGAGCTCGAGGCGCTGATCGGCCCCGCGCTGGCGGAGACACTGGAGTGTTGCGACGGGGTGGTGTCGGACGCCGGGCTGGGTTGGGGCGACATCGACCGGGTGGTCACGGTGGGTGGGTCGTCGCGGGTGCCGGCGGTCGCGGCCCGGCTGGCGGAGCGCTTCGGTCGCCCGGTGCAGACCGTGTCGGACCCCGAGCTCGCGGTCGCCGAGGGCGCCGCCCTGCCGGCGGCGTCGCCCGCGGCGGGGCGTGACCGGGGGCCCGAGCCGGCGGGGACCGACGATGTGGCGCCGCCCCCCTCCGGTGAACCAGGTGGCCCGGTGCCCGGCCCGGTTGCCGCGTTCCTGGCCGACCACCCAGCGGGCTCGACGTTGACCGGCACCATGGCAGGCGACGGGACCGTCGACCTGGTGGTCGCCGGCGTCGGCGTACTCAGTGCTCGGCTGTCCGGCGCGACTGTGGTGCCGCCTGCAGGAGCGATCTGTCGCGTCGTCGTGGTGGGCGGAGCCGCCGATGGTCGACTCGAGGTCCGACTCCCAGATGCTCCGAGGCCGGAGGACGTCGCACCGCCCAGGCCGACGGGCATCGCCGACGGCAAAGGCGGCGACGGGGGCCCTCGACCTGTCGGCCGCTCCGCCCAGCGGGACGACGGAGCCCACCCAGGAGCCACTCCATCGTCGGCCCGGGACGCGAGCGGGCGGGTGCCGGCGTCGGACGCCCCCGGTCTGAACGACACCGACGATGGCGAATCATCCACGACGGCTGAGCACGTCTGGGACCAGCAGTCGATCTCGACGGCCGGCATCCCGCTCGGGACGCTCGTGCTCACGAACCGACGTCTGATGGTCACCAAGCCGAGCGCACGGGTGGCGTTGGCGGGCCCAGATCCGCTGGCCGGCCGGGAGGTGCTGTACGAGCGCTCGGTCGGGGACATCGTGGATGTCGCGAAGTCGATGGGAGCGTTCACCGTCACCTTCCGAGACGGGGAGAGACGCCGGTTCCAGTTGCTGGCCTCGGGGATGATCGACCGGGGCACCTGGGTCAAGAAGATCCGGGAAGCCGCTGCGACGTTCGAATCGTGACCCCGCAAGGCGCGACCGGGCGCCGCCGGCCATGATCCACCTCGTCGATCCGTCACCCGCCGATCTGCAGCCGATCGTCGACGAGGCCGTCGCCCACTTCGAGGCCGCCGTCCCCGACCATGGCGCGTTCGCCGACGTCGTGGGGTTCCGCGTGCGGTGGACGGACTCGCTGCACGGTTCCAACGTCGTGTCGCTGCGGTGCTCGGCAGCCGTCGGCAGTTCCACCGACCCGATTCGGTGCTACCTGGAGCTGGTCATCGAGCCGGGACGAGGCACCTTCATCGGGCTCGGGTTCCCGACTGACAGCCGCAGCAGCATGCTCGCGGGACTGCGTGGCGCCGATGCCTGCCAGGCGATCATCGACAACCTGGTCCGGCGCACGAGCGTCGGTCAGCCGCGGCGTGTCGCTCGGCTGGTCACCGCCCCACCAGGTCGGCGACCGTTCGAGGTAGGGCTCGACACGCGGATCGTGACCGCAGCCGGGTCGTTCGACCCCTCCGCGCCCCCGCCACCCCGCACCAGTGCTCCGCCGGCCCGCCGTCCCGTACCATGGATCGACTGGTCCTACCAGGAGATCGCCGACCACGGTGCGCTCGGCGACGCGGGGACGTTCGAGTCCGAGGCGGCGACGTATGTGGTCCGCGAGGACAACCACACGGGGTGGCAGCTCACACTCGGCCCGGAGCCGTCGGCGTACGTCTGGAAGGAGGACTACGACGACACGACATCGTGGCGTGGCCGGGTGACGCCGTCAGAGGCTGCCGAGGTGCTCGTGAATCCACGGCTGTTCGCCGAGCTGATCGGGGAGGCACGAGACTGGGTCGTCAACTCGCCGCATCGGGGCCGGTACCGGGCCGTGGAGACGATTCCCGATCGCGGCATCGGTCGTGGTGGGTGGTGACGAGCGCATGCGTGCCGACGGACGTCGGCCGGCTCGACCACACCCGGTCCCGCAGGAGCACGGCGTGGTCCCCGGGCATGGCCTGCAGGCGTCGGCATGTTCGGGATTCCGGCGACATGATGTGGTGGGGCGTGGCGGTCGGTCGCGGCGCACGGTGAGACACAGGAGTTGATTGGTCGTGGCTGACGGGCCGGTGGCGGGGGTGGACTTCGGGACGTGTTGGTCGTCGGTGGTCGTGCGGCGGTCGGATGGTTCGTTGGTGCGGGTGAAGGAGCCGGTGTCGGGGTCGGCATCGGTGCCGTCGTCGGTGGTGTTGCACGGCGACGGGGGGTTGTTGTGGGGGTCGGCGGCGGAGAACGTGAAGCGGTCGTCGCCGTACCAGTCGCAGTTCAAGCGTCGGGTGGGTGAGGCCGAGCCGCTGAGGTTGGGCGACCGGGGGTTCACGCCGGTGGAGTTGGTGGGCGGGTTCCTGGGGTGGTTGCGGGGGTTGGCGGAGGCCACGGTGGGCGAGGAGGTGCGCTCGGCGGTGGTGACGGTGCCGGCGGCCTATGAGGGGCACCGTCGGGATCTGATGGCCCACGCGGCGGGGCTGGCGGGGTTCGAGGAGGTGGACCTGGTGGCCGAGCCGGTGGCGGCGGCTCGGTTCGCGTCGGTGGACCGTCCCACGGTTCCGGGTGAGCGGTTGGTGATCTACGACCTGGGTGGGGGGACCTTCGACGTCGCTGTGGTCGAGGTCACCGACGCCGGGCCGCAGGTGCTGAACGAGAACGGGCTGTCGGATGTGGGTGGGTCGAGCTTCGATCAGGTGGTGCGCCAGGACGTGTTGGCCCGTGAGGGGACGGAGGAGTTGGTGGCGGCGTTGGCGGCGGGTCGTCGGGCGTTCGAGGAGGACGACCCGAAGGTGCGGGCCAAGCTGTTGCGGCCGGGCCTGGAGTTGGAGGACTTCTGCCGGAAGTTCAAGCACCAGTTGTCGTCGGCGCCCTCCCACGAGGACTGGGCGCCGTTCTCGGACCTGCTCTACGACCTGGACCGGGCGGGGTTCGAGGCGTTGATCCGTCCGTTGGTGGAGGAGACGTTGGCGTGTTGTGACGCGACGGTGACCGAGGCGGGCCTGTCGTGGGGTGACGTGGATCGGGTGGTGCTGGTGGGGGGCTCGTCGAAGGTGCCGTTGGTGGCGGCGATGTTGGCGGATCGGTTCTACCGGCCGGTGCAGACGGTGTCGGACCCCGAATTGGCCGTCGCCGAGGGCGCCGCGCTGGTGGCGGTCGCGTCCGGCCCCGACGTGGTGGACCGGTTCCTGGTGGATCATCCGGCGGGCACGACGGTGACGGGCACGGTGGTCGCGCATCACCCCGACCACCTGGACCTCGAGATCGAGGGCGTGCCGGCACGCCTGGCCCGGCCGGGCTCGGTGCTGAACCTGGGGGTGGGCCGGACCCACCGGGTGGTGGTGGTCGGGCGCAGCGCCGACGGCGACCTCGAGGTCCGCCTCCCGGCGCGGCCCGAGCCGGAGAGGATCGAGACACCGGCACCGGCACCCGGCGCCGACGGCCCGAAGGCCGGCGCCGACGAACCGGACGCCGGCGGCCCGAAGGCCGGCCAGTCCCCGCCGAAGGTCGAGGTGCGCGTCGACCCACCCCCGCCGGCGCCGCCGCCGCCCATGGGCCCCCCACCGGCGGCCGTTCCCGCGGCGTTCGCCGGCGCCCAGCCGGCGATCCGTGGCGTCGAACGCCAGCTCAAGAAGGCGAACATGGGGCACTACCGGCGCTACCGCCCCGTGCCCCCGGGCACGCCACCGTCGGCGGGCACCTACTACTCGACGATGGGGTGTCGCCTGGAGCTGACCACCCACCGGTTGCGGCTCACCAAGACGATCGTCGGGAGCCAGCACTTCGCCTACCCGCTGTCCGACCTCGTGACCGTCGAGGTGATCCGCGCCAAGGGCCAGGGGCCGCTCCCCGGGAAGTCGACCTGGCTGTGCCTCGTCTTCCGGGACGGGAGCCGCCACGAGATGAGCGTCACCGGGAAGGTCGCCGCCCAGTGGGCCACCATCATCGAGCACGCTCGCCAGGCGGCCGCCCAGCAGTGACGAGGCGCGGCCGGTTCGGGGCCGCGTCGATCGCCGCGAGGTCCACCCCGTCGGGCCGCCGCAGGCCGGCCGGCGGCGCCGTGCGGAGCACGCTGATCAGTCGTCGCCGAGCCCGTCGTCCAGATCGAGGTCGTGGCCGCCGGCGTGCCCGTCGTCGTCATGGCCCCAGCCGAACGGGTCGTCGTGGTGCCCGGTTTCGATGCCGGGACCGTCGTGGTCGTCGTCGACGTCCTGGTCGGCGTCGACGTCGTGGTGGCCCGGGATGTCGTCGTCGCCATCGGCATCGTGGGCCGGGTCGTGCTCGCCGGCGCCGTGCCAGTCGTGGTGGGCGTCGTCGGGCGAGTCCCACGTCGGCTCGTGCGACCACGCGTCGTCGGGGATCAGGCTGTCGTCGGCCGGCCCGGCGTCGTCGGCGGTCGCCGCCAGCACCAGGTCGTCCCACCCGTGGCTGTCGACCACGTCGGCGGGCACGGTGGCGAGGCCGGCCTGCAGGGCGGCCAGCTCGGTGGGGTCGAGGTCGGTGTCGGGCACCTGGTCCATGTCCACGAACCCGTGCTCGTCGAACGACAGGGGCTCAGGCATCGGGCTGCTCCAGCAGGGAACGCAGGGCGTTGCGGCCGCGGGCGATCCGTGACTTCACGGTGTCGATCTTCACGCCCTGGGTGTCGGCGATCTCCTGGTAGGTCATGGCGCAGCAGTCCCTCATGACGACGGCGGCCCGGAAGTCGGGCGGCAGCTTCTCGAGGGCCCACCGCACGCTGTCCCCGTCGCTCACCCGGCTGGCGGGGTCGGGCGCGGTGGCGGGCATCCAGTCGGTGGGCGCGTCGGTGGGCTCGGGCCGTCGCTTGCGCACGATGGCCAGCGCCGCGTTGTGGGCGATCCGGTAGAACCAGGTCGAGAACGACGACCGCCCGGCGAAGCGGTCGAGGTTGCGCCACGCGGCCAGCAGCGCCTGCTGCACCGCGTCCTCGGTGTCGCCGTTGTCGCCGGTGGTCCGGTAGCACGCGGCGGTGACCATGGTCCGGTAGGGGGCCACCAGCGCGGCGAAGGCCCGCTCGTCGCCGAGGCGGGCGCGGTCGATGAGCTCGGCCTCGCTCAGACTCCCCACCGCCGTCATGGCGCTCCGACGCCCCGCACGGCCACGATGATGCCCGCTCGCGCTCGCCCGCGCACGACAGTTCGGAGGCGTCGGTGCCCACCCGTGCCCGGCCGGCCGACGGGCGAGCGCCACGGTCATGTCCCTTCGATGCGGCGGCGCCCAGGTTTGTTCCCGAGGGATCGCACCACCCTGGACGGGCGGCGGAATTCCCTGGTCACGGCCGGCCCGTACCTCTACCCTCGGGCCCGTGAGCAGAGAGGTACGGCTATGGAGCGTCACGATGGAGGTCGAGATCAGCGCGTCGTGATGCTGTCCCGCGCGCCGGAACAGCCCCTGCCCGCCGACGTGGCCCGCCTGCTCAGCCACCTGGCCCACGTCATCGACGACACCATCGAGGCCCGTGGCGTCGGCATCGGCGTCCGTGAATTCGCCGAGTCGTTCCTGGGCGTGGACGCGTCGGGCATCCAGGTGGCCAGCGCCGACCTGGGCGGCATCTCGTTCCACCTCGCGGCGCTGGCGCTGGCCGACGACCTGGCCGCCCACCCGCCTGTCCGCCTGATCGGCGAGGACCAGGAGGAGCCGCCCCGCTGGGAGCGCCTCGAGCTGGGCGACGACAGCCCGCGCATCCCGCTGGCCCTCGCCGGCGCCTTCGAGGCGGGGACGATCGCCGGGGTGGACCTGGTCGTCGGTGTGGGCCCGGACTGGCAGCACGAAGGGTTCCGCTTCTCGGTGTTCAGCCGCAGTGGCGATGCCGACGCGGGGCAGAAGTACCTGGACGACCTGTTGGTGCGCGGCCGTACCGGCACGAACCCGTACCGCAACCGCGTGCTCGAGGCGGGCTTCCAGCCGCCGTTCGGCCTGGTGTTCCGTGGCGCCGAGCTCGCCGCCTCCGCTCGTGCCGATCTGGTGCTGCCCGACGAGGTGTGGCAGGAGATCGACGGAAACGTCCATGGGCTGTTCGCCGCCCGGGATCGGTTGGCGGCCGCCGGCCTCGGCACCAACCGAGGGCTCCTCCTCGAGGGCCCTCCGGGTACCGGCAAGACCGCCGTGTGCCGTGCCGTGGCGGGGGAGCTGCAGGGTCGGGCCACGGTGGTGTTCTGTGACGCACGGACCGTCGCCCGTGCCGTTCGCCACGTCTACCGCCAGCTCGAGTTCCTGGCGCCCGCCCTCGTGGTGATGGAGGACGTCGACCTGGTGCTGGCCGACCGGCGCGACGTCGGCGGCTCGGGGCCGCTCAACGACTTCCTGCTCGCGCTCGACGGCGCCATGACCCAGCACAGCGGCGTCGTGACCATCGCCACGACCAACGACGTGTCCGCCATCGATCCCGCCGCCCGGCGGGCCGCCAGGTTCGACCGCATCGTGCACGTCCCCCCGCCGGACCGCGTGGGCCGGGCGGCCATCCTCACGCGCTACCTGCGGGGGCTCGCCGATGATGAGGTGTCGGCCGTCGACGTCGACCGCGTCGCCCGGGTCACCGAAGGGGCCACGGGTGCCGACCTGCGCGAGCTGGTCACCCGCGCGGTGCTGCACGTGGCCGATGCCGAGCGCAGCGCGCCCGGCCGCGCCGTGCGGCTCGACACGACGCTCCTCTCGGCCCTCGCCGCCGACCGCGACGCCGACGCGCACCCGGGCCAGTACCTGTAGCGAGACCGAGGCACTGGCGGTCGGTGTCAGACCGCCAGTGCCTCGAGAACGAACGACAGGGTGGCGTGTCGGCCCCGAGCGGGGCGACGGGAGAATGGGGCAGGAGATAACACAGCGGAAACATTGGGGGCGTAGCGTCGCCAGGTCGCTTCTCGGCGACCCCCCCCCAACCCCACTCATCCGCCTGACAGGAGCCCCCATGAGTGACGCCGCTGCCCGCCGTCGCGCGATCGATTCGGTCACGCACTACACCGCGCCCGCCCCTGGGTTCGCGAAGCACGAGTCGCCCGGCGAGCTGTTCGGCCAGAACGTCTTCAGCACCTCGGTGATGAAGGCCCGGCTGCCGAAGACCGTCTACAAGTCGCTCATGTCCACCATCGAGCACGCCGCGCCGCTCGATCCCGAGGTGGCCGACGTGGTCGCCTCGGCCATGAAGGACTGGGCCCTCGAGAAGGGCGCCTCGCACTACGCCCACGTCTTCTACCCGCTCACCGGACTCACCGCCGAGAAGCACGACAGCTTCCTCGAGCCCGACGGCACCGGCGCCTCGATCGCCGAGTTCGCCGGCAAGACCCTCGTCCAGGGCGAGCCCGACGCCTCCAGCTTCCCCAACGGCGGCCTGCGTCAGACCTTCGAGGCCCGTGGCTACACCGGCTGGGACGTCACCAGCCCGGCCTACATCCTCGAGAACCCCAACGGGAACACCCTGTGCATCCCCACGGTGTTCATCTCGTGGACCGGCGAGGCCCTCGACAAGAAGACCCCGATCCTCCGGTCGCAGCAGGTGCTGGCCAAGCAGGCGCAACGGGTGCTGAAGCTGTTCGGGCACGAGAACCCCGGCGCGGTGTCGTCGTTCGCCGGTGCCGAGCAGGAGTACTTCCTGATCGACCGCAACTTCTACTTCAGCCGTCCCGACCTGGTGTCGGCCGGCCGCACGCTCTTCGGCGCCCCGTCGCCCAAGGGCCAGGAGTTCGACGACCACTACTTCGGCGCCATCCCCGAGCGGGTCCTCGCGTTCATGCTCGATGCCGAACGCGAGCTGTTCAAGCTGGGCATCCCGGCCAAGACCCGCCACAACGAGGTCGCCCCCGGCCAGTTCGAGATCGCGCCGGTGTTCGAGAAGGCCAACCTGGCCACCGACCACCAACAGCTCATGATGGTCACGCTGCGCCGGGTGGCCGAGAAGTACGGCATGGAGTGCCTGCTCCACGAGAAGCCCTTCGCCGGCATCAACGGCTCGGGCAAGCACGTCAACTTCTCGCTCGGCAGCACCACCGAGGGCAACCTGCTCGACCCGGGCAGCACCCCCCACGAGAACGCCCAGTTCCTGGTGTTCTGTGGCGCGGTCATCCGGGCCGTGCATCGCTACCAGGGCCTGCTCCGTGCGGTCGTGGCGTCGTCCCGCAACGACCACCGCCTGGGCGCCAACGAGGCCCCGCCGGCGATCATCTCGATCTTCCTGGGCGACCAGCTCATGGACGTGTTCGACCAGATCGCCAAGGGCGGCGCCACGCAGTCCAAGGAGAAGGGCACGCTGATCGTGGGCGTGGACACCATCCCCGACCTGCCGAGCGACCCGGGCGACCGCAACCGCACCAGCCCGTTCGCCTTCACCGGCAACCGCTTCGAGTTCCGGGCGCCGGGCTCGTCGCAGTCCATCGCCGGTCCGCTGGTGGCCCTCAACACCGCCATCGCCGAGTCGCTCGACTTCATCGCCACGGAGCTGGAGACGGCCGTCGAGTCGGGCACCGACTTCAACGCCGCGGTCCAGTCGCTGCTCCAGGGGATCATCGCCGACCACGGCAACGTGATCTTCAACGGCGACGGCTACGGCGAGGAGTGGCAGGTCGAGGCCGAGGCACGGGGCCTGCTGAACCTGCGGACCACGGTCGACGCGCTGCCCCAGTTCGACACCCCCGAGGTGAAGGACCTGTTCGCCAAGTACGAGGTGCTCAACAACCGCGAGCTGGCCAGCCGCTACGAGGTCTACCTCGAGCAGTACGTGCTGAGCCTGGCGGTCGAGGCCAAGCAGACCCTCGAGATGGCCAAGACGCTGATCCTGCCCGCCGGCCTGCGCTACCAGGGCGAGCTGGCCGGCCAGGGGGCCAACCTGAAGGCCGTCGGGATCGACTTCGACGGCGCCCTGCTCGGCGAGGTGACGGGCCTGGTCCGCGACCTGCAGGCCGGCATCGCCGCGCTGGAAGCCGGCCTGGCCGGCGGTCACGGCGCCTCGTCGACGCTGGACGAGGCCCGCTACGCGTGCGACACGCTCCTTCCGATCATGGAGCAGGTGCGAGCGGCCGCCGACGGCCTCGAGCACGTGGTTGCCGACGACCTGTGGCCGTTGCCCACCTACCAGGAGATGCTGTTCGTCCTGTAGGACGCTCGCCGCGACACCACCGGCGGTCCAACTCGGCGCTTCCTGTCACCGGTGACGGGGAGCGCCGAGTTCGCGTCGTCCGTCAGATCACCTGGAAGGCCACACCGTCGGCGCGACCGAGCCCGCCGGGGGGTAGGCGACCCGGCGGGCTCGGCGTTGGATCGGCGGTGCGGGCGCCGCCGATCTGGGGGGACGGTGCGTCAGGTGCGGGCGGTAGGTCTCTCCAGCGTGAGATCCTCGACGTCGTCAACGGTGGCGCGGATCACCGGGTAGAAGAGCTGCTCCTCCACGGCGGCGTGCACCGACAGCTCGGTGCAGATCTGCTGGGCCACCTTCCGCTTCTCGGCGAAGGCCTTGTCGCCTGCCTTCTCGTACCGCTTGAACAGGCGCTCGACGGTCTTGTGGTCGTCCTTGAGCAGGGTGATGGCATCCATGCCTGGCCCTTACCCCTGAGGTGGGGGACGAGAACCCGCCGACGCCCGGCCCGGCCCGGGTGACTCAGCCGCGCATCACGGGCGCACCGGCGCGCCGGTCGGCGACGTCGACCGGAGGCTCCCACACGACGGCCACGTCACGGCCGGCGCGCTTGGCCCGATAGAGGGCCTCGTCGGCTCGGCGGAACAGCTCGTCGCTGTCGGGCTCGTCACCCCCGGCCATGGCGATGCCGATCGACACGCTGGTGCCGACGCGGGCGGCTCCGGCTCGGACACGGCCCGCGATCTCGAGGGCCAGGACGGGATCGCCGATGCCGTGCAGCACCGCCGCGAACTCGTCGCCCCCGACCCGGAACAGGTCGTCGCCCGAGCGCAGCTCCTCGGCCATGGCCACCGCGAGGCGTTGCAGCAGCCGATCACCGGCCTGGTGGCCCCCGCGGTCGTTCACGGCCTTGAAGTGATCGACGTCGATGGAGAGCAGCGCGGTGCCCGCGAAGCCACCCGTGATCAACTGGTCGAGCCGGTCCTGGAAGGCCCGCTGGTGACCCAGGCCGGTGAGCGGGTCGCAGCGGCTGAGGGTCAGGAGCTCGGCCATGTACCGCGCCCGCACGAGCGCGCCTGCGGTCAGGGTGGCCAGCAGCTCGAGCTGCTCGACCAGCTCGGGCTCGGGCAGCGTGGGGCGCTCGTCGGCCACGAGCAGGAAACCGAGGCGCTCGTCGCTGGCGGCCAGCGCCACCACGATCAGCGAGTGGATGCCGGTGACCCGCAGCGAGTCCTCGCCGGTGAACCCGTGGCCGTCGGGCTCGCCGACCGTGTAGCACGAGAGGGGGCCGTTCACCCACGCGCCGATCTCGGCCAGGCTGCCACCGCCCAGATGGCCGAGGGCGCCGGCCAGCGGGCCGACGGCCTCCTCGACGACGAGCCCCTCCGGTTGGCGCAGGGCCACGAGGCCCGACGGCGAGCCTGACAGCTGGGTGGCCACCTCGAGGGCCGTGGCGATGGCGGCGGCCTTGCCGTCGGTGCGGGCCAGCCGGGCGGCGTTGTCGGCCAGCAGCACCCACCCCGTCGGCACGGCCATCCCGCCCAGCTGCTCGGCCCGTGCGGTGAAGCAGGCGGTCACCAATTCGAGGTCGTCGAGCACTCCCGGGGGGAGCGGCTCGGTGGACTCGACGTTGAGCGCGCCGGCGACCTCACCGCCCAGCCGGATCGGCATGCAGGCCTCGGCCACCACCGCCGGCGCCGCTCCCAGGTACTCGGCGCACGACTCGACCTCGATCAGGTGGGCCTGTCCGGTCCGCACCGTGGCGGCGATGACCCCGCTCTCCTCGGGGAAGCCGTCGAGCACCTGCCAGTAGCCGTTCGACGCGAAGCAGCGAAGCCGCCCCGAACGGCGCATGTAGAGGCTCGGCAGGGGGTAGCCGTGCTCGACGAGCGCGTCACAGCACCGTTGGGCGCACTCGACGAGATCGGGCGCGTCAGCGAGGAGGCGGGAAAGCGCTTGCGCCTGCAACATCGTGGTCACTATCGGCGGCCGTCGCCGGAGTGTGAAGCTCGGCGGTACCCGATCGCCCACGAACCGGTGGCAACCGATGCGACGGGCGACGGTTCGCCAGCGCGACTCCGCCGATGGTGTCCGTGAGGGCCCGTGGGGCCGCCGATGACGGTCACGCGCGACCGTAGAAGAGACGTTCCACCACCACCCGGCTCTTGCGGGTGACCCGGCGGTACTCGTTGCGCAGGTCGGCGCCCGTGGTGCCGAGCGAGCGGGCCAGCACCGCCAGTCGGTCCGCCTGCTGGGGCAAGGCGTCGGCGGCGCCACCGTGTACCAGGAACCACCGGTTGCGGGTGCGCTCGCAGAAGGCGTAGGCCTCGCGGAGCACGGCCGCATCGTCGGGGGCCAGCACGCCGAAGGCCTCCAGCCGGTCCAGGGCGGCCATGGTCCCCGGCGAGTGCAGTCCGTGCTGGAGCTGCAGGAGCTGCGCCGTCCATTCCACGTCGGAGAGCGAGCCCCTGCCCAGCTTCAGGTGGAAGGCCGGGTCCTCGCCCACGGGGATGCGCTCCTGTTCGACCCGGGCCTTCATGCGGCGTATCTCGCGGATGGCGTCGGCGTCCACGCCGTCGTCCCACACGAACGGGTCGATCAGCTTGGTCAGGGTGCGGCCCAGGCGCTCGTCGCCGGCCACGAACCGGGCCCGCGTCCAGGCCTGGCGCTCCCAGGTCTGCAGCCAGCGCTCGAAGTACGCGGTGTACCCGTTGAGGCTCCGGGCCAGGGGCCCCTGGCGGCCCTCGGGGCGCAGGTCGGCGTCCACGTCGTAGATGCGGGCGGCGGGGGTGTCGCCCCGCAGGAACTTCATCAGTCGGGTGGACAGCCGCTCGGCCTCCTCGATGGCGGCGGTGCTCGACCCGTCGAACACGTAGGCCACATCCAGGTCGCTGGCGTAGGAGAGCTCGCCGCCGCCGAAGCGGCCGAGGGCCATGACCGCGAACGGGATCTTCGGACCGAGCGCGGTGAGGGCCGCCTGGATGGTGGCCTCCGCGATGGCGGTGAGGTCGCGGCCGACGGTGCGCACGTCGTCGATGTCCATCACGTCCCGAGCGCCCACGCCCAGCAGGTGACGGCGTCGCCACCGGCGCAGCGCCTGCTGGCGGTCAGGGGTGGCGTCGCGCCACTCGAGGGCCTTGCCCGCGCTCGTGATCAGCTCGTCGCGGGGGCGGGTGCGCAGGGCGTCGGCCGCAGCGAGTCGGGGAACCAGGTCGGGCTCGCGGCCGAGGATCTCGCCGAGGAGCGCGCTGGTGCCGAGGACGCGGCAGAGGTGGCGGGCCACCTCGGGCGACTCCCGGAAGGTCGCGGCCAGCCGTCCGGTGCGGGCCGCGTCCGATGCGAGGGTGCGCAGGCCGAGCAGGCCGAGGTCGGGGTCGGGTGACGCCGACAGCCAGTCGAGCAGCAGGGGCAGCACCTGCTGCATCAGCCGGGACGATCGGGTGAGGCCCCGCGTCAGCTCACTGACCGCCTGGCGGGTGCGGGCTGCGTCGGTGAAGCCGAAGGCCGCCAGGCGCACCTCGACGGCCTCGGGGGCCAGGGTGCCCTCCGCGGTGGCGAAGGCCTCGAGCAGCGGACGGAAGTACACCCGCTCGTGGATCGCCCTCGCGGTGCTCTGGTGGGCGGCGAGGTCGCGGTCGAGCTGGTCGACGTCGCTGTCGGTGGGCGTGCTGCGATAGCCCAGGTTCCGGGCCAGCCGGCTGCGCTCGTCGCGGTCGGTGGGGACGGCGTGGACCTGCTGCTCGTCCACCATCTGCAGACGGTGCTCGACGCGGCGGAGGAACGTGTAGGCGGAGGCGAACCCGTCGGCGTCGTCCCGGTCGACGTAGCCGGCGTCGGCCATCTCGGCCAGGGCCACCAGGGTGGTCGGGGACCGGAGCTCGGGGTCGAGCCGTCCGTGGACCAGCTGCAGCAGCTGCACCGAGAATTCGATGTCGCGGATGCCGCCGCGGCCGCGCTTCACCTCACGCTCGGCCAGGCCCCTCCGGGCGATCTCGCTCTCGGCCCGCTCCTTCATGGCCCGCACCGAGCGCAGGTCGTCGGCACTGAAGTGGCGGGTCCACAGCCGCTCGGTGGCGGCGGCGTGGTAGCGGGCCCCGAGGTCTCGGAGGCCGGCGACCGGTCGGGCCTTCAACAGGGCCTGGAACTCCCAGGGCTGGGCCCACTTGTCCCAGTAGGCCTCGTACGAGGCCAGGGTGCGCGCCAGTGGGCCGTCGCGACCCTCCGGGCGCAGGTTGGCGTCGACCCGGAAGCATCGCCGGGCGTGCTCGAGCACCGCGCGGGCCGAGCGAACCATCGCGGTGGGCTCGCCCTCACCGACGAACATCACGTCGATGTCGCTCGCGTAGTTCAACTCGTCGCCGCCCAGCTTGCCCATGCCGATGACCGCGAGGTGATCGGCCTCGGCCAGCGCGGTGGCACCGTCGAGGACCGCTCGGCCCAGCGCGGCCAGCGCCGCCCCCGTGGCTTCGAGCCCATCCCTGCCGGTGAGGTCGCGGGCGGCGATGCGCAGGTACTCGAGCTGTTTGGTGGCGACGAGGGCCGCGGGGCGGTCGGCCGAGATCGGGACGCGTCGGTCGAGGTGGGCCAACACGTCGAGGGCGGACGGGTCGGTCTCGAGCAGGCGGGTGAGCGACCGGCTGGCCGAGGTGACCGCCAGCACGGTCTCGAGGAGGGTGAGGTCGGCGGCGAGGCGCTCGGCGGCGTCGGGGTGCGCCTCGAGGGTGCGAACCAGGCCCGGGCGGGCCAGGTCGGGCACGGGGCTCGCTTCCACCGCCTCGTCGAACACCCGCTCGCCGAACGCCCCCTCGAACATGACGCGAGTCTGCCTCGTGCCCGTCGCACTGGCCCGCCCCCTCGAACTGGCGCCCGATTCGATTGCCCCGACCACCGGATCAGGCGCCAGTTCCGGAGAGCGCGGACGAGGCGCGGCCGTAGGCTGGCGAGGTGACGACTTCCGCGGCCGCCGCGACGACGCTGCGGGTGGCGATGTGCCAGCTGAACCCGGTGGTGGGCGACCTGGCGGGCAATGCCGACCTGGTGCTGGGCGCCCTCGAACGGGCCGAGGCCGAGGGCTGCCACCTGGCCGTGTTCGGCGAGCTGGTGCTGACGGGCTACCCACCCGAGGACCTGCTGTTGAAGCCGGCCTTCGTGGCCGACAACCGGGCCGCGCTCGACCGGGTGGCCGCCGCCACCCGTGCCTGCGTGGCGGTGGTGGGCTTCGTCGATGCCGTCGAGGGCGACGAGCGGCCCGACGAGCCGGGCGAACGGCCGCTCTACAACGCCGCCGCCGTCTGTGCCGCCGGCTCGGTGGTCGGCGTCTACCGGAAGCGGTTGCTGCCCAACTACGCGGTGTTCGACGAGGAGCGCTACTTCGCCCCCGGCACCGACACGCTGCTGCTCTACGAGGTCGGGGGCGCGAAGGTCGGGGTCACCATCTGCGAGGACGCATGGAGCGCCAGCGGGCCCATCCCCCGTCTGGCCGCCGGCGGGGCGCAGTTGATCGCCAACCTCAACGGGTCGCCCTACTACCAGGGTCGGTTGGCCGAGCGCGAGAAGATGCTGTCCGGCCGGGCCGCCGGGGCCGACTGCCCTATCGTCTACGTGAACCAGGTGGGTGGCCAGGACGAGCTGGTGTTCGACGGGGGGTCGCTTGTGTTCGACGGCGCGGGCACGCTGGTCACACGATCACCCCAGTTCGCCGAGGAGGTGCGGGTGATCGACCTGGACCTGGCCCCGCGGACCGGCACCGAGCCGTTGGCGACGGTCCCGGTCACGCCGGCGTCACCTGCCCCTGGTCCGGCCCGGCAGCCCGACCCTGCCCCGATGCTCGGTCCGGAGGCCGAGGTGTACGAGGCGCTGGTGCTCGGCACTCGGGACTACGTCCTGAAGAACGGCTTCGCGCACGTGGTCATCGGCCTGTCCGGGGGCATCGACTCGTCCATCGTCGCGGCCATCGCCGCCGACGCCCTGGGGCCCGATCGGGTCCATGGTGTGCTCATGCCGTCGCGCTACTCGAGCGACCACTCGGTCAGCGACGCCGAGGCGCTGGCGTCCGCGCTCGGCATCGAGCATCGCATCATCCCCATCGAATCGGCGCACGCGGGGTTCGAGTCGATGCTGGCCGACTCGTTCGCCGGCCGCGAGCCCGACCTCACCGAGGAGAACCTCCAGTCGCGCATCCGCGGCACCGTGCTGATGGCCCTGTCCAACAAGTTCGGGTGGCTGGTGCTGTCGACCAGCAACAAGAGCGAGGCCGCGGTGGGCTACGCCACCCTCTACGGCGACACCGTCGGCGGCTACTCGGTGATCAAGGACGTGCCCAAGCTGCTGGTGTACGACCTGTGCCGGTGGCGCAACGAGCAGGCCCGGGCCGGCGGTGCCCCGGGTCCGGTGATCCCCGAGCACGTGCTCACCAAGCCCCCCTCGGCCGAGTTGCGCCCCGACCAGCGCGACGACCAGAGCCTGCCCCCCTACGAGGTGCTGGTGCCGATCCTCGAGGCGTACGTCGAGAAGGACCGCACCGCCGCCCAACTGGTGGCCGACGGCTTCGACGCCGCGCTGGTGGCCCGGGTGTCCCGCCTGGTGGACAAGGCCGAGTACAAGCGGCGCCAGTCACCCCCCGGCCCGCGCGTCACCCGCAAGGCCTTCGGCAAGGACCGCCGCCTGCCCATCACCAACCGCTACGCCGGCTGAGGCTCCGGGCTCGGCCGATCGACGGTGGGCAGGCCCGGCGGTCTCCCGGAGGCTCCACCCGGCTTCGGTCGGAGGCGCGGCGGGTTACGAGCGGTCCACTCGGACCGTCGGCTTGACCGTGTCGACGAGGTCGGGGTTGCCCACGGATCGCACGCGGAGGGGCGCCGTCCAGGTGTTCCTGCTCGGCGAGCCGGACTCGGTGATCAGACTGATGACGAGGGTGCGCGTGCCGCCCGGGGGGACGTCCCGGAACCGGAAGGTGCCGGCGCCGACCTTCGTGGTGACATCGCGGATGCCGTTCGTGTACCGAACCCGGAACCGGTGGGCGTTGAGGCTGTTGGGCTCAGCCGGCCAGGCCCACCGCGACTCGACGGGACCGGCGAGCTGGAACGAATCGGTGACGCTCGACTCGTTGGTGAGGCGCACGACGAGGTCGTGTCTCGTTCCCGGGCGGGCCGAGACCGTCACCGATTGGCCGGAACCGCTGGCGTTGACGATGCCGTCGCCCACGTAGGTCGCACGGTCGCGCCGCCGCAGCTCGGCGTCGACGCGGAACCCGCCTGGCGGCGGCGCCGCCCCGAAGTCGATGGTGTGCAGCCCGTCGCCCATTTCCGCGGGGACGTCGCCCAGGTCGAGAGCCGCCGTCCGGGCAAGGTGGTGGGGATCGCCCAGTGCCAGGGACGCGTGGGCACCCCAGCACCGTATTGAGGCGTCGTCGCGCACCACGCACGAGCGGTCACCGCCCGCGGAGATCGCCTGAACCGTCCGTCCCGTCCCCACGTTCACGGCGGGCAAGGCGTCGCCCATCTCGCCGGGGCCATCACCGCGGCGGTCGGTGTCGCCGAGACCGAGCTGGCCGTGGGTGTTCTCCCCCCAGCACTTCACCTCGGCGTCGTCGAGCCGGGCGCAGGTGTGCACGACGCCGGCGGTGATCGCCGTCGCGGTGCGCCCGTTGCCGAGGTCGACCGAGGGGAGCTCGTCACCCATCTCTCCCGGCTCGTCGCCGCGCGTCGCCTGGTCGCCCTGGCCGAGCTCGCCGTTCGGGTTGTCGCCCCAGCACTTCACCGACGCGTCGTCGAGGAGCGCGCACGTGTGCCGTCCCCCGGCAGCGACGGCGACGGCGGTGTGGCCGGTGCCGAGGTCGACGGCGGGCAGGTTGTCGCCCATGTCGGCGGGCTCGTCGCCTCGGCTGGCGATCGAGTTGGCGCCCTCGCCGATCCCGAGGAAGCCACTGTGACCCCAGCACTTCACGGACCCGTCGTCGAGGATGGCACAGGTGTGCTGCTCGCCGGCCGTGATGGCGACGGCGGTGCGGCCGGTGCCGAGGTCGACGGCGGGCAGGGCGTCGCCCATCTGCCCGTCCCAGACGCCACCCAGCCCGAGTTGACCCGTTTGGTTCAGGCCCCAGCACTTGACCGCCCCGGTGTCCAGGATCGCGCAGGTGTGCTGCGCTCCGGCGGCGACGGCGACGGCGGTGCGGCCGCTCCCCAGGTCGATCGGGTCCAGGTCGTCGCCTGACAGGCGGAACCCCACGGGCAGACATGGGTGGGTCGCACAACTCGTGCGGAAGGGTCGGTCGAAGCCATCGCCCTGACCGAGCTGGCCGACGTCGTTCCGACCCCAGCACTTGATCGAACCGTCGTCGAGGAGGGCGCAGGCGTGCTCCTCACCGGCCGACAGCGCAGTGGCCGAGCGGCCGGTCCCGAGCGGCACGGTCTGGGGCAGATCGCGGTCCATCGGCGTCCAGCACCGCACCGATCCGCCCGGTCGGATGCTGCAGGTCTGGTCTCCGCCGACGGTGAGGCCGCGGACCACCGCCGGCGCCCCTGGCGCCTCGTTGGCGTCGGCCCGCGCCGCCGACGGGGCGGGCAGCCCGAGCGCGACCACCACGGTGGCGATCGTCAGTAGCGCCCGTCGGCGCTGCCGGCCCCGCACGCTGCGCGTTCCCGGTGACATGGCCCCATCGTAGGCATCGGGCGCGTCCCGGCACATGGGCAACTTGCGCCAAACTCGCGGTGAGGGTCTCGACCGGGAGCCTCTGGCGCAGGCAGTCGTAGACGGTGCCGGACGGGATCCGAACGGGTGCGGTCATCGAGCGCGGTGTGGATGTTGCGGTACCCGGCGCCGCGGTGGCCGTGCGTGCCGTCGTTGCCGCGGTCGTGGAGCCGCCACCCCCGCCACGGTGTCATTACCGTGGCCCATGGCCGGCGTCACTACGCGGTGTTTCACACGGCTTGTGGGCCACCCAGCAGTCCTCGGCGGGCCACTGCACAGCCCATTCGGCGGTGACGATCTCGTAGTTCGCGTGGGTGGCGGCGTCGGCGGGCGCGTACAGCTCGTGGAGAGCGTCGACGACGAGGCCGGCGCCCGTCAGCAGGCGGATCCACTCGCCGTGGCCCGGGTGGTGCTCGGTGCCGCCGCCCGGCCAGGTGACGGGGGAGAGCGCTCGCTGCGGCCGTTGGAGGCGCTCGGTGGCGTAGCCCTCGTCCTCGGGGACGCACAGTGCGGCGAGAACGCTGTTGGTGAGGAAGATCAGCCGGCCGCCGGGGCGCAACAGGCGGGCGGCCTCGGCCACCCACGCTGACGGCCCGCACCACGGCGCGGCGCCGTACTCGCTGACCACCACGTCGAAGGCACCCGACCTCAGCGGCACGTCGGCGCCGTCGGCCTCGACCAGCGGGAATCTCAGGTCCTGCTCGTCCTGGCAGCGGGCGGCGGTGGCCAACTGGTGGCGGCTCAGGTCGACGGCGACCGGTCGGGCGCCGGCACGGGCCAGCCACGCCGAGAGGTAGGCGGTGCCGCAGCCCAGCTCGGCGACGGTGAGCCCCCGCACATCGCCGAGCAGTCCCAGGGTCGCTTCAGGGATGCGGAACAGCCCCCAACTCACCTCGCCCAGCTCCCAGAGCGCGGCGGCGCCAGGGTCGGTGACGTCGGCGTTGACCGCGGCCCACACCTCGCGGTTCCGCGCCCGGTCGATCGGGTCGCCGGTCACGACGGGGGAGCCACCATCAACCCTGCCTCGACCGCGGCCGTGGACAGGCGTCGGTCCCAGGTGACCAGCACCAGGTCCGCCTCTGCGAGGGTGAGCGCACTGGCGAGGTGGACCGCATCGGCGCCTCCCAGCACCATCCGCCCGGCCAGGGTCGAGGCGACCTCTGTGAGGTGCTCGGTGAGCTCGATCACCCGGGTGGCACCCCAGAATTCATCCCAGCTTCGACGTGCGGTCCGTTCGTCGCCTGGCTCCAACCGTCCACCCCGGCGGGCCGCGGCCAGCGCCGCGCCGACCTCAGGGCGGGCCAAGCGGCTGGCCACGACTGCGTCCGCCTCGTCCCACAGGCGGGCTGCGGTGTCGCTTCCGTCCTCCTCGACCAGCAGCTTGACGAAGGCGCTGCTGTCGAAGAACGCGACGGTCATCGCGTTATCGGCCTAGCGACGCAGCTCGGTCACGAGATCGGCGACCGGGCCCTTGGCCTGGACGCGGCGCCGGCCGGCCGCTCGAGGCCGCGAGGCCGACCGGGGACGGGTGATCAACCCCTCGCGCTCGAGTCGCTCGATCACGCCCGACGCCTCGACGGCCACGAGGCGGGCCACGGGCACGCCGCGCTCGGTGACGACCACGTCCTCACCCGACCGGGCGTGGTCGACCCACGCCCGCAGGTTCGATCGGAGTTCGCTGATGGCCACGTCCACGTCTGAAGTGTACGTCTGACCATGGGTGTTCTGTACGGAGAGGTGGCGCGGCCGTTCGTTCACGGAGCGACGGTGTGCTGCATCAGCGGCACTCGGTGGCCGTGCCCACGGCCGAGACCCCGGCACGATGCGCTCGGCGATCAGACGGGGAGGGTGGCGTGGCGATCGTCTCCTCTGCATGAGGGCGCGATCGCCCACGTGTCGGGAGATCATCGCGCGTCGGTGTCTCGACCACCCGTCACGTCGGCCGACGGTCGCTCAGCACGGCGGCGGGGCGCCGCCGTGCTCGGCCAGCCACGCGAACCACCGGGGCTCGTCGCGGGCCGCGGCGGCAGCGCCCTCCTCGCCGTAGAGGTAGGACCACACCGAGACGCCCACCTGCTCGCCGTCGCCCTCGGCGGCGAGGAAGGCGGTGCCGGGCGCGGGATCGTCGAGCAGCAGGGCCAGGCGCCAGGCCGCGGCATCGAGCACGGTGCCCCCGAGCGGCGGGGCGTCGGTGGACGTGACCCGCACGTGCGTGCCCACCGCCGGTTCCGTGGGCAGGCCCAGGCCCTCGCAGAGCGCCGCCCAGGTCGCCGCCCGCGGGCCGGGCCACATGGCCATCGGCAGCACGGCCGTCGCGGTCTGACCACGGAAGTGCTCGCAGTGCAGCTGGAGGTTGCGCAGGAACAACTGCCAGCCCTCGGCCATGCCGTCGTACTGGTCGTCCCACGGCTCGCCCGAGCCGAAGCCCGAGTTCACCAGGCGGACGATGCAGGTCCCCCCGTCACGCGCCTCGACCAGCCACTCGAACGCGAGGCCGTCGACCCCCTCGCCACCGTCGAAGACGATCCGGTGTGGCGGCTCCCAGGCCGCGACCCGACCGGCCACCTGCATCTCCGGGCCCGGCCCGAACGACGCGGTGGCCGCCCCACCCTCGCGCTCCTCGACGGTGTGGGGCACGTACCAGGACGAGATGCCGGGACCCGTGGCGATGGCCCGCCACACCTCCTCGGGTGTCCCGGCCACCTCCACCTCGAGCTTGATGGTGCGCGGCGTCCCGGAGGGCTCACGTGTCCCGGCGACGGGCTCGGTGGCGTCGTCGGGCTCGGTGGCGTCGGTGGAGCTGGCGGGTGGGTTGGGTTCGAGGTCGGGCACGTCAGCGCTCCAGGTCGGGTGGGTCGGGCAGGCCGGGTGGGTCGAGGGTGTCGGCACCGTCGAGGGTGTCGGGGGTGTCGAGGGTGTCGGGGTTCGGGTGCGGCACCGGGTGGGCGGCCACCACCACGCGGTGGCGTCGCCCCGTGGGTGCGGCTTCGTCGTGGTAGCGGGCCACGAGGGAGCGCACCGACGCGGCCAGTTCGTCGGTGAACGCCGCCCGCTCCGACGCGGAGGCGAAGCGGACCTCGGTGTCGATGGCCAGGGTGGCGAGGGGGCGGCCGACCCGCTCGGCGCCGCGGGCGAGTGCGCCCACCTCGCGCACCAATCGAGCGCCGAGGGCGACGAGGTAGCGCGACGAGAGGTGATCGGTGCGGGCCGGGTCGGCCCCGCCCGGGCCGAGGGCGGTGGTGGACACGACGTACGAGCGGGCGGTGGCGACCACGATGCGCTCGGTCAGGCCCCGGCGGGGGCGCTCCTCCACCAGCTCGACGAGGCCGACGGCCTCGAGGGTGCGCAGGTGGTAGTTCACCTTCTGCCGGGACTCGCCGAGGGCGGCAGCCACGGAGGTGGACGAGCCGGGCTCGCGCAGTGCGGCGAGGATGCGGGCCCGGAGCGGGTCGAGGGCGGCGATGGCGGTCGTGGGGTCGTCCAGCACCTCGATGTCGACCGCGTGCACACGGCCATCCTCTATTCGACAGGACTTCTTGTCAATAGCCTCGTGGGCTCTGCGCTGTTCGGAGACGCGACAGGGCCGACCGACGCCGCCGCCGAGCCGATCAGCGGTGGGTGTCACCTGGCGGTGCGGCTAGCCTGAGGAACCGCGTCACATCCCGACCGACGTCGTCTCTTTGTACTTGTAGGAGGTGCACCATCCCCATGGCCGGATGGCCCCATGGCTGAGCCGATCGGGAACCCGCAGGGCAGCGCAGCGGTGAGCGCGCTCGAGCAGCAGGCCGAGGACCTCGCCGCCCACCTCCGGCTGGCCCTCGATGCCGCAGGACTCGGCACCTGGCGATGGGACCTGCGCACCGACGAGGTGATCTGGGACGAACGCCAGGAGGCCCTGTTCGGGTTCGCGCCGGGGACCTTCGACGGCAGCTTCGCCGCGTACGCCGCCGCCCTGCACCCCGAGGACCGCGAGGCCTCGCTGGCGACGGTGGACGCAGCCATCGCCTCCGGTGAGCCCTACCGGGTCGAGCACCGGGTGCTGTGGCCAGACGGGACCGTGCGCTGGATCGCGGGCGCGGGCCGGGCCACCTTCGACGCCGCCGGCGCCGTCACGGGCGCCATCGGGTGCAGCATGGACATCACCGAGCGCATGGCGCGCCAGATCGACCGCGACGCCGTTGCCGCGGCGGCGCTCGCCGCCGTGGAGCAGGAGCGCATCCACCGGGAGCGCCTCGAGTTGCTCTCCGGCGTGAACGACGCCCTTGCCCGCGCCGACGACCGGCGCCAGATCATGGCCGGCGTGGTGCGTGCGGTGGTTCCCCACCTCGCCGACTGGTGCTCGATCCACGTCCTGCCCCACCCGGGCGCCGACGTCCCCGAGGTCGAGACCTACCACCTCGACCCGGAGATGGTGGTGTACGCGCAGGCGCTGTCCCAACGCCATCCGTACGACCCGGGGGCGCCGACCGGCGTGCCCAACATCATCCGCACCGGCCGGCCCGAGTTCTACCCGCGCATCGACGATCGGTTGCTCGACGACGTCGGCCTGGACGACGAGGCCCGCGACCTGGTGCACGGTCTGGCGCTGCGCAGCGCAGTCGGCGTGCCGCTGATCAAGCGCGGCCGCGTGGTGGGTGCCCTCCTGCTGGTCATGACCCACTCGCGCCGCGAGTACACCGAGGACGACCTGGCCCTCGCCGAGGTCGTCGCCGGGCGGGTCGCGTCCAGCCTGGAGAACCGCCGCCTGTCCGAGCAGCAGCACCGCATCGCCACCACCCTGCAGCAGAGCCTGTTGCCCGACCGTCTCCCGTCGATCCCGGGCATGGAGGCGGCGGTGCGCTACTGGGCCGCGGGCGAGGGCACCGAGGTCGGTGGTGACTTCTACGACCTGTTCCCGGTGTCCGACAGCAGGTGGTCGGCCGTGGTGGGCGACGTGTGCGGCACCGGGCCGACCGCGGCCGCGCTCACCGGCCTGGCCCGCCACAACATCCGCCAGTCGGCCTGGCGCGGCGACGACCCCGCCACCGTCCTGCGATGGCTGAACCGGGCCATGCTGGAGTCCACCCAGGACGGGTTCCTCACCGCGGCCTACCTCGGCGTCTCCCGGTGCGAGCAGGGGTTCGCCCTCGACGTCGCCGCCGCCGGCCATCCTCTGCCGATCCTCGTCGGCGCCGACGGCGCGGCGCGCGTCGTCGGCGAGCCCGGGACGCTCGTCGGGGCCTTCGAGGAGATCACGGTCAAACCCGTCTCGGTCCTCCTGGAGCCCGGCGACACCCTCGTCCTCTACACCGACGGCGTCACCGATGTGGCGCCGCCCCACGACCTGGACGACCGCAGCGTGCTCCGACTCGTCGAGCGCAGCGTGGCGGCATCGGTCGATGCCGAGGGCACCGCCGACAACATCCACGCCGCGCTGGCCGAGATCCTCCCGCTCGATCGTCGTGAGGACGACATCGCCCTGCTCGTCCTGCGGGCGGAGCCGACCGGCTGACGGCCACTCCCGGGCCGGCGCCGGCGCCGGTCGGGTCGGGTCGGGTGGCCGGCCGATGCCGTCAGACGGTCAGTCGATGCCGAAGCGCCCGAGGCCGTAGGCGGCGATGGCGTTGTCGCGGAGCACCTTGCGGCACTCCTCCGCGTCCATGCCGGCGGCCACGAAGAGCTCGTGGGCCACCTTGCGGGAATGGGGAAAGGTGCCGTCGGAGTGCGGGTAGTCGGTCTCGAACAGGATCATGTCGACGCCCACGTCGTCGCGGCACTTGAGCCCGTGGAGGTCGTCGAACACGCAGCCGTACACCCGGCCCCTCACCTGCTCGCTGGGGAGGACGGGGCCGCCCACACCGCCGCGGCCATCGGCCCAGACCGCGTCCATGCGCTCGAGCTGGAACGGCATCCACCCCACCTGGCTCTCCGCGTAGGCGATCTTGAGGTCGGCGAAGCGCTCGAGGGTGCCCGAGAACACCCAGTCGGCCAGCGAGCCCTGGGCGTTCTGGGCGTACAGCGACATCGAGGTGGCGAGCGGGGCGTCGGGCGAGGTGGACGGCATCGAGGACGACGAGCCGATGTGCATCGAGACCGTGGTGTCGGTCTCCTCGGCCGCGGCCCAGAGCACGTCCCACGCGCCGGTGTACATCGAGGGGACACCCAGCTTCGACGGGTTCTCGCTGAAGGCGATGGCGTGGCTGCCCTTGCCGGCACACCGGCGCAGCTCGTCGGCGGCGAGCTGCGGGTCCCAAAGCGGCACGAGGGTGAGCGGGATCAGGCGGCCTTGGCCGGCGCCGCCGCACCACTCGTCGATCATCCAGTCGTTGTAGATGCGCAGGCAGGCCAGCGCGAGGTCCTTGTCGTCGCGCTCGAGGAAGCCCTGGCCGGCGAAGCGGGGGAAGATGTTCGGGTAGTTGATGGCCGCCTGGACGTGGTTGAGGTCCATGTCGGCGAGGCGCTCGGCCTGGTCGTAGGTGCCGGGGCGGAAGTCCTCGTAGGTGGCGGGCACGTTGCGCTGCTCGTCGCGGGGCATGCCCGCCGGGGCGTGGAGGAGGCCGGTGGGGGTGACCAGGTCGTCGAAGAGCCAGAGGTCGCACCAGTCGCCGTCGGGGACGTCGCGGGAGAAGCCGTAGTGGCCGCCCACGAACTCGAGCTTCACCCGCTCGGTGACCACCCTCGGGCCCCGGTCCCGTAGGGACGCCGGCAGCTCGCGCTGCCAAAGGTCCTTGGGCTCCATCACGTGGTCGTCGACGGAGATGATGAGCGGGAGGTCGGCTTCGGCGGGGGTGGGGGCCATGGGGTTCATCCTTGCGCGGTGGGGACGGCGAAGACCGCACGCAGGTCCTCGAGACCGGCGGGCAGCTCGATGGGGGGATCGGGGAGCGGGGTGACGCCGTGCTCGGCGAGCACGGCGGCGAGGGCCTCCGGCTCGTCGCTCCACGAGCGGGGATCGCCCAGCATCACCTCGTAGAGCTCGACGCCCTCCGGGCCGGCGACGAAGGGGCCGAAGGCGGCGCCCAGGGGGAGCTCGAGGTGGTCGCCGGGGCCGAGCTCGACCCCGTCGCAGGTGAACGAGCCCGCCAGCACCGTCAGGGTGTGGGGGCTGTGGTGGCCGTGGCGGCGCACGATCATGCCCGGGTCCCAGCGGGCCTGGAGGGCGAGGTAGAGCGGGTCGACCGAGAACGCGACCCAGCGCTCCCACACGTGGGACTCCGAGCCGTCGGGGTTGCGCTGGCTGCGAACGGCGAACCAGGGGACGGCCTCGTCGTCGTGGCGGACGAGGCGGTGCTCGAGGCCCGGGACCCGCGGCGACGGGGGAGCGCCCATGCTCGCAACCTATCCGTCAGGTGGCGACGTAGGTGGTCCCGGGCGTGGCGTGGTGCGGGTGGCGCCGGACGGCGGGTGGCGCTACTCGCTGCGCAGGGTGGTCGCAGGATGGGTGCAGGGTGGTCGCAGGATGGGTGCGGGCGGCGCCGCGAGCCCGTTGCGGGGCTACTCGCTGCGCAGGGTGGTCGCAGGATGGGTGCGGGCGGCGCTTCGGGCTGGGAGGGCGGCGATGGCGTTGGCGCCCAGGAAGACGACAAGGGCCAGCGCGCCGAGTGCAGCCGACGGCGTGACCGCGGGCACCGAGGTCCCGATCGACTCCATGATCAGGGCCCACACGGTGCGGCCCGCGGCGATGCCCAGCGGCAGGCCGATGGCCAGGGCGACGACCGCGATGGTGGTGGCCTGCCAGGCCACCGTCGCGGCGATCTGGCGGGGCCGGAAGCCGAGCGTGGCGAAGGTGGCGAGGTCGCGCCGGCGCCGACGGATGCAGGTGACGAGGGTGTTGGCCAGGGTGCCGAGCGCGAGGAGGCCGACGGTGGCGGCGAGGAGCGCCGGGAGGCCTTGCACGCGTCGCAGGTTCTCGACGTCGGCGGGGGAGCGGGGGGTGATCACCGAGTCACCGAAGTCCTCCCGGAGCGAGGCCATGCCGTCGGCGGGGTCGATGCCGTCGGCGAAGTCCACCAGGAACTGCTGGGCCACGGTCGCATCGCCTTGGGGACCGAACACGGCACGCAGACCGTCCAGTGTCATCAACCCGCCCTCGCCCAGGGTGAGGCTGTCGTTGATGCTGGCGGGCAGGATCACGGTGCCCACGATGGTGGCCTCCACAGGGTCGCCCCCCGAGTCGGCGGAGAGCACGACGGTTTCGCCGATCTTCTTGTGGAGGTCGGCCAGCGTGGTGCGGCCGAGCGCGATCTCGTCGTCGGCGTCGGGCAGTCGGCCCGAGATGACCGGCGGCCCGACCGCCGTGTCGCCCGGGCCGAGCGACGCGACGTACGCGGCGGCTCCGTTGATGCGCATCGCCTCGTTGTTCTCGCCCACGTAGGCGCCGACCAGGGGGTTCGCCTCCAGCAGAGCGGCGCCCTCGTCGACGCTGTCCTGCACGGAGTAGTTCCCGACAGCCACGTCCCAGGTCCAGCCTTGGAGGTCGGGGGAGTCGATGAGCCGGTCGAGGCTGATGGAGAAGGTGAGCACCGCCGCGACCACGAACACCCCACACGCCCCCGCCAGCAGGGCGCTCACGACGGGTACGGCCGTGCGTCCCCGGCCCCGCTCGAGGGCGAGGCGCACACCGGCGACGGTCGTGACCCCCGCCCCGACCGCGGCCAGGCGGGCCCCCATCATCGACGGGCGGTCCCGGCGGATGATCTCGGCCTCGAGCTCTGCTGCTCGGCTTGCCCGCCACGCCACGACACCGCTCCAGGCCATGACCAGACCGGCGATGAGCGCAGCTCCGGGCAGGAGCACGGCCGGGTCGACGTCGAGCCCGGGGTGCAACTCGGCGCGCCGGGCCAGGCCGACGGGGGCCAGGGGTGAGCACGCCACGGCGACCACCACGGCGACCACTGACCCGGCGAGGGCCAGGACCATGGTCCGGGGGAGGATGACCGCGGCCCGCTGACGGCGGGCGAAGCCGGCGGCCCGCAGGGCCTCGCCATCGTCGAGGCGCAGGGTCACCTGACGGCCGATGGCCTGGCCCACCAGGGCCGCTCCCGCGACGGCGAGGACCACGGCGAACAGGAGCAGGGCATTGGCCTCGAAGTCGACGGCCCGGCCGATCGAGTCGACCACCGTCTTCTGGTCGTCGCTGGGCTCGACGAAGAACCGGTCCGGCGAGATGGCCGTCACCGCGTCGCCCAACTGCGCCGTCGTCACCCCCGGGCGAAGGCGGCCGATCGCCCCACCGCCGTAGGAGGCGACGTCCCCGTCGAGGGCATCCCAGAACGCCGGCGTGAGCAGCAACGACCAGGTGTCGCTGCCGAACACGGTCCCCTGCTGGTCCTGGGCGCCGCTCTGCAGGTCGCTCGGTTGGCGTTCGATGCCGGTGACCGTCATCGTGAAGTCGGTGCCCTCCGGATCGGACCGCAGCCGGCCACCACCGGCCGCCTCCAGGTGGTCGGCCGTGATGCTGCGGAGGGCGAAGGTGTCGCCGACCCCGATGCCGAACGCGTTGGCGAAGGCCTCGTTGATCACCGCGTCGGTCGGCGAGCTGGGGTCGGGTGGGTGCCCGTCGACGATGATCGGCCGGGAGAAGCCGAGCGGGAACGAGCCTTCGCGCAGCGCGTTGGCGACCATCACCGAGTAGTTCTGGCCAGGCGGTCGCACGCTCACGACCGCGGCGGCGATCACCGCGACCGCATCCCACTCCGGAAGGGCGGTGACCTGGGCGATGAGCCGACGCTTCTCGGCCTCCGGCAGCGTCGGGTCGACGTACACCCCGGCGTCGGGTGCCCGGTTGTACGCGAGGAACTCGGGAAGGGCGTCACGGGTGCGGATCGACCCGGCCACCGCCGCAAGGGTGACGCCGCCGGCGAACCCGAGGAGCAGCACGAGCGCGACCGCTCCCCACACGCCGCGGCGCAGGTCCGCCCGCGCTCGGTACCAGACCGCTCCCATCGCGGCGATGCTCCCACGGGGGCCGGCCGGTGCCGAGTGCGGTGGCAGGCGTGCCGTGGTGGTGGTGGTATCACCGTCCGCCCGGCCGGTGCCGTCCGCCGGGTGCCGTCGGCGAGGTCAGCCGGCGGTGCTCGCCGCCGTGTCCTCGTCCGTTCGTGCCCGGCTCCTGGGCGCGGTGCTGTACACGGCCATGGCGCAGTCCACGATGGTGCGTCGCACCGCCGGGTCGTCGATGTCGATCACGCCGCTCGGCGTGTAGGCCGGCCGGAGCATCGCTCCGAGGGCGGCGAAGGCCCGGACGGCGGCGTGGGGGTCGTCCTGGCTCGTGGTGGCCAGGTTCGCCAACCGCACACCCCGATCGCTGATCTGGCCCTCGTCAT
This sequence comes from uncultured Microthrixaceae bacterium, assembly GCA_964635055.1. GTDB lineage: Bacteria > Actinomycetota > Acidimicrobiia > Acidimicrobiales > DATDAH01 > JAEUJM01. The sequence continues at coordinate 59,445 of CAZWMT010000001.1, read as the reverse complement.
CCAGCCGGTGGCGGATGCCGGCGTCGAAGGCGAGGATCGCGCTGGCGTCGGGGTGGTCGCAGATGAGGTCGACGAGCTCGACGAGGAACGGCCGGCGGGTGCGTGGGGTGAGGCGGCCCGCGGCCTGACGGCGGTCGAGGAGGTCGTCGACCGCGGTCATCAGCGGCTCGATCACCTCGCCGAGGAGGGCGTCCTTCGACTCGAAGTGGTGCAACACGGCCGACCGGGTGATCCCGAGCTTCGACGCGATCTCCCCCAGGGTGGCCGTCTCGTACCCCTTCTCGCGGAAGGTCCTCGCCGCGGTGGCGATGATGGCGTCCCGGGTCTCGGCACCACTCCGATCAGCGCATGCGGGCAAACCGCCTCATCCTCTCCCTGCCGCCCCCCAAAGACCTGTCATTCGCTCACGGCCAGTGTGGCAGATCGCGCGCCACGTGGTCCGTGGGCCGACTGTGCAGTCAGCCGGCGCTGACCCGGCGGTCAGGCGGAGGAGTAGGCCGACTGACTCATCAGTAAGCCCAGTCCTAAATACCGGGGGTACGGGACCCGATGGTTACGGGTCGGCGGTCCGCCGGCACCCCATCAGACAACGCCCGTCAGACAAAGGGAGCAACCCTCATGCGAGTTCGTACCCGGAACAAGATGGCCGCCGCGGTCATCGCCCTCACCGTGCTGCTGACCGCCGGTCTCGCCGTCGCCCTGTGGTCGGCGAACGGCACCGGCAGCGGCAACGCCCGAGCCCTCACCGCCCAGACCGTCACCGTGAACGCCACCACCGGCACTGCCGACCTGTACCCCGGGTTCACCGGGGGCGACGTGCACTTCACCCTCACCAACACCAACCCGTACCCGGTCACCTTCGACGCGATGACGCCGGGCGCCATCACCTCGTCGGCGCCCGGTGCCTGCCCTGCCTCGAACGTGACCGCGGCGTCGGCGACGGGCCTGTCGTTGCCGGTGGCCGCCAACGCCACCAGCGGCGCCCAGTCGATCTCGAACGTGGTCACCATGGCGGCGGCCGCCCCCGACGGGTGCCAGGGCGTCACCTTCACCATCGCGCTCACCCTCACGGGCTCGCAGTCCTGACCTGATCGCCGGGTCCGGTACCCGCGGGCCCGTTGATCCGACTCCCATGGGCACCTCCCCGCGCCGTGGCCGCACCCTCCTCGCCAGAGGAGGGGCGGCCGCGGCGCTCGGGCTGCTGTTCGGCCTGCTGGGAGCGCTCGCCGTCGGCCCGCACGACTCGTGGGCGTCGTGGCTGGCGCAGGCCACGGGAGCGGGCACGGTCAGCGGCGAGAGCGTCCCCCAGGGCGACGTCCCCTTCGCGGTCGTGACCGGGCGGGACGTCGCGGTGAGCTGGGACCAGGCCGAGCTGACCAGCGGTGGCCCGGTGCAGGGCTACCGCTTGCAGCGCTACCCCTACGACAGCGCCACGCCGGCGGCGATGACCACGACCTGCACCGGCGTGATCGCCACGCTGAGTTGCACCGAGACCGGCGTGCCGCCCGGGATCTGGCGGTACACCGTCCTGCCGGTGCAGGCCGGCTGGTCGGGCGCCGAGAGCCCCTTCGGGTCGGCGGTCACGGTCGGGGACCCGTCGCTGAGCTTCTCGTCGTCCACCACGATCCTCGCCGCCAGCCTCCCGGCGGTGCTGACCGGCACCATCACCAACTACCTGTCCTTCGAGGCGTTGAGCTTCCACCTCGACAGCCCCGCCGGCGCCCTCCTGTCGGGGTCGCCCGCGGACGCCGGCGCAACCGGCACCACCGGGGTGTCGGTGACGATCCCGGCCGGGACGAGCGACGCACCGCACAGCGTCTTCGTGGTGGGGGCAGGGGGCAGTGTGGCCAGCGCCGCCGTCACCGTCGTCGACCCACCGGCGTTGACCTCGCTCCAGATGTTCGACAACGACAGGAACGGCAAGGTGGACAGCATCGTGGCCGACTTCTCGGAGGCACTGGCGACGCCGTACACAGCAGGCACCTCGGGATGGACCCTTGCCAACGCCCCCTCGGGCGCCACCCTCTCGTCGGTGTCCGTGGCCGGGAGCGCCGCGACCCTGACGCTGACCGAAGGGGCCGGGACCGCCGACACCGCCGTCGGGTCCTTCACCGTCGCCCTCGCGGCCACCAGTGGTGGCATCCGCGACGCGAACGGCCACCGGTCGGCGTTCGCGGCCACCGCCCCCGCCGACAAGGCCGCACCTGCGCCGACTGCGGCGCCCGCCATGATCGACAACAGCGGCAACGGCAAGGTGGACCGTGTGACCTTGGCGTGGTCGGAGGCGATCGCCGCCTATTCGGCGGGGCTCACACCGTGGACGCTGGCCAACGTCCCGTCGGGAGGCACCCTGTCGTCGGTGACGGCCACCACCGGAAGCACCGCGACCACGCTGACCATCACCGAGGGAGCAGGCGCGGTCAACACCGCCGTCGGCTCGTTCACGGTGGCCATGGCATCCAGCGCGACCGGCATCCGGGACACGGCCGGCAACCTGTCGTCGTTCGCCGCCATGGCCCCGGCCGATGCGGCCAAGCCCGTGCGGGTGAGCCAGCGAGGCCTCGACACCAACCTGAACGGGAAGTTCGACCGGGTCGACGTGGTCTTCTCCGAGGCCCTGGGCACCTACACCCCCAGCACCGTGCCCTGGACGATGACGAGCCCACCGACCGGGTCGTCCCTGGCGTCGGTGTCCTTGGTGGGCTCGACGGCGTCGCTGAACCTGGTGGAGGGCAGCACCTTCACCACCGCGGTCGGGTCCTGGACCATCGCGCTGGCGGCGTCAGCGGTCGGTGTGGCCGATGCCGCCGGCAACCAGGCCGGCTACGCGGCGGTGGCGGTGACCGACGCCGCTGCGCCCGCGCCGGTGACCATGAGGATGCAGGACCTGGCGAGTGGCGACGGCGTGGTAGACCGCGTGTCGATCCTGTTCTCCGAGACGCTGGCCGCCTACAGCGCCGGCCTCGTCCCCTGGACGCTGGCCAACGTGCCGTCGGGCAGCAGCCTGAGCGCTGCGGCCAGGAGCACCGCGACCATGAACCTCACCCTCTCGTCGCCGACGGGGCCGGGCGACACCAGCGTCGGCTCGTTCACGGTGGCGCTGGCGGCCAGCGCCACCGGGGTGCGCGACGCGGCCGGCAACCTCTCGTCGTTCGCGGCCCGGGCCCCGAGCGACGCCGCCGGGCCGGCGGTGATCTCGCTGGCGGGTACGTCGGGCGCCACGGCCGGCAGGATCGAGCCCGGTGACACCCTGTCGGTGAGGCTCAGCGAGCCCCTCGCGCCCTCGGTCACCCTGACGTCGCCGGTCTCGCTCACCCTCAGGGATCCGAGCGGCGGCGGCAGCGACACCATCACCCTGCCTGGCGTGTTCAGCGGTGCGCGCTCCACCGGCTCGAACGGCTACGTGTCGACGAACGCGACGTCGGCGGTGTTCGCCGGGTCGCCGCTGGCGCTCTCCGCCGACCGCCGGACCATCACCGTGACGGTGGGGCCGGCGTGTTCGGGAACGGGCTGCGCCGGCATCGGGACCGTGGCGTCGGCGGCGAACGTGTCGACGCTGCTCGACCCCACCCTCGTCGACGACGCGTCCAACCCGCCCAACGCCACCGCCCGCAACATCAGCTTCCGGCTGTTCTGACCCACGCTGTGGGAGCGGGATGGTGTCGGTGACCACCCGACACCCACGGGGTCGAGGCGGAACCCGCCTGGTCATCGATCGCATTCGTCAACGAGGCGGTCAACGTCCGACGGCGTGCTCCAGTTGGGCCTTGTTCATCTTCGAGCGACCCTTGATGTTCTTCGCGCGGGCCTCGTTGTAGAGCTGGTCGCGGGTGCGTCCGCCTTTCCCTCGATGCGAGCGCAAGCCGCCGCGTCGCCCTGACGAGATGTCCTGCGTCGACGTGCGGGAGGACTCCTTCGCCTCGCCATGGCGGGCCCGCTCCTTGTTCACGGTCCGCGCCGCGATCTCCTCGGCGACGTCCTCGGACTCGCCTCGCTCGCGGGCGCTGTCCTTGATGTGCTCGTACTGGCGCTCGCGCTTGGCGCTCCAGGCTCGTTGCGGCATGACCGTCGATCTCCTCTCTTGCGGTAGCTGTCTGCTCTTGCGGAAGCTGTCTGCCCTCCGGCGGGCCACCGTCAGTCGGGGCGTACCGTGCTGGCCAGCTCATCCCGGTCCATGGTCGATCGACCGGGGATCTCCTGGTCCGAGGCCTGTGACCGCAACTCCTCGACGGTGGCCTCCGCGTTGTCGGCCGCCGTGGGTGCCCCCTTGTCGGCCTTGGCCGCCTCGAGGCGCCGGCCGAGCGTCTCCAGGTCGGCGGCGCTCATGAGGCCACGGACGTGGGGGAACAGCTCGGTCTCCTCCTCGTCGGCGTGGTGCTCCACGTTCTCGATCAGCACGGTCGTCTTCGCCCGCCACTGGTCGCTCGACGGGTCGAGCGCCGCGATCTCGGCCAGCAGGCGGTCGACCACGTGGTGCTCCTCGATGCCCTCGTCGACCGCGTCGCCGGTCTCGCCGTCGAGGTCGTGGACCGCCGGGTAGAAGATCTCCTCCTCGATCGCGGTGTGGACCTCGAGCTCCTCAGCGATCCGCGTGGCCAGCACCGCGGCGGCGTCGGTCTCCTCGCGCTCCATCGCCTCCTGGAACCGGGAGAACAGCCCGCGCACCTGGTTGTGGTCGGCGATCAGCAGGTCGAGCGCGTTCATGTCGGGTCTCCTCGTGTCGGGGGCGTCGGGTGGCAGGTCGCTACCCAGACGTGCGCCCTCCCAGTCCTCCCGACTCGAGCCCCAGGCGTGTGAGCCAGGCCTGAGGTGTCGGCGCGCGAGGCTCTGTGCCGTGACCACTGCAGCGCAGCACACCGGCGGGCCCGCGATCGAGGCGGTGCTGTTCGACCTCACCGGCGTCGTGACCGGCTCGCCGTGGGCCGCCATCGGCGGGATCGGCGACGGTGCCGGGATGGCGCCGGACGCGGTGCTCGAGTTCATGCTCGGGCCCTACGACCAGGACACCGATCACCCGTTCCATCAGCTCGAGCGGGGTGAGATCGAGCTCATGGCCTACGTCGCCGACGTGCAGGCCCGAGCGGCCGACGCCGGGATCGAGCTCGACTTCGAGCGCCTCCGCACGCTCATGAGCGACCTTCCGGTCCACGACGACATGGTGGCGTGCATACGACGACTCCGGGCCGATGGCTACCGCACGGGCCTCATCACCAACAACGTGCGTGAGGCGGGCGACCAGTGGCGGACCAAGGTGCCCCTCGACGAGCTGTTCGACGTGGTGGTCGACTCGTCGGCGGTGGGGATGCGCAAGCCCGATCCGGCCATCTTCCACCTCGCCCTCGATCGGCTCGGTGTGACCGACCCGGCGGCGGCGGTCTTCCTCGACGACCACCCCGGCAACGTGGCCGGCGCCCGGGCGGCGGGGCTGCACGCGCTGCTGGTCGACGACATCGACGAGGCCCTGGTGGCCCTCGACGCCCTGCTCGACCGCTAGGCCTGCCCGCCACTGTCCGGAGCGGTCGTCAAGCACGGCGGCACGAACGCGCCGGCGATGGGGCGCATCGGGCCGAACCCGACCGTCCCCGTCCGGCTCGAGCCCGGAGCCTGACCCCCGTCCCGACGAGGCGACCGCCTTCTTGACCGAGCGGTCAACTATTCTCGCGAGCACCTACACTGTCGGGGACGATGACGGGCGGCTCTCCAGGGGGACGAGTGGCAGATCCGAAGCGGCCGAGGGCGGCCTTCACACCGTGGGACCGACGGGAGCTGCCCGGCGCGTTCGGCGTGGAGGAGACCGCGAAGCGCGTCGGCCACTACAAGTGGATCGAGATGCGCACCTTCGAGGTCTTGGGCGGCTGGGTGGCCACGGTGCCCGAGCTCGACGTGAAGCTGCGGCTCGGCACCCACACCTACCATCACGCGTGGCACGCCGAGCTGTGGCACAAGCGACTGCCCGAGCTGCGCGAGATGAACCAGGAGCGGCTCAACGCCCCGCCCAACGACGAGATGGTCGCCTTCGTCGATGCGCTCACCGAGCCCGAGGCGCCCGATCTCACCATCGAGAAGCTGGTCGGTGTGTACCGGGTGCTCATCCCGCACAAGATCGCCGCCTACACCTACCACCTGAACAACACCAGCCGGATCACCGATGCGCCCACCATGCGCTCGCTCAAATTCGCGCTCGACGACGAGCTCGAGGACTGGCGTGACGGCGAGATGCTGATCCAGTCGCTCATCGAGACCCCCGACGAGGTCCAGCGGGCGGCCGATCGTCAGGCCGAGCTCGAGAAGCTCCTGCTCGCCGCCGGCGGCATCGCCGGGCCCGGATCGATCGGCACACCCCTCGAGACCAGCCCCGACCAACAGGAAAGCCAGCAGGTGCCCTCATGAGGAAGTCCCTTCCCGTCGAAGACCTCGCCCGCGACGAGCGGTTCGTCCGGGTGCCCCTCACCGACCGCATCAACGACCCGCGCACCATCAAGGCCACGGCCATGCGCTCGTCGGCCAAGCTCACCCCCAAGCGCCCCGACGCGTCGGACGCGGCACGGGCACTGATGCACGGCATCTTCGTCGGTGAGATCCAGGCGCTCGAGGGTGCCGGCCGCACGTGCTGGGACTTCGAGACCGGCGAGGGCCGCGACGAGGCCCCGTTCGCGCTGAAGCTCGACATGGCCCGCCAGTGCTGGGACGAGGCCCGCCACTGCGAGATCTCCGTGAAGCTCAGCGACTGGATGGGCACCGAGATCGGTGAGTTCTCCGAGGGCACGTTCCTGTACGAGGCCGCCTGCAACCCCGACCCGGTGCTCCGCCTCACGGGCGTCAACCGGGCGCTCGAGGGCTTGGCCATCGACGTGTTCAACACCATGCGCGACTTCGGCGACGCCGCCGGCGACCCGGTGCTCGAGTTCTGCGAGGACTGGATGCTGGCCGACGAGGTCACCCACGTGAAGATGGGCTCGGACTGGCTGCGCCGCCTCACCGCCGACGACCCCGATCGCCGCAAGAACGCCCTGGAATTCCAGCGGGTCGTGGACAAGCTGTTCTCGCTGGGCGGCTTCCGGGGTGAGGACGACGAGAGCCCGGTGAAGCTGGCCCGCCGCTTCCGCGAGCTCGCCGGCTTCGAGGACGCCGAGATCGACGAGATCGCCGACGGGGCCCACGAGGCCCTGCGCGAGGCCCAGCAACGTAGCGAGGCGCTGGCTGCTGAGGCCCACGCCTCGGCCGCGGGTTGAGCGCGGTCGCGCCGAGCAGCTCTGCCCGCGCCCAGCCGATGACCGCACCCTCCTGACGCCCGCCGCTCATGCCCGTCACCGTCACCCCCGAGACGTTCACCCTCGTCGGCTTCGACGCCGAGCAACTGGTGGCCATCACCGAGGAGCTGCTGCCCAAGGTCGGCCTCGACCCTGACGCTCACGTGAAGGTCGAGGTCAACGAGCAGTCGCCGCTCGGCTGGGCCGTCATCGGGGGGCTCGACCCGCTCACCCTCAACCTCGAGAGCGGGGCCCTCGAAGACCCTCGCAAGCCCCGGCAACTGAGCGTGGCGGGCGCCCAGAACGTGCTCGGCCGCCTGCTGCTCGAGGCCTCGGATCGCCTCGATCCGGCCTTCGGCGCTCCCGCCCTGGACGAGCCTCTCGATCCCGCGCCCGCCAACGCCTGGGAGACCTACTGCGCCGGGCGGCTCGACGCGCTCGGGTACCGCTACTTCGACCAGCGCCAGCGGCGGCTCTACCACTTCCGCAACCGTCACGGCTTCACCGACGCCGCCGACGCGGTGTTCGAACAGCTGTGGACCGGCGACGGCTTCACCTGGGCGGATCTGAAGGCCCTGTCGGACCAGGCCCTGGGCGCGCCCACCAGCGCCTGAGCTTCGGCCGGCCCGGCGGGCCGCCACAGGGGATCGGACAGGGCCACCGCCAGGAGGCGTGCGGCCTGGCTTGGTGCGGTTGCGGGCCGCCGCCACCGCCCCACCGGCGTCCGGGAATCGGTGGCTCAGGGGCGTGATCAGCCGTCGCGGCGGCGCCGACCTCGCTGTGGGTCGACTGACTCATCGGTCAGTCGAAGGCACCCCGACGCTCATTTCCGTGCTCCTCGTACCGAAAGGTCGCTGACCTTCCAACGAGGAGCAGGGCGAATGCGCGTTCAGGCGGAGCAGGAGGACAAGATGGCGACCACGCCGAAGCACCGGCGATGGACGTGGGGGACCGTGCTGGCCCCACTGTGCATCGTGGCGCTGCTGGGAGCAGCCATGGCCACCTCGCCACGCCTGCCGTGGCGGGACTCGGAGCCGCAGCTGGTGGCTGCACCCGGCGAGCAGGTCCACTACCTGCCCTTCGATGCCCAGCAGTTCTACGACACGCTGCTCAGCGAGCAGACGAACCTGCCGGCGCAGGACATGCGCCTCATCGCATCAGTCGTGTCGGCGCGGGACGCCAACACGGTCGCCATCGACCACTGGGAGGACGGCTACGACGTCGACCCGGTGAACAGCCCGGGCGCCACGACCGAGGTGTCGACGATGGCTGAAGGTGAGGTGCAGGTCCTCGACAACGTCGTGGTGCTCGCCGACATCGGCGACATCACGCCGGGGGGCTCGAGCCAGCCCTACTACGACGGTCGGGACAAGATCGTGTCCACCTCGCCGACTGTCGTCACGATGGGCGGCTGGCCCGACACCACCGGCTCGGTGCACGCCGGCGCGTCGGCGGTGCCCGAGGTGTCCCGCTACGGCTACCAGTTCACGAGCCCGGTCGGCGAGGACACGCCCTACATCAGCGCCACCGCCTCGCCGTGGGAGTACACGGGCATGTTCATCCAGGCGAGCCAGGACGACACCACCGTCACGGTGGCCGGGGGAGCACCCATCACCCTCGACGAGGGCGACGTTCACCTGGTGGATGGCGGCATCGATCTCGGCGACACGGTCGACTCGGACAAGCCGGTCGCCGTGTACCTCGCCACTGGCGATGTCGACGCCCGTTACGAAGGCCGCGTGTACGAGCTGACCCCGACCGAGCGCTGGACCGACACGTACTTCTCGCCGGTCACGTCGTTCAACACCACCAACCTGACGACACGGGTCTTCTTCTACAACCCGGGCGGGTTGGCCATCACCGTCGACTACACCCAGTCCGACGGCGTGACGGGGACCGTCTCCGTCCCGGCGGCGGGCCAGGCCAGCTACCGCATGCGCACGGGCCTCGGCGCCCGCTTCACCAGCACGGGCAACCCCTTCTACGCACTGCAGGCCATCACCGCGCCCGTCGCCTCCGGCACCGACGACAGCGCCTCGTACAACTGGGGCTTCTCGTTGATCCCGGAGGCCTACCTGACCCCGATGGTCGTGCTCGGTTACGCCCCGGGCTCGTCGAACCTGAGCGCGAACTACAGCGCCGTGTGGGTGGCTCCCCAAGCGGACACGACGATCTACGTGGACCGTGACGGCGACACCGGCACCGGCGCGCTGACCGACGCCAACGGGAACAAGTACGACTTCTCGTGCGCCATCACCGCGCTGTCCCCCCGCCTCATCAGTGACGACGCCACGTCGAACTGCTACACGGACGCCACCTACAGCGCCACGGTCGGCTCCGGCGACGGGGACATGACCGGGGCGCGCATCTACACCCTCGACGGCACCGCGCTGGCTGCGGCCTGGGGCCAGGTCCCGGGCCTGCAGGCTTCGAACCCGGCGATCGACATGGGCACCACGGTGCTGCCGTTCCCCACCGTCGATCTCACCAAGACGTCCGACATCGTGGACGACGACGGCGACGGCCTGGCCGACCCGGGCGAGACCATCCGCTACACGATCTCCGCCACCAACGCCGGCATCACGCCGGTGGACAACCTGGTGGTCACCGACGAGGTCCCGGCGCACACGACCTACGTCGCCGGCACCACCGTCCACAACGGCAGCGCGATCGCCGACGACGGGTCGGGCACGCCCTTCCCGCTCGACGGCGCCGGCACCACCCTGCCGCCCGCGCTCAACGTGGGTCAGACCCGCACGGTCACCTTCGACGTCGTGGTGGACCAGCCGCTCGACCCCAGCGTGACCCAGATCGTCAACCAGGCCACGCTGTCGACCAGCTACGGCACCTACACGGCCGTCGACATCCAGCCGACCGCCCCGCCCGAGCCCTCGATCGCCATCGCCAAGACGGTGTACCGGGGCCACGACGGCGGGGCCTCGTGCCAGGGCGGCGACGCCGTCACCGGTGAGAACGGCGACGCGGTCACGTACTGCTTCGCGGTCACCAACGACGGGAGCCTGGCCTTGGCGCCGGTGACGTTGGACGATGCCGACCTGGGCATCGACCAGACCGATCTGTCCGTGGTCTCGGGCGACCTCACGTCGATGGACCCCGGTGACGTCACGCTCCTGTACTACGAGACGTCCGTCGACGGCGACCTCACCAACACAGCGACCGTCACCGGCACGGCGGTGGACGGCGGGGGCGTCCCGGTCCCCGCGGTCGACCCGGTCACCGACTCCGACACCGCCTCGGTGGACGAGGTGGCGCCCGGCCTCGCCGTGGCCAAGACCGTCTACCGCGGCCACGACGGTGGCGCCCTGTGCGCCGGCGCCGAGTCGGTCGTGGGCATCGACGGCGATGCCGTCACCTACTGCTTCACCGTGACCAACACCGGCGACACCACGTTGGCGCCGGTGACCGTGGCCGATCCCGACCTGGGCATCGACCAGTCGGACATGGGCGTGCTCTCGGGCGACCTCGCCCTGCTGGCGCCCGGCGACTCGGTCGAACTCTTCTACGAGACCGCCCTCGACGGCGACCTCACCAACACCGCGACCGCCGGCGGTACCCCCTCCGACCCCAACGGCGACCCGCTGCCGGGGCTCGACCCGGTGACCGATGACGACACCGCGTCGGCCGACCAGGTGGCGCCGGCCGTGTCGGTGGCCAAGACCGTCTACCACGGCCAGGACGCCGGCGCGGGCTGCCCCGGCGGCGAGCTGGTGCACGGCCTCGACGGCGACGCCGTCACCTACTGCTTCACCGTCACCAACGAGGGTGACACCGAGCTGTCCCCCGTCACCGTGGAGGACGGCGACCTGGGCATCGACCAGAGCGACATGACCGCCCTGTCGGGCGACCTGGCCTCGCTGGCCCCCGGCGACTCCGCGACCCTCTACTACGAGACCACCCTGTCGGGCGACCTGACCAACACCGCCACCGTCACGGGCGTTCCCGCCGACGGCAGCGGCGACCCACTACCCGGCATCGAGCCCGTCACGGGAGACGACACCGCGGTGGTCGACGCCGTGGGCCCGGCCGTGCAGGTGGCCAAGACCGCCTACCGCGGCCACGACGGCGGCGCCGGCTGCGAGGGCGCTGAGACCACCTACGTCCACGCCGGTGACGACGTCACCTACTGCTTCGCCGTCACCAACAACGGCGACACCCCGCTGGCGCCGGTGACCGTCGGCGACCTCGACCTGGGCATCGACCAGACGGACATGACCGTGGTCGGCCCCGGGTCGCTCGACTCGATCGACCCCGGCGACACGGTGGTCCTGTACTACGAGACCACCGCGGACGGCGACCTCACCAACACCGCGAGCGCCTTCGGCACGCCGGTGGACGGCAACGGCGACCCCCTCGACGACGTGCCGGACGTGACCGACGACGACACCGCGGTGGTGGACGAGGTCGCGCCCGCGGTCTCGGTGGCCAAGACCGTGTACCGCGGTCACGACGCCGGCGCCGGCTGCCCCGGCGGTGAGCTCGTGCAGCTCACCAACGGCGGTGACGTCACCTACTGCTTCGTGGTCACCAACGACGGCGACACCACCCTGTCACCCGTGTCGGTGGTCGACCTCGACCTGGGCATCGACCAGTCCGACATGGTCCTGGCGTCGGGCAGCCTCTCGTCGCTCGCCCCCGGCGACTCGGCGGCGCTGTACTTCGAGACCACCGTGGACGGCGACCTCACCAACACCGCCACGGTCACCGGCACGCCGGTGGACGACGGCGGGACACCGCTGGGCATCGATCCCGTCACAGGGGACGACACGGCCGAGGTGGACGAGGTGGGCCCCGCGGTGTCGGTGGCCAAGACCGTCTACGCCGGCCACGACAGCGGTGCCGGCTGCCCCGGCGCCGAGCTGCAGCGCGGTGCCGGCGGCGCCGAGGTCACCTACTGCTTCGTGGTCACCAACGACGGTGACACCGTGCTCGACCCGGTGACCCTGGACGACGCGGACCTGGGCATCGACCAGTCCGACATGGCGGTGGCGTCGGGCAGCCTGTCGTCGCTCGCCCCCGGCGACTCGGCGGTCCTCTACTACGAGACGACGATCGACGGTGACCTGGTCAACACCGCCACGGTCACGGGCACGCCCGTGGACGGCGGCGGCGACCCGATCCCCGGGCTCGACCCGGTGTCCGCCGACGACTCCGCAGAGGTGGACGAGGTGACCCCCTCGGTGGCCTTGGCCAAGACCGTGTACCGCGGCCACGATGCCGGGGGCTCCTGCCCCGGCTCCGAGAACGTCCCTGCCCGCAGCGGCCAGGACGTCACCTACTGCTTCGTGGTCACCAACAACGGCGGGGCCACCCTGGCCCCGGTCACCATCGACGACGCGGACCTGGGCATCGACCAGTCCGACATGGTGGTGGCGTCGGGCAGCCTCTCGTCGCTCGACCCCGGCGACTCGACGGTCCTGTACTACGAGACCACCGTGGCCGGTGACCTGACGAACACGGCGACCGCGACCGGCACCCCGGTGGACGGCGGCGACCCGCTGCCCGGCAGCACCCCGGTGACGAGCACCGACACCGCCAGCGTGGACGAGGTGGTGCCGTCGGTGTCGGTGGACAAGACCGTCTACGGCGGCCACGACGGTGGCGCCGGCTGCCCCGGTGGTGAGCTCGAGCACTCGCTGGCCGGCGCCGACGTCACCTACTGCTTCTCGGTGACCAACGACGGTGACACCACCCTGGCGCCCGTCACCCTGGACGACGGCGACCTCGGCATCACCGACGGCGACCTCACGGTGCTGTCGGGCGACCTGGGCCAGCTCGACCCGGGCGACACCGCGGTCCTGTACTACGAGACCACGGTCGACGGCGACCTGACGAACACGGTGACCGCGACGGGCACGCTGGCCGATTCCGGCGGCGACCCGCTGCCCGGCCTCGATCCCGTCACCGACACCGACACCGCCGAGGTGGACGAGGTGGCGCCGGCCGTGTCGGTGGCCAAGACGGTGTACCGGGGCCACGACGGCGGTGCCGGCTGCCCCGGCGGCGAGCTGATCGAGGGCGCCACCGGTGCCGACGTCACCTACTGCTTCGCGGTGACCAACACCGGCGACACCACCCTGGCGCCGGTGACCGTCGCCGACGACCTGCTGGGGGTCGACGAGACCGATCTCGACGTGGTCGGGGGTGGCTCGCTGACCTCACTGGCCGCCGGCGACACCGTCACCCTGTACTTCGAGACGGTCCTCGACGGTGACCTCACGAACACCGCGACCGCCGGCGGCACGCCGGTGGACGACGGCGGCGACCCGATCCCCGGCCTCGACCCGGTGACCGACGACGACACCGCTCGTGTCGACGACGTGTCGCCGTCCGTGTCGGTGGCCAAGACCGTGTACTACGGCCACGACGGCGGTGCCGGCTGCCCCGGTGCCGAGGCCGTGGCCACCCGGAGCGGCGCGAACGTCACCTACTGCTTCGTGGTCACCAACGACGGCGAGAGCGCGCTCTCGCCGGTGACCCTGGACGACGCCGCGCTGAACGTGACCGACGGCGACCTGACCGTGGTGTCGGGTGACCTCTCGGCCATGGCGCCGGGTGACTCGGCGACGCTGTACTACGAGACCACCGTCGACGGCGACCTCACGAACACCGTGATCGCCAGCGGCGAGCCGGTCGACAGTGGCGGCGACCCGCTCCCCGGCGGTCAGACCGTCACCGACGAGGACACCGCGGTGGTGGACGAGGTGGCGCCGTCGGTGTCGGTGGCCAAGACCGTGTACCGGGGCCACGACGACGGCGCGGGCTGCGCCGGCTCGGAGTCGGTGACCGGGCGCAGCGGCGACGCGGTGACCTACTGCTTCGCCGTCACCAACGACGGTGACACCACGCTCTCGCCGGTGACGGTGGGCGACGTGGACCTGGGCATCGACCAGACCGACATGTCGGTGGTGGGGCCGGGCTCACTGGCCTCGCTGGACCCGGGCGACAGCATCGTCCTCTACTTCGAGACCGCCATCGACGGCGACCTCACCAACACGGTGACCGCCTACGGCACCCCCGTGGACGGCAACGGCGACCCGTTGGACAACGTGCCGGACGTGACCGACGACGACACCGCCGCGGTCGACGAGGTGGCCCCTGCGGTGTCGGTGGCCAAGACCGTGTACCGCGGCCACGACGACGGCGCCGGCTGCCCGGGTGCCGAACTGGCCACGACCCGGAGTGGCGCCAACGTCACCTACTGCTTCGCGGTGACCAACGAGGGTGACACCGCCCTGGCGCCCGTCACCCTCGAGGACCCGGATCTGGGCATCGACCAGACGGACCTGTCCATCGTGGGCCCGGGGTCGCTGGCCTCCCTCGACCCTGGTGACTCGGTCACCCTGTTCTACGAGACGACGGTGGACGGCGACCTGACCAACACCGCCACCGTGACCGGCACGCCGGCCGATCAGCAGGGTGACCCGCTGCCCGGCCTGTCGGACGTGACCGCCGACGACACCGCCCAGGTGGACGAGGTGGCCCCGTCGATCTCGGTCGCGAAGACCGTGTACCGCACCCACGACGCCGGCGCCGGCTGCAACGGCACCGACGTGCTGGCCGGCCTGGCCGGCGAGGACGTCACCTACTGCTTCGCCGTGACCAACGACGGCGACACCACGCTGGCGCCGGTGACGGTCGCCGATCCCGACCTGGGCATCGACGAGTCGGACATGACCGTCGTCGGGCCGGGCTCGCTGGCCTCGCTGGCACCCGGCGAGACCGTGGTCCTCTACTACGAGACCACCGTCGACGGCGACCTGACCAACACCGCCACCGCCACGGGCTCTCCCGTCGACGGCCAAGGCGACCGGCTGGCCGGGGTGCCCGACGTGACCGCCGACGACACCGCCCAGGTGTACGAGGTGGCGCCGTCGGTGGCCGTGGTGAAGACGGTGTACCGGGGTCACGACGGGGGTGCCGGCTGCCCCGGCTCGAACCTGGTGGCCGGCCGCAACGGCGATGACGTCACCTACTGCTTCGCCATCACGAACGACGGTGACACCACGCTGGCACCGGTGACGGTGGCCGACGCCGACCTGGGCATCGACCAGTCGGACATGGACGTGCTCTCGGGCGACCTGTCCCAGCTCGACCCCGGCGACACGGCCGTCCTCTACCTGGAGACGACGGTGGACGGCGATCTCGTCAACACCGCGGTCGCCACCGGCAGCCCCGCCGACGGCAACGGCGATCCGCTGCCCGGGGTCGACGACGTCACCGACGAGGACACCGCGGCGGTCGACGCCGTGGGCCCGGCGGTGCACGTGGCCAAGACCGTGTACCTGGGCCATGACGGTGGCGCCGGCTGCGCCGGGGACGAGCTGGTCTCGGCCACCGGTGGCACCGACATCACCTACTGCTTCGAGGTGACCAACAACGGCGACACCGCGCTGTCGCCGGTCACCCTCGACGATGCCGACCTGGGCATCGACCAGTCGGACCTCACGGTGGTCGGCCCTGGCGGGCTGTCCACCCTCGGGGCCGGCGAGACCGTGGTCCTGTACTACGAGACCACGGTGGACGGCGACCTGACCAACACCGCCGCCGTCACGGGCACGCCCGTCGACGGTCAGGGCGACCCCCTCGGCATCGGTGACGTCACCGACGAGGACACCGCGCAGGTCGACGGCATCGCGCCGTCGGTGGCGGTGGCCAAGACCGTGTACCGGGGCCACGACGACGGTGCGGGCTGCCCCGGCAGCGAGTCGGTGTCGGGCGTGGCCGGCCGGGCCGTCACCTACTGCTTCGTCGTGACCAACGACGGCGACACGACGCTGGCGCCGGTCACGCTCGACGATGCCGATCTCGGGGTCGACCAGGTGACGCTGTCGGTGCTGAACGGCGATCTCTCGTCGATGGCACCGGGCGACACGGCCACGCTCTACTACGAGACGACGCTCGACGGCGACCTCACCAACACGGCCACGGCCACGGGCACGCCGGTCGACGGCACGTCCACGCCGCTGCCCGGCGTGAGTGACGTCACCGACGACGACACCGCTCGGGTGGACCAGATCGCCCCGTCGATGACGCTGCTCACCGAAGTGCTCGATCCGTTCACCGGGGACTGGTTCGACGCCGACGGCGACGGCGCCACCCCGGGCAGCAACGACCCCTCACCCGCCACCCTGCGGGCCGGCGACACCGCGAGCTACCGCTTCACGGTGGCCAACACCGGCGACGCCGGCATCTCCGACGTGGTCGTGGACGCCCCGCAGTGCGACGCCGCTCCGGTGGTGGTGAGCGGTGACACCGTGAACCCCGGTGTGCTCGACGAGGGTGAGACCTGGGTGCTCACCTGCAACGTCACCGACGTCGGGGCGGGCTTCACCCTGGACGCGGTGGTCACCGGCGACTCGATCGACGGGGCCCCCGATGGCTCCGGTGATCACGAGACCGCCCGGGCCCAGGTGGCGTCGATCGCCGTGGAGAAGACGGTGCTCGACCCGGGGACCGGGGACTTCGTCGATGCGGCCACGATCGAGACGGGCGGCGACGCCACGTTCCGCATCGTGGTGACCAACACCGGCGAGGTGCCCCTCTCGGACGTGGCGGTGGGCGATGCGCTCGCTTCCAGCTGCGCCCGTGGGTTCGTCGACACCCTCGAGCCCGGTGACTCGTTCGCCGCCTACACCTGCGTGGTGACGGGGGTGGACGCCGGGTTCGTGAACACGGCCACCGCCACCGGCACGCCCGTGGACGACCGCGACGCGCCGATCGGCGCGGACGTCACCGGCGAGGACGGCGCCTCGGTCGGCGTCGACACGGCACCGGAGACCGACCTGGCGATCACGAAGGACCTGATCGACATCGACGAGGCCCTGGCCATCGCCACCTGGCAGGTGACCGTGACCAACGTGGGTGACGTCGATGCCACCCAGCCGATCGTCGTCACCGACGATCTGCCCCCCGAGCTCGACTACCGCGACGCCGGCGGGGACGGGTGGGTCTGCGAGTTCGACGACCCCACGATCACCTGCCTCACCGACACCGACCTGGTGCCGGGCGGCAGCACCACCTTCACGGTGCAGACCTACGTGGAGTCCGAGCCCGGTGACACGATCACCAACGTGGCCCGGGTGGACGGCATCGACGACACCAACACGGACAACAACACCGACGATGCCGTGGTCGACGTGAACGACCAGGGCCAGTTGGTGCCCGACGTCCCGTCCAGCCTGCCCCGCACCGGCGCCGACATCGCCGGCCTGCTGGCCGGTGCCGGCGTGCTCATCCTGACCGGTCTCGCCTTCCGCAGGTCGGCCAGGCGCCGCCAGGCCTGACCGGGCCCACCAACGACCCAACGACCGTTGGCGGGGACAGGGGGTCCCATCCGGGCCCCCTGTTCCCGCCGATGACGGTGACCCGATGGCGGTGACCGGGCCTAGGAGGGTGCTTCTTTTCTCACTCGGCCGAACCCAGCGCCGCACAAAGTCCCTAGTCACAGGGGGTGCGGTTCGGCCGACCGGGCAGTAAATAAGGACCCTTCTACAGGCGGCCGGCGGCGATGACCCGGGCGAGGAACTGGCGGGTGCGGGGCTGTTGAGGGTCCTTCAGCACGACCGACGGGGGACCCGACTCGAGCACCCGGCCCTCGTGCAGGAAGAAGACCTCGTCGGCCACGTCGCGTGCGAAGCCCATCTCGTGGGTGGCCAGCACCATCGTCATGCCGCCGGCGGCCAGGTCGCGGATGACCGTCAGCACCTCGCCCACCAGTTCGGGGTCGAGCGCCGACGTGACCTCGTCGAGCAGCAGCAGCTCGGGATCGCCCACGATGGCGCGGGCGATGGCCGCCCGCTGCTGCTGGCCGCCCGACAGGCGGTCGGGGTACTCGTGCACCTTGTCGCCCAGCCCGAAGCGCTCCAGGGCCTCGACGGCGCGCGCCTCGGCGTCGCGCCGGGGCACCTTGCGCACCCGTCGCGGGGCCAGGGTGACGTTGTCCAGCACCGTCAGGTGGGGGAACAGGTTGAACGACTGGAACACGATGCCCACCCGGCGGCGCACCGTGTTGGCGTTCACCCCCCGGCCGCTGATGCGCTCGCCGTCGAGCTCGATGGTGCCGGCGTCGATCGGGTCGAGCAGGTTCACGCACCGCAGCAGGGTGGACTTGCCGCACCCGCTGGGCCCGATCAGGCACACCACCCCGTGGGGCCGCACCGCCAGATCGATGCCGTCGAGCACCAGCTTGTCGCCGAACGCCTTCTTCACGCCGCTGATCCGCAGGCGGGGGGTGGGCTCGGTCACACGAGCGCCTGGGAACGACGGGCCCGCGTGTTGTGCGTTCGGGCCACGCAGGCCTGGCGGGCCCACGTCACACCAGCGCCTGGGAACGACGGGCCCGCTCGCGCTTGGTATACCAGTCGGTGAGGCGGGCCAGGGGCACCGACGCCAGCAGGAACAGCACGGTGGCGGCCACGAACGAGGTGTAGTTGAACGTGCGCGACTTGTAGATCTCCGCCTCGCGCACGGCCTCGCGGATGCCGAGCACGCTCACCAGCGCCACGTCCTTCTGCAGGCTCACCAGACCGTTCAGGAGGGCCGGGATGACGTTGCGGATGGCCTGGGGCACGATGGCGAAGCGCAGCGTCTGCCACTGGGTCAGGCCCAGTGAGCGGGCCGCGGCCCGCTGGCTCTCGTGCACCGAGTCGATCCCGGCCCGGTACACCTCGGCGGTGTAGGCCGCGTACGACAGCACCAGCGAGGCCACGCCCCAGAACAGCGGGTCGTTGGGCACACCCGGCAACTGGAGCGCGGGCACCCCGAACCCGAGCAGGAACAGGATCAACAGGATGGGGATGCCCCGGAACAGATCGATGTAGATGATCGACAACAGCCGCAACGGGAAGAACGCCGGGCCCCGCAGGCTGCGGATGATCGCCACCAGCAGGCCGAAGGCCAGGATCAGCACCTCGGCGATCACGAACATCTTGATGTCGAGCCAGAACCCGCCGAGCACGTCGGGCCACGACTCGCGGAAGTTCTCGGGGTTGAAGAACTGCTGCTGCACCTTGGGCCACGACGAGCTGTTCAGGACGAGGAAGAGCCCCACGCCCAGGAACGCCACGGTGGCCACGAAGGCGATGAGGGCCCCACGGGCGCCGTCCTCGCCCAACTCGTGGCGCAACGAGCCGCCTCTTCCCCCGCTCGGACCGGCCGCTCGGGCCGACGGGCTCGGGGGCAGCGGCGGCGGCCCCGAGCCGATGTCAGCCGTCATGGTTCACCGGCGGTCGGTCACTGGGTCAGTGTGGGGATGTCGCCGCCCTGGGCCAGCCACTCCTCCTGCAGGGCGTCCAGGTCGCCCGAGTCCTTCACCGCGGCGAGGGCCTGGTTGACGCAGGGGATCAGGGGGCTGTCGGTCTCGAAGAGCATGCCCAGCTCCTCCTCGTCGCCCACGGTGGGCAGGATGCCGACGATCGACGCGTCGGGGATCTCGGCGCTGACGATGTAGAAGGCGGTGGGCAGGTCGAACACGAGGCCGTCCACCTGGCCGGCGTCGAACGCCGACTTGGCCGCGGCGTTGTCGTCGAACACCGCCGCCTCCTCGTCGGGCTGGATCACCTCGTCGATGTAGTCGAGGCTGGTCGAGCCCACCGCCGCGCCGAGCTTGGCGCTCTGCAGGTCGGCGATCGACGTGGCGTCGGCGATGTCGGAGTCGGGCGCGGCCACGATGGCCTGCTGCACGGTGTAGTAGCCGTCGGAGAAGTCGACCACCTCGTCACGCTCGGCGGTGATGCCGTACTGCTGGATGTTGAAGTCGTAGTCCTTCTCGCCGGGGGCGATGGCCTCGTCGAAGCCGGTCGAGGTCCAGACCACGTCGTCCTCGGAGAGGCCGAGCTCGGCGGCGATGTCGTAGACCAGCTCGCTCTCGAAGCCCTCGTTGGTGGCGGGGTCGTCGTTGGCCATCCACGGAGGGAACACCGGGTCGCCGGTGGCCACGGTGAGCTGGCCGTCCTCCTTCAGCGGCAGGTCGGCCACGTCGCACGAGCCCGCAGCGGCGGTGCCGTCCGAGCCGGCGGTGGTGTCGGACGAGCTCTCGTCGCTGCTGCCGCAGGCGGCGCCGAACAGGGCGAAGGTGAGGACGAGGGCGAGCAGCCCTCCGAGGCGAGTTCTGGTCATGTCGGTCTCCCCGTGCAGTGGTCGACACCGTCGCCCGCCCGCCGGGGCCGGACGACGGCAGTGGCCGACATCCTTGCACGGGGGTGCGGGCGCCGTCGCCACCGGGTTACCCCCTCCGGTCACCGCGCTCAGCCGGCCAGGCGTGACTCGACGACCGCTCGGCGGGCGTTGGTGACCCGGTCGAGCAGCACCAGGCGCTCGACCTCGGTGACGAACCCGTACGAGCCGGGGGCACCGTCCACCTCGTAGAGCAACCGGGCCGCCACCGCCCGCTCGAGGGCGTCCAGCGCGTCGTCCTCGCCCATCGCGGTGGCGCGCGCCGCCATGTCGAGCTCGAAGCGGCGGCCGGCGACGGCGCTGGCCAGCAACACCCGCGCGACCTCGTCGGGCTGGGCGTCGAGATGGTCGGTGACGAGCGAGCGGAGCACGTCGGGCACCCCGAGGGTCTCGAGGGTCAGAGGCGCGGCGGCGTCGGCGGCCACGCCGCTCGCCCGGGCCAGTCGGGCGATCTCGATCAGGTAGCCCGGTCGACACCCCGCCTGGTCGGCCAGCGCCCGCAACTCGTCGTCGCACCGTGTCGCCCCGTCGGGACCGAGGCGGTCGCGGAGCAGGCTGACCGCCGCCGCAGGGTCGAGCGCGGGCACCTCTACCCGGTCGGTGACCGGGAGCCGCTCGGCCTCGGCCAGCCACGCGGCCATGCCCGGGGGGCTGGGCACTCCCGACCGGGACACCACGATCGCCATCGCGGGGATGGCGTTCTGATCGGGCAGCGGGCGCTCGGCCAGGTGGCGGAACAGGTTGATGATCTCGAGGTCGGCGGCGTGGGCGTCCTCGAGGATGGCCAGCACCGGACGGCCCGCCCCGGCCTCGCCGTAGATGCGGGTGGCCACGTCGACGGCGAACTCGAAGGCCACGGGTGAACCAGGCCCCAGGTGGGCGTCGGGAGCGGCCAGGTCGAGGGCGGTGACCTGCCCGACGAACGACGACAACCCCATCCCGGGCACGCAACGGCCGGCCAGCACCAGCGCACCGTCGGCCTCCGCCGCCAGCGCCACCTCGCCGGCCAGCCGGGTCTTGCCGACCTGGGTGTCGCCGGTGAGCACGACCAGGCCGCCCTGGTGGCCGTCGATGACCCGTCGCCACGACGACAGCAGTCGGGCCAGCTCCTCGTCGCGACCGACCAGCGGGATGCGCCGGTGGTTGCGGGCCCACTCGATGGGGTCGTTGAAGCGACCGGGGCGGGGCGTGAGGGGGATGTGGGCGATGGGCTCGCCCGTGGGGTGGGGCCCCGTGGAGAGGCGAGGGGTGGCGGCGGGGGCCGCTGGTGCCGTGTCCGCGTGATCGGCCCCGTCGGCACTGCCGGCTCGGTCGCCCGACCGGCGGTCGTGGCGGGCCGCGGCCATGACCCGCTGCCGGGTCGAGCCGCTGAGGGCGGGGTCGTGGGCGAGGATGGCCGCCTCCATCTGGCGCAGCTCCGGCCCCGGCTCGAGCCCCAACTCGTCGGCCAGCACGGTGCGGGCGCGCTGGAAGGCCCGAAGGGCGTCGTTCTGGCGCCCGGCGCGGTAGAGCGCCAGCATCAGCAGGGTCCAGCGGCGCTCGCGCAGCGGGTCCTCCACCAGGCTGGCCTCGAGCCGGCCGATCACCGTGTCCACGTCGCCTTGTTCGAGGGTGGCCTCGTGGTACCGGTCGATCAGCGAGGCCCGGACCTCGTGGAGGCGGGCGATCTCGCCCCGGGCCGAGGGGCTCTCGGCGATCTCCTGCAGGGGCTGGCCCCGCCACAGCGCCAGCCCGTCGGACAGGGCCGCGTGGGCCTCGTCGGCCCGTCCCTCGGTGAGCAGGCGCCGGCCGCTCTCGGCGGCCCGTTCGAGGCGGACGGCGTCGAGGTGGGCCGGGTCGAGGTCGAGGGCGTAGCCGTTGGTGGCGGTGACCACCACCGCGGCGGCGTCGGTGTGGACCGACTCGAGGCGCCGGCGCAGGCGGGACACGCCCACGTGGACGCCCTTGCGCCAGGTCGGCGGGGGATGGCCGCCCCACACGTCCTCGGCCAGGAGGTCGGCGGGGATGGGACGGCCCACGCGGATGGCCAGCGAGGCGAGGATCGCCCGTTCGACCCGCGCCGGCACGGCGACCGTCTCGCCGTGCACCGTCATCTCCAGCGCACCGAGGATGCGCAGGTCGACCGCACTCGACCGCGTCGTCCCATCCACCCCCTCAACGTACTGACTGGGGCGTCAGCGCGCCGGGAGCGCTCGTCGGGCGCCGCCCGGTCACGGGACGGCGGGGGCGCCGGATCGACGCCGACCGTCACCGCACCGCGTCGCGGACCAGCGGGAAGACGGTGGGGCTCGACATCAGTTGCCAGTGGTCGACGTCGTCGACCAGGAGGTTGCGGGCGCCGGCGAGCATCGCCGACGAGGTGGGCAGGACGACCTCGTCGGCAGGCGAGCGCAGCGTCGTGTACGACGCGGCGCCACGGGTCTCGTCCCCCTGGTTCAGGGCCTGCAGCATCGCCGAGTCGGGCGCCAACTCGGGGCAGGCGCGGTCGTCGGGGTACAGCACGCCGCAGCCCTCCGCCCAGACGGTGCCGTGGTGGGCGGCACCGAGCGACACGTAGTCGTCGACGAGGCCGGCGCACCGACCGAACGAGAGGCACCAGCGGGCGCTCAGGTTGCCCATCGAGTGGGCCACGAGGTCGACCTTCGATGCCCCGGTCTCGGCGATCACGTCGGCGACGTAGTTCCCCAGTCGCCGCGCGATCACCCGGTTCGAGGGCGTGGTGCCGTTGTCGGCGTCGTAGGAGAAGCCGTAGAGCCGGGTGAACCCGTCGGCCCGGAATCGGTGGACGAAGAAGCGCTGCGCCCCATTGGCCGCGAACCCGTGGACGAACACGATGGGGTCCGGTGCGGCGACTCCCTCGGGGCGCGGGGCCGGCGCCGGCGCGCCGTCGGCCCCGCTCTCCGACACGGTGGCGGCGACGAGGGTCGCGGCGAGCACGACGAGTGCCACCGCCGCGAGCAGCAGCGCACGTCCCGTGGCCGTCCGGCCTGCTCCCGTGACGAACCTGGGCACGACCCGATGATGTGGGGCGTGAGTTTCCCGGCGGTAACCGACCGGTTTCTCCCGGGGGGCGGGTCAGACCAGGTCGTGGGCGCTGATGGCGTCGAGCAGGTCGATGCTGGGAGCGCGGGCCAACTTGCCGTCGCACGCGCCGGCCATCTCGACCATGTCGGGTGAGTCGAAGTGGGCCCGCTGGGCGTCGGGCGACTCCCACTTCTCGATGACCACGAACCGGGTCGGGTGGGTGGCCGACAGGCACAGATCGATGTTGCGACAGCCCGGGTGCCCCCGGCTGACGACCACGTACTTGGCCAGGATCGCCTGCAGCGCCTCGGGGTCGGAGGCGTCGAACGCCATCAGCACCACGGTGAGGTCGACGTCGTCGCCGTGTCGGTCGGGGGGATCGGGGTGTGGGTCCAAGGGATCAATCCGCGTCGATCACTCAGGAGTGCGGCCGGCCACGCCGACATCACGGAGAGTGGGCACCGGCTCACACCTGGAGAAATAGGCGGAAACCGCAGGGTTGGCCCTCTTGACCATCTCGGTATCGTAAGCGAGAAGAACACCGAGGGTTCCCGCCGCCCGCGTTCACCCGTCTGTCACCCAGGCCCCGCCAGCTGTTGGTCGTGCGGCCATCGAAACTGAAGCCAGGAGCATCCACGTTGGCCAAGGAGCGCGTAGAACGGGACGAGGAAGACCTCGTCCGTCTCTATCTCACCGACATCGGGCAGTACCCCCTCCTGACCAAGGATGACGAGGTGCGCCTGGCCCAGGCCATCGAGGGCGGCACCGCCGCGCGCCTCGAGCTCGACACCGCCACCGAGCTCACCGCCGCCCGCAAGCGCGAGTTGCGCCGGGCGTCCCGCAAGGGCGAGGAGGCCGAGCGCACCTTCGTGCAGTCCAACCTCCGCCTGGTGGTGTCCATCGCCAAGAAGTACCAGGCCTCGGGCCTGCCGCTGCTCGACCTGATCCAGGAGGGCAACCTCGGCCTGATGCACGCGGTCGAGAAGTTCGACTGGCGCAAGGGGTTCAAGTTCTCCACGTACGCCACCTGGTGGATCCGTCAGGCCATCACCCGGGGCATCGCCAACACGGGCCGCACCATCCGCCTGCCGGTGCACGCCGGCGACACCCTCGCCCGGCTGCAGAAGGCCCGCTCACGCCTCGAGCTGAAGATGGGTCGCCCCGCCACCCTCGCCGAACTGTCGGCCGAGGTGGAGATGCCCGAGGACAAGGTCACCGAGGCCCTGCGCTTCGCGGCCGAGCCCCTCTCGCTCTCCGAGCCCCTGCGCGAGGACGGCGACGCCGAACTGGGTGATGTGGTGGAGGACCGCTCGGCCGAGTCGCCGTTCGAGGTGGCCGCCACCGCGCTGCTGCCCGAGGAGATCCAGCGCCTGCTCTCGCCCCTCGACGAGCGCGAGCGCGAGATCCTGAAGCTGCGCTTCGGCCTCGACCGGGGCGAGCCCCGCACCCTCGAAGAGGTGGGCGAGCACTTCAACCTCACCCGTGAGCGCATCCGCCAGATCGAGGCCCGGGCCATGAGCAAGCTGCGCCATCCGAGCAGCGACACCGGCGCCCGCGACCTGCTCGCGGTCTAGGACCGCGCCCCGCGCCCTCGTGCGCGACCGTTGTCGGGCCCGCCCGTGCGGCCTTCGGGCATGACGGCGGGCCGGGTCGGCTCGACGCGACCTAGACTCGGCCCATGAAGAAGCTCGTGCTCATCGCCATCGTCATCGCCCTGGTCGCCCTCGCCGCCAAGAAGGTGCGCGAGACCGCGTAGGGGCCCCACCGGATCGGCGAGCCGTGCTCGACACGGCGCCGACCCACCGCTGGGCCCCGGCCAGCGCGCGATCGCGGCGGCTGGGGGGCCGGCGGTGCAACCACCACCACCACACCACCGCGCCGGCGGCGGCCATCGCCACGCCGCCGCTCACCGCGGCGGCGGGGCCGGGTGCCGGTCGTCGGCGCTTCAACTCGACCTTGCGCACGAACGTGGCGCACTCCCACTCCTGTTCGGCCGCGTAGCGGGCGAGGGGCCGATCGGCGTTCACCGCGACGGGGTGGCCCACCGCCTCGAGCATCGGGATGTCGGTGGCCGAGTCGGAGTAGGCGTAGGACGCGTCCAGGTCGATGCCCAGGCGCTCGGCCTCGGCCCGCATGGCCTCGGCCTTGAACGGGCCGTACGCGTAGAACTCGACGTCGCCCGAGTAGCGGCCCTGGTCGTCGATGCGGGCCCGGGTGGCGATGGCCTGGTCGGCGCCGAGGTACTCGGTGAGGGGCTCGACGATCTCCTGCGGCGAGGCCGAGATGATGTAGACGCGGCGGCCGGCGGCCCGGTGCTCGCGGATGAGGTCGAGGGCCTCGCCGTAGACGATGGGCTCGATCACCTCGGCCAGGGTCTCGCGCACCAGCTCGGCGATGGTCTGCTGGTTCCAGCCCTTGCTGATCCGCAGGGCCGACTCGCGCATCCGGGCCATGCGCGCCTCGTCCGCGCCGAGGTAGAGGTAGACGAGTTGGCCGTAGAGGGCGCGCAGCACCAACCACCGCGAGATCAGCCCGGCGCGCTGGAACGGCCGCCCGAACGCGACCATCGACGCCTTGGCGATGACGGTCTTGTCCAGGTCGAAGAAGGCAGCCTCCACCCGCCCGAGGCTACGGGCTGGCGTGGCGGCGGCGGTGTGGCCTTCGACACGTCGGCGCCGGTGGGTTGGCGGCCGGTGCCCTCGGTAGCGGATGAACTCGGGGCCTTCGCCCTGCTAGCAAGTGGGCCGTGACTGCGGACGCGTCGGGGGCGCCGGTCGTCGAGGGCTACGACCAGCTCCGCCAGATCGGGCGGGGCGGGTTCGCCACCGTGTACCGCGCCCGCCAGACCGGGTTCGACCGGGTGGTGGCGCTGAAGGTGCTCGATTTGACCGCGCTCGACGAGACCGCCCGCAGCCGGTTCGAGCGCGAGTGCCGGGCCATCGGGGCGCTGTCGTGGCACCCGAACATCGTGGTGGTCCACGACTCGGGGGTCACCGACGACGGTCGCCTCTTCCTGGCCATGGAGCACCTCGAAGCCGGCTCGCTGGCCGACCGGGTGCGCGCCGACGGGCCGCTGCCGTGGCCCGACGTGGTGCGAGCCGGTATCGAGGTGTCGGGTGCGCTCGAGACGGCGCACCAGGCGGGCACCCTGCACCGTGACCTGAAGCCCGACAACCTGCTGGTCGGCGTGTTCGGCGAGGCCAAGCTGGGCGACTTCGGCATCGCCGCGGTGGAGGGAGGCCCGGCCACGGCCACGGGCAACTCGGCGCTCACCGTGCTCTACGCCGCCCCCGAGGTGCTGCGGGGCGGGCGGGGCACCGTGGCGTCCGATGTGTACTCGCTGGCGTCGACGCTGCACACGTTGCTCGCGGGTCGGGCGGCGTTCGCCCGGGCCACCGACGAGTCGGTGGCGGCCACGGTGCTGCGGGCCGTGTCCGAGCCGGCCCCCGACCTGCGGCCGCTCGGCGTGCCCGACGATCTGGCCGCCGTGATCGACGCGGCCATGGCCAAGGATCCCGCCGATCGTCCCGGTTCGGCGGCCGAGCTCGGTCGAGCGCTCCAGCGCGTGCAGCAGGCACACGGGCTCGCCCCCACCGCCCTCCGGCTCGACCCCCGCCGCGCCCAGGAGGCCGCCGCCGACCGGGGCGACGACGCCCCCACCGTGCTGGTGGGCGACCAACCGAGCGCCGCGCCCATCGTCATCGACAGCGCCATGCTCGCCGACGAGCCGGCCGATCCGGACAACACCCTCGCCCCCGCCGGCTCGATTCCACCTGAGGCCGCGCCGTCCGGTACTGCTCCGGCGGCCTCGGTCGGCGCCGCGACCGCGACCGGTCCCGACCCGGCGGCATCGGTCGGCGCCGCGTCCGCGACCGGTCCCGACCCGGTGGTTCCCGTGGGGGACCCCGCCACCGGTGACCCCGCCTCGGGGGACCCCGGCGCAGGTGACGGCGCCGAACGCGGTCACGGGGGTGACGGGGGGTCGCCCGGCACACCGGCGCGACGGGCCCTCGTCGCCGCCGCTGTCGTGGCGCTGCTGCTTGCGGCGGGCGCGGGGCTGTGGCTGGTCCTCGGCCGGTCCGACGGTGGCGACGACGAGGCCGCGGTCACCACCAGCACCGTGGCCGTCACCAGCACCACCGCCGTGGCCACGAGCTCGACGGCGGCCCAGAGCACCACACCGACGACGGCCACCCCGGCCACCACCACTCCCACCACCAGCACCGCGGTCACCGAGGCGGCCTCGCCGTTCATCGCCACCACCCCGGAGGAGGCCGCCGAGGGCCTGCTGGCGGCCTGGACGGTCGGCGACAGCGAGGGCGCGTCGCTCTACGCCGAGCAGAGCGTGATCGCGGACTTGTTCGTGCGCCCCACCGGCGGCGCGGGGAGCACGTTCCAGGGGTGCGTCGACAACGGTGACTTCGCCTACAACTGCTCGCTCTCGTACGAGGGCGGCGCCACCAACTTCGTCGTCAGCGCCCCGCCCGGCGGCCGCTTCCGGGTCACCAGCGCCACGTCCATCGCCGACTGACCCGTCTGCCGTCGCTACTAGTGGTTGCGGGTGACGGTGGCCTTCACCACGTCCTTGGCGGTGGTCGTGGTGGTGGACGTCTCCTTGACCTTCAGCGTGATGGTGCTTCCGATGGGGGCGCCGCTACGGGCGGTGACCACGATCTTGATGTTGGTCTTGGCCCCCGGCGCCAGCGCTGCGGTCTGGTAGGTGCCCGCCACCACCTGGGGGGTGATGTTGGTGGTGCCGGCGAAGTAGGCCACCGTGAAGCGGGTGGTGCCGGCCGTGCCCTTCACCTTGATGGGCTCGGTGACGTTGCCGTCGTTCTGCACCCGGGCGTAGAAGGTGGCCGCCCCCCGGTTGGCGACGTTCGCCGACCGGCTCTGGTTGGTGCCGGTGCCGTTGTAGACGTCGTTGCCCACGAAGGTGCCGCTCGTACCCAGCCGCAGCTGGGCATCAGGGCGACCTGCCGGCGCCTGGCACGAGATGATGCGGACGTCGTCGACGAACCAGCCGAAGCCGCCCACGCTGCCGTCCGCGTAGAACGCGAACCGCAGCTTCACGCTCTGGCCGGCCAGGCTCGACAGGTCGATGCGGCTCGTGCCGTACCCGTTGCTCCGCCCGGAGAAGGCCGCGTACGCCGGATTGCCGAAGACGTGGGAGTTGTACCCGCCGGCGGCGAACTCGTCGGTGAACACGGACCAGGTCGACCCGTGGTCGGTGCTGAACTGCACCTGCCCCCCGTCGAAGCCCTCCTGGGTGATGAAGGCGTGGTTGAAGAGCAGGGCCGAGCCCGCCCTCGGTACGAACTCCGTGCTGCGGTCGATGAAGGCGTACGTCGTCGACGGGTTGCTCGAGTCGGGCGCGAAGAAGTTGGTGTCGCCGCTGGTGGCGTAGGTGGCGTCGGTGGTCGAGAAGTAGCTGGGGTTCTGCGGGTAGGCCCACCCGATGCCGGTCAGGTTCGACAGCGTCCAATTGCCCGAGGAGGGGTTCTCGAGGTCGTCGGAGAACGTGGTGGACAGCACCTGGCCGTTGGCGCAACCGGTCGGGGCGTCGGTGGTGGGCGCGTTCGGCGGGTTGGTCGCCATCTCGACCGCGGCGACGGCCTGCACGACGCCGGCGCAGTTGGCCGCGGTGATGCCGTCGGTGCCGATGACGTTGGTGCAGGCCTGGGGAAGGGCGACGGCGAGATCGGCATAGTCCGACGCCGAGCCGAGCAGCGTGGTCTCGGCCTCGTAGAAGATGCGGGCGACCTTGGTGATGCCCAGTGGGGGCACGGTGTGCCCGTTGAACGTGCCGCCGTCGGTGAGCAGGAACGCGGCCTTGTTGCCGACGCCGCTGTTGTGGTGCACACCGCCGTTGTCCGAGGTGGCGTCGCGGTAGTTCGGGCTCGTCATCCGGTCGGCATCGCCGGTCGCGCCGGGGTCGGCCATGTTCCGGAACGAGCCGGTGGGCACGTCCTCGCCGATGATCCACCGCACCGCCGGGGTGTCGGTGCCCCGGCCGTTGGTGAGATCGATCAGCTCGCCGAAGATGTCGGACAGCGACTCGTTGATGGCCCCTGACTGGAAGTAGTAGAAGAGCCCGCTGGTGTACTGCGTGACGCCGTGGGTGATCTCGTGGGCGACGACGTCGTCGGCCAGGGCCATCCCCGCGCCGAGGCCGAGCTGGTTGTTGATCCAGAACGCGTTCACCCAGGGGCAGGTCGAGCCGGTGTGGCAGAAGCGCACGGTGGCCCGCAGGCTCAGGCCGGCGTCGTCGACGCTGTCGCGTCCGAAGTGCGACTGGTAGAAGGCGTAGGTGTCGCCCGCATGGTCGTAGGCGGCGTCGACGTCGGCGTTCCCGGTGACCGGGCCCCCTTCTGACCTCGCGAAGGGGGCCACGCAATTGGGTGTCGCCGCCGGGCCGGCATTGGCGGCATCGCAGACCCTGCGGTCGAGGCCGTCGGCGGCCTGGTTGAACTGCAGGGCGATGCCGGCGGTGGTGGCGTCGACCAGCACCAGTTCGTCGACCGGTCCGTCGGCGCCGGAGCCCGTCACGTCGAGCCGCCACACGAGGCGGGGACCGCCGATCTCGGGGCCACCGAGCAGGTCGGGCGCGTAGACCCACAGCTCGGGGGCCGAGCCCGTCAGGCCGGCGGAGTCGACGCCGTGGGCCGCCGCGGTCGCCAGGACCGCTTGGTGGGTGGCGGCGCCGGCGTCGATCGCCGCCGTGGTGTCGACGTCGGCCGTGGGATCGAGCTCGCCGAGCGCCGACAGCACGCCCCCGTCGCCATCCACCTGCACCCGCAGCTCGCCGCCCAGGACGGGCACGCCGTCGGTCACCTGCCGGTAGGTCACGGTGACCCCGTCCCCGACCCGCGGGTCGACGCCCACCTGTTCGAGGGCGGCGGGGGAGGTGGCACCGAACAGGGCACCGAATTCGGTGACGAATGCCCCGGCTGCCGCGGTCGGGTCGCCACCGCTCTCGACCGGGGCGTTGATGGGGGTGCCCGCTCCGGTGCCGACGAAGGTGACCGCGCCCGTCACAGGGTCGCGGTCGACGATGAGGTGGCCGTCGGTGCGACGGTCGAGGGCCTCGATCAGCGCCTGCACGCCCTGATCGGCCGGCGTGGAGGGCCCGGTCTGGCCGCCGGCGGGCAGGGCCGGGGTGCTGACGGTGAACGCGGCCAGCAGGGCGACGAGCAGTGCGAAGGCCCCCACCCGCCTGCCGTTCATGGCGACCATGGCGCGGCCCCTTTCCGTCGCACATCGCGCTGACGGGCGCATGGTGTGCTCCGACCCCTACCGGAGCGAACCCCCGTGAAGTGCGACGCCACGCTACCGCGCCGGCGGGCGGTGGGCCATGGGCACGACTGCGGCCCATTCCCCGGCGGCCGGCCCGCTCCAGCGTCGCGGGCGACGGGAGCGGGCCGGAACACGCGGGTTCTGGCCGGGCGCGGGGCGGGTCTCAGCCCGCTTGGTGCTAGTGGTTGCGGGTGACGGTGGCCTTCACCGCGTCCTTGGCGGTGGTCGTGGTGGTGGACGTCTCCTTGACCTTCAGCGTGATGGTGCTTCCGATGGGGGCGCCGCTACGGGCGGTGACCACGATCTTGATGTTGGTCTTGGCCCCCGGCGCCAGCGCTGCGGTCTGGTAGGTGCCCGCCACCACCTGGGGGGTGATGTTGGTGGTGCCGGCGAAGTAGGCCACCGTGAAGCGGGTGGTGCCGGCCGTGCCCTTCACCTTGATGGGCTCGGTGACGTTGCCGTCGTTCTGCACCCGGGCGTAGAAGGTGGATGCCCCCAGGTTGCCGACCGTGGTCGCACGGCTCTGGTTGGTGCCCGTGGTGTTGTAGATGTCGTTGCCCACGAACGTGCCGGTGGTGCCGATGCGGATCTGGGCGTCGGGCTTCCCGGTGGGCGCCTGGCACGAGATGATGCGGACGTCGTCGACGAACCAGCCGTAGGCCCCGACGCTGGTGTCGGCCGTGAACCGGAACCGGAAGCGGAAGCTCTGGCCCGCGAGGCTGGCCAGGTTGACCCGGCTCGAGCCGTAGCCGTGGCTGTCGCCCGAGAACGCCGCGGGCCCGCCGGAGCCGTTGACGTGGCCGGTGTAGCCGCCGGCGCTGAACAGCGGCCCGGCGTCGGTCCACGTGGAGCCGTGGTTCGTGCTGTACTCCACCCGCCCGCCGTCGAAGTTCGTCTCCGTGAGGAAGGCGTGGTTGAACAGCAGGCTCGCCCCCGCCGGCAGCACCACGTCGGCGGTGCGGGCGATGGAGGTGTCGCTCCCGCGGTTGTCGGTGTCGTCGTCGGCGGCGTAGAAGTTGGTGTCACCGCTGGTGGCGAAGGTGGCGTCGAAGCCGAAGCCGCTGTAGGGATTGGGGTTCTGCGGGTAGGACCACCGGAGATCTGCCGGGGAGCCGGTGATGGCCCAACGGCCTGATGCGGTGTTCTCGAGGTCGTCGGAGAACACGGTGGTGAGGTTCTGCCCCGCCGTGCACCCGCTGGGGGCGGTGACCGTGGGGGCGGCCGGTGGGTTGGTGCTCATCTCCACCGCGGCGACGGCCTGGCCCACCGCGGCGCAGTTGCCGCTGGTGATGCCGTCGGTGCCGATCACGTTGGTGCAGGCCTGGGGGAGCGCGGCGCCGAGGTCGGCGTAGTCCGAGCCCGAGACCAACATGGTGGTGGCCGCCTCGTAGTACACCCGGGCCGCCTTGGTGATGCCCAGCGCGGCGACGGTGTGGCCGTTGAAGGTGCCACCGTCGGCGATGAGGAAGGCGGCCTTGTTGTTCACACCGCTGTTGGTGTGGACGCCGCCGTTGTCGTTGAAGCTCGCGTCCGCCGTGTAGTTGGCGCTGGTGATCTTGTCGGGGTCGCCGAACAGGGTGGGGTCGGCCATGTTGCGGATGGCGCCGAACACCGGCAGGTCCTCGCCCATCTCCCAGCGCACGCCCGGGGTGTCGTTGCCGGCGCCGTTGGTGAGGTCCATGTACTCGCCGAACACGTCGGAGAGCGATTCGTTGATGGCACCGGACTGGTAGAAGTAGAAGAGCCCGCTGGAGAACTCGGTGACGCCGTGGGTGAGCTCGTGGCCCACCACGTCATCGGCGCTGGCGAAGCCGTCGCCGTAGGTCATCTGCGAGCCGTTCCAGAACGCGTTCTGGAACGGGCAGTCCTGGGCCGACGGGCAGTACCGCACCGCCGAGATCAGGGGCAGGCCGGCGTCGTCCACGCTGTCACGCCCGAAGCGCGTGTTGAAGAAGTCGTAGGTGTCGCCCGAGAAGTCGTAGGCGTTGTCGATGTCGGCGTCGCTCGTGGGCGGGTCGCCCTCGACCCGTACGAACGAGCCGGTGCAGGTCTCGCTGGCGTTGGGCACGTTGTTGAAGTCGCACACGCTGCGGTCGAGGCTCGCGGCGACCTGGTTGAAGTGCAGGGCCACGTTGCCGGAGGCGGCGTCGACCAGCACCATCTCGCGGATGGGCTCGTCGGTGCCGGGGCCGGTGACCTCGACCCGCCACACGAGGCGGGGGCCGCCGATCACGGGACCGCCCAGCAGGTCGGGCGCGTAGACCCAGCGCTCGGGTGCGGCGGCGGTGAGGGTGGCGGCGTCGACCGCGTGGGACTTGGCGGTGGTCTCGACGGCGGTGGCGGCGGCGTCGGCCGGGTCGACGGAGGGTTCGGTGGCCACGTCGAGCCGGGGCTGCAGCTCGCCGAGGGCGGACAGGACGTCACCGTCGCCGTCCACCTGCACGGCCAGCTCGCCACCGACAACCGGCACGTCGTCGGTGACCTGGCGGAAGCGGACGGTGGCGCCGCCGTCGACACGGGGCGTGACCGACCGTTGCTCGAGGTCGCTGCCGGCGCTCGTGCCGAACAGCGGCCCGAAGTCGTCCACGAAGCGCCCGGCGGCGGCGGCGGCGTCGCCCGAGGCCTCGGTGGGCGTGGTGATCGGGGTGCCGGCCTCGGTGCCCACGAAGGTGACCGCCCCGGTGGTGGCGTCGCGGTCGATGGTGACGTCGCCATCGGAGCGGGCCCGCAACGAGGACGTGAGCGCCTGTTGCTCGGGCGGGGGCGCGGGGCTCTGGGCGTCGGCCACGCCGGCGGCCATCAGTGGGGCCGCCAACAGCACCGCGACGAGGGCGGCCCGGAAGCGCACGGAGATCGACATGACCAGCTCCTTCTCGCGGGGGCGGAGCCGACCCGGTCGGATGACGCCCGCCCAGCGTCCGCGTGCCTGGACGCTACCACCGGCGGCCTTGCCGGCACCCGGGACCTTCGGCCCTATTTCGAGCCGCCCGCCGCCCGCCGCCGGCGCCGTGCCCCGCAACGGAGCGCCATGCCCGCCCCGAGAAGGGGACGGAGGTCCCTTCTGGTGGCCTCGCCGGCGGCGCACAGTAATGGTGTGGCCCGAGGGCCCCGAGGAGGTGTGTCATGCGACACGATCGTCCTGGTGACCGGAGTACCGCTCCCTACCGGCGTCGCGTCGGCGCGAGCGCCGTGGCCGCTGGGCTGGTGCTGGCCCTGGTGGCCGCAGGACTCGGGGTCGCCGCCCCGGCTCCGGCCGCGGCCGTCGTGCCTGGTGAGAACGGCCTGATCGCCTTCCAGAGCGACCGTGACGGCGACTGGGAGATCTACACCGCGAACGCCGACGGCTCGGGTCAGGCCGCGCTCACCGACAACGGCGCCCGTGACATCGTGCCCACCTGGTCGCCCGACGGCACCAGGATCGCGTTCGCCAGCGACCGTGACGGCAACTACGAGATCTACGTGATGAACGCCGACGGATCGGGCCAGACGCGCCTCACCAACGACAGCGCGATCGACAGCATCCCCACCTGGTCGCCGGACGGCACGAGGCTGGCGTTCACCAGCAACCGTGGGGGCACCCACCAGGTCTACGTGATGAACGATGACGGGTCGGGGGTGGTCAACCTGTCCAACGGCCTCGTGAGCGACATCCAGCCGGCGTGGTCGCCCGACGGGGCCAGCATCGCCTTCACCCGGGCGGACGACGTGTGGACGATGGACGCCGACGGCGGCAACCAGACGCGGCTGACCGTCGACCTCGCGCTCGACGGCCTGTCGGGCTGGTCGCCCGACTCGGGCACGATCGCGTTCGCCAACAACTCCAACGGCGGCGGTGCCGCGCACTTCGACATCTACCTCATGACGCGCGGAGGGAGCCCGCTCGGCAACCTCACCGACACGTGGGGCTACACCGAGACGCGGCCCTCGTGGTCGCCCGACGGCACCCGGATCGCCTACGCCGGCAGCGCCACCGCCACCGGTCCCTACGACATCTGGGTGATGGATGCCGACGGCTCGGACCCCGTCAAGGTGGTCGAGAGCCCGGGCAGTGACTACTGGCCCGACTGGCAGTCGAGCCCCACCCGTGGGTCGATCACGATCGTGCAGGACTCGCGGCCCGACAGCGCTCAGGACTTCCACTGGGCCGTCACCGGCCCCGGTGTGTCCTCGTTCGACCTCGATGACGACACCAGCGGGGCGCTCCCGGCGTCGATCACCTTCGACGACCTCGAGCCCACCACCTACACGTTCACGCAGGCCGCGGTGACGGGGTGGAGCCTGATGACGCTGGCGTGCGACGCCGGCGGCACCGTGAACCTGGGCCAGCGCCGGGCCAGCGTGGCGTTGGGACACGGCCAGAACGTCACCTGCACCTTCGTGGACGCCAAGCGCCGGCCGGACGCCATGGTGGCAACCGCGTCGAGTGGGCCCTGGTTCGCCGACAACGCGTACGCGACCTCGGTGACCCCCGGCCAGACCCGATCCGCCACCGTCGCGCGGGGCGCCACCCGCACCTTCTACGTGCGCCTGCAGAACGACGGCGGCGCCACCGACGCGCTGCTGGTCAAGGGCGTGACGTCGGGGTCGGCGGGCTACACCGTCAAGTACAAGCTGGGCACCGAGAACGTGACCTCGGCGGTGGTGGCCGGCACGTGGATGACGGCCCCGCTGGCGCCGGGCGCCTTCGTGGTGCTCAAGGTGAAGGTCACCGCCACCACAGCGGCGGTGGCGGGCTCGGCCCGCAACGTCGACCTCACCGTCCGTTCGGTGGCGGCGACGACCGTCAAGGACGTGGTGCGGGCCCGGGCCACCCGGTCGTGACCGCCGGTGGCCGGCCGCCGCCGTTGTGGGTGACGGCCGGTGCGGCGGGTCAGTTGCCCGCCCACCAGAGGTAGCAGTTGAGCATGAGCGGGGTGGCCATCACGAGGCTCCGCAGGGGTTCGACGAGTTGCGGATCGCGGTCGAGGACGAGCCAGCAGTCGGCGTTCCCGAGCAGGTTGCCGTCGTAGTCCGTCACGGCGATGGACCCCACCGCCCGGCCGTCGGCACCCAGCAGCGTGGCCGACTTGACCTGGCCGGTGAAGGCCGCCCGGTCGACCTGTCACTCGCCTCCGTGATGGAACGTAGCGGTGTCGTCCCGAGACGTTGTCCCACGCCGTGCACCCCGGGCGCATCCGGAGAACCCCGTGCACCAGTGGAGATGACCGGTTGTCGTCGTCACTGCACCTGCTTAGGGTGGGTCGCACCTTCCCCCGAGGTCCTTCGGTCCCCTCCTGGGGAGGTTGCTGTGCTGGTTTCCTGCTGGTCCGCCAAAGGTGGCTCGGGCACCACCGTCATCTCGGTGGCGCTCGCCCTGGTCCTGGCCCGCTCGTCCGAGGTCGTCCTGGTCGACCTGGCCGGCGACGTGCCGGGTGCGCTCGGTCTGCCCGAGCCCGACTCGCCGGGCGTGAGTGCCTGGCTGGCCGCGGGTGACGACGTCGGCGTCGAGGCCGTCGAGCGCCTGGAGGTACCGGCTCGTCCCGGCCTGTCGGTGCTGCCCCGCGGCACGGGACCGCTACCGCCCGTGGCCGCCCGCCTCGAGGCGTTGGCGGGCCACCTCGCCGCTGGCGACCGGCCCGCGGTGGTCGACTGCGGTGTGGTCGGCCGCGAGTCGTCGGCGGGCGCGGTGTTCGCCGGCGCCGCCACGCAGTCGCTGCTGGTCACCCGGGCCTGCTACCTGGGCCTGCGGCGGGCGGTCCACCTGCCGCTGCGGCCCTCGGGGGTGGTGCTGGTCAGCGAGCCCGGCCGGGCGCTCACCCGCATCGACGTGGAGCAGATCGTCGGGGTCGGTGTCCGGGCCGAGGTGGCGCTCGACCCCGCGGTGGCCCGGGCGGTCGACGCGGGCCTGCTGGGCTCGCGTCTGCCCCGCACCCTCGAGCGGGCGCTGCGCCGTGCGGCATGACCCGGCAGACCTCGACGACCTGGTCCACCGGCGGCTGCTGGCCGATGCCGACACCGACGCCGACCCCCGCGTCGCGGTCGAGCACCTGGTGCGGTCGTTGGCGCCGTTGCTCGGCGCCGACGACGCGGCCGGCGTCGTCGCCCGGGTGCTGGCCCGGGTGCACGGCCTCGGCCCCCTCGACCCGCTGCTCGCCGACCCCGCGGTGTCGGAGGTGATGGCCAACGGCGCCGGACCGGTGTGGGTGGAGCGCCACGGTCGCCTCGCGGTCACCGAGGTGGTGCTCGACGCGGCGACGGTGGCCCACCTCATCGAGCGGGTGGTGGCGCCACTGGGGCTGCGCATCGACCGCTCGTCCCCGCTGGTCGATGCCCGCCTGCCCGACGGGTCGCGGGTGAACGCGGTGGTCCCCCCGCTGGCCATCGACGGGCCCTGCCTCACCATCCGGCGGTTCGCGGCCCGGCCGGTCGAGCTCGACGCGGTCTGCCCGCCGGGGGTGGCCCCCCTGCTGCGGTGGGCCGTCGGTGCCCGGGCCAACGTGGTGGTGTGCGGCGGCTCGGGCTCGGGCAAGACCACGCTGTTGAACGCTCTGGCGGGGTCGGTGCCCGACGGCGAGCGGGTGATCACCATCGAGGACGCCGCCGAGCTGCGCCTCCCCGGCGACCACGTGGTGCGTCTCGAGTCCCGCCCACCCAACGCCGAGGGCGTCGGTGCGGTGAGCACCCGCGAGCTGCTCCGCAACGCCCTGCGCATGCGCCCCGACCGCATCATCGTGGGCGAGGTGCGCGGCGCCGAGGTGGTGGACATGGTGCAGGCCATGACCACGGGCCACGAGGGGTCGCTGTCCACCTGCCACGCGAACAGCGCGGCCGACGCGCTGCGACGGCTGGAGATGATGCTCCTGATGGGCGATCTCGACCTGCCGCTCGCAGCGGTGCGGGTGCAGTTGGCGGCCGCGGTCGACCTGGTGGTGCAGGTGGCCCGCCGGCCCGACGGCAGCCGCCGGGTGGTGGCGGTCGACGAGGTGGCGCTGCCCGACGCCGGCACGTTCGGGTCGCGTCCCTTGGTCGGCGCCGAGGGTCTCGCGTCGCTGCCCCGCCGCCCCGTCCGCTGGGTCGGCGCTCCACCCCCGGACCCCCGCTGGGTGGTCGGGTCGTGACCGCGGCGCCCGCCGCGGTGGCCGGGTCGATCGGGCCGGCGGGGGCGCTGGCCGCTGGGGCGGTCGTCGTGGCCGCGGGCGCCGCCCGTCGCCTGGCCCGCTCGGCCGGCTCGCGCCGGGCCGCGGCCCGCCTCGTCAGTGGGGTGCATCGCTCGCCGTGCGGTGCACCGGTGGGCCCGCGGCGTGCCCTGGCCGTGGTGTCGTCGGCGCTGCGCGCGGCCGATGTGGATGTCGACGCCGGCGTGCTCACCCGTCGTTGGGTGGTGGTGCTCACCGTCGGTGTGGTCGTGGCGGCGGCGCGGTGGGGGGCGGGCGGGGTGGTCGTGGCGGTCGGGCTCTGCGTCGGGGGTCCGGCCGCGTTCCTCGCGTGGCGCCGGGGGCGTGAGGCCCAGCGCTACGCGGCCGCACTACCCGCCGTGCTCGAAGCGGTGGCGGGCAAGCTGCGGGCGGGGGCGTCGCTTCCCGAAGCGGTGGCGACATCGGCGGACGACCGCACGGGCAGCGCCACCCTCGACGCCGACCTGGCCGCGCTGAGCAGGCGGGTGTCGCGTGGCCAGCCGTTCACCGTCGCGGTCGAGACGTGGGCCGACGTTCGGTCGGCGCCGGGCGTGGGCCTCGTGGCGGCCGCGCTCGTGCTCGGCTCGGAGGCCGGTGGCGCCCGGGCCAGGGCCCTCGACGGGGTGGCCGCCACACTGCGCGATCGGCGGGCGCTCGAGGCCGAGGTCGACGCCCTGTCGTCCCAGGCCCGCGCCTCGGCGGTGGTGATGATGGGGGCGCCCGTCGTGTTCGCCGCGCTGGGCCTGCTGAGCGATCCCGACGTCGCGACGTTCCTCCTGCGCACCCCCGCCGGCCTGGGCTGTCTCGCCGGCGGCCTGGTGCTCGACGCCGTCGCGGGGCTCTGGATGCTGCGCATCGCCGCGGCCGCGCGGTGACCGGGCCGGCGGTCCTGTGAACGACGGTTCCCATGGTCGAGGCAATAGCGCGCGCCATCCGCGCGCTATTGCCTCCGGTTCGGTGGCGGCGGCCACGGCGGGCACGGACGGTGAGATCCGCATCGCCCGCGGTCCCGTTCCGGCGCCCTTCTCCGTCGTCGCGGGGCCGGCGTCGTGATCGTGGCGGTGTCGGTGCTGTGCCTGGTGACCGTGGGCGTGGGCGCCTGGCGGTGGCGGCCGGCGCCACGCCGTGCCCGCGCGCTGATCGGGGCCGGGCCGCCGCCCACGGCGGCGCAGCATCCTCTCCCGGCCGTGCCGGCGCGAGCATCCCGCTGGGTCGCTGCCTTGGGCCGGGTGGCGCGTCGAGCGCTGAGGCGCCCCGACGACCCGGAGGCCGACCGGCACCTGGGCCGGGCGCTGCTGGCGGCGGCGGCGCTGGGGATGCTCTCACCCGTGCTCGTGCTCG
Source organism: uncultured Microthrixaceae bacterium (assembly GCA_964635055.1). Taxonomy (GTDB): domain Bacteria; phylum Actinomycetota; class Acidimicrobiia; order Acidimicrobiales; family DATDAH01; genus JAEUJM01. The sequence continues at coordinate 20,186 of CAZWMT010000001.1, read as the reverse complement.
TCGTGGCGCTGTGGTGGTGGTCGGTGCCCGTGATCGATCGCCGCCGCCGGCGACGGCGGCGCGATGCCGCGCTGGTCGCCGAGCTGCCGGAGGTGGTCGACCTGTTCGTCCTCGCGGTCGGTGCCGGCCTCACCGTGACGCTGGCGGTCGAGGCCGTGGCCGCCCATCACCGCGGCATCCTCGGTTCGGCCCTCGCCGACGTGACCCGTCGGGTGGCACTTGGTGCCCGGATGGCCGACGCCCTCGCCGGGCTCCCTGCCGGTGTCGGCGAGCGCAGCCGTCCGCTGGTGGGCGTGCTCGTGTCGTCCGAGCGTTACGGCGTTGCGCTGTTGCCGGCGCTCGAACGCCTGGCGGTGGAGACCCGCCTCGAGCGTCGTCGGGCCGCCGAGGCCAGCGCCCGGCGGGTGCCCGTCAAGCTGCTCTTCCCCCTGGTGCTGTGCACCCTTCCCGCCTTCGCACTGCTCACCGTGGTGCCGCTGCTCGCGGGCTCGCTGCGCTCGCTTCGTGTGTGACCGGGGTCGTTGCCGCCTCGTCATCGGACGAGAGACCTCGACCGGGTGGGCTCGTTCGCCCACTCGAAGGATCGGTGTTCACGGGTCGGTCGGCCGAAATCACCTGAGTGGTCAGACCATGTCAGCCATTTTCCTGATATTGTGATCCTCACGGGCATCACCCATGCTCCACCCTGTCGAGGGTGACCGGGACCCGCTCGCGCCGCACGGCGCCACTGAGCCACGTTCACCATCGAGGTGCCCCATGACCCGCCTTATCGTTCACGTCCACTCGCTGCTGCTCGCCCCGCTGCCCACCCTCCGTCGCCGCGACGCCGGCCAGACCACCGCCGAGTACGCCCTCGTGCTGCTCGGCGTCGCCGCCATCGCGCTCTTGGTGGTCGCGTGGGCCGCCGACACGAATCGCATCGGGCGCCTGCTCGACGCAGTGCTCGACAGCATCCTCTCGAACGTCACGTGAGGTGGGCGCCGGTGGTCCGGCGCCGCTCCGCGCGTCGGCGTCGCTCCGCGGCGCGGCGGTGGGCCCATCGGTGGCGGCGTCGGTCTGGGCGCATGGCCCGCCGGTGCTCGGTGGGCACCTCGCCGGTGCTCGACCGCGGCCAGTCGACGGTCGAGGTGGCCCTGCTCCTGCCGTTCGTGGTGCTACTGCTCTTGGCGGTGGTGCAGGTGGGCCTGGTCGTGCGCGACCAGGTGCTGGTCACCCACGCCGCCCGCGAGGCGGCACGGGCCGCGGCCGTCGACCCCGAGCCTCGAGCTGCCACGGACGCCGCCGCGTCGGCGGCCGATCTCGCCCCGGCCCGACTCGACGTCGAGGTGTCGGGTCGCGGCGACCCGGGCAGCCGCGTGCGGGTCGAGGTGGCCTACCGCAGCAGCACCGTGGTGCCGTTGGTGGGGCGCCTCATCGGTGACGTGGTGGTGCGGTCGGCGGCCACCATGCGAGTCGAATGAGCGATCGTCGCCCCGTCGTCGGAGGCCAGGGTGGTTCGTTCTGGTGGCTGGAACACGACGCTGACGACTGGTTCGAGCCACCGGAAGGTGAGGCGCTTCGTCCTGGTGTCGGCGTCGTGGCGCGCCGGCCGACCGCGCCCCCCGCCCCCACGAACTGCGGCCGGCGAGGGGGGAGGCCCGAGCCTCAGCAGGTCACCGAGCCGTCGAAGACCCAGTCGACCGGCGCCGCCGAGGCCCTCGGGCGGGGTGGGGGCAACCGGGCCCGATCAGCCGCCGGCGGGAGGGGCGGCCAGCACGGTGCGGGTGGCGTAGCCGGTGGTGAACGCGGCGATGTCATCCGCGGGTGCCTCGGCGGTCGACGTGCAGTCGACCGCGTTCACGTCACGGCCCCCCTCGTCAGTGGCCACCGGCACCTGCACCACGCCCCGCACCTGCACGAACCCGCACGAGGGCACGTTCAACACGGTCACCTGGGCCGGCTCGTCGCCGGACAGCAGCGCGTCGCGGTGCTCGTCCAGCCAGACGACCACCTGGCTCACCGCGGCCTGGTAGTCGGGGGGCACCTCGTCGAGGCCCACGGCGACCACCAGTGCCGGGATGCCCGCCGCCGCGGCGGCCTGGGCCGCGGCGATGTCGGCGTCGAACCCGGCCAGCGGGCCCAGCAGGGGGCCGTCGTTGATGCCGCTGATCACCAGGTCGAAGTCGCCGGGCGCACCCTCCAACTGGCCCGCGAGCGCCGCGGTGACCGTTCCGGCGGCATCGGCCTGCACCGACACGCCCGGGTAGCCGCCTGCGGTGGCGCCGAAGGTGGAGGTCGGCGGGGCACCGGCGGCCACCGGCGCGGCGGCGGGGTCGACCGGCGCCGGTGCCGATGCCGGTGCCGCCACCGCCACCCGTGTGCCCGACAGCACGTAGGTGCCGCCCACCAGCGCGTCGAGACCGGCGGCCTGCAGCCCGTCGGCGCTCGACTCGAGCACCTCGAGGTCGGTGGAGACGGCGGAGGTGGTGGTGCTCGCCGCGGCTCCGTCGCCGCCGTCGTCGTCACCGTCGCCGCCCCCACAGCCGGCGACGACCAGCGACGCACAGGCCAGCACCGCTACGCATCGCCCGATCCGTACCCGCCTGCGCATCATCACTCCACTCTCGCCTCGCTGACCGGGGAGAGACTAAGTGATCGGCCACGGGGGCCGTTCGTCGTCCCGGAGTGGCGGGGGGAAGCGCGGCGGGCTGGTGTGACAGCGTGACAACCCTCTTCGGGCCGGAGTGAACCATCTCGACGACATGGCACGCGAATTGCGGGGGCGGCCACGTCGTCGAGAACCCCGTCACACGCCGCGCGGTTCGGTGCGGCGTCGGCGGAGCAGGCCATCAGGTGTCGAGCGGCGCGTCGAGGATGGCCCGCAGGAGGCGGGCGGCGCCGGCCTTGTCGAGGGGCTCGTTGAAGTTGCCGCACTTGGGTGACTGCACGCACGAGGGGCAACCGTCGTCGCACCCGCAGGCCTCGACCGCCTCGAGGGTGGCGGCCAGGTGCCGGTCGGCCACCTCGTAACCCAACTCGGCGATCCCCGCGCCGCCCGCATAGCCGTCGTAGATGACGACGGTGGGCAGCCCGGTGTCGGCCTGCAACAGCGTGGACACGCCGCCCACGTCCCAGCGGTCGCAGATGGTGAACAGCGGCAGCATGCCGATGGCGGCGTGCTCGGCCGCGTGCAGCGCACCCGGAGCCGTCGCCAGCGGGACCGCGGCCTGGTCGAGCAGGTGGTGGGGCACCGTGTACCAGAACCCGCGGGTGACGAGGTAGGTCGGCGGGAGGTCGAGCTGCTCCCGGGCCAGCAACTCGCCGGTGAAGCGGTCGCGGCGCTGGTAGCCCGTCACCTGGCTCCGGACCTCGATGGTGCCGAGGTGCAGGGCGGTGGCCCCGAGCGACCGGCGGGCGTCGGTGGCCAGGATGCGCACGTCGGTGTCGGACCTGGCCTGCGTGTAGTCGCTCCCGTCGGACGGCGACACCAGGGCCACACCGTCGTCCAGGTCGAGGTCGTCCACGCGGTACGACCGGCCCTGGTGCAGGTAGGTGGCACCGGGATGGACCAGGCGCATGGCCCGGCTCTCGTCGACGGTGCCCACCAGGTCGCCGTTGGCCAGCGCGATGCGCACCTCGCGGGCCGAGCCACCGCGGAGGCCCACCCCGTGGCTCGGCCAACCGCGCGCCGACCACACCGCGCGGGGCTCGGCGCGTGTGCCGTAGCCGCGGGTGCGGATCTTGAGCCGGTCGTCCACCACCAGGCTGCGGACCCCCTCGGCCAGCACGTCGGCGGGCCAGTAGGCCTCGTCGGCCCAGCTGAGCGGCAGCTCGAAGGCGGCGCAGGCGAGGTGCGGGCCCAACACGAACGGGTTGGTGGGGTTGATCACCGCGGGCTCGGGCGGGCGGGTGAACACCTCGGTGGGGTGCGCCATCAGCCACTGGTCGAGCTGGTCCTGGCCGGCCACCAGCACCGCCAGCGACTGCTGCGCCTCGCGCCCGGCCCGCCCGGCCTGCTGCCAGAGCGAGGCGATGGTGCCGGGGAACCCGTTGAGCACGCAGGCGTCGAGGCCGCCGATGTCGACCCCGAGCTCGAGCGCGGTCGTGGCCACCACCCCCTGCAGGCGGCCCGAGAACAGCTCGTCCTCGATGGCGCGCCGCTCGACGGTGAGGTAGCCGCCCCGGTAGGCCGACACCGCCTCGGCCAGGGGTGCGGGGAGGCGGCGGCGGATGTCGGCGGCCACGATCTCGGTGCCCTTGCGGCTGCGGCAGAAGGCGATGGTGCGCCGGCCCTGCGCGATGAGCTCGGCGGCGATGGAGGCGGTCTCGCGGTTGGACGACACCCGAGGGCCGTCGGCGGGCACCTCGTCGACCGCGATGTCGTCGCGGTGGTCGGCCAGGTCGGCCTCGACGACCAGGTCGCCGTCTGCGGGGCTCGGGGCGAGGGCAGGGCGGTCGGCAGGGCCGAGGGTGCCGGCGGATCCCTGGTGGTCGGCCTGCCCGTGGTTGCGAGTGTGGCCGGATCGGTCGGGGGGGTCCGGGTCCTCGGTGTCGCCGGGTCCGGCGGCGCCGGCCTCGTCGGTGCCGAGCCTGCCGGTGCCGGAGTGGTCGGTGCCGAGCCTGCCGGTGCCGGAGTGGTCGGTGTCGTGGTTGGCGGTGCCGGAGTGGTCGGGGGCCCGGCCCTCGACGGTGGTCAGTCGCGGAGGATCGACGTCGTAGCGGTCGTCGAGCGGCGGGTTCCACAGGGCGAACAGCCGCTCGCCGCGGGGTGAGCCGTCGTCGGTGACCTCGGCCACGTCGAGCCCGCACAGCTGCGAGGCCAGTCGGCCGGGCCGGCCGATGGTGGCCGACGAGAAGATGAAGGTGGGGTGCGAGCCGTAGTGGGCGCACAGGCGCCGCAGCCGGCGCAGCAGGTGGGCCACGTGGGTGCCGAAGATGCCGCGCAGCACGTGCAGTTCGTCGATGACCACGTAGTCGAGGCGCAGGAGGAAGGTGTCCCACTTGCCGTGGTGGGGGAGGATCCCGCTGTGCAGCATCTCGGGGTTGGTGAGCACCACGTTGGCCTTGGCCCGCACCCAGGTGCGCTCCTCGGGTGAGCAGTCACCGTCGTAGGTGCCGGCGACCAGGCCGGGCACCGCGAGGTCGGTGAGGCTGCGGAGCTGGTCCTGGGCCAGGGCCTTGGTGGGGAAGATGAGCAGCGAGGTGCCCGAGCGAACCGGGCGGGCGGCCGATTCGGCGATGGGCGCCTGGTAGCAGAGCGACTTGCCCGAGGCGGTGCCGGTGGCGACGGCCACCGAGCGCCCCGAACGGGCCAGGTCGATGGCCTCGGCCTGGTGCGACCAGAAGGCGTCGACCCCCAGCCGATCGCGCACTTCGGGGGGCAGCGGGCGGGCCAGCTCGGCGGTGCGGGCCTGTCGCGGCGCCAGGCGCTCGAGGTGCACGAGCCGCTCTCCGCCCGGCCCCGAGGGCGCGCCACCCAGGCCGGCCAGCACCTCGTCGAGCGAGGGCAGGGGAGCGGGGGCGAGCAGCGCCATGCCCGCGCCATGCTACGGATCCCGCCGGCGTAATTACAGAGCTGTCGTGTGATTCCCGAAGGATCCGGCCCCCAGGGCGCTCGCCGGGTCCAGAACACCGACGGGTACGGCCGATACCGTGGCAGTGACGGTGACACAAGGATGTAACCCGATCGCCCTGGTCGGGGTCACAGAGCCGACGGGCGCCGAGGAGACGGACGTGCAGTTCGAGGTGAATGTCGCGCCGGTGGGCGCCTGGTCCGTGGTGGCGGTCGCGGGCGAGGTCGACGTGGCCACCGCACCCCGGTTGCGCAAGGAGACCATCGCCCTGGTGAGCGCCGGCCACCACCGCGTGGTGCTCGACCTCGAGGCCGTCGACTTCCTCGACTCGACGGGCCTGGGGGTGCTCATCGGGGTGCTGCGCCGCGTGGGTGCGGTGGGGGGCGAGTTGCGCGTCGTGTGCAGCACCCCGCGCATCGTCGACCTGTTCACCGTCACGGGCCTCGACCGCGTGTTCGACCTTCGTCCCACCTTGGCCGACGCGCTCGCCGACGTGCCGGCCGGCGGTGAGCACGTCGCCGCCCCGGCCGCCGCCGAGGACGCCGCCGCCCCGGACGCCGGCGAGTAGCCCATGGGTCAGATCGTCGAGCTCGAGATACCGGCCCGGGCCGACTTCCTCGAAGTGGCGCGCATGGTGGTCACCACCGCGGCGTCGATCGAGCCGACCTTCCCGGACGAGCGCATCAACGACCTGCGCCTCGTGGTGTCCGAGGCGTGCACCAACGCCATCGAGGCCCATGCCTCCGCCGGCGATGTCGACAAGCGCATCCTGCTGCGCTGCGACCTGGCCGAGGACCGCGTCGAGGTCGAGGTCGAGGACCAGGGCGGCGGGTTCGACCTGGCCGACCTCAGCGAGTTGCCCTCGGTCACCGACCCGGCCCGCCTGGATCACGAGAGCGGCCTCGGCATCACGCTGATGCGCTCGGTGGCCGACGAGACCGAGTTCCGGGTCTCGCCCGGGGGCACCGCCGTGCGGCTGGTCGTGTACTCCACCCGGCCCCGGTGAGGGTTCTTCACCGGTTCTCGACCACTTCTTCGGATTCGTTCAAGCGGGGCGGTCACGGTGGTGCCATGCGACGTGCACCGGCCCTGCTGATCGCCACTGCCCTGCTGGTGTCGGCGGCCTGCTCCTCGACGAGTGCGGGGTCATCGACCGCTGCCGGGGCCTCGTCGGGCGTCGGCGTGTCGTCGGGTCCGGGGGCGCAGGCGGCGTCGACCGTCGCCGGGGCCCCGTCGGGCGCCGGTGGGTCCTCGGGCGCAGGCGGGTCGCCGGGCGCGGGTGGGTCGTCGGGCGGCGGATCCACCGACGGTGCGGGACCGTCGACCGGCGCCGACGGTTCGACCGTCGCCCCCTCGTCGGGTACCGGCACCGCTCCGTCTGGCGAGACCGGGTGTGCCGTCGAGGGCCTGCCCACGACGGTGGCCTACCGGCGCCTGCCGGGGGTGCCCCGCAACGCCACGAGCCTCGACGTGCACGCGCCCGACGGTGCCTGCGACGCGCCGGTCGTCGTCTGGGTGCACGGCGGCGGCTACCACCACGGCGACAAGGCCAATGCCATGGCGGCCAAGCAGGCGCTGTTCAACCGGCGGGGCTGGATCCTGGTCAGCGTCAACTACCGGCTCACCCGGGTGGGCGACCCGTCGTCGGCCCACTATCCCGACCACTACGAGGACGTGGCCGCCGCGCTGGCCTGGGTCGACGCCAACATCGCCGGCTACGGCGGCGACCCCGGGCGACTGGCGCTGCTGGGCCACTCGGCCGGCGCCGACATCGTGGCCAACGTGGCCGCCGAGCCGAGGTACCTGGCCGACCGCGGGCTGGGCGCGGGCACCATCGACTGCCTCGCCCCACTCGACACCGCCGGGTACGACAAGCCCCGGGCGTCGATCGTCGAGCGCCGCCAGTGGGACGACGCCCTGGGCAACCACGCCGCCTACCTGACCGACACGTCGGCCACGTTGCTGCTCCGATCGGGCCGGGCCGCGCCGCCACCGTCGACGTTGAGCGTCGTGCGGGGCTCGCCGCACCGCCAGGACATCGCCCGGGACTACCTCGACGCGGTCGACGAGGCCGGCGCCCGCATCGTCGCCGTCGACGCCCGCTCGCTCACCCACGGCCAGGTCAGCTCGCGCATCGGCGCCCCCGGCGACACGGTGATGACGCCACCGCTCGTGCGCTTCCTCCGCACCTGCTTCGCTCCCACCTGATTCGCTTCCCTCGCCTGACCGTCCAACCCGTTCGTCGGGCCGTCCCGCTGACCCGGAACGGCGGGCGGTGGTCCGAGGAGAGGGCGACGCCGGGGGCGGGGTGCTCTAACGTGACGCCGGGAGCGCCGGGAAGCCTGGTCGGCAGGTCCTGCCCCCTGTCCCGGAGCCGATTCCGTGCCGTCCAGATCCTCGCCGTTTCGAGTCACGTGGCTGGAGTCCGACCGCCCCCTGGCTCGCGCGGTGGGACGGCCACTGGCGGCGTTCCTCGACATCGAGGCGGCCAGCGGCGTGTTCCTGCTGGCGGCGACGGCCACGGCGCTGGTGTGGGCCAACTCCCCGTGGGACCAGTCCTACATCGACTTCTGGCACACCGAGATCTCCGTCACCGTCGGCAACTTCTCGGTGTCCGACGACCTCACCCATTGGGTGAACGACGGGCTGATGACCATCTTCTTCTTCGTGGTCGGCCTCGAGATCAAGCGCGAGTTGGTGGCCGGCGAGCTACGGGAGCGCTCGGCCGCGCTCCTGCCGGGGATCGCGGCCTTGGGCGGGATGCTGGTGCCTGCCGCCATCTTCCTTGCCGTGAACGCCGGCGGCGTGGGCGGGGACGGCTGGGGCATCCCGATGGCCACCGACATCGCCTTCGCCCTGGCCCTGGTGGCCGTGTTCGGCAGCCGTGTGCCGCCCCGGCTGAAGGTGTTCCTGCTCACCCTGGCCATCGTCGACGACATCGGCGCCATCGTGGTGATCGCGCTCTTCTACACCGACCACGTGTCGCTCGGCTGGCTGTCAGAGGCGGCGGTGCTCGGGGTGGCCGTCTTCGTGCTCCGCCGGGCCAACGTGCGCTACCTGCCCGTCTACGTCGTCCTCGGGTGCGCGCTGTGGCTGGCCATGTTCGAGTCCGGCGTGCACGCCACGATCGCCGGCGTCATCCTCGGCCTCCTCACGCCGGCCCGCCCGTTCCAGCCGGAGCTGGAGGCCGAGGCCCTCGTCGACGAGCTCGAGGGCCGCGACGACCTGAAGGCCGAGGACGTGCGCCGCACCTCGCGGCTCATCCGTGAGTCGGTGTCGCCGGCCGAGCGCATCGAGCACGCGCTGCACCCGTGGACCAGCTTCGTGATCATCCCCGTCTTCGCGTTGGCCAACGCCGGGGTGCCCCTCACCGCCGAGCCGCTCCGTGACGCGTCGCCCGTGGTGGTGGGCATCGTGCTGGGCCTCGTGATCGGCAAACTGGTGGGCATCACCGCGTTCTCGTGGCTGGCCACCCGTCTGCCGGGGGTCGACCTACCCGACGGGGTGCGCTGGTCGCAGGTGATCGGCATCGCCGCGGTCGCGGGCATCGGGTTCAGCGTGTCGCTGTTCATCACCGACCTGGCCTTCGACGACGCCGCCCTGCAGTCCGAGGCCAAGCTGGCCATCCTGCTGGCCAGTGCGCTGGCGGCGGCGCTCGGCTTCCTGATCCTCAGCACCGCCAGCCACTACCACTACCCCCGCAAGCTGGCCGCCAAGGACGGCTACGAGCCCGCCGAGCGCTGAAGACGCCGTTCGGAGCACGTGGTCTGGCGCCGGACCACCCGGCTTCGTGGGCGAGCATCAGCCGCCACGTCGGCCTGCTCCGCTCTGCCGCGAGGCGGATCTCACGCTCCGTGTCCACCTGCTCGTCCGCCACCGAACCTGAGGCAATGGCCCCCGAGATCCGGGGGTCATTGCCTCGAGTTCGAGCACCGTGGCCCATCCGAACGCGGCGGGTGGCGGTTGCACGCTCGGGGTCGGCGATGGGCCGCGGCCGGTCGCCGGCCCGCCGACCGCCGTGGGACGCGCCCCCACCACGGGACCGAGCGGCACCACTCGACGCGACCCAGGTGCCCTTGTCCTGGTCGGTCGCCGCTTCGGGGACTCGCCGGCGCGACGGTTCGTGCCGGTCGACGAAGCGCCTCGACCACAACTCGTGCTCGGGATCGAACCTGTCCGGGCCCTCAGCGGCCCCGCTGGCGGTCGAGGCGGCGCCGGTCGCGCTTGGTGGGACGGCCCGCGCCCGGATCGCGGACGGGAACGGGTGGCGCGGCCGAGGGGCGATCCTCGGGCGGCGAGTGGTCGACGAAGCACTCCGCCGCGATCGGCGCGCCCACCCGGGTGTCGATCACGCGCACGACCTCGAGGATGCGCCGGCGTTGGCCCACGGTGGCCTCCACCCGGTCGCCGACCCGAACCGCGGCGGCGGGCTTGGCCGGCCGGCCGTTCACCCGCACGTGGCCACCCCGGCACGCCGTCGTCGCCGCCGACCGGGTCTTGTAGAGGCGCACCGCCCACACCCAACGGTCGACGCGCGTCTCGTCCACGGGCCCATCCTCGCGTGACGGCGGCGCATCCCCGGGTTCCGGGAAGCCCCATGCCGCTCACGGCGGCACGTCGCTTTCCGAGAACGGGGCGCCGGATGGTGACGTGCGATCGGGCGCCGCCCGACCCGACCGTCCAGGCATCAGCGGCCACGTCGTAGCTCGCTCCGTCGTCCAGCATCCCGGTGTCGTCGCCGATGGGCGGGACCTGCTCCTCGGTCAGCGGGTTCCTCCCCGCCGATGTGTGCAGGGTCAACCGCAAGACGGGGCCGAAACGCTTGGATGGATCGCGTGGTCGGACGGTCAGGCCGTGGCGGCGGCCCGATCCCCGAACACCACCATGCGGCTGACCCGGTCGTCGCGGAACGAGTACCGGTGATGGACGGTGGCCGCCTCGGTTCAGCGGCTGGCCGTCGAGCCCGAACACCTGCCGGCGCACGACCGCCATCCAGTACGGCCGCACCGCCTCGGGCCCCGCAGCACGGCGGCGTTGGCCACGTCGGGCCACTCGACGTCGAGGGTCATCATCGCCAGCAACCCTCCACGTCCCGGTTCCCGAAGCGGCGATACGTCACTCGCAACAGCGAGACCTTCTCGACCACGTCAAGGTCCCCACGCTACGAGTCGAGCTCGAGGCACGACGGCGTCCGGTCTGGCGGTGGGCCCGGCTGCGCCCCGAGCACGCGGCCAATGGGAGCCGCCTGCCGCGCCGCTACGCCCACCGTGTGCCGTGCGGGGCGACCGGCGAGGGACCCGGTCACCGGCACCAAGGACACCGCCACGTCGGATGCCGCCATGTCGTCACCTGCACGTCGGTGACCGGCGACTCGGGGTGCGCTTCCAGGACCGTGACGGTCCGACGCCTGCACCCCCAACTTCGGTTCGAGTGGATCCGTCCCGGCGGCGCCGACGAGTCCCTCCGCCGTTCGCCACGGTGTGAATGAGCGCCCCGAACCCGAGCGGGCGCCCCGGATCGCCGGTTCAGCCTTCCGGGTCGAAGAGCCAGGTCTGCTGATCGGCGTCTTCCGGCGCCGCGGGCGCCTCGCTGATGGCCACCAGCCGACCATCACTGGTGACGACGCCGGCCTCCCAGCGGCCGGAAAACGGTGCCGTGAGGCCCGGCTGCCATCGCCCCGGTGACCGACGCACGGCGAGTTCGGCGCGGCCGCCGTGGCTGACCGTCGAGGTGTCGCCCAGGTTGGTCAGGGCGACGACGAGATCGTCGCCAGCGACCAACGCGGGGAACGGGACCTGTTCCCAGGCGTCGCCCAGGAGGTACCAGGGGTGCTCGCCGCTGAAGCCGCTCACACCCTCTGCGACCACCAGCGGCGGTTCGCCCTGGGGAAGGCCGCCGCCGACCACGGTGGGCCTGGTTTGCACTTCGTGCGAGTCGATGTCGGGCGAGGACGCGAGTGTCCGCCAGGTCCCGGTGATGGGGTCGTAGGCGGCGAGCGCCGAGTAGCGGCTCGTGCCGATCGATCGACCCGAAGCGTCGCCGCCGACCAGGAGCTCACCCGCCCTCCAGGTGAGTGCGTGCGCATCCCCGATCGATGGTGGTGGCGCCGGGATGGCGGTCCACCGGTCGGCGGCGATGTCGTAGATGGCACCATCGCGAACAGCGCCGGGATCGGGGTTGGTCTCATCCGCGACTGTGCCCGGTTGGTCGAGACTGGTGGTGGTTCCGCCGAACAGCGCCAGCTCGCCGCTGGCGTATGCGGTGGTGGCGAAGGATCGGCCGCCCAAGGGTGGGGCCGCCCCGTCCGTCCACTCGGCATCATCCGGGGACCACCGGCGGGTGAACGGCCCCGGTGTCTCGAACGCCTCGCCCAGGTAGCCGCGGCCGGTCCGCACGAGGACGAGCGTCGTCCCGTCCCAGGCAACGTCCACGCCGTATCCGTCCAGGTCTTCCTGCGCTGGGGCCACCGACCAGGTCTGTTCGGTGATGTCGTAGACGGCGGCGTCGAGAACGCCGCCGTCACTTCGGCCGACGATCGCGAACGTGTCGCCCTCGACCTGAGCGTCGAAGAACATCGCACCGCTGGGCCCGATGATGCGATGGCCGCCGGGGAGCGGAACGGACGGGATCGTCTCCCAGGTGTCGGAGCGCACGTCGTAGATCGCTCCGTCCGGCTGGAAGTGGAGGAGGCCGGCGGCACCGCCCTGCGCTGCCTGTTGCGCATCGACGCCGCCCCACACCAGCACCCGTCCGTCATCCAAGCGGTCCGCGAACACAGCGACCCGAGGCGACAGCGGCGGCGCGGCGCCCTGCATCCAACGGCCGACCGGGGCACCCTCGACCACGAAGCCGACGCCCTCGTCGGGCCGCGTGACGACGTGTTGTGACGCGTCGTCGCCGCGGGGGACGACGACGACGACGGCGGCGGCGAGCAGCAGGAGGATCAGCGCCGTCCCACCGACCAGGGCGCCGCGCCGGGCGCGGCGCCGGCGGCGGGCACGTCGACCCAGGGCAGGTACGTCGACGGGCACCAGGTCACCGAGGGACTCCGCCACGAGCTGATCGAGGCGTTCAGGCATCGTCGGGCTCCTCGAACCGGGGACGAAGCGTGGCGATGGCCTGCGACGTCAGCGACTTCACCGTGCCCTCGGCGCAGTGCATGTGGCCGGCGGTCTCCGTGACGGAGAGGTCGGCGAAGTACCGCAGGAGCACCGCGGTCCGCTGCCGGATCGGGAGTGCCGCCACCGCGGTCCGTAGCGCGACCACGTCGGTCGGTTCCTCCGGCGGCGCCTCCAGCGTTGGCCGACCTAAGCGCGCCAGTGCCCGTCGCTCGGCGTGGCGCCGCCGCCACCACGACCGCGCCAGGTTCAACCCGACCGCGTACGCCCATCCGCGCGGGTTGTCCATCGCCCGAACCCTGTCCCAGTGCTCGTGCACCCGGACCAACGTGTCCTGCGCCAACTCCTCGGCGACCGGCCGCTCGCCGGTGTGCAGCGACAGCAGCATCACCAGGCGCGGGTACTCGACCTGACAGAACGCCGTCAACGCGTCGTCCCCCTCCCTCGGTTCGCCGATCGGATGCCTCCCCGCCGTGTGTCAGAGAGTCAACCGCACGACCAGCCGAAAAGGTTCAGTCCCACCGAACTCGACGTGATAGCCGTCGGATTCCGACAGCCATTGCGTCGAGTTCAGGCAAGCGCAAGGGGTGAAGCGACCGCGAGACGTGAGGGGCGCCAGCCAGCGCGGGCCGCACCGACAGGAGTCAGAGCGGTGAGTGGCGGGTGCAGTCGCCGGACGGAGTCCGGCTCGAGGCGGAGCACCGGGGGGTGGCGCCGCTCCGGAGGGTCCGAAAGATCGGCCCATGCCTTTCCGGGCCGATTTTCGGATACCGGATCGGGGTCAGGACCCGCCGGTGCGCAGCCTCGACTACGCAGACTCGTACGCGCGCAATTCCCGCCGGGCGATGGTCATGCGGTGCACTTCGTCGGGGCCGTCGGCGAACCGCAGCATGCGCACGTACGAGTACATCTTGGCCATCGGGAAGTCGGCGCTGAGGCCGGCGGCGCCGTGGGCCTGGATGGAGCGGTCGACCACCTTGATGGCCATGTCGGGCACCGCCACCTTGATGGCCGAGATCTCGATGCGGGCGCCCTTGTTGCCGACGGTGTCCATCAGCCACGCCGTCTTCATGGTGAGCAGGCGGGCCTGTTCGATCTCGATGCGCGAGTCGGCGATCCACTCCTGGATGACGCCCTGCTCGGACAGCTTCTTCCCGAACGCCACTCGGGTCTGCACCCGCCGGCACATGGCCTCGAGGGCCCGCTCGGCCACGCCGATGGCCCGCATGCAGTGGTGGATGCGGCCGGGGCCGAGGCGGGCCTGGGCGAGGGCGAAGCCGCTGCCCTCGTCGCCCAGCAGGTTGGTGACGGGCACCCGGACGTCCTCGAAGAGGATCTCGCAGTGGCCCTCGACGTCGTTGTACCCGAACACCGGCAGATCGCGGAGGATCGTCACGCCGGGGGTGTCGAGGGGCACCAGCACCATCGACTGCTGGGTGTGGCGGGAAGCCTCGGGGTCGGTCTTGCCCATGAGGATGGCGATCTTGCAGCGCTTCGATCCGGCGCCCGAGATCCACCACTTGCGCCCGTTGATGACGTAGTCGTCGCCGTCGCGCTCGATGCGGCACGAGATGTTGGTGGCGTCGGAGCTGGCCACCGCGGGCTCGGTCATGGCGTAGCACGAGCGGATCTCGCCCTCGAGCAGCGGGAGGAGCCACTGCTCCTTCTGCTCGGGGGTGCCGAACATGGTGAGGATCTCCATGTTGCCGGTGTCGGGCGCCGAGCAGTTGAGGGCTTCCGAGGCGATGGGGCTGCGGCCCAGGATCTCGCAGAGGGGGGCGTAGTCCACGTTGGACAGCCCGTCGGTCCACTGGGTCTTGTGGGGCAGGAACAGGTTCCACAGCCCCTGGACCCGCGCCTCGGCCTTCAGGTCCTCGATGATCGGGGCGTGGAAGTGCGGGTCGCCCGACGCTGCCATCTGCTCCTCCCACACCGCCTCGGCGGGGTAGACGTGGTCGTCCATGAACGCCAGGAGCTTCTCCTGGAGGGCCTGGGCGGTGGGGCTGAGGGCGAAGTCCATGGCCGCAATCTAGGGTCGCCGTGGGGCCGCCGCCGCCGGGCCGGTGTTGACACCGACGGCGATGGCGTTCTTACCTTGCGCTCGTGACCACCCGTCTCGTGATCGTCGAGTCCCCCGCCAAAGCGCGCACGATCGCGGGCTATCTGGGTGACGACTACGTGGTCGAGTCGTCGGTGGGGCACGTGCGCGACCTGCCCCAGAAGGCGGCCGATGTGCCTCCCGCGTTCAAGGGAGAGCCCTGGGCCCGGCTCGGTGTCGACGTCGACAACGACTTCAAGCCCCTCTACGTGGTGTCGCCCGGGAAGAAGGACGTGGTCCGCGACCTGAAGCGGGCGCTGAAGGACGCCGACGAGCTCTATCTCGCCACGGATGAGGACCGCGAGGGCGAGGCCATCGCCTGGCACCTGCTCGAGCTCTTGAGCCCCCGGGTGCCCGTGCACCGCATGGTGTTCCACGAGATCACGCCGCAGGCCATCCAACGGGCCATCGACGAGCCCCGCGACCTGGACCGGCGCCTGGTCGACGCTCAGGAGGCCCGTCGCATCCTCGACCGCCTGTACGGCTACGAGGTGTCGCCGGTGCTGTGGAAGAAGATCCGCACCGGGCTGTCGGCGGGCCGGGTGCAGAGCGTGGCCACCCGGCTGGTGGTGCAGCGCGAGCGCGAGCGCATGGCCTTCCGGGCTGCGGGCTATTGGGACATCGAAGGCACGTTCTCGCCCGAGGGCGCCCTCGACACGTTCGACGCCACCCTGGTGTCGGTCGACGGCACCCGCCTGGCCTCCGGCAAGGACTTCGACGACGCCACCGGCGCGGTGAAGAACGCCGACGTGCTGGTGCTCGACGAGGCCGGGGCGTCGGGCCTGGCCGCCGACCTCGCCGGCGCCTCGTTCGCCGTCCGCTCCGTCGAGTCCAAGCCCTACACCAGCAAGCCCAAGGCGCCGTTCATGACCTCGACCCTGCAGCAGGAGGCGGGCCGCAAGCTGAGGTTCTCGTCGTCGCGGACGATGGCCATCGCCCAGCGGCTGTACGAGAACGGCCACATCACCTACATGCGCACCGACAGCACCACGCTGTCCGACGCCGCGCTGACCGCGGCTCGCACCCAGATTCTGGAGAAGTACGGCAAGGACTACCTGCCCGACGCCCCCCGGCTCTACACCCGGAAGGTGAAGAACGCCCAGGAGGCCCACGAGGCCATCCGCCCGGCCGGCGACTCGTTCCGTACCCCCGATCAGCTGCGCAGCCAGCTCGACAACGACAGCCACCGGCTCTACGAGCTGATCTGGGCCCGCACGGTGGCGTCGCAGATGACCGACGCCCGCGGCGAGACCATGCAGGTGCGCCTGGGGGCCACCTCGTCGGCCGGCAAGGACGCCGAGTTCGCGGCGTCCGGGCGCACCATCTTGTTCCCCGGCTGGCTCAAGGCCTACCGGGAGGGCAGCGACGAGCCCGAGGGGGACCGCGACGATCAGGACAAGATCCTGCCGCCGATGCAGCCCGGCGGCCGCCTCACCGCCGAGCGCCTCGAGCCCAAGGGCCACGAGACCAAGCCGCCGGCGCGCTACACCGAGGCCTCGCTGGTGCAGAAGCTCGAGGAGCTGGGGGTGGGCCGGCCGTCCACCTACGCGGCCACGATCAGCACCATCATCGACCGCGAGTACGTGTGGAAGAAAGGCAGCGCGCTCGTCCCGTCGTTCACCGCGTTCGCGGTGGTCACCCTGCTCGAGACGCACTTCCCCGACCTGGTCGACTACGCGTTCACCGCCCGCATGGAGGACGACCTCGACAGCATCGCCAGCGGCACCGCCGAGGCCATCCCGTGGCTGAGCCGGTTCTACTTCGGGAACGGCGAACTGGGCCTGAAGGAGATGGTGTCGAACCGGTTGGGCGACATCGACGCGCGGGCGGTCAGCTCGATCCCGGTGGGCACCGACGACGAGGGCCGCACCATCGTGGCCCGGGTGGGCAAGTACGGCCCGTACCTGGCGCGGCGTCCCGCCCCCGGGCCGGGCTCGGCGGACGGGGCCGAGGAACCCGTCGACGAGGACACCGTCAGCATCCCCGACGACATCGTCCCCGACGAGCTCACCGTCGAGCGGGCCAACGAGCTGCTCGACGCCCCCAGCGGCGACCGCGAGATCGGCACCGACCCCGAGTCGGGCCTGCCCGTGTTGGCCCGGGCCGGCCGCTTCGGCCCCTACGTGCAGCTGGGCGAGCTCGAGGACGGGGGGCCCAAGCCCAAGACGGCGTCGCTGTTCAAGGACATGAGCCTCGACACGATCGCGCTCGACGACGCGTTGCGGCTGCTCAGCCTGCCCCGGGTGGTGGGCGCCGACCCCGCCGACGGGGTCGAGATCACGGTGCAGAACGGCCGCTACGGGCCCTACCTGAAGAAGGCCAACGACAGTCGCAGCCTGGCCACCGAGGCCCAGCTGTTCACCGTCACGCTCGACGAGTGCCTGAAGATCCTGGCCGAGCCGAAGCGCGGTCGGGGCCAGCAGGCGGCGGCGCCGCTGCGTGAGCTCGGCGCGGATCCCGCCACCGACCTGCCGGTGGTGGTGAAGGACGGTCGGTTCGGCCCCTACGTCACCGACGGCGAGTCCAACGCCTCGCTCCGCAAGGGCGACACGGTGGAGGAGATCACCATCGATCGAGCCAGCGAGTTGCTGGCCGATCGTCGAGCCCGTGGCCCGGCCAAGAAGAAGAAGGGGGCGAAGAAGAAGGCCACCGCCAAGAAGGGGACGGCCAAGAAGAAGGCCTCCGCCAAGAAGGGGACGGCCAAGAAGACGGCGGCGAAGAAGAAGGCCGCCGCCACCAAGTCGACCCCCTGACGTGGCCACCGCGCCCGCTGCCGTCGGAACTCGAGGCAATAGCCCCCGGTTCCCGGGGGGCAGTGCCTCGAGAACAGTGGGTCGGCGAACTCGAGGCAACAGCCCCCGGTTCCCGGGGGGCATTGCCTCGAGAACAGTGGGTCGGCGAACTGGAGGCAATAGCCCTCGGTTCCCGGGGGGCAGTGCCTCGAGAACAGTGGGTCGGCGAACTGGAGGCAACAGCCCCCGGTTCCCGGGGGGCATTGCCTCGAGAACGAGGGGTCGTCGGTGTCGGTCGGCCTGCTGATCGCGTTCGAGGGGGGCGAGGGGACGGGCAAGTCCACGCAGGCGGCCCGGCTGGCTGATCGGCTGGGCGCGGTGCTCACACGCGAGCCGGGGGGCACGGCCATCGGCAGTCGCATCCGGGCCCTCGTGCTCGATCCCGCCAACCACGAGCTGGCCGACCGCGCCGAGGCGCTGTTGATGGCCGCCGACCGGGCCCAGCACGTGGCCGAGGTGATCCGGCCGGCCCTCGACGCCGGCCGCACCGTGGTCACCGACCGCTTCGCGGGCTCGTCGCTTGCCTACCAGAGCTACGGCCGGGGCCTGCCCCTCGCCGAGGTCGAGCAGCTGTCGCGCTGGGCCACCGGTGGCCTCTGGCCCGACCTGGTGGTGCTGCTCGACGTGCCCGAGGCCATCGCCGAAGCCCGCCTGGGCGCCGAGCGCGACCGCATGGAGGGGGTGGGCGACGGCTTCCACCAGCGGGTGGTGGCCGGCTTCCGGGCGCTGGCCGCCGCCGACCCCGACCGCTGGGTTGTCGTGGACGGCACGGGCACGGTCGACGACGTGGCCGATCGGGTGTGGGCCGCGGCGGCGGACCGGGTGGGGGTGACCCGATGACTGCGGCTGCGTGCCCCGCCGCCGCTGGCGCCGCCGCCCGCCTCGCCGCCCGCCCCGCCGCCCGCCCCGCCGCCCGCCTCGCCGCCCGCCCCGCCGTCGCCAACACGCCCGGCCGCCCGCCTCGCCGCCGCCGTCGCTCGCGGCGGTCCGAACTGGCGCCCGATCCTGTCGTCCTGGCCGCCGGATCGGGCGCCAGTTCGGGTGGGCTGGAGCCGCACACGAGCGCCTCCGCCGTCGCCGCCGCCGTCGCTCGCGGCGTCTCGAACTGGCGCCTGATCCTGTCGTCCTGGCCGCCGAATCAGGCGCCAGTTCGGGTGGGTCGGGGGCGAGGATGAGCGCCTCCGCTGACGCCGCCGCCGCCGAAGCGGCCGACGCCGACGCCGACGCTGTCGCGATGGCCGAGGGCGGGTGGGCCGACGTGCTCGGCCAGGACCGGGCCGTCGCCCAGTTGCGGGCCTCGGTGGCGGCGCCAGTGCACGCCTACCTGTTCGTGGGTCCGCCCGGCAGTGGGCGGCGGGCCGCGGCCCGGGCCTTCGCCGGCGACCTGCTGGCCGCGGGCAGCACCGGCGACGACGCCGCCCGGCACCGCCACCTGGCCCTGTCCGAGCAGCACCCTGACCTCACCGTCTTCGTCCCCGAGGGCGCATCGCTCCGCGACGAGGAAGCCACCGAGATCATCCGGGCCAGCGTCCGGGCGCCGGTGGAGGGGAGCCGCAAGGTGCTGGTGCTCTGCGAGTTCCACAAGGTGAGCGTGGTGGCCCCCAAGCTGCTCAAGATCATCGAGGAGCCACCGCCCTCCACCGTGTTCGTGATCCTGGCCGACGACGTGCCGCCCGAGCTGATCACCATCGCCTCCCGGGCGGTGCGCATCGACTTCCACCCCGTGCCCGAGGCCCTCGTGATCGAGCGACTGGTCGCCGAGGGCGTGGCGCCCGAGCCGGCAGCCGAGGCGGCGCAGGCGGCCGGCGGCGATCTCGACCGGGCCCGGTTGTTGGCCACCGACCCCGAGCTGGCCGATCGCCGGGCCGCCTGGCACGCGGTGCCCGACCGTCTCGACGGCACCGGGGCGGCGGTGATGACGGTGGCCGCCGAGCTCGTGGCGCTGATCGACCGCGCCCAGGCGCCGCTCGACGAGCGACACGCCGTCGAGGTGGCCGCGCTGGCCGAGCGCATCGAGCGCTACGGGCAGCGGGGATCGGGGGCCAGCCAACTGACGGCCCAGCACCGGCGTGAGGTGCGCCGCGCCCGTACCGCCGAGCTGCGGTTCGGCCTCGCCACCCTGGCCCGCCGCTACCGCGACGGCCTGGCCGACGCCCGTCGCCCCGATGACCTGCTGGCCAACCTCGACGCCATCCAGGCGGCGTCCGAGGCGGTGGTGCGCAACCCCAACGAGGCGCTGCTCCTGCAGGCCCTGCTGTTCGACCTGCGCTGATCACCTCGACAGGGCGGAACACCGGGCCGTCAGCGCCGCCCGTACCGGTGCGCGCCGCGCCAACTACCAGATCGGCGCGCCCTCCCGAAGCGGAATCCCGACCCTTGGCAGGGTCCCGGCCCGTCGCCGTCCGTGTCGTGCCGGCAGGCCTCGACCTTGCGGTTCAACCTGGCGTCGGCGCCGCGGGCCCGCGCCACCGCGGGCCGGAGACGCCGTGGGTCGGAGACGTGCGGGCCGGAGTCGCCGTGGGCCGGAGTCGCCGTGGGTCGGAGACACCGCTGGTCGGCGCCACCGCGGGCCGGAGACGTGCGGGTCGGAGACGTGCGGGTCGGAGACGTGCGGGTCGGAGACGTG